>DASYZE010000038.1:0-110638 GCA_035946625.1 Terriglobia bacterium | reverse complement strand
GATCCCGCGCGCCTTCTCTTCCGGCGCGTTGTCAATCGAATCAAACGCCCGAAACTTCACCTTGGGATTGTCCTTCGCCAGCACCTTGGTGATCGCCGCCGTCAACGTCGTCTTCCCGTGATCGATGTGACCGATCGTCCCGATATTCATGTGCGGCTTCGATCGATCAAACTTTTCTTTGGCCATGTGCACTCCGTATCAGTTAATCTTAAATTCGCAAAACTTCAAACAGCGATGGCATCCAGGGCGTCCATCAAATCGGTGATGGACTTCTCCCACTTCGCGTCGCCTTGCAGCGCCTTCAAGGCCGAGCCATAGACCATCGGGACCTGGTCTCCCGGAAGTTCGCACTTGGTGATCAGGTCTCGAATTTCCATCTCAAGCAAACTGATCAGCTCCGGATCATCCAGCATGTCACACTTGTTCAAGTAAACAACGAGACGGGGCACGCTCATCCGGCCAACCAATTGCAAATGGTCACGCGTTTGCGGCATCGGACCATCAGTCCCGGCTACCACCAGAATCGCACCATCCATCTGCGTCGGGCCGGCCATCATGTTCGCCATGCAGTCCCCGCGGCTGGGGCAGTCCGCGTGATCGTATTCGCGGGTACTGGTCTCGTACTGCACGTGGGTAATCGAACCCGTCATTTCCGATGCCTTCACGATGGAATCAACCGAGCGAAACTGGACCCGCGGGCTTCCTTTCGCCAGCACCTTGGTAATTGCCGCCGTCAACGTCGTTTTCCCGTGACCGCTGTGCCCGATTGTCCCAACATTCATGTGCGCCTTTGTTCGATCAATCAGGTCTATGGCCACGCTTGGTCTGCCTCACTTTTGCCATTCGAAAACCAATTCCATTTCTTCCGCCAACCTACTTCGCCACCGGGCGGCCCTGCACCCGCGCCAAAACCTCTTCTGTGACCGACGCCGGCGCCTGGTCGTAGCGCAGGAAGTGCATGGTGTACGATGCGCGCCCCTGGGTGCGCGAGCGCAAGTCCGTGGCGTAACCGAACATTTCCGCCAGCGGGACCGTGGACCGAATAATTTGGGTGGACCCGCGCTTTTCCATTTCTTCAATCTGTCCACGCCGTGACTTGAGGTCGCCCGTTACCGGACCCATATGATCTTCCGGCACTACGACTTCCACTTTCATCACCGGCTCGAGCAGAACGGGCTTGGCGCGCCGCGCCGCTTCCTTAAAGCCGATGGAACCCGCAATCTTAAAAGCCACCTCGGAAGAATCCACGTCGTGCGCTTTGCCGTCGTCCAGGGTCACGCGCACGCCCGTCATTTCAAATCCGGCCAGCACTCCCGTTTGCATGGCTTCGCGCACGCCCTCATAGACGGGGTTGATGAACTCGCGCGGCACCACTCCGCTCACAATCTGGTCCACAAAGAGTAGATTAATTTCAGGATCGAAGTGATGGGTGTTTTTCTTCTTGGTCAGCTCGGCAATTTCTTCCATGTTCGGGTGGGGCATCGGTTCAAGCCGCAAATGGACAATCCCGAATTGGCCGTGTCCCCCCGATTGCTTGATATGGCGACCTTCCGCATCCGCCGAGGCCCGAATGGTCTCACGGTAAGCGACCTGCGGCCGGCCCACATTCGCGCCCACGTTGAATTCGCGCATCATGCGGTCGACTAAAATTTCAAGGTGCAGTTCGCCCATGCCGGCAATAATCGTCTGGCCGGTGTCGGGGTCGGTATGAACCTTAAAGGTGGGATCTTCCTGGGTGAGCTTGGATAGCGCCACACCGAGCTTGTCTTGATCCGCCTTGGTCTTGGGCTCAATGGCCACGGCAATGACGGGCGCGGGGAAATCCATGGTTTCGAGGACCACCGGCTTGTCTTCATCGCAAATGGTATCTCCGGTGGAAACGCTCTTCAGCCCCACCGCCGCCGCAATATCACCGGCAAAAACTTCGGTGATTTCTTCGCGCTTGTTGGCGTGCATCTTGAGGAGGCGGGAAACGCGTTCGCGGCGGGTCAAACGCGGATTGTAAACCGTGTCGCCACTCTTGAGCGTCCCCGAGTAGACCCGTAAAAAGGCCAACTGACCCACAAAGGGGTCGGTCATGATCTTGAAAATCAGGGCCGCAAAAGGCTCGTCGTCAGCGGCGCGCCGAAGCTCTTTTTTGTCACTGTCAGGAACATCAGCTTCGAGGGGGGGGATATCGAGAGGCGAGGGCAGGTAATCGACTACAGCATCCAGCAGCGGCTGAACGCCTTTGTTCTTGAAAGCCGAGCCACACAAGATGGGCACGGTTTTCAGGGCGATGGTTTGACGCCGCAGGCTGGCCCGCAACTCTTCCGGCTTGATGGCTTCGCCGTGGACGTACTTCTCCATGATGATATCGTCCACTTCGCCCAGCGTTTCAATCATCCTCTCGCGGTGACGCTTGGCGGATTCCATCAGGGCGGCGGGAATTTCTTCAACCACGTAATCGGCGCCCAAAGTCTCATCTTTCCAAATGATGGCTTTTTGCGAAATGAGGTCAATCAAGCCCAGGAATTCGTCTTTGGATACGATGGGCAATTGGACGGCGATGGGGTTGGCGTGAAGCTTGGAAACCAGCTGGCTGATGCACAAGTCAAAATCCGCCCCGGCGCGGTCCATCTTGTTGACAAAAACGATGCGGGGCACGCGATACTTGTCCGCCTGCCTCCAGACCGCTTCGGTTTGCGGTTCGACGCCTTCCACGGCCCCTAAAAGAGCAATCGCTCCGTCAAGCACCCGGAGCGACCTTTCAACTTCTGCCGTAAAATCCACGTGGCCCGGCGTATCAATAATATTGATCCGGATGTCATTCCAGAAACAAGTGGTGGCGGCGGAAGTGATGGTGATGCCGCGTTCCTGCTCCTGCACCATGTAATCCATGACTGCAGTGCCATTGTGGACCTCGCCCATCTTGTGCGTGATCCCGGTGTAATAGAGGATCCGCTCAGTGGTGGTGGTCTTACCGGCATCGATGTGCGCCATGATGCCGATATTCCGGGTTTTCTCCAGCGGCGATTGTCGTGGCATAAAAAACTCAGTACAGACAGATACTTCGCCCCGATCCCGCACAAGCCGGATCAGGTTCGCCCGCGCCAATTTGAGCAATGGTCCCCGCAGGAAGCGGGGCACAAGGCGGATCGTGTTCCAGGGTGGAATCACATCCCGCCTAGCCCAAGGTGTCCATCAACCGACCGACTACCAGCGGTAATGGGCGAAAGCCTTGTTGGCCTCCGCCATGCGGTGAATGTCGTCCCTCTTTTTAACAGCCCCGCCGCGATTGTTGGCAGCGTCCATGATCTCCGCAGCGAGCTTCTCAACCATGGACTTTTCGCCCCGATCCCGTGCGTAACCGATAATCCAGCGCAGGCTGAGTGAGGCCTGACGATTCCGATTCACTTCCACGGGCACCTGGTAGTTGGCGCCGCCTACCCGGCGGCTTTTCACTTCCAGGGCCGGCTTCACATTTTCCAACGCTTTCTTGAAAATCTTCAATGGATCATCATTGGCCCGTTGTTTCACCAGATCCAGCGCGTCGTATACAATACCCTGGGCCACGGATTGTTTGCCCTGGAACATGACGCAGTTGATGAGCTTCTGCACCAACTCATTCTGATGAACAGGGTCCGCGCCTACTTCCCGATGCTCGACGTATCCTTTTCTCGGCATTCTTTCTGCTGACTCCTCAGGATGCTTTGGGCCGCTTGGCCCCGTATTTGGACCGGCCCTGACGGCGATCGCCCACTCCGGCGGAATCGAGCGTCCCCCGAATCACGTGGTAGCGCACGCCCGGTAAATCCTTCACGCGCCCGCCGCGAATCAACACAATGGAGTGTTCCTGCAAATTGTGTCCCACCCCAGGAATATACGTCGTCACTTCCATGCTGTTGGTCAACCGCACGCGCGCCACTTTGCGCAACGCCGAGTTCGGCTTCTTGGGCGTCTGGGTATAGACGCGAATACAGACTCCGCGCTTTTGCGGGCAGCCCTCCAGCGCGGGGCTCGAAGTCTTATATCGCGGCTGTTCGCGCCGCAGGCGCACGAGTTGGCTGAATGTTGGCATTCACTATCCTTAAGTCAAACCCCATCGGATTCCCGTTCGAGGCTGGGTTCCACTGAAGGCGACTTGCGGGTCACTGAAACCCTACAAATCTAACAGACAACAGGAATATGTGTCAAGTGGGATTTGTAAAATTTCTGATCACGGAAGAATTTCGCACCCATTCCGCATCCACCTCGGCATCCTGCCCTTGGCCGCTCCCCGTTCCCGGCACTGTCCCTGCATGATCGCAACTCGCGGGCCGGATGGCAATAGCTCCGGGTAATTTTCGGCCCTACCGGATTTCCATGATTTCTTTTTCCTTGGACTTCCCCTGCTCTTCGAGCTTGGTCATGAAGTCGTCGGTTAATTTCTGCACTTCATCCAGTCCGCGTTTTTCATCGTCCTCGGAAATCTTCTTGTCTTTCAGCAGCTTCTTCATAGCTTCGTTGGCGTCGCGCCGGATATTGCGCACTGCGGTGCGATGATCTTCGAGGACGCGGTGCAAGTGCTTCACCAATTCCTTGCGCCGCTCTTCCGTCAAAGGCGGAATGGGCACGCGCAAGATTTTCCCGTCGTTCATGGGGTTAAGTCCGAGGTCCGAGGAGCGAATCGCCTTTTCGATGGCCGCCATGAGTGTGGCGTCCCAGGGCTGCACGGTGAGCAGGGACGGTTCCGGAACACCGAGCGTGGCCACCTGGTTGAGGGGCGTGGGCGTGCCGTAATATTCCACCTTGATCGTTTCCAGTAAAGCCGTGGAGGCGCGCCCGGTGCGCACCGTGGCCAACTCGTGGCGGAAATCTTCCAGCGCCTTCCCCATGCGAACCCTGGTTTGCGCCATCGTTTCTTTAATCATAAAGCACCTCGCGGGGCCGGAGCGCGCCCCTTACGCCCGGAGCCCGGCTCTCGGAAATTATTTGGAGACGTGGGATCCCACCCGCTCCCCCATGATCACACGCTTGAGATTGCCCGGAACATTAAGATTGAAAACGACTATGGGCAAAGAATTATCCATGCAGAGGGAAATGGCCGTGGTGTCCATCACCCCCAATTGGCGCGCCAGCACGTCCAGGTAAGTGATCTTCTCGAACATCTTGGCGTCCGGCACTTTCTTGGGGTCGGCGTCAAATACGCCGTCCACTTTGGTGGCTTTCAGGATCACTTCAGCCTTGATTTCCATGGCCCGTAGCGCCGCCGCCGTGTCGGTGGAAAAGTAAGGGTTCCCCGTACCGCCGGCCAGAACTACGATGCGGCCTTTTTCCAAATGCCGGATCACGCGCCGGCGGATAAAAGGCTCCGCGATCTCCCGGATTTCGATGGCGGTAACCACGCGCGTGAACGATCCGCTCTTTTCCAGCGCGTCCTGCAGGGCCAGCCCGTTGATCACGGTGGCCAGCATACCCATGTGGTCGGCCACCACCCGATCGATGCCGTGGGCCGAAGCCGCCACGCCGCGTATGAAATTTCCGCCGCCCACCACAATGGCTACCTGCACGCCGAGTTTGTGAACTTCGTGCACTTCCTCGGCAATGCGCTTGGCCACCACCGGGTCCACGCCAAATCCCTGCGTGCCCAGCAGCGCTTCCCCGCTGAGTTTTAAAATAATCCGATGAAATATGGGCTCGTTCGAATTTTGAATCTTGAATTTCGGATTGTGGATCTTATTTTTCAAAAATGACCCGTTGGGCGCTTTCTGCGCGGTGCCTGTCGCCTGATCAAATTGAGCCCGGCGCCGGCATCCCCCCCGCGCCGCCTGATCTCCAGTCGGTTTACGCCGTGGCGGCAGTATCCGTACCCGGTTTGCCCACCCCCTCGCCCACCTTGAAACGCGAGAAGCGGCGCACGGTAATATTTTCGCCGAATTTGGCGATCTTGGCGGCGATCAATTCCGCCACGGTCTGAGAACCCGTCAGGTCCTTGATAAAGTGCTGCTCGTAAAGGCAAGTCTCTTCCAGAAATTTTCCCACCCGGCCTTCGATCATTTTCTCGATGACGGCGGGAGGTTTGCCGCTCGAAGCCGCCTGAACTCGAAGCACTTCCTTCTCGCGCTCCAGCACTTCCGCCGGCACTTCCTCCTTGCGAATGTAGCGCGGGTCGGTGGCGCAAACCTGCATGGCCAGGTCGTGGGCAAACTCCTGGAACTCCTCCGTGCGGGCCACAAAGTCGCTCTCACAATTCACCTCAACGATCACCGCGATTTTGGATCCCGGATGAACGTAGGCCCCAATCAATCCCTCGGCGGCCACGCGCCCCGCCTTCTTGGCTGCCGCGGCTTGGCCCCGCTTGCGCAAAATGGTATACGCCTTTTCCTGGTCGCTCCCCGCCTCTTCCAGCGCCTTCTTACACTCCATCATGGGCGCGCCACTCAACTCGCGCAATTTCTTCACATCCTCTGGCCGGACACTCATTCCCTGTTTTCTCCTCCCGACACGAAAAAGGTAGGCGCCGTGGACTGCTCCGCCTACCCTTAAGTCCCGATTCGATTTCCATAACCTTAGGTCAGCTCTGGCGAGTTTAAATCATCGGAGTCCTCGCCCTTGCGGCCACGAGACTTGCCTTCACCCAGCTTGCGTTTGGGTTTGGGCACGCGAACCTTGCCGTCTGCCCGATCTTCCGCCGCCACCACGGCCGCCGAAAATACCGCTTCATCCTCGAGGACGGGTACAAAAGTTTCCGCCGCCCCACCTTCATCGGGCGCCCCACCTTCAGACTGGATGGCGGCGGCCTGCCGTGCCGCTTCCAACTCTTCCGCCGCACTTTCCGCGGCAATCTTCTCTTCTTCAAGCTGCTTGTCTACGGCAAACTGGCGCCCTTCCAGAATGGCGTCGGAAATCCGCGAAGTGAATAGGCGAATGGCGCGCAGGGCGTCGTCATTGCCGGGAATCACATAATCCACCAGGTCGGGGTCGCAATTCGTGTCCACCACGGCGACCACCGGAATACCCAGCTTGTGGGCCTCCTTCACGGCAATCTCTTCAATGTGCGAATCCACCACAAACAGCGCGTCGGGCAGTCCCGGCATTTCGCGAATGCCTGCCAGGTTCTGGTCCAGGTGCTTACGTTCGCGCTCCAACTTCTGCACCTCTTTCTTGGTCAGCAAGGCGTAGCGGCCGTCCTTGCTCATTTCGTCCAGCTCTTTCAGGCGCTGAATCGACTTCTGGATGGTGGTGTTGTTGGTCAGCAGGCCCCCCAGCCAGCGATGGTTGACGTAGTACATCTGGCAGCGGGTCGCTTCCTCGGCTATCGCCTCCTGTGCCTGGCGCTTGGTCCCCACAAAAAGGACGTTCTTCCCGTCCTGCGCCAGGTCGGAGACGAACTTGGCCGCTTCCTTGAAATATTTGAGGGTCTTTTGCAGATCGATGATGTAAATCCCGTTGCGCTCCCCATAGATGTATTCCTTCATCTTGGGGTTCCAACGGCGGGTCTGATGGCCGAAGTGGACGCCGGCCTCCAGAAAATCCTTCATGGTGATATTCGACAAAAAGCCTCCTTCTAAAAACAGCGGCTGGTGGTTAGTGGTAAGTGGCATGGGGCAAGGAAAAAGCAAGCGTGGGTTGTGGATCGCCACTAGCCACTTGCCACTGCTGTTATCTCTTCGAGAACTGGAAGCGCTTGCGGGCGCCCTTTTGTCCGTACTTCTTTCGTTCTTTGGCGCGCGGGTCGCGGGTTAGAAATCCACCCTGCCGCAACTTGACGCGTAACTCGGGATTGGAAACCAGCAGCGCGCGCGCAATACCCAGGCGGGTTGCGCCCGCCTGTCCGTGAATGCCCCCGCCGCTGGCATTGACGAGGACGTCAAATTTGCCCTCGCTTTCCGTGGCTCCCAGCGGCTGGCGGACTTCCACCCGCATCGCCGCGGAAGGAAAGTAGGTTTCAAATGGACGCGCGTTCACCGTCATTTTGCCCGCGCCGGGCCGCAGGATCACCCGCGCCAGCGAAGTTTTTCTCCGACCCGTTGCCCTGAATTGAACTTGTTCTGTCACCCGTTCTCCTTATCGTTTTTCCGTAGCGCCGGCTTTTAAGCCGGCATTTTTAATTCAAAGACTGATCCTCGTCGCCGGCATCTCTAATCCAAATCCTCGATCCCCGGGTCGCCCTGACATAGGGCAGGCACGTTGCGAGATCGTGCCGGCCTGAAGGCCGGCGCCACTAAACCCTATCGCGCGAAGGTAAGTGTCTCGGGCCTTTGCGCGCTGTGCGGATGCTCCGCGCCGGCGTAAATCTTCAGCCGGACGGCCTGCCGGTCACCCATCCGTGATTTGGGCAGCATGCCCAGGACCGCTTCGCGAATCACCCGCTCGGGCCGGATGGCCATCACTTTGCGCGCCGAGATTTCCCGCAGCCCGCCGGGATAGCCCGTGTAATGCCGGTATAATTTTTGATCGAGTTTGTTCCCGGTCAGGCGGATTTTTTCCGCGTTGATAATGATCACGCCATCGCGATGGTCCGCGTGCGGCGTGAAATCCGCTGCCGTCTTCCCCATCAAGACTCGCGAGGCCTGCGCCGCCAGCCGGCCCAGCACCCATCCATTTGCATCAAGCAGTCGCCACCGTATCTTACCCCGGCGGCTCTTCGCCAAGTAAGTCGCCACTCCACTCTCCGTAACTCCGTGAGGTATGTAAACTACTATTAGTACTGGAGAACGTCGTTTTTGTCAACTTTTTTTGAATCGTCATGCCAGCGGCACGAAGCGCCTTGCACTGCGGAAGCGAAAATGCCGCTTTCTTGAGATCAAGGGTTCGCAAGACTCCAACCGGTGTTGTGCATCCACCCGCATCCCTTAACCGCGGCTTAGAAGAACTACCCACCACAAGGCCGGAGCTGGCGCTCCCGCACTCCAAGGCGCGCGCGGCGCGCGCACACCATGCGGGAGAAATTCCCCTCTTTGCCTGCGCGCAACTTTGGGCGAGAATAGGGCCGGACTGAAAATCCAAGAATCATCCATGGAGGTGGGCGTGAAACATCGCAGGTTTGGACGGACGGGTTGGCAAGTGAGCGAAATGGGTTACGGGATGTGGGGCTTGGCGGGTTGGACAGGGTCGGATGATGCCGAGTCACTCCAATCCTTGCAGCGGGCGGTTGATCTCGGTTGCAATTTCTTCGACACCGCGTGGGCCTACGGCAACGGGCACAGCGAAGAATTACTGGGCCGGCTCTTGCGCGCCAATCCTTCCGCGCGGCTTTACACGGCCACCAAGATTCCACCCAAGAATCAGAAATGGCCCAGTCGCCCCGAGTTCACATTGGACGACTGCTACCCGCCCCAGCACATTGAAGATTACGTTCACCGCAGCCTGAAGAATCTCGGCATCAATACGCTTGACCTGATTCAATTCCATACCTGGGAAGACGCGTGGGTGGCGGATGATCGCTGGGTGAAGAAAATGGACGATTTAAAAAGGCAAGGAAAGGTCCAAGCCGTGGGCATCAGCATCAATCGCTGGGAACCGAAGAACGCCGTGAATACGGTGAACTCCGGACAGGTGGACGCGGTGCAGGTGATCTACAACATTTTCGATCAAAACCCGGAGGACGAACTCTTCCCCGCTTGCCGCGCCCACGATGTGGCCGTGATCGCGCGCGTGCCTTTTGACGAAGGAACGCTTACCGGGACGCTGACTAAAGAAAGCAAGTGGCCGGCCGCAGATTGGCGCAGCACTTACTTTGTTCCCGAAAACCTGAACGCCTCCGTGGACCGCGCCGAGGCGCTGAAACAATTGCTTCCGGGCGGCATGTCGCTCCCTGAGATGGCACTGCGTTTCATCCTGATGAATGAAACGGTGTCCACCATCATTCCCGGCATGCGCAAGTTGAAAAACGTGGAAGCCAACATGGCCGCCAGCGCCGCGGGGCCGCTCCCGGCAGGATTGCATGCTGACCTTCGCAAACACCGCTGGGACCGCACACCCACCCGCTGGTCGCAATAGCACAAAGGCGAGGTTCGATTTTCCACCCCAAGCTTAGTCACGGGGCGCCCGCCGCGCCAGCGCCCGCGTGGTGCCCGCACTTCGGCTGGAGACGTGGACCAGCGCAGTTTCCGCGGCCAGATCGTCCATGCTCTTCACCAGCGCGCCTTGGTCATCCTTCAGGAACACGAGCTTGGAGCCGTCGTCTTCAACGTCCACGGTGATCAGGTCGCCCAACTGAATCTGGCGCGTCGCCAGCAGGTTGGAGAGAGGAAATACCAGGTGGCGCTCGATCGACCGCTTCAAGTGGCGGGCCCCGAATTTCGCGTCCGTCCCTTCGCGCAGGAGGAAATCGCGGGCGCGCTCGTGGCACTTGAAAACGAATTGGTTGCCGCCGGTTGAGGAAGAGATGATGCGCTCCTGCACCCGCCCCAACTCGATATCCAGTATTTTTTCCAGGTGCTGCCGCTGCAGGGCGCGAAACACGATCACCTTGTCAATGCGGTTCATAAACTCGGGCGAAAACTTGCGCCGCGCCGCGTCGGAGGCGGCGCGATAGATCTTGCGATCCAGCTCTTCATCGTTCTCGTGAGGCCCGGTGGAAAATCCGATCCCGCCCGTCATCAACGCCTGCATGCTTTGCGAGCCGAGGTTGGAAGTAAGGAAAACCATGGTATGGGAAAAGTCCACCCGCCGGTTGTCGCCCAGCGTCAACGTGGCTTTGTCCAGGATGCCGAGCAGGAGCTGCCACAACGCGTCCGAGGCTTTCTCGATTTCATCAAAGAGCACCAGGCTCAGCTTGATCGTTTCGGTGTGATGCGCGTCCAGAACTTCCTGGGTGAGCAGGGGCTGCGTTTCGCGGTGGCCCAGATATCCGGGAGGCGAGCCGATCAGTTTGGCGATTTCGTGGCTGTGCTGGAACTCGGCGCAATCAATCTTGATGACCGCGCGCGCATCGCCGAACAATACTTCCGACGCTGCTTCCACCAGGCGCGTCTTGCCCGAACCGGTCGGCCCCAGAAACAGGAGGTTCACCAGCGGCCGGCCCGGGGTGGAAAGTCCGGCCAAAAAGACCTGGTAAACTCTCGCCAGTTGCCGCACGGCGCGGTCCTGCCCCACCACGCGCTCCAGCAGCGCATTTTCAAAGTCCCGAACTTCCGGGCTGTGCATGGTCGGATCGAGTTTTGTCTGTTGCAGGGTCATCGGAGCCACCTCCGTTCCTAGTTCCGCAAGGACATCGACCTTCCTTTGCGGATCAAGTTCAACTTCACATCCAGCGTCGAGCGAAGAAGCTTGAGGCCGGAAATCATCTGCGCCGTCAGCTCGCGGTCGTTGGACAATTCCAATGCCGGCAACGGTAGGTCCGCGATGTCCACGTGAAGATCGTGAATGGCGTCCAGCAGACTGCGCAAATACTCGGAATCGTTGGCGAAGGGCTGCACCAGGTCGCGCGAGCTCTTCTCTTTCAAATCCTTCCAGTTCACCCGCACAAAAGGGTGCTTGGATTTCACTCCTTCAATCACTTCGTCGGAGATTCGAGGCCGCTGGCCCAAACGGGCCAGATGCAGTTGGCGCACCTGGCCTTTTTCCCGCTTGTTGTGCACCAGGTAGTAAAACTGGCCGCGTTTGCGTATGAAAGCCATGTGCATCACTCTCGAACGCCTTCCGCGTTCGTGGTGGAATCTCTTCCACTACACGCTGTCATGGATGAGCAATCGTCGTGCCAAAAGACATTCCGTTTGCGCCTTCATTGTTTCCAATAGCTTACGGTGTCGCACGGGCACATACTTGTACATAAAAAGGTAAAAGTGCTGGAGTTGGTGTACCTGATTCACCCAATTGGTGCTTGTATTCCGCCGCAACCGGAAAGTGACCAACTTTCCCCACGCAGGATTGCCCATCCCGGCCCCTCCCGGCATGTTACAGAGAGAGTAACGGTGCGTTCGCTCCCCCTCACTCAGTGCATACTTTCTGGCAACTCCAAATTGCGTTTGGTCCAAACCTGGCGACTTACAGGCGGCCTTTCGGCCTTGTAGTGGAATAATATCCACTACGCCCCTATGGATGCAAGAAGAAAATTTTAGTCTCCGCCATAAATTATTTTTCTGATAAGCGCCCGGGCTTTTTTCCCTGTTGTCCTTTCGAACAGGTTGGGGCGGAAAGCACATATGGAGTGCGGCGGCGTGCCGCCGCTTTCCTGGGCTGCAAGAGATGCGATTGAATCCGGAAATGCTATCGAGCTGCTGAGGCTGGAGCGGGAGCAATCCGTCAGCGGACCGACCGCACTCCAAAAGTCTTGCCCCGACATCGAGAGCAAACTTTCGCACATTACTTGCCAGCATTGCTTTCTTCGGTCAAACTGAAGGCACCCATGCGCGACAGGCTCTACCTCATCGGATTTCTTCTTGGGGCTGGACTCCTGCTCTATCTCGGGCGGGACCTGATCCGTCAATCCGCCCTCTTGACCACCGTACTGGCGTTTGCCGGAACCACGGCGGTGGGCGTGATGGGCACCGCGCTTTACCGCGTGCAATTGGCATTGCGAACCAGCCAGCGTGAGCTGGCCTTGCGGCAGGCGGAGCTCAATTTCGCGCTGGAGGTGCAACAGTCCCTCTTCCCCCACCAATTTCCCACCGATGGGGGTCTGGAGTTTTCCGCCATTTGTGTTCCGGCGCGCGGGATCAGCGGCGACTATTACGACGTGGTGCAATTGCCCGGCGGCCGCCTGCTCTTCGCCATTGCCGACATCAGTGGCAAGGGCATTTCCGCCGCCATACTCATGTCCAACTTGCAGGCCGTCTTGCGCACGGTGGCGGAAGCGGGCCATTTGCCCTCCGAGGTTTGCGCCCAGCTCAACCGGCACTTGTACCAGGTTTCGGACGCCACGCGGTTTGCAACTTTTTTCTTTGGCGATTGGGACCGCCAGCAGCGCGTTTTGAGCTACGTCAACGCCGGCCATCCCATTCCCATTCTGCGGGGATCGGCGCATGGCCAACAACTCCGCGACGGCGGGCCGCCGCTGGGGCTGTTCCTGACTACAGATTTTCAAGTGGGAAAGCTTACCCTCCTGCCCGGCGACGTGATTGTGCTCTATTCCGACGGCATCACCGAGGCGGGAATTCAAAACGGCGAAGAGTTCGGAGAGACCCGCCTGGAAGAAATCATCGCCGCCCATGGGGATAAACCCCTGGCGCAAATTCAGGAATTAATTTTGGCGGCCGTCCGCAAGTGGTCGGGCGATGAGCCGGAAGATGATATGACGCTTCTGATCGCGCGAGCGATTTAGAAGCCGGGAAGTGACAATGAACATTAACCGACACGGCTTGCGCGACCACCTTCAGTTGGCCGCGCCCCTCTTTGGCGTGATCGCCGCCGTCTGGGCCCTGCGCGAAATCTCGGACGCCGCGCGCGCGCCTCATGTGGTGGTGCACATTCTCAGCGTCACCGTGGCCGTCCCCATCTGCGTTATCATGGCGGTGTTGCTGATTCACGTGCGGCGGTTCGGCGGTTATGCGAATGTGGTGCTGACCGCTCTGCTTCTGGTTTCGTGGGGCCAGCTTTTGATCGTGACGGCCATCGCCTTTTCCGCTTTCACCGGGATTGAAACCGTTTATGCGAGGCCGGAATACTCCTTTCGGGACATGAGTCCGTGGAAACATATTGTCGGTCACCTGACATTTGGAGTGGGCTTCGGATCCCTGTTCGCCGCCGCCATGGGGTGCTTGCTGCTCTGGATGCTGCGCCGGTTGCCCGCCGATCACGTTCCTGCGAAACACCGTTGAGGGTTTAACCGTTTGTTGAAAAATGCAACCAGCCTTGTCATTCCGATCCCGCAACCGCGGGAATAGGAATCCCGCCCTGATTTCCGCCAGGCCAATTCGAGTTAAATATCGAGAGCCATCCAGTCGCCGGCGAACGATTTCTGAAACCCGCAAAAACTCACCGTGCTATAATCACTCGGTTCACGGAACAAAGACATTCGGGCTCGGATTCGAACGGCAATCAACGCTGCGGACAGGTGGAGATCAATTTATGGCGCTGGTCAATTACGAAAAAGTCTGGCACAACGGCGAATTCATTCCCTGGAGCGACGCCACCATCCACGTGGCCTCCCACGTGGTCAGTTACGCCTCCTGCCTTTTTGAGGGCATTCGGTGTTATGAAACCTTGCAGGGGCCGGCGATTTTCCGTCTGCCGGAGCACGCCGACCGGCTGGTGAATTCCTGCAAAATTTTCCGTATGGAGCTGGATTACTCGCGCCGCCAACTCGAGCAAGCCATGGTGGAGTTGATTCGGGTGAACGGAATCAAGTCCTGCTACATCCGCCCCGTGATTTTCCGCGGCTTGGGCGAGGTGGGCGTGAATCCCCTCAAAAATCCGATCGAGATTTACCTGCTCGCTTGGAAGTGGGGAAGGTACCTCGGCGAGGACGCCCTCAAGCAGGGCGTGGACGTTTGCGTCTCCTCCTGGCACCGCATGGCGCCCAATACCCTGCCCGCCCAGGCCAAGTCGGCAGCGAATTACATGAACTCGCAATTAATCAAAATGGAAGCGCTCACTAATGGCTACATGGAAGGCATCGCGCTCGACGCCTCCGGGCACGTCAGCGAAGGCAGCGGTGAAAATATCTTCCTGGTTCGCGGTGAAACCATCTACACGCCCACGCTCGCTTCGTCTGTGCTTCCGGGAATTACGCGCGATTCGGTGATGACCCTGGCCCGCGAGCTGGGCTACACCGTGGTGGAACAGGTGCTGGCCCGCGAGATGCTCTACATCGCCGATGAGGTTTTCTTTTCCGGCACGGCGGCGGAAATCACGCCCATCCGCTCGGTGGACCGCATAGCAGTGGGCAAAGGCGAGCCCGGTCCCGTCACGCGAAAACTTCAGGACCGCTTTATGAGCATCGTTCAGGGCCGCGCGGAAGATAAGTACGGCTGGCTTACGCCCTGCTCTCAGCCCGTGGCCGCGGCACGCTGACGGATTGGTCTGGGAATCTCCTGGCTGTTTTAGTTGTTTTCATTCCTCCATGGCGTGAAGATCTGCCCAGTCCTGGGGGCGACCGCTAGATTTCTTGTTCTGAACTAAAGCCTGCTTCCCAATAAATTTTGCCGGCGTGCCTTCAATCGCGCCTTCAATCCGCCCTGCCCAAGCCTGGTCGAAGGGCACACCCGTGATGGAAGTCAGAATGTCGATTCGTTTGGGCGGCAAGCCTAATTGTATAACCTGATCGGGGTCGGCAAAGTCGCCCGCCTTTAAGCCCAGCGAGCCATAGCCAAAATCGTCCAAAGCGGTTTTGAGTTTGGATATGTTTTCCGCGGAATTCCGAATCAAAATGTCAAGGTCGCCGGTGTACCGCGGCCAACCGTGGTGAGCAAGCGCAACCGCCCCAACAACCAAATACTCAACTTCGTTCGAGTTTAATGATTCGATAAACTCGCGCCATTCCTTCGGAAGGGACATTGCGCTCCTTGTGCTCGCGATCTCGAAGCTCGAAGAGAATCTTCAGCCGCTCTTCCGGCGTCAGCCGCCGGTAATATTCCCGATCGGCCTTTTCAGCCTCTTCGTGGGT
Organism: Terriglobia bacterium; assembly: GCA_035946625.1. GTDB lineage: Bacteria > Acidobacteriota > Terriglobia > UBA7540 > UBA7540 > DASYXZ01. Next base: position 95,127 of record DASYZE010000038.1, on the reverse strand, counting down.
GCGGAATTTGGCGACCGGGAGTTCCATGAGTGATATTCTACCCCCGCGCACCGGCGAATGCCACTGGCGCCCTGAATCTCAATAATTGGAGTTCCCATGAAACGCCGTTCATTTTTGCAAACCGCCGGACTGGCTGGGGCAGCCGCGGTGGCGTCACCGCTACACGCGGCGTCTATCGCCGAGCCGTCACCCATGAAGATCACGCGCATCCGTTTCTATCTCAACCCCAAATCGCCCGCTCACTTCAACCAGAGCTATCACATCGTGACGGTTGAAACCGACCAGGGCATCACCGGGATTGGCGAAGGCGGCGCCAAAGACACAGTCACGCAATGCGCCGGACTGATTATCGGCGAGGACCCGATGCGCATCGACCACCTCTGGCAGATAATGTTCCGCGGCATGTTTTATCCCGCCGGGCGCGAAAAGCTGGACGCGCTGGGCGCCATCGACCTGGCGCTGTGGGACATCAAGGGCAAAGCGCTGGGCGTGCCCGTATACGAACTTCTGGGCGGCATGTCGCGCGACCACGTGGAATGTTACTCCACCGCCTTCCCCCAAAAAGGCTCCCTCCAAGAGACCGCGCGCGCCTGCGTGGAAATGGGTTTCCGGGCCTTTCGTTGGTCCACCGCGGACCCGCCCGACGGCCACACTTTCAACTCGCACCAAATGGTCCGGAAGACTTTTGAAGACTGCCAGGAGATTCGCGACGGCGTGGGCAAGGACGGCGACTGGGCGCTTGACTATCACACCCGCCTCGATTTCCCCGACGCGGTGCGCCTGAGCACTTTAATCGAACCGCTCGAACCTTACTTTGCCGAAGACCTGATCCGCTCCGAGAATCCCGACGTTTATCGCGAATTGCGCGCCCACGTGAAAGTACCCATCGCCGTGGGCGAGCAGTTTGGCAGCAAGTGGGATATCAACAAACTGATCGAGGAGCAACTTATCGACTATGCCCGCGTGACCCTACCCAACGTGGGCGGCATTACCGAATACATGAAGATTCAAGCCATTTGCGAAACGCACTATGTCGGCCTGATCCCGCACTTCACCGGACCGGTTTCGGAAGCTGCCTTGGTTCACGCCGCCGGCGTTTTCTCCGGCCCGGTGATGATGGAGATGCTGGGCGACGGCTCGGCAACCCATGCCCACTTGCCGGAATGTTACGATTTTCGCCAGGGCAAGATGTGGCCCAACCGCCGCCCGGGGCTGGGCGTGACGCTCGACACCAAGCCTTTGCATTTGGCCGCCGAAATCACCGAGCGCTCCCGGCCCATTCCCATGTTTAACCGCCCGGATGGATCGTTTACGGAATGGTGAGGGAAAAGCAGTCGACAGTTTACAGTTGACAGCTTCTAGTCAAGAACTTGTGTTGAGGATTATTCTCATCGTCCGAATCCAAGTCGTCCTTGACTGTGGACTGTAAACTGTTAGCTGTAAACTTCTTTATTCACTCTCGACTTTCATCTGCCCTTATGCTAATTTCTTTCACAATCTGTGGACGGTAGCAAAGAGGACTCCCTATGAATATTGATGATCTTCTGCGGTCAGCTTGCGAGAACAAAGCTTCGGACTTGCACCTGAAGGTGGGCAACTACCCTTACAATCGCGTCGACGGCGAGTTGGCGCCGCTCACCCAGTTCCCGCGCATCTCCAGCGAGGACATGCTGAACATGGCATTCAGCATGATGAGCAACCGCCAAAAGCAAAAGTTCAAGGAAGAGACCGAGCTCGACATGGCCTATGGCGTGGCCGGCCTGGGCCGTTTCCGCGTGAATGTGTTCCAGCAGCGGGGCAACGTGGGCATGGTTCTGCGCGTGATTCCCACCAAGATCCGCACCCTGGAAGAACTTTACCTGCCCAAGGTGATCGACAAGATTTGCGAAGAGCGCCGCGGCATGGTGCTGGTGACCGGAACCACGGGCAGCGGCAAGTCCACCACCCTGGCCGCCATGATTGACCGCATCAACTCCTCGCGCACCGACCACATTATCACCATCGAGGACCCCATCGAGTTCCTGCACCGCGACAAAAAGGGCTTTGTGAATCAGCGCGAGATTGGCGTGGATACCGCCCGCTTCAGTTCCGCCTTGCGCGCCTCCCTGCGTGAAGATCCCGACCTGATCCTGGTGGGCGAAATGCGCGACCTGGAAACCATTGGCACCGCGCTGCTGGCTGCTGAAACCGGCCACATGGTTTTCTCCACCCTGCACACTTTGGACGCCACGGAAACCATCCAGCGCGTCATCGCCGTGTTTCCGCCGCCCGAGCAGAAGCAGATTCGCCTGCAAATGGCGAGCACCCTCAAGGCCATCGTTTCCCAACGCCTGGTGCGCAAATCCGACGGCATCGGCCGCGTGCCTGCGGTCGAGGTTTTGATCGCCACGGAGTTCATCCGCGATTGCATCATCAATCCGGACAAAACCCGCATGATTCACGACGCCATTGCCTCCGGCGTCTCGCAATACGGCATGCAAACTTTCGACCAGTCCCTCTATGACCTGTATACCTCGGGCCTGATCACGCTCGATGAAGCCCTGATCCGCTCCACCAACCCGGACGAGTTCAAGCTGCGCATCCAGGGCATTCGTACCACCGGCGATGCGGCGCGCGAGGAGATGGAGAAAGCGGCCCAGGTGGATCGAGTTGGGCGAAAATAAAACCACGGCGCGGACCCCGTTTTCCGCCGCGCTGGCCAAGCTCGCCCGCCGGCCTTATTCGGTGGCCGAACTTAAGCGGGCGCTCGAAAAAAAGTTCCCCGCCCATCCCGCCATCCCCGACGCCCTCGCCCGCCTGCGCCAACTCGGCTACCTGGATGACAAAAAGGTGGCCGAACAGGTTGCCTATTCCCTGGCCCGCAACCGCGCCTTGGGTCCGCATCGGCTCCGCCGCGAATTGAAGTCCAAACTGGTTGATTACAAACACATCGAACCCGCCATCGAAGCCGCTTACGAAGGGACGAACCCGCGCCAGGTGTTGGAGCAGGTCCTGGAGCGAAAACTCCGCTCGCTCAAGCTGCCGTTGACCCGGCCAAAGGTTGCTTCCCTCTGCCAAAGCTTGATACGCCGCGGCTTCAGCTCCGGTGATATCATCAAAGCGGTGCGCGCACGCCCGGAGCTTCGCCCCGTCGCGGAAAATGTCGAGGAGTTGGACCTGAACACATGAAGCTAGAACTCATCGAATCGGGGACGGGCCGAAGAAAGGCACAAAAGGAGTATTCAACACAGAGACCACAGAGAAAAGACTGAGTAGAGAGTACACAGAGGAAGGACTCTGCGAACTCGGCCAAAGATTTTTTGGAAATGAATGAACGCGAGCGACTGAACAAGATTACAGAAAACATCATTGGAGCCGCGATCCAAGTCCATCGGACCTTGGGACCGGGACTGCTCGAATCGGCCTACGCGCCATGTCTGGCATTTGAGCTGGGAAAGCGAGGATTGGCCAGCGAGGAACAGAAACCGGTCCCGTTGGTCTACGAGCAAGTGAAACTCGAATGCGGCTAACGGATGGATTTATTGGTGGAACAATCTGTGGTGGTCGAGGTCAAATCCGTCGAGGCGCTGGCTCCGATTCATGAGGCCCAGGTAATATCTTACTTGAGGCTTTCGGGGTGCAAGCTGGCGCTGCTAATCAATTTTAATGTGGTCGTATTGAAGGACGGAATACGCCGATTCATTAACGGCAAAATCTAAAAGCTTTCAACACCGAGGACACGGAGAAAAAGCGGGAGAGAGGTCAGAGACGAACAATAGACATTTCTTATGGACTCTGTGCACTCTGTGTATCTTTTCTCTGTGCCCTCTGTGTTGAAAGCTCTGCCTTCACAACAATTTATGAAATCGGACGATATTCGTAAACGCTTTCTGGAGTTTTTCGCAGCGCGTAGCCATAGAGTTGTACGGTCCTCGTCGTTAGTGCCGGCCAACGATCCCACGTTGCTTTTTGCAAACGCCGGCATGAACCAGTTCAAAGACGTTTTTCTGGGCGCGGAAAAACGCGACTACGCCCGCGCCTGCTCGTCGCAAAAGTGCGTGCGCGCCGGCGGCAAACACAACGACCTCGAACAGGTGGGCCGTACCGCCCGCCACCACACGTTTTTCGAAATGCTGGGCAATTTTTCCTTTGGCGATTATTTCAAGAAGGAGGCCATTCCCTTCGCCTGGGAATTGATCACTTCCCCGGATTGGTTCGGTATTCCGAAAGACAAACTCTACGTCACGATTTTTGAGGGGGTGAATAACATCCCGCGCGACGCCGAAGCATACGATTGCTGGCGGGCCGTGGATGTTCCCGCCGACCGCATCTTTGAAATGGGGATGAAGGATAATTTCTGGCAGATGGGCGAAACCGGCCCGTGCGGACCGTGCTCGGAAATCCATTACGACCTTGGTCCGGCGGCGAGTGAGCAAGGCCACGCGGACTGCAAATTTCCCTGCGACTGCGGCCGTTACGTCGAGCTGTGGAACCTCGTCTTTATGCAGTTCAATCGCGATGAGAGCGGCAAAATGACCCCGCTGCCCCGCCCCAGCATCGATACCGGCGCGGGGCTCGAACGCATGGCCACCGTCCTGCAAGGTCAGCTCTCGAACTTCGACACTGATTTATTTCGTCCGCTGATCGAAGAAGCCGCGGAGCTCGCGAACGTAGAGCCGCCCTTTAGGGCGGCACGTGCCGGGCTAAAGCCCGGCGCTACGAGTCCAAATCACGAGAACGATGTTTCACTTCGCATCATCGCCGATCACGCCCGCGCCGCGACGTTCCTAATTTCCGACGGCGTCCTGCCTTCCAACGAAGGCCGAGGTTATGTATTGCGCCTCATTATGCGCCGCGCGCTCTATCACGGGCAGACGCTAGGTTTGAACGAGCCCTTCCTCTTCAAAATGTCCGGCCACGTTGTGGACATGATGAAAAGCGCGTATCCTGAGCTTGCCGAAGCCGCCCACCACATCGCCAAAGCGATCAAGATTGAGGAGGAACGGTACGCACACACCGCCCGTGTGGGTTTGGAGCGGCTGCAGAGGTCACAAATCATCCTAGCAGACGGGCAACGAATGACATATGAGCAGGCAGCCGCAACACCGGCGGCGTTTAGGGCCAACATGCTAACCCAACGGCGTCAGAGGATTTGGGAGGATATTGTCCGCGACTGTCCTGAAGCCGCAAAAGACGCGGGCGTAGTGCATGCATGGCCGCAAGCAATAGCAAGGTTGGAACAGGTTGGGAGCTTGCGACTTTGGGTCGAAGTCCTGCGCTACGGCGCGTCATCTACGCACGTGAAGCAAGCAATAGACGCTTACATCCTGAGGTCTCCGCCACTTCACGCGTGGGGTTGGGTTCCAGGCGATGTGGTCTTCAAGCTTCATGATACGTTCGGTCTACGTCCGGAATTTGTTGACGACGTGGTGACCAACCAAGGCCTGTCCGTCGATTATGCGGGATACAAGGCTGAAATGGACCACCAGCGGGAGCGGGCGCGCTCCAGCTGGAAGGCAATTGCGAAATCCATCGCAAAACCAGCGTTCGCAGAGCTCGCCCGAGCCAACAAGACTAATTTCCTTGGGTACGAAACCTCAGGAGCGGTAGGGTGCAGAGTAGTCGGCTTGGTAGGAGCAGATACCGATCAATTGCTGAATGAAGCCTCGCCAAAGGCGGGCCCAATCGAGCTTGATGTCATTCTTGATCAAACACCTTTCTATGCTGAAGCAGGAGGCCAGGTCGGGGACACCGGTTTATTCCGTGTCAAAGCAGAGGACGTCGCTGTCGTCACAGATACGCAATCACCTGTAACCGGGCTCATTGCACATCGCATCCGCTTTTTGAGCTCGCGGGGTCTCAAGGTTGGCGACCTAGTTGAAGCCGAAATTGATGCCGTTCGCCGTGATTCGACACGTCGCAACCACACCGCCACGCACTTGCTGCATGCGGCATTGCGCACCACGCTCGGGCCGCACGTAAAGCAAGCAGGGTCGCTGGTGGCGCCGGACCGGCTGCGCTTCGATTTCTCGCACTACGCGGCGCTGGGGGACCAAGACCTGCTGGATATCGAGGACCTGGTGAACCAACACGTCCTGTCCAACGAAGAGATGCACACCGAAGTAATGGATCTGGACACGGCCATCAACACCGGCGCCATGGCGCTGTTTGGTGAGAAGTACGGCGACAAAGTGCGCGTGGTCAGTGTGGGCGATGGAAGCTATTCCAAAGAACTCTGCGGCGGCACGCACGTGCATCGCACCGGCGATATTGGGCTCTTCAAAGTGATATCAGAAGGCAGTGTGGCCGCCGGCACGCGCCGCATTGAGGCTTTGACCGGTAGCGGCGTGCTTGACTATCTAAGAAAAGCGAGTGGAACTCTCGCCCTCCTGGGCGAGGCGCTACGCGCCAAGCCGGATGAACTCTTACAGGCGGCGGAAAAACTCACCGAGTCGGAGAAAAAACTTCGCAAGCAGCTCGAGGCTCAGCAACTGAAGCAAGCCACCTCGCAAGCGGGTGACCTGCTGGAGTCGGCCAAAGAAGTCAAAGGCGTGCGGGTAATTTCCACCCGCGTCGAAGTGACGGACCGCGCCGCCATGCGCCAGATGGTGGACAATTTGCGCCCCCGCCTGAATTCCGGCGTCATCGTATTGGGCAGCACTGCGGACGGCAAAGTCTCGCTCATTGTCGCCGTGACCAAGGACCTCACCGACCGCCTGGATGCGGGGCGCATAATCAAAGAGGCCGTCGCCATGGTAGGCGGCAAAGGTGGCGGCCGCAAAGACCTTGCCGAAGCCGGCGGCACCCAACCCGAAAAGCTGGATGAAACTCTGCAAGCCGTTCCTTCAATCATTGAAAAGATGCTCTGAAGGACCTCTCCGTGTAACTCTGTGTTCTCTGTGGTTAAATCTTATTTTCTTGAAGAGGAAAGATTTAAAGACTTCCACCACCGAGGCACAGAGGACCGCTGAGAAGAATGTCTCCGCCCTGCGGTATACCGGGGAGCGGCCTGATGGGCATGCCGCCTTCGCCAGCCGACGCAATAAAATAGTTGTGGCCACCGGTCGATTTCCCGCCGGTCGAACGTCGTACGAGTGGAGAAGGAAATTCAAGAGCACCGGGCGGGTGGTGGAGACCAGAAAGGCCAGCCCAGTCCGGCGCCCATATTTCAAAAAGGAGAACACGCCATGCAATACCTACTGCTGATTTACGATAACGAGAAGCGATGGAGCAAGGGCTATGACAAGGCGGAGCTCGGCGAGTACACAGCCTTTGGTAAGGAGTTCGCCTCGGCCATCAAGGGCGGGAACGCATTGCTGCCCACCACCGAGGCCGCCACTGTGAGAGTCCGCAACGGAAAGAATCTGACCACGGATGGACCTTTCGCCGAAACCAAAGAGCAACTGGGCGGCTACTACCTGGTAGAAGCAAAGGATCGCGACGAAGCCGCCAACATCGCCGCCAAAATCCCGGGCGCGCGCTTCGGCTCCGTCGAGGTTCGGCCCATCATGACGTTTTCGTAACCATGTTCGAAGCGAATCCAGGTACGTGACTGGCGGTGGTTGGTCCAGGTGAGGGGTGCGCGTGCTTGGCGTGCATTGCAGCGGCGTGACGTCCCTCCCCGCCTGGCAGGCTAAGGTGGAAGCAACTTTTCCGGCCCCTGACCATCATCTTGAGAGCGGGCCGATTGAAAAATCCAAGCGGGAGGAACTCCGATGACACCTGAAATTCTGAACATCGCACACCAATTCAAGACCAACACCGGACTGTTTAAAAGAACAACCGAGGGAATTCCCCGGGAGCGGTGGCTTGAAAAACCAGGGAAAGACTCCAACCATCTCTTGTGGGTGGCAGGGCATGTGACCTTCAGCCGCGGCCAGATCGTGAATACCCTGGGGACACCGTGGACGGATCCCTGGGCAGGACTCTTCGCGGGAGGCACCAAGCCGGCCGAGCAGAACTCATATCCCGATCCGGTGGAGATTGCCCGGGTCTGGGACGAGGTCTCGGAAAAGCTGGCGGCCGCCCTGGAGGCTGCTACGCCGGAGGCACTGGCAAAACCAGCACCAGCCGGCCGCGCGCCGCAATTCGACGGGTTGGTCAGTGGCAAGATTGCCTTCCTGTCGCTCCACGAGGCCTACCACATGGGCCAGATGGGATTTCTCCGCAAGTGGCTCGGATACGGACAGACCGTTGGGTAAACCTATTTTCGATTTGCGATTTTCGATTGCCAAAGAAGATGAGCGAGGAATCCATGAAACCCACATGGCTCTATCGGATCGCCTGCGGTTTGTTTATTCTTTTCGCTCTGATGCACACCATGGGGCTGCTGAGTTCCAAGCAGCCCTCGCCGGAGGTTGCCGCAGTTCGCGCCGCCATGAACAGCGTTCACTGGAGGTTCATGGGGTCGGATATAACTTACGGGGGAATTTACCTTGGGTTCGGTCTGTTATTGACCGCCGCCTTGCTGTTCTCCGCGGTAATCGCCTGGCACCTGAGCTGGCTCGCCGGAACCAACCCGCGAGCGATAGGCAGTTTGGGTTGGGCCTTTTTCGCGTTCGCAATTGCAAATTTGGCATTAAGCTGGATTTTCTTTTTTGCGGGCCCCATCGTGGCGTCGGCGCTGATCGCCGCCTGCCTCGGCTGGGCTGCGTGGCAGGCAGGTGCGGCTAAGTAGCGCCGGGCTTCAGCCCGGCACTTGCGCCTGCCTAACTCCGGATCTGATCAGGATAAATTCCACCCGCCGCCACCATGGCGCACTAAAGGTGGAAATCAGGAGACAAACCATGCGTTATATGCTGTTGATCTACTCGAACGAACGCTCGCGGGAAGCGGCGACGCCGGAAGAGCAGGAAAGAATTATGGCCGGGCACGGAGCGGTGATGGCGGCCACGAGCCAACGCGGCATCCTCCAAGGCGCGGAGCCGCTGGAACCAACCAGCACCGCGACCACGGTGCGCGTGCAGGACGGCAAGGTATTGGTCACTGACGGTCCCTTCGCGGAAACCAAGGAGCAGCTTGCCGGCTACTATATCCTTGACTGCAAAGATTTGGACGAGGCACTGGAGTGGGCAACCAAGATTCCCACGGCGTGCGCGGGCGCGACAGGCTGCGTTGAAGTGCGGCCCATCCGCGCAATGAAGCGCCCCAGCGCTTGAACGAAAGTTGAGATTCTCCGTGCCCTCCGGGGCCTCAAAAGATTCGACCCAGAGAACACGGAGAATCTCAGTGACCCCTGTGTTGAGCCTTTCCGGTAGTATTTGGCGCCAATCGGCCAGCGCGGCAGAGCGTAAATGGATGATCTGAAAAGCACCGTGGAATCGGTGTTCCGGCGGGAGTCGGGGCGGATCATCGCCAGCCTGATCCGGGTTTCGGGCTCATTCGATCTTGCCGAAGAGGCGATGCAGGACGCGTTTGCCTCCGCTCTTTCCCACTGGCCCGAAAAGGGTGTTCCGAATAATCCCGCGGCCTGGATCACGGCTGTTGCCCATCGCAAGTTGATTGACTATGCCCGCCGCGAACGCACCCGGAGTGACAAAGAAGATTCCATCCTTCACGAAACCGAAACGGCACAAAACGGTGACAATTCGAGCCTGATTGCCGACAAGATGAACTTTCCTGATGATCGTCTGCGCCTGATGTTCACCTGTTGCCATCCGGCGATTAACGCTGAAGCGCAAGTAGCGTTGACCTTGCGCACCCTGGGCGGACTGACCACGCCCGAAATCGCCCGCGCCTTCCTGGCGCCGGAATCCACCCTGGCGCAAAGATTGGTGCGGGCCCAGCGCAAGATTCAGAGCGCCAAAATTCCTTACGAAATTCCTCCCCAGCACCAGTTACCCGAGCGCCTGGCGTCCGTGCAGGCCGTGATCTATCTCATTTTCAACGAGGGCTACACCGCCACGGCCGGTGACAGCCTGATTCGGCGCGAGCTCTGCGCGGAGGCGATTCGTTTGGCGCGGACGCTGTGCGATTTGATGCCAAGCGAGCCGGAGAGTCTCGGCCTGTTGGCACTGATGCTCCTGCACGATTCGCGCCGCGACGCCCGGGTGAATCCCCAAGGCGAGTTGGTGCCACTCGATGAGCAGGACCGGTCGCTTTGGGACGTGGAGCAAATTTCGGAAGGCCTGGCGCTGGTCCATCGAGCATTGCGCTTGGGCAGGATTGGCCCCTATCAGTTGCAAGCGGCCATCGCGGCTGTCCATGCCGAGGCTAAAACTTCCGGGAAGATTGACTGGGTGCAAATCGCCGCCCTTTACCGTGAGTTGGCTCGCCTTCATCCTTCCGCCATCGTGGCGCTGAATCATGCCGTGGCCGTCGCGCTCGGCGAGGGACTCGAATCGGGCCTGAAAATGATCGACGAGCTTGGCGCTTCCGGCGAGCTTCAGTCATACCATCTCTACCACGCCGCGCGGGCGGACATCCTGCGCCGCCTTGGTCGTCCACAGGAGTCAGCCGAGGCTTACCGGCAGGCGCTTGGCCTTACCGGAAACGCCGTGGAGCGAAGATTCCTCCGCCGCCGGCTGGCAGAGTTGGACCGGCAGACAATTTCTGAACCCTAAGTGCTCCTGTTTGCGATTTCGGTGACGTATTTCGCCGCGCCTTGTAGGGCCGGGGCCAGCCCCCGGCCCTACAAGGCTGTGAGGGGTCCCCGCTGAACTCTTCGGCGAATTCGTCACTCTATTTGCGAACGCCAGTACTAACAAGCTGATGAAAAATTCTTCCACGCACTGTCATTCCGAGCATGGACAGCCGCAGGGCTGCCCATGATGAGCAGAAAGTCGTGGCTCCTGCCCGGAGACGCTTTGTTGAATCCAAAAGAGTTACGCATCGACTTTCCGCAGAGCGAAGCGAGGAATCTCGCACTGAAAACAAACCCACTGCGAGATTCTTCGTCGCCTTCGGCTCCTCAGAATGACATTTTTCATCAGCCTGCTAAGCAACGAGTAGGGCGCCTTCACGGATCGCTTATTCATTCCAGACAGGTCTGGCATTCAACGACGTAAACAACCTGCGAGGACCGGAAAGACTTCGCAAGGTCGGAGTTTCATTTTGGAATCGGGTCGTTTTCGAAATCGGTCAGATGATGGGTCATTCCCGCGAGGGCGGGAATCCAGCCTTGCCGGGGCCACCGTATTTCCAATGGTCCACGGGCCCGGATTCCCGGCTTCGCGGGATCGACAGCGCTTGGGAGTCCCTGTGTCTTGCCAATGACACGCATATCCAAGCCCAGGGTGGTGGTGTCATTTGGAATCACACCGCTCTCTCGGTACCGGTCATTCCCGCGGGAGCGGGAATCCAGCCCGTCGCCGTCGTCTTTCCATTGGCTTGCGAAGTGGATTCCCGCTTCCGCGGGAATGACAATGCATGGACGCGCCGGTGTGCCTCAAATGACACCCATATTCAAGCCCAGGAAAATATTTACTTATTGCCCGACAAAGTGCTATGATGGGGATGTTTCTCAGGACCATCGGCGTCCTGAGCCTTGCCTGCGCGGCGCCAGCCAATTCAGACAGGGCGCATGGCAAGAGTAGTTCCGCCGTGCCAGCTTTGGGTAGAGTAAGGATTCGAAAACAGAGGGGATCAGTTCAGGTTTCCCGGCCACACCGGGAGTTCAAGGGTCTCGATGCGTAGCCAACCGGCTTTTGTGCGCGCCCTCTTGATGTTGGGGGTGATGTTTGCCTTGCTTCTGGCCAACTCCATCCCATCGCGCGCCGGCCAAATCGCTTCGGTGGTGGACGAACACGGTCACATTATTTTTGTAAACGCGGCGGACCCACCGCCTCCGCCCACGCGCAAGTATGGGCGCAAGTGGCACGCAAGATATCTGGCTACACCGACACCGGAAATTTCCAATCTGGTTGAGAAAACAGCGGACGAGCACCAGGTGGACCCCAAGCTGGTGCACGCCATCATTCAAGTAGAGTCCGGGTACAATCCCCGCGCCGTTTCCAGCAAAGGCGCGGAAGGATTGATGCAGCTCATTCCCTCGACCGCTGAACGCTACGGAGTTCAAAACACTTTCAATCCCCGGCAGAATATCGAGGGCGGAGTAAGTTACCTCAGATACCTTCTCGATCTTTTCAAGGGAAACGTTCCATTAACTTTGGCCGCATACAACGCGGGGGAAAACGCCGTCATCAAGAAAGGTGGGATTCCGCCTTACGCCGAAACGGTGGATTACGTCCAGCGGGTCACGGACCTTTACAATTCCGACTCTCCCGCCGATTCTTTAGTTAGCAGATTTACGGAACCTCAGCCCTCGATCATCTATCGCCTGGTCGATGCCCGGGGCGTGGTACACTACACCAATGGAGACGGTCTTTAATTGCAATTGAAGGAATGAATCGAAGCCCGGCGGCTTGCGCCAGCCGCCATCAGCGGAACTTGTTCATGTTGGAGGGGGATCCCGCAAGACGGAACGGTAGAATTTGAACCCGCATCGACCTCGAAGGTGGTACGCCCTCATCCTTGCCAGCCTGCTGGCCTTCCCTGTATTTTCCTTTGCCGCGCCCGTATCCCGGACCCAGGCGCGCGCCGAATTCAATCGCGCCCTTCGCCAGCGGGCCGCGCTGGAATCCCTGCCGCAAGATTCGCGCAAGAAAGCCGACTACGACAAAGTGATTTGGACCTGCCGCACGGTGTATCACCTCGACCCCTCTTACGGCAAAACCCCGGTGGCTCTCCAGTATGTCGCGGAGCTCTACGAAGAAATGGGCCGCAGATTTTCGGACAAGCGCGCATTTCAAACTTCCATTAGCGCCTATGAATTCCTGATGAAAGAATATCCCCGCAGCTCTTTTTCGCGCGATGCGCTGATGGCCATCGGTGAGATTTATCGAACCGATCTGAGCGACCGCGTTCAGGCCCAAAAGAAGTTCAGGCAATATCTCACCCTCTACCCCAAATCGGAGAAATCCGCGGACGCCAGGGCGGCGCTCAAGGAATTGCAGCGAAAACCACCCCAGGGCCTGGCCGCCAACACCCGCGACGGGCTGAACTCTTCCCCAGAGGAGCCTGCCGACCAGGATGCCCGGCAGCCCGCCAAGACCCTGGAGGTCACAGGCGTACGCCGCTGGGTGGGACCCAATTACACCCGCATTGTCATCAGTGTGGACGGCGAAGTGGGGTTTGATGCCAGCCGCCTGGTTTCCCCCGACCGCCTGGTTTTCGATCTGTCCAACGCCCGTCCCAGCCCGGAATTGATGGGCAAGACCTTTCCCTTTGAAGACGGCTTCCTGCACCAAATTCGTGTCGGATTGTTCAAGCCCAACGTCACCCGAGTAGTCCTGGACGTGGCGCACATAGAAGATTACTCCGTCTTCTCCCTCCCCAATCCCTTCCGGCTGGTGATTGACATTCACGGTCCGCCCGCCTCATTGGCGGCCAAAGATCAAGCGAAGAAATCCGTAAAGACAGCGGCCCTCGGCCCCACTCCCGCGGAAAGTCCAATCGGGAAAGGCAAAGCCATTCATGCGTCAAATTCGGGTTCGGCCGCGGTGGACTCGAAAGTCCCCACGCTAACCACGGGCCCCACGCCGGAGACCGCAGCACCTCAGCCTGTTGCAGTTGCCGAGACGACAACCGAAGAGGGCCACCCCAAATATCCAAAGAAAAACAGGGACAAGGTGATGGTGGCGGAGCCCGATTCCCCACCTATTAAAACTCCTCCACCCACCGAGGCCGGATCGCGGACTCTGACCCGCGCCCTCGGCCTTAAAATCGGAAGGATTGTGATTGACCCCGGGCACGGCGGACATGACACCGGAACCATTGGGCCCACGGGCGTCATGGAAAAGGATGTGGTCCTGGAAGTAGCGCTGCGGCTGGCCCGATTGCTCGAACAGACAGGAAGCGAAGTGGTGTTGACACGGCATGACGACACCTTCATTCCCCTGGAGGAGCGCACCGCCATCGCCAATGAAAAAGACGCCGACCTCTTTATTTCCATCCACGCCAATGCCAGCCGTGACGAGAGCGCCCGCGGCATTGAAACCTATTACTTGAATTTCAACTCCAATCCGGAAGCGCTCGAAGTAGCTGCGAGAGAGAACGCCACCTCGCAGCAATCGGTTCACGAGTTGCGCGACCTGATCAAGAAAATCGCGCTCACCGAAAAGGTGGAGGAATCGCGCGACTTTGCCACTGATGTGCAACGCGAAGTTCATTCGCGCCTGGTGAAGGCCAGCGGAAGGCAAAAAGATCGTGGGGTGAAGAAGGCTCCTTTTGTGGTTTTGATTGGGGCCAACATGCCTTCCATTCTGGCCGAGATTTCCTTCCTGACCAACCCCAAGGACGAACACCTGTTAAAGCAGCCGGAGTACTTGCAGAAAATCGCCCAGGCCCTCTATGAGGGCATCATTCATTACGTCAACAATCTGGGCGGAGTCAGGGTGGCGCAAGCCGACCGGGCGCCTCGTCGCGGGTCCGGCGGAACCCCGGCTGTTTCCCCAGCCCACGAACTCAATTCCCCCAACCCACCTGATCTTTGATATTCTCAACGTGTATGTTTCGCACCCCCGCGAAACGGCTCTGGACCGGTTTCGCCTTGATCTCGCTGGCGCCCCTGGCAAAGGCTCAAAAGCCCGCCGCCATCCCATTGATCCCTGCCGCAGATTGGAGCGTGGTCAGCACCAGCAACCATGATTTGGACAGCATCGGCCAATATGGCGGTGACCCTGCCGTCGAGCGCGAGTATGGAGTGACCTCCATCGAAATTCGGCATTGTCGCTTGGACGGCAAAAATGTGCGCGTGGCGGTTGAGGCCTCGCCCGACCCTTCCACGGCCTACGGCCTGCTCACGTTTTACCGGACTGAAACCATGACTCCGGTGGCCGGCTTGCCCCTTGCCTTTATCGGAACAGACGGCGCCCTCCTGGCTCACGGTCGCTATTTTTTCCGAGTGCCGCAACCCCAAGCTGCCGGCGCCGGAATCTCGGACAATGATTTGAGCGCCCTCCTGTTCATGCTTGGCCACTCGCGCCGGGGGAAAGAAAAACCCTTGATTCTTCCCGCCTCCTTGCCTCAAAAAGGATTGGTTCCCGGCTCGGAAAAATACCTGCTGGGCGAGGAAGCGGCTCGACGAGCCCTTCCGGGATTTCGCACTGACCTCCTCGGCTTTTCCACCGGCGCTGAAGTTCAATTGGGAGACTACTTGACTGGAAAAGGCCGCGCGACAGTTTTGACCATCGATTATCCCACCCCGCAAATCGCGCGTGCCAAGTTTGGTGAGATGGCGAAACTTTTGGCTTTGAATCAGGATCGCGGGCCAGTTTCAACTTATGGCAGGCGGCTGGGCTCGTTCGTCATCATGGTCCTGAATGCCGACTCTCCCTCAACCGCGAAGAATCTGGAAGATATGTTCACTATTTCAGGCCAGATTACTGAAAACGAACGCTATCCCGGCGATAAGCCAGTCGTTCTCCAGATGGCAGAATTGATCCTTGCCAATATGATTTTCGTCCTGATTCTTGCCGGAATCGCGATTGGCGGCGGGGTCGTTTTCTATCTTTCCAGAGCATTTGCCAAGAGATGGCTCCCCAAAAGCCAATGGGGCGCGCCCGATGAAGCCACCATCATTACCTTGAAACTGAGTTGAATAATAAGACTTTCAATTCCATGAGCTTAGCGCCTTAGAATTGAGGAAAAAATGGGAAGACTTCGAGCCCGCAAGGAAGATTCGGGCCTCCCTCGCATCTTACTAAAAATAATAGACTTACTAGCACTAAAATAATTCCAGAATTCCCTTGACATCAACTTTCCCATTTTCTAAACTCGCTGCGAGTTTAGTTGGGTGGAGCGCGTCCGCCTTTCTATTCTCCTCTCAAAATGCTCACCTGGGCGGCCTGTTGGCGCATTCGCCTGCTGTGCTGGGTGAGCATTTTTGTCTTCGCCAGCCGGCGTAGCTCAGTCGGTAGAGCAACGGTTTCGTAAACCGTAGGTCGGGGGTTCGATTCCCTTCGCCGGCTCCATTCATCCTAACCACGGCACTTACTCGCGCTGCATTTCTCCAGATGCTCTAAATGAGCAACGGTGCAGAAAACCGTGGACAGGCAGGTCGAATCCTCCAGGCCGCCCAAACTTTCAATCAGATACCAAGCGGAATTGCGCTTGAAGGTGAGCAGAGGTGAGCAATATTGCTTTTCGATGCTTGGGTGGATGATTGCGCCGGAACAGAAAGTTGTCCTCCACCAAAATCTCATCCGCAACGAAACATGGGGACGATTCCTCGTCGCCCCAGCTTGAAAAGAGCCCGCATTCGATGACGACTCGCTTTGAAGATCGTGAAGTCCCTTCGGAGTCGGAACCAGTGTGGACCAGAATGTAGAGTCTATCTCTCAATGAGAGGTGAAAAATTGTACGATTCAGGGTGTGCCTACCGATAACTCCGTCCGTGTTGAAATTATTACTGCTCAGCGGTATTACCCGCTAATCCTGACACCCCATTCGAATAATGTTTCTTTCCTTGTCCTCTATTCTGCTATCCTGCCTTCGAAGCCGCGCATAGGTAGTGGGTTTGACTTAATTCTACACGAGTGGCGGCAGGCGACGCGACGGCGATGGAGATAGTGCTATCAATCGAGCGCGCCCACTGGCAACTCCATGGAGCCTTCAACTCTGCTCCATGAGCGAAGCGGCGCGCTTGCCGACCTTCTTAAGAGCCACTTCCAGACCACGAAGTTCCTCCGGGCTCAGTTCAGAGAACACTCTCTTCATCTGCCCGGAATGCTTTCGGAACGCCGAGACAATGAGGTCCTTTCCGCGTGGGGTGAGGGCAACGATCCGAACGCGCCGGTCTTCCCTGCTCTCGACCCGGCTGACCAAGCCTTTCTCGAAGAGGCGATCCACTGCGACACTAATCGAACCCGGGGTCAGGTCAACGATAGGGCCTATCGTATTGACGGGCAGAGGCCCTTTGTGCAGCAGGAGCTCCAGCACGCCGAAATCCGAGAGGCCGAGTCCGGTCTTTTCAATACCAGCGGCTGCGTACCTCGAGAGGGCGCGCATCGCCTTCATCATGACTAGCCAGACGTGGTCCGTCCCTTGATTGCCTTGGGCCATAAAAAAACCTGAATCCTCCAGAAGTATACCTCATCCAATCTATCGACATCAATATAATTGATGTCAAGCTTAGTGGTTGTCAACCAAAGGAGGATCTTCTATGAGAACCCTTTCCGTAATCGCCCGATACCTGGCGGCCGTGATCTTTCTTGTTTTTGGGCTAAACGGCTTCCTGAACTTCATTCACTTTCCACCGCCGGGGGGCATTGCTGCACAGTTCATGGGTGCCCTTTATGTCTCGCATTACCTGTGGGTGATCTTCGCGTTTCAGGTCATCGCAGGTGTACTTCTGCTGATCAACCGTTACGTACCATTGGCGGTGGCAGTGCTGGCGCCGGTGATCGTCAACATTCTTTCTTTCCACGCTTTGATGGCCCCGAGCGGGCTTCCACTAGCCCTCTTCGTGGCTGTATTGTGGGTCTTAATGTTCGTCGATGTACGACCGGCCTTTTCCGGGTTGTTCCAGTCGCGCTTGCGGCCACGAGCCTGAGGAGGTCAAGCAATGCGCGGGTAGAACTTGAGGGCGGACACGACTTGCGAACTTACGCCACGATTTGGGGAGGTTTCAGCCATGACGAGCGATCGAACAATTCTCCTCACCGGAGTGACAGGCAATCAAGGCGGCGCGGTCGCGCAGGCGCTGCAGGGCAGCGGGTTCCATCTGCGCGGCCTGACACGCAAGCCGGAAAGCGAGCGTGCAGCAGCGCTGGCGCGCCACGGCGTCGACATCGTCAAGGGCGATCTGGATGACGAGGCGACGCTGCGCCGTGCGTTGGCCGGCGTGTGGGGGGTCTTTGGCGTTCAGAACACGTTGGAGGCGGGCGTCGAGCGGGAAGAGGCGCAGGGCAAGCGTCTTGCGACGCTGGCGCGCGAGGCCGGCGTCAAACACTTTGTCTACACTTCTGTGGGATCGGCGCACAAGCGGACGGGCGTCCCGCACTTCGACAACAAGGGGCGCATCGAGGAAACCGTGCGTGGCCTCAACTTCCCCTCGCATGTGATCCTGCGTCCGGTGTTCTTCATGGAGAACTTGCTGGCTCCCTATAGTCTCCGGGGCTCCACGCTGGCCTTGGGGCTCGGGCCAAGCACAAAGCTGCAGATGATTGCGGTGGACGACATCGGCTGGTTCGGTGCGCGCGCGTTCACCGACGCCGCCGCCTTGAACCGCCGCGAGATCGATCTCGCCGGTGACTTACGAACGATGCTGGAGGCGGCGGAGATCCTGACCGAGGCGCTGGGTCGGCCGATTGCGTTTGCGCAGACGCCAATCGAACAGGTCCGCCAGTACAGCAAAGAAACGGCGTTGATGCTGCAATGGTTCGAGCGCGTCGGCTACAGCGCCGACATCGCCGGCTTGGAACGCGAGTTCGGCCGCGCGCTCACGAAGCTCCCCAACTGGGCACGCCGCCACGCGTGACCCCATGGGCAGGGTCAAGGAGGGCTCTCATGAAAGCTGTCAGATGGTTGGAATACGGTGGGAAGTTGGTGTTCAAGGATGTGTATGAATCGTATAACGCCGAACCGCAAACAGAAGGAGATTAAGTCATGGCCGGCATCGTAGTCGTAACACGAGCGGCCCTCTTGATTGCTCGGCGCGCCTCCAGCTGGACCCTCGACGAACACTTGGGCGGACGATCGCCCGGGTGTATTGCGGTCGACCCGCGCCGCCCGACTCAAATGTACTGCGGAACGGCGCGTGCCGGTCTGTTCCGAAGCCGCGACAGTGGCCGGAATTGGGAACCAGTCGGACTGGGCATCGACCACCCGGTGGTCACCGCGGTTGATGTGGGTCAGGCGGACCAAGCTGACGGGTTCGGTATAGTCTATGCCGGCACCGAACCAAGTGCGGTGTTTCGTTCCGAAACTGGTGGCGACAGTTGGGTGGACCTCGCCGGCTTGCGCGCGCTTCCTTCAGCTGACACCTGGAGTTTTCCCCCACGGCCCCACACGCATCATGTTCGGTGGATCGAAGCCGATGCGAAAGTCGAGGATCGCGTTTTCGTCGCGATCGAGGCTGGAGCGCTAGTGCGCACGTTCGACGGCGGGCGGACCTGGCGTGATCGCGTTCGCGGCGGTCCATACGACACGCACACGGCGGTGACGCACCCCCTTGTAGCTGGGCGGATCTACTCGGCCGCCGGCGATGGGTACTTTGAAAGCACCGATGCCGGGGACACATGGACTTCGCCCGATGACGGGTTGAAGCACCTCTACCTTGTGGGCCTTGCCGTGGATCCGGCGAATCCAGATACAGTGATCGTATCCGCAACAGACGGCCCCTGGTCGGCCTATTCGCCACGGCGGGCCGAGGCGTACGTCTATCGGACGACTGGGCTCAAGCGATGGGAGATGGCAATGACCGGCCTGCCGGAGGCTAAGGGCACGACGGTGAGCCAATTCGCCACTCATGCCGGCGAACCAGGCGTCATCTACGCCGCCAATAACCACGGACTTTTCAGATCAGAAAATGCAGGACGGAGCTGGAAGGCTCTGGACGTCCCTTGGCCAGAGCCCGGGCTTGAAGATGGCGTAAGGGCGCTTGCCTGTTTTCCGGAGTAATATGGAAAGACGTTCTGCTGTCAATCCCCTCGATCCCGACTATACCGGTAAGGGTGAGGCGCGGTATCGATGGGGTAAGAACCGTCAGTGGTGAGAGTGATGAGTGCATGTGACGGTACGTGAGACGATCATTTGTGGACTTGCTAGAAAAATGAGGTGTCTTAAACCATGTCCGAAACCATATCGAACTTACTGATCCGAAATCTTCGCGACGTCTTCGGTGAAAATGACCCCGTGCGGCGACGCGCCGCGATCGACGAGCTCTGGGCCGAAGATGGCGTGTTCTACGATCCCAGCAAGGGCGCCATTCGTGGCCGCGACGAGATCGATCGTGTCGCGGGCGCCGTCAAGGGTACTCACCCTGAGTTTCGATATCAACCAATTGCTGAGCCCGAGGAATCGGGCGATGCCGGAAGGGTCCGATGGGTATCGGGCCGCCCTGGGGAGGCGCCGGCTTATGCCGGGACTGATTTCATCATTTCCCGGGACGGTCAGATTGCCGCCCTCTATATGTTTTTCGACAAGCTGCCCTGAGTGTGCCGTTGTTTGCGCTTCATTACCGGGCCTTAAACAGGTCTTATCAGATCGCAGTGCGCCCCCCGTCCACAGCCAGGTTTGCGCCATAGATGAAACTGGCGCGATCTGTAACCAGGAAGACAATCGCCTCAGCGATCTCATCGGCTCTAGCCGGACGACCGGCTGGCGCCTGCGAGGCTAGCTGCTCAAGAGCCTCACCCATAGCCTCCGTACCCTCAGTGCGTGTTGGTCCGGGACTTACAGTATTTACCCTCACGCCGCGTGGTCCATATTCAGCAGCCCAGGTTTTGGTCAACAGATTGATGGCGGCCTTGCTCGAACCGTAGAGGCTCATTCCGGGCGCGCCGTAATCAGCAGCCATGGTCGACACATTCACAATTGCCCCTTTCCCCCTCTTTGCCATCAGTGGGGCCAGCTCCGCTACCAAAAAGTACGGCACCTTCACATTGAGTGAAAATACGCGGTCGAACTGTCCTTCCGTCATCTCGTGCGTCGGACCGAAAGGAAAGATACCCGCATTGTTGATGAGAATATCCACGTGCCCGCCGCCAAGTTCGATAGCTCTCTTCGCCACAAGGCCTGCGGTTGCTGCATCTCGGAGATCGAACGAAATAAAGTCCCCGTTGCCTCCCAATCCGTGGATCTCATCAATTGTCTTACTCCCGCGGTCCGCATCGCGCCCCACAACCAGAACGTGGATTCCAAGCTGTGCTATTTTCTTCGCTGTCGCTCGACCGATTCCGCTTGTTCCTCCCGTGATAAGTGCTGTCGAAGTGTTAGATCCCATCCGCAACCTCCTCGCCCAAAGCTACCCGAGATAAGATTCCCGGTCGGGCGCATTCGTTCCGACGAAAACGCGGACAACGAGAATTGACTGCCCACAGTATGGCGCAGGCGGCAAGCGCGCGACAATTTCAAATTTAAGCCGCGTCCGTTGATGCGCCGGAGGATCTTGGTCCCTGATGAAACGCACGAACTCGCTTAGCTCAAAGCTATTCAAGTCCTAGGCGCCCATGAAACGTGTGCTGGAATCCTGCTTTGCCAGACAACGGCGGATTATTTAAGGCGAATACCGCCCTCGCTTGCACTAAAGGAGAAAGTTCAGAAACCGACCCGCGTCCGAACCGAGGAATGATACATGGCCGATCTCAAGGCTGCCGGGAAGGCCTCCTCCTCCTCGTTGAGAACCACTGCCCGATCTGTGCGGCGGCAACCTGTGGCCCGCAAAAATTCGGGACGGACCAAGATGTGACGGTAACATCTCAATTATTCGGACGGTTCCCGGATTTCTTGTTTAACCAGGACTTGTGGCCGGTAACCTCAGCGGATCCATTGCAGATAGGGTCCTTGGTAAGGACACCTCTTGAGAACGGTTAGCCGGTGGCGAAGGGGTCTCATCGCTCGATTTGAAAAGCGTGCCCAATACAACTTGGGGCGCTCGCCAGGAATCGAAACTACGAGGTTGACCGAATAGCCAGAGGCGAACGATAAAGAGAATCGGTCATTGCTCCCTGAAATGAGGAACCGTGCTTTGCCTCTGAAAAACTTGAATCGCGCCCAGGGTCTGGCGGTGTGTCTGCTCCTGTTGAGTTTGGGAGCAGGAGCGCCCGCCGCCGCGCAATCTACTCCAGCCCAACCGGTTGCTCCCGATCCATCCCCATCCAATTTGCCCGAATCTTCACACACTTGCGCCCAGCCATGCGCGCAAGCCACGGCCGATCGCCCGATCTCCTGGAAGCTCCTGGTGCCCAATATCCTCCACGATCAAAAACCCATCTGGTTGTTTCCCAAAACCGTGGCGCAAGGCCATCATTGGAAGCCCGCCGCTGGATTCATTGTGGCCACGGCCGGCTTGGTGGCCCTTGACCCTCATGACGCGCCCTACTTCCGGCGCACCAATAGCTTTGCCGGCTTCAACAAAACCTTCAGCGGCAACAACGCCGCGCTGGGCACGATGGTGGCTCCCCTATCTTTTTATGCCCTCGGCCTTGTGCGCAAGGACGCCTATGCGCAGCACACCTCGTTGTTGGCCGCCGAAGCCGTGGGCGATGTTGAAATCCTCACCACGGTAATGAAGGACCTCGACCGCCGCCGGCGGCCCTGGGACGTCCCCGTCAACGGCAATTACAGCGATACGTGGTTTGAAGGGCACGGCTCCGCCCTTCGGGGCAATGGAAGTTTTCCCTCCGGCCACACCATTGCCGCTTTTTCCATCGCCACCATCTTCGCCGACCGCTATCGCCGTCATCGATGGGTGCCCTGGGTCGCCTACGGTTTGGCGAGCGTGGTCGGCTTCTCTCGCATCACCTTGCAAGCTCACTTCCCTTCCGACGTTTTCGCGGGCGCTGCGCTCGGATATGCCGTCAGCCACTATGTGGTACTGGGCTCACATTGAATCATGGATTTTCGATAGATTGGTTTTGGCAATGGTGGCTGCCCTCAATTAGAATGCAACAGGCTACGACCCTGGGCGCGGCTTAACCGTCCTCCTTGGCCCGGGATAGGCGAGAGGCGTGGAGGATTCATGGCTTCATCCTAAAATCTTCCAGCAATGGGCTTCTCTCTTGCTACTCAACGGAGGCGAAACCTGAGAGGTGACTTTTCAAAGTCATTTGATCGCCCCGCGGCCCTCCTGCTCGTTCTTCTTTTCATCACCCGCAGCGCTTTCAGCCAAACGCCCTCGGGCAGAGTCGTCGGAGAAGTTCGGGAGCGCCAAAACAATATTCTTCCCGGAGTTTCCTGCCTCCTTTCGCTGGCCGGCAATCCATCCCAGACCATCAAAACCACCACGGACGCCCTGGGCAAATTTGCCTTTCCGGCACTTGCCCCAGGATCGTACACGGCCGACTTTTCTTTGAAGGGATTCCAGAGTGTCCGAAAGACCAACCTGGAACTTCGCCCCGGCAGCGTTCTGGAACTGATCGTAAATCTCGCTCCTTCCCGCTCGGCGGCAAGCATGCCCAACCCCGACGGCCACATTCGAGTTTTGGATAGTAGCGTGGCTTGGGGGACTGCATTTGGTAAATTCCAAATTGAAGCGCTCCCCAACGCACGAAATGTTGGGGCGCTACTCGAGAGCCAGGAGCCTTCGACGGTCACCAACCGCTTGGACGTGGGGGGACTCGAGACCGGCATCCCGCCGCTCTTTGGGGCGCTGGGAGCTTCCTGGACGGAAAACCAGTACGCCCTCAATGGGTTCGACGTCACCGACCCTTACCTCCCCGGACGGCCTCTGCTGAATCCGGTAACGGATTCCCTGCCCCAATTCCAGGTGACCTCAGGCGCCAAGCCGGCTTGGCTGGGCGGCTCAGGAACCGCCGTCATGCTCACCACGCCGCCGACCTCGCCCGCCCTGCACGGCGACGCGACCTTGTTCTATTCCGGTCGGAGTACACAGAGCGACAACATGGACGCGCGCCTTCGCCACTTTGATTTCCCCGGCCCGGAGCGCCTCGGTCATTTGGTCGACGGCAACATCCAATTGGGAGGGAAGCTGCCCATCGACCTCGCTCCCTGGCCCGCCTTCATTTCCGCTTCAACCCAACTGCTCGGCAAGACGCTGGGTGGTTTCGCCGCTCCCATCGACGTGCACGCCTACACCGTCTTGGCGGAGCTCACGCCCATCGCGCGCGATGGCGAACACTTGAACCTGCTCTATAGCGGTCAGCACATTTTCAATTCGCGGGAGGGCGCCGCGCCCCAAATCGCGCCCAGCGCCACCACCGTCGGCAACGATAACTTCCATCAATTCCAGGCGCGTTGGGATAGAACTCTCAGCCCCAATTCCTTGCTCAACCTGGGATTCGGCGTGGTCCATGCCACCACATCTTCGGGCATCCAACCTGGCATTCAAGGCGCCAGCATCCTGGATTTGCCCTTGCTGACTCAAACCGGCCCCGCGCCCCTGGCCACCGCCGGCGTGCGAACCCGTCTTCAAGCCAACGCGCTGTATGAAGCCGTTCCAGCCGCGCTATTGGGAAACCACAACCTGGACCTCGGCTTGGATTGGGAGCGTAATTACATTTCCAATCGGTGGGACGCTTCCGGCGGCTTGGAGCAAGTCCTGGTGAGTGGAGTTGGTGCAGAGGCGATTCGATGGAACGCGCCCACGCAAGCCCGCCAACATGTGCAGGACCTCGCCATTTTCGCCCAGGATGCCTGGCGGCCGCTATCCTGGCTTCAGTTACCTCTTGGCTTGCGCCTGGAGACTTCATCGGGCCGGGCCGTGGGCGCCGAGAATCTGATTCACTGGACCGCTTTGGACCCGCGGGCGGGGTTGGTGGTCCCGCTGGCTGACCGCGGTTTGGTCCTGCGTGCCAGTTGGTCGCGCTACGGCCATCTGCTCCAGGGGCGCTACCTCGATTTCGGCAACCCTGCGGCTCCCGCGCAACAGGTCTTCCGCTGGCAGGACGTCAATGGCGATGGACAGGTCCAGCCCTCGGAGCTCACCCAACTCCTCCAGGTGTCAGGCGGAGCTTACTCCGCGATTGATCGCGGCCTCGCCCGACCCTTCACCGATGAAATCAGTGTCGGGCTCAGCCAGAATTTCGGCGCTCGCTTCAACTTGGGGGCGCGTTTTTTCCGGCGCGATGACCATCGCCTGATTGCTCTTCTCAACTTGGGTGTCCCTTTCTCCAGCTACGCCCCGGTCAGTTTTCTCGATCCGGGAAACGACGGCATTCCCGGCACGGCGGATGACGCGATCCTGACCCTTTACAACCAGAAGCCTTCCACCCTCGGGCGCGACTTCTTCCTGCTCACCAATCCTCAAGGCGACCGCGCCAGTTACAAAGGTTTTGAAATTCGCCTGGTTAAACCCCTGGTTCACCTCTGGGAATTTTCCGCCAGCTTCACCGGCATGCAAACTTTGGCCCCCACCAGTCCCGGCAACTCGGTCTTCGAAAACGATACGGGATTCCTCGGATCGCTATACACCAACCCCAACACGCTTCTGTTTGACACCAGCCGGACGTATTTTGACCGCGCCTTTTTGGGCAAAGTGACGGGTTACTATGTCGCCCCGTTTGGCTTTCGCATGGGCGCGGTGGCCAAATACTACGACGGCCAGCCCTTTGGCCGCCTCCTCTTTGTCAATGGTTTTAATCAGGGACCCTTCTTCGTGCGCGCCACTCCGCGCGGCCATCCGGGCGGATTTCAAACTCAATTCAACCTGACCCTCGACGCCCGAGTCGCTCGTGAATTCAACTTGCGGCGAGGCGTCGTCTCGGGCTATCTCGATTGTTTCAATTGCCTCAACATGAACCGCAACACCCTGGAGGCGGACTTGACCGGCCCCACTTTCCAGAGCCGCGTGCCGCTCGCCATCGAGCCGCCTCGCATCGTGCGCCTGGGCGTCGAGTGGCGCTTTTAAAAGCTATCGCCGAGGTCACAGCGCGAGCCATTCGTTATCCCCGCGCGCTCCGCCCTTCCCGCTCACCCGTTATTCTCGCAGGGCCTGTCATTCCCGCCCTTCCCGCCACCCGTTATTCCCGCAGGGCATGTCCTTCCCCCCACCCGTCATTCCCGCAGGGCCTGTCATCCCGATCCGTCAGCCGACGGAGAGAGCCTGCCCTGAGCTTGTCGAAGGGAATCCCGCCCCGAGTCTTCGTGTTCCGTTTGTCATTCCGATCCGTCAACCGACGGAGAGGAATCCCGCTCTAACCTTGGCCGCGTCCTCAATCCGCACGCCCGAACTTTCCCTCGCCCATCTCAGGACCGCAGGATTCACCGGAATTTGTATTGCGCTCGCAATACTGTCTGTAGGCGACGATTGCCCCCTGACTTGCCTCATTTCTTCACTGCCCCTTCTGGTCTATTTCCGTCAGTAACCGCTCCACCCCCTCCCGGATAGCCTTGAGGTCGCGCTGGGCAACGTTCCACAGCTCGTTCAAATCAACGCCGAAGTATTCGTGCACCAGCACGTTCCGCATGGCAACGAGCTTCGCCCACGGAATGTCGGGGTGGGCCGCGTGGAAGTCTCGGCCAAGCCGGGCCGCTGACTCTCCGATGATCTGGAGATGATGCACCACCCACACCTGGATCAGCTCGTCTCTCTCAAACGCCTCGCGTCCGCGCGAGGTATACCGCCCAATATGAGCCATGGCATCCAGAATGTCGCGCAGGCGCTCTTGGGGGTCCCTCATACGGGCTGGGCCTCCCGCAGAACACGCTCGCGGATGCGCGCCTTGACACCACCCTCGCTGACCACATCGACCTTGCAGCCCAGAAGGTCCTGGAGCTCTAGCCAGAGCGCGGCGTGGTCGAGTAGGCTGCGGTCCGGCTCAAATTCCACCAATAGGTCGATGTCACTTTGCTCATCCGCCTCTCCTCGCGCCACCGAACCAAACACCCGGACGTTGCGAGCTCCGTGCCTGGCAGCGACGCGCAGAATCTCATCCCGCTTCTCTTTCAGCAGTCTCTCCAAAGTCATCGCCCGGCTCCTTTCACCATTATCTCGCTCCAGCAACCCGTACGCCTGAACTTTCCCGCGCCCATCTCAAGACCGCAGGATTCACCGGAATTTGTATTGCGCTCGCCATATAGCCACCTTCGTCACGCTAAGCCGACTCTGCCCGTAGCCGTCTCTGTTTGCGCTGCTTGGTTTTGTCTTCCTCCGAAAGCCCACGGACAGCAGGGCATTGTCGGAGGCTATCAGCTACTTTGTTACGAGGTCGTAGAATCTTCAGGCGTTAACTCGGATACGCGATCAGGAGGCCGGTCTAGTCCGGCAAATTCCAACCATATCGCAGACGCTACAGGGCGCGCACCATTTTTCGTGTTTCGGGAGATTCAGATCACGGATTTGCCTACCAGCGTTGACGACGCGATTCAAAGTCTCTTGAACGACGGATTCCTCCACTTCCTCACGATGGATATGCCCGAGCTCCAGATTGTGTATTTCAATCAGATCGGCATCCTTCCCCATTGCCTTCTGGTAGCCTGCAGCGTAAACCTGCAGTTGAAGGCGGGTCATCTCCTGCGGTTGAGTGTCCCCTCCGGACTTGAAATCGACGATTGCGATCTCGTCGGTATCCGTCCTTCGGATTAGGTCAATCCGCCCGCTGACCACGATACCTTCCGCCAGCTTCAACTCAATTACTTTTTCAGCATGTTCGAGGCGCGTGAGTTGGTCGCCGTGTTTCTTGAGGTATTGCCGCAAAGCTCTTTCCGCTCTCCGAACCGAATTTTCTCTAACTTCGTCATTTGCAAACGGTAGGTGCAGGTGATCTTTGACTAGCTTAGGCACATCGCGAATCGTCGGCACTTTGCCATGAATGGACTCGGCGTGAATCTCACACAGCGCATCGTGAAGCGATTTGCCGAACCCCAATGCGCGGTTCACCGGGGCGTCAAACCCATAGAGAAATCGTAATTTGAAATCGTAGGGACACTGAAAGTAGTAGCGAAGCTCACTGAACGTCAATGGAAGAGGCGAGTCCGCAAGTCGCGCCTGAGGCTTCAATCGCGGTGGCGCTTTGCGCGGGTCACTGCCGAGGACGAACTCGTTCTCTGTCAGTTCGGTAAAGAACTCGGAAACCTTCCTCTGTTGTCGGTTGTTTGGGATGGGTCCCCAAGAGCAGAACAGATACTTTTCCGCCCGCGTTAATGCGACGTAGAACAATCGGCGCTCATCTTCTTTCGTGCCCTTGTATCGTTCGGCATTGGGGACAGCCTTCTCGGGAATAATGCCCCAGATGCTTCGCCCTCCCTGCCGCCGTGATGGGAACCGGTTTGCCCGCAAACAGGGGATGAAGACCGCCGGCCACTGCATGCCCTTCGCTTGGTGCACTGTCATGACCCTAACGGCATCTGGCCGTGCGTGGGCTGTCTCCTGCGTTTCTTCCGGGTAGTAATCGGCAGCTTGGTGCTCTAGAAATCCTGCAAAATTCGCATACAAGCTATCCGGATCGCTGTGGAAGTGGATATGTTCAAAGTCGGAGATCACTTGACTGAACTTACCAAGGTTGAAGAAGATGACCTCACCGGTTCGCCCTTTCGTTCCGACCCGCTCCTCCCTGATCGACATAGCTTCGAGAAGGTCCAGGTAAACGCGCTGCAGAAAAAGTTGGTTATCGCTGCCTAGCGGGATCCGCTTTCTTATTCCGCGAAGGAACTTGATGCCGGAATTGATGCCCTCCTTTCCTAGTCCTGGAAATCCGTTTTCCAGGGACTTGCGGAGCGAGGCTTCCGTCACTTGTGAGGCGTCACGCGAGGTGTGGCTTGCGAGAAAGTAGAAAACTTCTCGAATCGCTTGCGCTTCAGGCGTGTCAAAAAGAGAGTTCATGCCACCGCCGAGGTACGGCACTTCAGCCTCTCTGAGGGCGTCCACTATTGGCCCTGCATCTTTCCATGCGCGAACGAGAACGGCCATATCCGAATAAGTTAGCCCTCGCTCGGGTTTGCCCGGTTGATCTCGGTATTGCGCTCCCTTTAGCAATTCAATTTTTCGTGCGATCCAGCGGGCCTCTTCATCGGCATTGGCAAACTGGAGAGCCAGGATGTCGCCGCGCGCGAAGGGCTGGGCGTCAGTGCTCTCCATCTTCTTCTCAAGGCGGTCAGGATTCTGTTCGATGATGCCGCGCGCGGTGAGCACGATCCCCTTGCTACTTCGAAAGTTGTAATTCAACCTCTCTGTTTTCACGTTCGCATAGCGATCCGCGAATGTAATGATGTTCTGCACGTCGCTGCCGCGCCACTGATAAATTGTTTGGTCGTCGTCCCCGACGACGCACAGGTTCGCGCCGAGGTCCGCGATTTCCCGGATTAACGCCTCTTGAAGTGGGTTTACGTCCTGATATTCGTCTATCACGAGATAACGCACTAAATGTCTGATCTTTTCTCGTAATTTAGGATTGGACTTTACTTCCGCGACAGCGCGACTGAGCATTCCGGAGTAATCGAGGTATTTTTTCTCATCCATCAGGGCTCGGTACTTTTTCTCTGCCTCGCGGACTGCGGCGGGAACCATCCGAGCCTTGACGCCGCCCTCATCCAAAACACTGAGCAAGGTCTGATATAGCCGGGAGTCTACCCAGCGACCAAGAGTTCGGCCGTCCAATAAGGGCGCTTCGGTCAGCCCGCTCTTGCTGCTATTTCGGTCAATTAGCAGTCTCTGTCGCACCTCGGTGAGGACTGAATACTTCAGAAAATGGTACACAGGGGGCTGCTGTAACAGGTTCAGGCAATACGCGTGGATGGTTCCTACATACATTCCCGCAAGACCTTGATCCGTGCCGAGATGCTCCAGACAGAGTCGTTGAATCCGGTCCTTTAGCTCGCCCGCAGCTTTCTCCGTAAACGTGAATGCCACGATGTTTTCGGGCTTTATTCCAGCCGACTTCTTCGACTCTAGTATCCTAACGATCCGGAGAGATATGACCTGCGTCTTGCCGGAGCCGGCACACGCAATAATTTGAAGATTTCGGTCAATCGTCGCTATCGCTCGCTTTTGAGGATCACTGTAATTCATACAAGCCCCTGGCCACGCTCAGCGGCCTTCTTAGCGTGGGCTTCTCTGCGGTTACAATACGCCAGTCACCACGAACACGCGTTAACCGTAACTTCCGGCTCCTTATCGATCCAAATTCTCGTATCGTAATCTTTTCGTGATCACTGCGTCGGACACCTGGAAGACCTCTCGCAGGACTTCCGTTACATACTCAAGAAAGGCTTCGGGCTCGCCTTGGCGGCTGAATCCAATTCGCTCTGAGGTTTCCGCAGCCGATTGGAATTGTGATTTCAGATGGCCTGTGGGCACCAGCACGAGGCCCGCGAAGGCATATGCCTGATATTCGAGCCAACCATAATCGGCTTCGTCCACTTTCATCTGGAATTCCTTCCACTCCTTCAGGGTGCCAAACTTAAGCTCGCTGTAAATATCCCGGTGCATGTAAAGGTGCCCAAGTTCATGCGCGAGTGTGAAGCGATAACGGTTTAGCCGCCGCTCGAGCACGAACTGGTCCACGGTGATGCAGGACAAATCGCTGGAGATGAAACCATCGATCTCAAGAAGATCGCGCAAACCTGGCAAGGGAATGATTTCGAGGGCGCACTTGATTTCAGCGATCTCTTCGATCGGCGTGGGAAGCGAACCCTCCGCATGGAATTCCCGCAAGAACTGCTCGGATATTCTGCGGATATCGCTGTATGAAAGGCGGCGGACGCGGATTTTAATCGGAGTGCCCCCTTCGAATCATTTCGGCCAGTTGATCGAGCTTTTCCGGCGTAACTTTTCGGCCCCTGAGAGTACGGAACAAGATCGGCAGCCGGCCGATCAACTTTTCGTCGGCTTGCAGGTCAGCGGGCAGCTGCCCGCGCGCCGCTGCGGCTCTATCAAAAAACTCGATCCATTCTTCGCCGCCATCTTTGAGACCTAGGGCTTTGGCGTACTCCCGCAGTTTCTGCGGCGACTCAGGAGAAGGAAAAACTCCTCGCTCCAGCCGGCTGATATTTCCAGGATCGTACCCGTTCGTCTCACAGAACCGGCGTAAGCTCCATCCCTTTCTCGTTCTCAGTTCCTTGAAGTAAGACCCAAAGGTCGAAGCCACTTTGCACCTCCCATCGCAGTGTTGTATTTAGATTACAACTACGCCAATGAGTTTGTCAAGCTTTAAATCCAGCCGGTAGCCGATTGGCAGACTTGGAAAAACGGAAGATTGAAACTCGAAACTCAAAAGGACAGAGGAAATTGTAGCGCGGGACCCGCGCCCCGGTCTTGCTTAGTGCCGGGCAGCTTCACTTCGCCGCACAGTGCGATCTGCCCACTTCCGCCTGCCTTGCGTTCATAGACGCGGAAGTCCTGGCGCTTGTGGCTTCCCGTGCCATAGCTTTCAATGTCGGAAGGACCGAATGGCAGCCCGGGGTTTCTCTCGAAGATGCGGTCCGCCCACTTCGAAACTTCGGAGCAGCATTGGACTTCGTGCTTGCGGTAGGTTGGCGTTGCCATCTGGGGCGGTCGCGTCGGGCGGTATCTTAATTATCATTAATGCCTGGAAATTGCAACGGAGAGAAAAGCTAACTGGCTTCTTCCTCAAATTCTAATCCGTTGCACGAACAGAATCCGCGCAACTGAAAATCCAGGTCGACGCGACGGACGTCTTTCACCCAAAAATGACCGTTTGAGCCTCGATGCGCACGTGCGTCTTGACGCTATTGAGAAGAGCGGTAGGCTGTAGAGCCTGCCCTGAGTCTGCCGAGGGGTGGCATGTAGTGAGTGGGCGGAAAAGACGGTAGGCCGTAGACTGTAGACGAGGTCCAGGTTTTGGGAAGTGATCGCGCGGGGATGGCGATGTAAAATCGCGCTCCAGAAAGCGTCACGAATCCTTATGCGTTCGTATTCGATGAGGACTCCACCCTAAGAGCCGCTGAGGAGATCCTCGATTTGAACGTGGAGGGCCTTGGCCAGTTTGGCGAGCGCTGAGGCGCTGCCAGGCTTGCGGCCCGTCTCGATCTCGGCAAGGTATCCGGCGCTGACGCCTGCGGCCGCGGCCAGTTCCCTTTGAGAGCGGGCACGCTTGCGTCGCCAGACCTTGACGGGGCTCTCCCCATCCAGCAACCGCCGTGCTTCCTGGGCGGTCAAGTAATCACGGCGCGCCACCTGCTTGCCCGTCTTAGCTTCCGATTTGCGGCGCTCGGCCACGGCGGCGCGGTCCTGCGCGTCTTCCAGCTCACGGAGAAGCTCTCCCCAATCGCCCCGGCTCACGGTCACGGTATCCTGGGTTTCACTCAAAATCTTCACGGCGTTCATCGGTATACCTCCCGGCGATGCGCCACCCGGTCGACGATCACATCACCTTCTTCAAAGGAGAACCCAGCGCGCCAGTCCCCTGCCGCACACGGAACACACCCGATTCGCCCACCAGCGGCACGACGTTCGGATGCGGTTTCTCCGGCGCTTCAGCGATCTACTCGAGTCGGTCCAGCAACCGGCGAGCATCGGCTTTCGGCATCGCTCTGAGCTGCTTGAACACTCGCGGCGGAATAAGAAGCGCCATGGCCTATGCTCGCTGATAGCGAGCAACGGAGCCAAGTGAAATTTTAAGCGGCGGGATATTGTGGAGGCCGCATTTGATTTCGGCGATCTCTTCGAGCCGGACGAGGGCGGGAAGACAGTAGACGCTAGGCAGTAGACAGCAGACGGAAGCGGTTTGAAGAAGTAGCGGCGACTTTACGTCGCCATTTTTGTTATTTGGTTGCACGAAGGCGTGAAACGGTCTGAAACAAGATGGCGATATAAAATCGCCGCTACGGTGGATGAGCAGCACTTCCCTAAAAGCAGCCTTCAGTAGTCAGTTGTCAGTGGTCAGTTAAACCAACAAATGCTCAAGATGCCTTCTTACAGAGAGAGTTCACAGTTCACCGTATACAGTTCAAGGCGCGTCATTCCGATCCGTCAGCCGACGGAGAGAGCCTGCCCTGAGCTTGTCCAAGGGAATCCCGCCTCGAGGCGAGACCCCTCACTGCCGTTCGGGGTGACAGCAGTGGACGGACTTGAGCGTCATAGCAAGGCAAATGTTTGCGGGCCAATTCGGCGGCGCGCCCCATGCCGACGATCAGCGGGACATTCTCTGTGCCGCCGCGCTCTTCACTTGGAAGACGAGGCAATCCCGAAGATTGCTTGGAGTGAAGCCCTGATTCAGTTCCAGGCGCCTGGCGATGACCGACAAACCAGGGTGGGGCAGGCGCCCGCGGGCGGGGTTTTAAACAACAGCCGCGCCACTCCAGGCACGCGATGGTGAGCGGCGGGAGCGATCGCTTTCCTGGCCGACGCTAATGCCAGAACGTGGAGGTTCGCCGGAAGTCTTCGATCAACACTTGGGGATGAATCTTCTCCTGAATATAAACGGGGACGACGGGGACTTCGAGGTCGGTTGAATCCTACTCGTCCTTGCCCTTCCACACCAGTTGCGGGTCAAGCGACGGGTCGCGGGGAAAGAGCATGGTCCGGGGCTT
Source organism: Terriglobia bacterium (assembly GCA_035946625.1). Lineage (GTDB taxonomy): Bacteria > Acidobacteriota > Terriglobia > UBA7540 > UBA7540 > DASYXZ01. The sequence continues at coordinate 62,040 of DASYZE010000038.1, read as the reverse complement.
CTCCTCATCCTCCGCCACAAAATCGCGCAACTCTTCGGTCGGGATATTCGTCCGCTTGTCCTGATGTTTGAGCGCGGTGACGGATTTTGATTGGGTGTTTCTTGAGGCTGGCATCAGCTTTCCTTAGTGGGTGGCGGTTTCACGATTGTCTTTAAATATTTCTCGACGGCGGGCGCGTCCACCCTCACGACCTGCCAGACGACATCCAAATTGATGCTGTCGTAACCGTGGACGCAGCGGTCACGCATGCCAGCGAGCTCTTTCCACTCGATGGAAGGATGGTTGCGGCGGAAGTCCTCAGAAAGTCGTTTGGTTGCCTCCCCCATGACCATAATTCGAAAAACCACCGCCGACTGAACCATGCGGTTATTGACAAAATCTTCGTAGCTAGGTCCTGCGGTGAACCGCTCAATGTCTTGAGCGGCCAGCAGAATGTCGGCAGCAGTGGCGTTATCCTTCCACATAGATGGGTTGCGCGGTGCCCAGAATGTGCTCGCGACGAATCCAATTTGGATTTTTCTCGATCTGGCTGCGCTCAATCAAGTCCACCTTCCGGTTCAGCAAAACTGACAGTTCTTCCGCCATGCGGTTGTGCGCCCACGGACCGTAGGCGAGGTCGCGACGAAATCCTGGCGCAGGAGTGAAGAGGAAATCTACGTCACTGTCCGGCCGAAAGTCGTCACGCAGGGCCGAGCCAAAAATTTCCAGCCGCGCGATCTTCCAGCGGCGGCAGAATTCCTCGATGGGTTGCCGAGGCAGCTCGATGGCGGTTTTCAACATGCAGCCTCCCGTTTCATCATCGCACAAATCGTGTTTTCTGCATCCCAGGGATCGGAAATTTCGATGAACTGCCAGCGCCCAAGCCCGCCATGATTGTTGACGGCTTCGATCCGGAGCTCGCGCGCCGTTGAAACCTTGGCGGCCTTATCCTTGCGAGCCTCGACCATCTCGTTTGTAATCCCTTCATCCGTGAATTTGAAATGCCGCTTCGGTTGTCCGAACGGAGAGTTGATAACGGGATTTTCGATCACCACTTGCCGCATCAGTGGCCTTCAGTACGCCAGTGAGAGTGGAAGGGATTTTACTCGTTTTGAGGTGCCTATTCCAGCGGTCTCAGGGCAATCGGTTGGGTGGAAGTTGGAGGCTGGGCAGTTGTCCGGCCGACTTGCTCGACGGAAGCGCGCAAGACTTGCTGGCCGGTTCGTCATTCATCCTTCACTCTCCGAGAGGGCGCTAAGTGGGCGGCGGCCTCGGGGCGGGACGAAATATATACTGTGATATATTAATTTGTAATATAACATTTCGGTCCCAGCGCAAAAAATGTAACAAGGGTCACAGGAGCAACAAGAGAAACAGTGGCTTCGATATGTTTGAAAATAAGGCATTTCCTGGTTGGATTATTTGTCATAAATTTCGCCGGAACCCTTTTTTGTCCCTTTTGGCCCCATCTTCATGCCATTGACCATTTCCCCTCCCTTCACGCTGGGGAAACCCATGGCCACGTCATCCAGCCGATTGAACAGGGCGCATGCGGTGATCATTGATGGCGTTTTAGGTGCGCGCGTTTGGGCGAGTGAGAAAGGGCGCTAGACTTTTCTTGCCGGTTTGGCTTCTGGCACGTAGGTGCAAAAGGGATCGGAGGCCAGTGGGTTCCCGGTCGACTCAAAAGCGCGGGCTCGCGAACCGCCGCAGATCGCGCTGTACTCGCAGAACCCGCAGGGTCCCTCGAACTGGGTTGGGTCGTGAAGTGATTTGAAGACGGGCGCGTTTCGGTAAATATCGGCCACGCGGTCTTTGCGAACGTTGCCCACCACCAGAGGCAGAAAGCCCGCAGGGCATATGTCTCCAATGCTCGAAACGAACATGATGCCGTGCCCGTCGCGAATTCCAAAACCGCGGTAGGCCGGATTGCGTTTGATTTGCTCGCCGGACAAACCCTCGGCGCGCATGCGTTCGAGCGCCACCCGGCGATAGGCCGGAGCCTCGGTGGTAGCCACCACAAATGGAGCGGCGCGCGAGGTTTCATAAATCCACCCCATCAGTTTTTCGCCTTCCTCGGCCGTGAGAGGTTGCAGGACTTTCCCGCGTCCAACTGAGATCAAGAAAAACAGGCTCCAGCGCGCGACGCCAAAGGGTTTCAGCAGTTCGTAAATGGCAGGCACATCGTCCGCCGTTTCAGCAGAAACCAGCGTGTTCACTTGCAACGGCATTTTCAGTTCCTGGGCCCACTTCATGGCCAGCAGGGTGCGGTCATAAGTGCCGGGAACACCGCGAATGGAATCGTGAAGCACCTCTGAGGAGCCATCCAGGCTCAACCCCAGGCCTTCCACACCGTGCTCCTGTAATTTCCCAAGAACCTCGCGGGAGAGTGCCACGGTTGCCGCCGGTGTAATGGAAACTCCGATGCCCAGCCGCCGCGCTTCGTCAATAAGGTCGTAAAGGTCGGTGCGGTCGAGTGGATCCCCGCCGGTCAGGATCAATTGAGGCATGGGATTGCCGAACTCTGGGATTTGGCGCAAGAACTTGACGCCTTCTTCAAAAGTCAGCTCAAAAGGATGCGGATTCGGCATGGCCGAGGCGCGACAATGGCGGCAAGCCAGTGCGCACGCCTGGGTCATCTCCCAATAGATGTTCAGCGGGGTCTGCGAGTAATCCCGCGACCCATGATGAGGAGATCCTCGGTAATGTGAATGTTCTGGCATAACCGGGCAGGGAGCGCCCTTTCGGGTTTAAATTTCTGACTTCCATAAAATCGTATTCGAGGTTGCCAAATCGAGTCAAGTGGAACCTTCGCAGGCCGGCGTCAATTTAGAGTTTGGTGCTGCGAGGCCTTGCAGCCGTAAAATTCGGGGAGATAAACTTCATCGCAGCCTACTGAGAGTCCATCAGAAGCACAGGGTTAAAAGCCCCTCGGCTTAGTGGAATTTCCCGCAGTAAAGCCGGAAGAGGTGGATGGCGGCGGAATGAGACTAATCTATAAATCGCTGAATTCACATATTTTAATTGAAATTCCGAAACCGATCCGCTGCCAAGGCACTTTGGCAAGTGGGATGCTCCTTTACGGCTTGAAGCTTTCGACTGAGGGAGTGACCTTTGGAACCTACTTTAGTTGTAATTGGCCTAAACCACAAATCCGCACCGGTTGAAATTCGTGAGCGCTTTGCAATTTCAGAGAGTCGTCTATACGATGCTCTTCACCAACTCGCGGGCGCTCCCGGCATCGTCGAAGTTGTCATCCTTTCCACCTGCAATCGCACCGAGTTCGTAATCTGGGCCACCGATGGTGAGGCGGCAGACGCTTCCCTGGTGAAATTCCTGACGCGCGAATACGGTTTGCGGCTTGGCGAGTGGCAGAACTTTTACCGCCTTATGGGCACCGAGGCGCTGGTGCACGTTTTCCGGGTAGCTGCCAGTCTCGATTCCCTGGTGGTGGGAGAACCGGAGATCACCGGCCAGGCAAAGTCGGCGTGGGCCAAAGCAAAGAAGGCGGGCACATCGGGCCGGTTTCTCGATTCCGTATTTCAAAAAGCGATCAGCGTTTCGAAGCGGGTAAGGAATGGAACGTCCATTGGAGCCTCGGCGGTATCCGTCCCCTACGCCGCGGTCGAATTGGCCCGGCAGGTTTTCCAGACGCTCGCCGGCCGCAAGGTCCTGATTCTGGGCGCCGGTAAGATGAGCGAACTGTCGGCGCGTTACTTGTTGAGCAGCGGCGCCAGCACGGTGCTGGTGGCCAACCGCACTTACGATCATGCCAGCGAGCTGGCGGAGAAGATCGGGGGCAAAGCCATCCGGTACGAGGACCGCTGGCAGCACCTGGGAGACACCGATATCATCATCACTTCCACCGGCTGCCCGCACATCATTTTCACGCGCGAAGATGCCGCCCGCGTCCGCGCTGGTCGCGATAACGGCCAGATACTGCTGATTGACATCAGCGTGCCGCGAAACATTGACCCGGCGGTGAAGGAAATTCCGGGCGTATTCCTGTACAACATTGACGACCTCCAGGGCGTGGTGGCGCACAACATGAGCGAGCGCCGCGCGGCCGCCGTGGCGGCCGAGAAAATTGTCGAAGAGGAAGCGCAGGCATTCCGCGGACAACTCGCCGCGGGACGCCTCATTCCCACTCTGGTCGCTTTGCGTGACCGGCTTGACGAGATTGGCCGGCAAGAGCTAAAGGGTTACGCCCATGAGTTTGGGCCCATCTCTGAACCCGAGCAGCAAGCCCTGGAAGAGATCGCCGCCAGGATTACGCATCGCATTACGGGATTGCTCGGTTGCCAGCTCAAGGACGCTCCGGAGGGGCAGGATCAAATGGCGGCTGCGGTGCATCGCCTCTTCCAGCTACCGCAGTCGGAAAAGGCGCGTTCCGCCGCGGCCGGCTCGGGCGCAGACAGAGTTGATCCGAGGGTGAGTCAGGGTCCGCTTGCTCATTAGTATGGTAGATGAGAGGGGGAATCAAGATGCGTCAAAAGAGTATATCGGCAATCCGCCCTGCGCCGAAATGGACCAGCCGAGAGGCTTATCTGCTGGCTGTGATTTGTTTGTTGTCGGGCCTGGCGCTGGGTTACGTGGTGCGCGGCCCCTCTACGGCTCCGGCTGCCCCCATTGCTCATGGAGATGCGGCAACAACCGCACCCACCCCGTTCGAGAATGGGCCACCTTCGGACATGCCGGGCGGGAAGATTCAACTTCCAGCCGGCAGTTCAGACATGATGGCGGCGCCGTTGTTGGCCGCACTGAAGGCTGATCCCAAAAACGCCGACATCCTTATCCAGCTCGGCAACCTGTACTCCGACAATCGTGACAACACCAAGGCCATCGATTATTATCAGCGCGCCCTCGATCAGCGTCCAAGCGACGTGAACGTGCGCACCGATTTGGGCACTTCCTATTGGTACAAGGGAGACGCGGAGAAGGCAGTAGCCGAATACCGGCGCTCTCTTTCGATCAATCCCACGCATCCTCAGTCTCTTTTCAATCTGGGCGTGGTGTTGGCGGGCGGGCTTAAAGACTATGCGGGCGCAATTAATGCGTGGGAAAAGCTGCTGAAGACCAATCCGGATTACCCCGAAAAACCACGAGTGCTCAGCCTGATTGAGGATGCCAAGACGAAATCCCTGGGCCCGGCCGCACTGCGGTGATCTCGAAAACTTCTCCCGCGCCGAATCCGTCCAAGTGCCATCGCCATGAGGACACCGTCATGGCGCCGTCTCTGGCGTCGGTTCGATTCCCTCGACGTGGCCCAAACCAAATTTCTTCATCTTGTAGCGCAGAGCGTCGCGGCTGATATCGAGCAGATCGGCGGCATGCGTCTGGTTTCCGTCCGACTGGCGGAGCGCCAGCTCAACCAGCGCCCGCTCCACTTCTTCCAGGGCCGTCCCGCCTTCAGGAATATTCAGGGGCGGCAATTGGCGCCCGTTGGGGAGAGCCTGCCCGGCAGGGGACGGCGACCGCACGGTTTCGAAGGGCGTGACCCAACCGGCCGGCCGATCGAGCGAGCAGGGCATATAGGAAGAGCGCAGGACCGAATCTTCTTCCAGGATCATGGCGCGTTCCATCGCGTTCTTCAACTCACGGACATTGCCCGGCCAGTCGTAAGACAACAGCAACCGCCGGGCCTCATCGCTGACACCCTTGACTGACTTGCGAAACTTGCGGTTGAAGTGCTGGATGAAAAACTCAATCAGCGGCAGTATATCTTCCCTCCGCTCGCGCAAGGGCGGAATTAGAATAGCGATGATGGCCAGCCGATAATACAGATCCTGGCGAAAACCGCCTTCGCGAACGGCACGTTCCAAGTCACGGTTTGACGCAGCGATGACGCGCACATCCACCTGGATGTCGCGAACACCACCCACCCGCCGGATGACTTGATCTTCGACCACCCGCAACAGTTTGGCCTGCAAGAACGGCGAGAGTTCGCCGATCTCGTCGAGAAACACCGTCCCGCCATCGCCCACTTCAAACAAGCCCTTCTTCAGCGCCTTGGCGTCGGTAAAAGCGCCTTTCTCATGGCCGAACAGCTCCGCCTCCATCAGCGTTTCCGGAATGGCCGAGCAGTTGATCGCAACAAATGGTTTGCCCTCGCGTGAGCTCTGGTGGTGCATGGCCTTGGCGATCAGGTCTTTTCCCGTGCCGCTCTCACCCTGAATCAGAATGGTTGTGGCTTCGCTGGTCGCGACCTTTCGCACAAAATTCATCAACTCGACCGATTTGGGAGCAACGGCTACCACATCGTGGTATTGGGACCGGCGGCGAATTTCGCCGCGCAGCGAATCTACTTCCGTGCGCAGCCGCCGCGCCTCCAAGGCATTTTCGACGGTCACGCGAAGCTCATCGAAATCGAGTGGCTTGCCGATGAAATCGAAGGCGCCCATCTTGATGGCCGCCTTCACGTCGTCGATCTGCGGGTCGGCGGTGATCATAATCACCGCGCCATCGTTGTCGGCCTGCTTGAGCGATTGCAGAACTTCCAGACCGCCGAAATCAGGCAGGCGGACGTCAAGCAGTATTAATTCGGGAGCTTCGTCGCGGCACACGCGCAACGCTTCGCTGCCGGTCTCGGCTTCCAGCACCTGGTAGCCCCACTCCTCGCACTTCTGGCGAAGCGACCAGCGAACCAGCTTCTCGTCGTCCACAATCAGGATTTTCCTATGCGCCATGGCTTATTAACCTTTCGCTGAACCTGCGGCCTCCGGGGCGGGCTTATGAACCGGCAGCCACAAATTAAATTCTGTGCCCCGGCCCGGAACACTGGCGACCTCGATGCGCCCGCCGTGGGCATCCACGATACGATGCGCCAGCGACAGGCCGAGGCCGGTTCCGTTCTTCTTGGTGGAAAAAAACGGGCGAAAAATATTGGCCAGATGCTCGGCACGGATACCCTGCCCTTCGTCCTTCACGCTGATGAGCGCAGAACCATTTTGCGAGCCAAGCCTCACCCGCACGCGCCCGGGGCCCGGCGTGGCTTGAATCGCGTTGAGCAACAAATTCAGCATCACTTGTTCAATCTGCACCGGGTCGTGCTCGACCAAAGGGAGCTGGGGGGATTCTTCGATCTCAACCTGGATGGGGCGCGAAACTACCTGTTGGCGCGCCAGCTTGACGGCTTGCGCCACGGTTAGGTTGAGGTCAGCCAGTTGCAACTGTTGCGGCTTTGGCCTTGCGTACGCCAGAAGGTCGGAAAGCGCTCTCTCAATTTGAACCACTTCGTGCCTTACCTCATGCAGTACTCGCCGCCCGCGGCTGGTCTCAGGCAAGTCACACCCGATCACTTCAATGACGCCCGCAATCCCCGCCAACGGGTTGCGGATTTCGTGGGCCAGACCCGCCGCAAGTTCTCCCAGCGTTGCCAGGTGCTCAGCTTTTGACATTTGAGTGCGGTGCAGCCGCTGAATTTCTTCGCGGCTTTCACGAAGTTGGACCACGGTGTCATTAAAGTTCCGGCCCAAGTCGCCCATTTCGTCCTGCCGATCGGCGAAGCTCACGGCCACGGTCAAATCTCCCTCTCGAAGCAGAGCAATTTTCTCTTGCAGCTCAACCAACGGCCGTTGGATCAAAATGGCCAGGACGACGACCACCACCGCAAAGATCGCCCCCGCGCCGGCGGCCGCCACCATGATGACTTCTTCCCTGGCGCTTCCATTCACAGAGAGGGTTACACCCGCAAACAGGAAAATGCCCAGCAGCAGCACTCCCACAAGCGGCAGCAGGGCCTTGACCCGCAAGGTCGCATAAAGACGACCATGATTATCTATTGATGTCAACGCCATGTTTACGCCTAACTGCTAATTAAGCAGTTCGAGAGGGCCGAAATCGGAATCAATGTGCCCTCGCAAGCCATGAGGTTGTAGCCAGGAAGCCCTGCACAGGGATTCCAAGTCATCCGCCCCTCATCCTTCAATCCCAGTTTCTGATTATCTTCCAAACGGTTCAGTCTTGCAGTGACGGAGATCACTCTCGCCCAGATTGAGATCCAATCGTGTCCGGACCAGGTTAGCGAAGTGTCCAGTAATTTTGTACGCCGATGCTGGGATTAGGCAAGCACGCTGCTTTCCATGTAGCGCCGGGCTTTATGCCCGGCATCTGCCGCCCTGAAGGGCGGCGCTACTGTCGAGGTAATTTTTGGTCACAACCCTTGGTTGCACACGTTGACCGAAACATAGGGTTCATCTCCTGGCTTGTGCGGCTGTGCCGCCAGGTTAAGTATGCGCGTGATTATGACAAGTGAGCGTACAGGAGTTCGTGGCTCGCGAATAGGAGATGGGGGTGGTTCCGTTGGGCGCTACCACGTTGATATCGAAATTGACCAATCTTTCACCGGAAATGGTGGCGCTGGTACTCCCCATACCGTGCGCAGTATGGCAGACCGAGCAGGAGAATCCGTCGTTGATGTGCCGGGCGTGCTCGCTGAAACTTGTATTGGCCATCACCGTGTTCAAGTTGTGGCATTTTCCGCAGAGGGCGTAAGGCCCATTCGCGCTGAGATCAGGATTGGGGAAGAGATTGGCGATGAGTTGCCCGGGAGCCGTAGCCTGGCTGAACTCGTAACGGCGCTCGAGGATGTGAGTCCATTTTGAACCGTGGGGCCCATTTGGCCCCAAGCCACCAAACTCGCGATTGTCATCACTGTTATGGCAATCGGTGCAGAGAATCTGGGTTCCCATGCTGCGTCCCTGGGTAACTCCGTCCAGATTCAGCATGTTCGCCAGCAGGCTGGGCTGGGGCAGCGGGCTGCTGCGCACATGGGTGACGGGATGGCTGGAAGTGCTGGTGGGGGCTAACTGGGGAATGACATTGAGGAAATCTCCCGCCGCCACAGCACGCGCCGGCAAATACCCAAAAACGAGATTAACAACCTTCCCCGTACTGTTTCCGTGGCAGCGCAAGCAATTCTCATATTGATTCACCGAGGGATTCACCACCGTTATTCCGTCAGAGGCGCTGATGCCGGCGACGCCGTTCTGCGAGGGCCGCAAGGTGGGCGGTGGAGTGAATGTCCGCACCTGATTGGCGGAGTGGGGATTGTGGCAATCCACGCAAGTGGCGTGGCGGTTCTGGTTTAGCAACACACTCTCATTGGCATCGTGCGCATTGGTTGTGGTCGCGAAGGGATGCCCCGTTTTGGCGAATTCAGCGTACACGTTGGGGAGAGCGGGAGAAACATTGGATCCGCCGTTGTGACAGGTGATGCAATCATTTTCGTTGGCCCCTCGAAGCAGACGCGCGGCGGCCGGCGCATTGTGCGGCATGTGGCACGCCACGCAGGCATTCTGCGCCACGGTAGAGTATCCGCCCACGTAGCTTCCCGATGGGTTGGTGGTCTGGTTGCCTGCGGTGGCGTGAATGCCGTTGGTCCAGCCCGCCACATAATTGATCCGGTTGTTGACGGTGCGATTTCCCGGCTCGTGGCAAGCCAAACAGAGTTGCCCATTCGAGCCATCGCGGACCAGGAACTGGCCCACCACCTGATCGGTAGCTTGCACATGGGGATTGTGGCAAGTGGTACATTCAATGTTGCCATTCACCAAATGTACCGCACCGGTCGGATCCGCTGTTGTCCCTTGGGCCACCAATGAAGCAACCAAATAAGGAGAGTCCTTCAAAGGCAAGACTAAACTGGCCGGATGCGAGTTTGAAAGGTTGGTGCCAAAGGTATCCGTGGACTTCATTGAACCTGTCATGGCGAATCTACCGTAAGCCACGGTCTGCCCCGGTGCGATTGTGCCGTCGTGGCAGCTCAGGCAAAGGTTGGTGTCGCTGCCGAGGGCCGGCTGGGGAAGTCCGGCCTCATTATAGGTGGAACTCTGGTAGGGCGTGTAAGTCTGGGTGGTCAGGGTCTGATTCCAAAGGGGTGTGACTCCTCCCACGCCCGAGTGGGGGGCATGGCAGTAGAGACAAGCCGCGCTCAGCCCGCCCGTAATCGGTGAGGTACTGCCTGGACCCAAATTGTGCGAGCCGAGCACATCGCCGCTGATCTGCTGAGCCGGCACTTTAATGCCCGCCAGCAGCAACAGCGCGCTCATCCACCATGCCTTCCTCACTTCGCTCCTCCAACGGAGGCGGGGACCACTCCGAAGTAGCGAAATACCTGCACGCGCCGGTTCAAGGAATCGACGACGTAAACTCGATCTTCGTGATCGATGAACAGGCCGGCAGGAAGCTGAAAGTCTCCGAAGCCCGTCCCCTTCCCTCCGAAGTAGTACAGCAATTGCCCTTCGCGATTGAAAACCTGGACCAGATCCGAGAATCCGTCCACCACGTACAAATGCCCTTCCGAATCGATGCCCAATCCTTTGGGCCGGAAAAAAGAGCCGAGCACGTCGCCCATCTTCCCCACTTGATACTGAAACGCACCCGAGCGGTCCAGCACCTGGATGCGGAAGTTCATGGCATCGACCACCACCAGGTGCGGACCGTCCAGGCGTAATTCGGTCGGAAAATTGAACTCGCCGCGGCCCGCCCCCCTTTTGCCAATCTTTGCCAGAACGCTGCCCTGCATGTCGAGCATGAAGATCTGATCCCGAAGCGTGTCGGTGACATAAATCCGCCCGGCGGCCGAATCGACCGCAATCCCCGTGGGCCGTTTGAAGTAGCCTTCACCATATTTCAAGCTCCCGATCGCTCGGCTGAACTTTCCGCTGGGCGCAAAGACGAATATTTTGCCCGTTTCGGAATCAGTCACATAGATGTTGTCCTGGGCATCGAGCGCGACGCATTGAGGAGCGAGCATGGGGTCTTTGCTCTTTTCCCGGCGGGTAATGAACTTGTACTTTTGCTGATTAAAATCAAAAATGTGGACCCCCGCCGCGCCGGGGTCGGTGACAATAATGCGTCCGCGTGAGTCCGTCACGACGTCATAGGGGCGGATTAAGGAATGGACCGGGGCTTCCCCAGCAACTATATTGAGGACGCGGCTCCAAAATTTTTTCTGCGGCCTTACCTCCCCCTCCGAAGCGAAGCTGCGCTCGAAGGCCAGTTTGCGTCCACCCTGGAGCAACAACACCGGAACTTTGAACTCATGCGGCTTTCTGCCTTTGGGAGCGGCTGCGTGGGCGGGCATCCACATCAGCAAAAGCGCCAGCGCGCCGGCGGAAAACCACTCCCGCTGGAGGAGTTTCGCCGGCTTCAGAAGAAGCTGAACCATCTGGACACACCCACGTAGTAGGAACCTACCAAATTAGGCGGAGTGGCAAGAGAACTGAAGCCCTGGAGCAATCGACTGTACCCCGAAGTGAAATAGACCTTGCGGAACTTATATTGCACGAAGACATTGCCCTGTGTCATCAGATTGTTTGACGACACTGTGCCGTTCATGGTGTTGCTTCGGGTTTTTACGTAATTCCCGTTGATGGTCAGCCCCCGGATGGGTGTGCTGCCCAGACCGAACGAGTAGCTTGTACCCCCATAGAAAATAAAGGAAGTTGGATTCACCACCGTGGGCACCTGGGGGGGAAGAGGAGTAATACCTGCACCTGTGAAAACTCCACTGCCAAGGGCGTGGGAGTAGCCGGCGTTGACACCCAGCCATCGGCCGGAAAGTCCGGTGGAATAACTCTGGGAAAAGGTATTGGAGCCGGAGGCAACCGACAAAAGGCTCTTTGACCCGCTGGCCGTTCCATTCCAGTTTAATCTCCTCAAGCGGCGGCTCACCGTACCGGAGTAACCGTAGCCCGACGTGGTGTAGGCGATAAGAAAAGTCTGAACGTCCTGGGAGTAGTTAAAGGAACCACTGACGTTCCAGGGGCCGAGCTGCCGAAAATAACTGACATTGCTCAGCAGCCCCGTCATGGACTCGCCCGCGCTGCCGATCGAGCTGCGCGTAAGGTTGATTCCCGCCGCCAATTGGCCACCCAATACGTGGCGCCCATAATTGACCGAAGCCCCGTACGAATTCGAACCATACGAGGAGCCCAGAAAGAGTTGCTCCCGGTGAGTGAAGGTTCCGGCGACGTAAAGGCCGGAAAGCACAGTATATTGCGCCGTCCCGTACACTCCCCAGGAGTGCGACGACTCGCCGGGTATCGCTCTGAGGACCGGCCCTCCCGCTTCGATAATGGTCTGATAGAGGGTTCCGTTCAGATTGTCATCGTAATCGCCACTGACTTGAAGGCTCAATTTCTCCATCGGTTTTAAGGCCGCTCCGCCCGTCACCACATCAGAAGAGAGCGAATTGCTCGACCCGGGAAACTTATAATCATAATCATAGCGCGTGAACGAGACCCATGTGTTGCCGTTGAGCGCGAAGCTGCGGTTCATATTGAGCGCATAATTGGTGGAATCCGAGTGCATATCGAGCGAGGGATATCCCTTCATCAACTGGGGGAATTTTGAACTCAAGTTGTTATGGTGAATTCCGCCGCTCAGGTGGAACCCGTCCACCACGTAGGCGGTATTTCCGTATAAGGCATGGAAGTCAGAAAGATTTCCCGCATTGGCGCCGTAGACCGAATACTCACTGCTGCCCTGCTGGTATCCAAAACTAAGAGAGGGAAGGTCGGGGACATTGGCGGCCCACCCCACGCCAAAATCCTGGGTATTTCCATTGGTTTTATAGTTGGCCACACTGGGAATAGAATAGCTGCCCTCTCCGTTGTAAACTTTGCTGAAATTAATGTGGCCGGGGAAATGACTCCCGCTGAAAATGCTGGCGTTTGCCGTAACGCCGGTGCTGTCTGAAATGGACTGATAGCTCGAATTGTTCCTGGACTGGCTATCGAAGGGCGAGACGCTGAAGGAGAGGAAGGAAGGGCTGTAATAGGAACCGCTCAAGTCGCCGTTCCCGCCGAATGTGATCCCGTGGCTCGATGGGCCTGCGTTGGTGTAGCCGGCGGCGTAGCCGGCAGAAACGCTTCCCGAAAGATTGAGGGACCAATCATCGCCCACCTGAGCCTGCGCCAGGGCGTGGACCGCGCCCCACAAGATCGCCGCCACCACCATGCCGATGCCGCGCCTGTAAGCTCCGTTGGCCACGTTGTTGTCCTATAATTCTTCAATTTTTGCGCTCTTCCTCAGGTGCGCATCCAGCCCGACGCGCAGACGGTTCACTTTTTTCTGTTGCAGTTCCCGAAGCAGGGAGTCTTTGACCTCGCTGAATTTCTGCATGTGGGCGGGGCTGTGCGCGTTCACCCGAATGATGGTGAAGGCCTGCTCGACCTGGATCAAACCGCTGATTTCCCCCGGCTGCAAACGCGAAGCCGCCTGAAGGATGGGAGGAGGCAACTGGGCCGCGTCCACCGCTTTGTGATCGCCCATCATCACCCGGTAGTCATCTTCGGAAATTTTCTCGGCCAGCACGCCGAACTCTTCATAGTTCCTGGCCGCTTTGGCCTGTGGTAACGCGTTTTCCGCCCGCACCCTCACCTGCTTCAGTTGGGCTGGGGTGGGGTTGTTGGGAGGCAATACCGTGATCGTCTGGAGGGCGTAGGTCTCCGGGCGTTCGAATTGGGCAGGATTCTTCAGATAGAAAGCTTTGGCTTCCGCCAGCGATACATCCGACTTCTTTGTGACTTCGGCTTGGAGGAGATCCTCAATCAACAGCGATCGCCGAATCTTGTTGGCGAGCACTTGCGGCGAACCGCCGCACTCCAATTTGAGAAACATTTGAAACCGCTGTTCGGTGTCAAACTGCTTTCGGAATTGTTCTATGGCCTTCCTGAGCGTGCCGGGCGCCACGGTCATGTGCCGCCGCAGGGCTTCCTGGTACACTAATTCTTCGAATTCAATCATCTTCAGCGCCCCCCGGCGGATATCGGGTTCCAGGGTTTTGGGAAAAGCGCCGTTATGCTGACGGGCATAAGGGAAGATGGCGTACATCTCGCGCAGAAGGTCGCGGTCGGTCAGCACCGCGCCGTTGATCCGCACCACAGGCTTGGCCAGGACAAATCCCGCCACATGCGCGCTGAGTGGTGTTGCTCGCGCAATCGAACCTTGAGGCGGTTTTGTCTGCGCCAGCACCGAAGTAACACTTAATACGAAAAGCAGCACGGTAATTCTGGAATTTGACTTCATGGCATCCTCCCTGATGGGTTCGCAATCAATTGGAAAAAGGGGGAGGACACCGTCCTCCCCCCGAGGTTTAACTAAGTCGTCGGAATGGTCCTTCCGTGCATTTCGTTGGATTCGCCGCCATGGCAGGTGCGGCAGAATTGCGCCGCGCTGTTGCTGGAGGTCGAATTGCCCGGGTTGTACCAGCCACGCACGAAGAAACGTGTCTGGTAGTGAGTACTCCCGACCCTGAAGTCGGTCATGCTGTGCTGATCGTGGCAGGTGGTGCAGGTCACCCACGAATTGATGCTCGTGCCATACGGTCCCGGGGTTCCCGTACCAGGAACTCCCACCAGGTTGGCGATCGGCGCCTCAGCACTGGTGACGTCCAGATAGTCAATCAGGAATTGCGCCGAAGCAGTACCGGTGAAGAGCATGGTGCTATTGCCCTTCGAATCGGTTCCGACCACGCAGTCCCAGTTGTAAGGCCCCCCACAACCGGGGTTGGCGGTCGGCCCAATGGGGTGGTCGTTGTTGTAGTTGCCGGCGGTCGTGCCATCATTGCCCAGGAGTGTCTTGGGATTGAAGGTCAGGCCGCCGATGGTCACCTGCTCAAAACTGGTGCCTTTCATCATGGCGGTCTTGGCCAGGTTACCGTCATGGCAACTCAGGCAAGCGATGACGGTAAAGTAGGGGTCATGGGCCGTGGTGGGGGCCACGGTGGCGTAATTGGGCAGAGTGATGGTGAACTTCCCGGTGTCCCCGAAGTTCAACGTTTGGTTATAAAGCGGGCTCAAATCCTGACCCCAAAGGGCGATATTCCCGCTAAATTGGTCTTGATTCGCACCGTTGCCACCCGCGCCGCTATGCGGAGCGTGGCAAGCGATGCACCCTCGGCCGTACACATTGTGCGCGCCGAGCACGTCGCCGTTACTCGGATCGGTGACCTGAGCAGCGGCAAAGGCCGCCGTAGCCAGGACAACGATGAGTACCAGCATGCTTCTCTTCATGGTTTATTCCTCCTATTGATTTTCAAATCGGTTACGTTTCCTGCGCTAGACCTACTCTCTTCCAGGGAACCAGGATCGCCGAGCCGGCCAGGCTTATCGCTATGGCTTTTTCAAGGCAGCGCAGACTCCTTCTTGGCTTGCGACACGCTGGAATTCTGTTCTTTGATGGGTCCACCTCCTTTTTGCGATGGCGAATTAACTGATTTGGCGGGCGATTTGGCTTGCTCCGCCTCGCGACGAGATTTTTCAGCGGCAGCTTCGGCGTCCGTCACGTACCGAAATACTTGCAGACGCCCCGGCCACTGCTCCGAGGTAATGATCCGGTTATTTTTCCGGTCAGCCGCAATGCCATAAGCGGCGCGGAATTGCCCGGGGTACAACCCGTCTTCTCCGAAATAAATCAACAAACGGCCGTCCTTGTCGAAGACCTGAACGCGGCTTTGGAGTTCATCCACAACCCAGATGTGGCCATCGCGGTCAATGGCGATCCCTTTGGGACGCGCAAAACGGCCCGGGCCGTCCCCGTCCTGGCCGAATTCGCTGATGAATTGGCCATCGGCATCAAAACTTTCCACGCGGTCGTTGAGGGTGTCGGTGACGTAGACGTTTCCGTCCGCATCCACGGCCACGTGGGTGGGAAGGGAAAAATCTCCGGGGCCGGTTAAAGTGTGTTTCTTGCCGGCGGTCCCAATCCGGCGCAGCAACTTAAATGTGTCGGCGTCATAAACCAGCACCTGGTCGGCCTGGGTGTCCACCACGTAGACAAAACGGTTTTCCGTGTCGATGGCAATGCCGCACGGCGAAACCAGGTCCCCGCTTCCAAAAACCGCCACTTGCTGGTGCTGGGGGTTGAACACCAAAACGTGGTGGAGCTTGCTGTCGGTCACAAAAAGGCGGTCGTCGTCATCGATCGCCAAACCATTGATGAGTTCAAAATGCGCATCCTGGCCGTTTTTGATGAGCTGGACAGCCTTGGTTTCCAAATTGAAAATGAAAATTGCTCCCACTCCCTGATCGGCGGCGTAAATGAGTCCTTTGGAATCGACGGCCACGCCGTAGGTCCGGATCAACTGAAAATTCAATTTGCTTTGGATATCGGTGAACTGGGCGTCGGGTTGGGCGCCCGCCAGGCGGTCCATCCAAGAGGCCTTGCGTTTCTGCGGCGCCTTGAGGGCAGCCCAGTCAATCTTTTCGCCGCTCAAGATGTCCACAAAACGAATGCGAGCAATCGCCGGGGGATTGGGCCATACGATTTTGGTGATATCCAGGGCAATCCTTTTTTGCTGGGGCGAATCGGCCGCCGCGGCGGCCTTCTTCTTTTTGGCGAGCGCCGGAAGGCTGAAGGCCGCCAGCGCCAGCACCAGAGCCAGCATTCCTGCGGTTTTCTTGAGCATGCGCGATATGTAGCGATGGACTAACATTTTAATAATCTCCGCCTATTTAAGTTGCAAAGTCCCTTCCTTATGGCACGTTCTGCAGAAAGCCATATTGGCTGCTTGATCCTTGACCAGGAGCCCGTGATTCGCCGATGAGTGGGGCTGGTGGCAGGTCAGGCAGCTGATCGGCGTGATGGTCTTCGTCTTCGGATCGATCACGTCGGAAACGGGATGGAACCGGGTGGGGTGGCCGACGCCGTTTTGCAACGGCAGGATCGGCACCTGGGCAAAATAGTTCTCGGGCAGTTTTACTTTTCCGTCGAAGATTGCGACCAGATGTTCTTTTTCAAGCTTCGTGGGCTGCGCCTCCGGTCCATGGCACTCCAGGCAAAGCGCATTGCCGTCAGCACGCAGGAGGTTCGGCCGATCCCCACCGTGCGGCTCGTGGCAAATCGCGCATCCCTGCTGGAACGCCGGTTGATGCAGGGTATGCTTCTTAACTTCCCCGGCTATGTCCGTGTGGCAGCTCAAGCAAACGTTAACGGCATCGGGCTGGGGAAATCCCGGTGATTTTCCGGCGTGCGGGCTGTGGCAGTCGGTGCAATCGCCCATTGCGCCCGGGTGTGGCACTTTGGCATTCTCGATTTTCTTAGCCTGGTCGGCGTGGCAGGTCACGCAAAGCTCTTTGGCGCTGGGCTGCGTCAACACGACTTTGCCGTCTTTGGCCTGCTGATGGCAGACAGCGCACTGTTTCTCGCCAAAGGGCACGTGCACGAATTTCTGCATCAACCCCGGCTGGTCGGACTGGTGCGGATCGTGGCAGGAGAGGCAATCAGCCTTTTCAAAGGGCTGATTCTGGTGCGCTTTAATCAGCGAACTGTCTGTGACGTCGTGGCAATCCAGGCACAAGGCCGGCACCGCCTTCGCCAAGTGATACCGGAACTCGGCGTCAGGGCTCGCTCCCGACTTGTGGATGACGTGGCAGGTATCGCAGCCGGCATCGAGGGCCGCATGGCGGCTTCCTTTTTCGGGCACATCCACTCCCGTCCGGTGGCAAGTCAGGCAAAGATTTTCTTTGGGGTCGCCCGAGGTTGGTTTCAGCAGCAGGTTTTTGTTGTCTGAGGTGTGCGGGTCGTGGCACTTCAGGCAGTCTCGAACTCCCGGACTATGAACCAATCCCTTGATGTTGGCCGCATTTTTGTCCGCGTGGCAGGTGAGGCAGAGGTTCACCGGAGTCGTGGCCACCAGCGTCACTCGAGTGATGTCTCGGTTGACCCGAACTTGGTGGCAGACGTTACATCCCAAGGGAATAGCGTCATGAATCACCTTGCCCTTGGCCTTGTCTTCGTGGCAGGACACACATTTCGCGCTATCGGTATCCTTATCCAGGGCAACCGGGTGGATGTCAGCCAGGGCGGGCTCGCCGCAAAATAGCATGAGGGCGACGACGATCGTGAAAATGAAGGACTCGGAAGCAGGTTTCATTAACAGACGTCCAGCCGGGCGGGTCGATTCGAAATAACGTTCTTCCAGATATTCCGTTGAATCAGTTTTGGAGCATCGACGCGTGGACATAGTCCCTGCCTAAGCGTATGAATGCAGTCCCGGCAACAGGTACGTCACACCGAAAAACGTAAAAACCACCACCGCAAAACCGATGATGGCAAAGTAGGCGGCGCGCCGGCCCCGCCACCCTCGCGCAATGCGCATGTGCAGATATCCGACGTAGGTCAGCCAAGTAATCAATGCCCAAGTCTCTTTGGGATCCCAGCTCCAGTAAGCGCCCCAAGTGCGATTAGCCCAGTACGCTCCGGTGGCAATCATTAGCGTCAGCAGAGGGAAGGCGATACTGATCGTTTTGTAAGTGAGACGGTCGAGTCTTGCGGCGGGAGGGAAAAGCCGTTCCAGGACGGGGCGGCGCCAGGCCAGCATCAAGTAAAGAAGTGAGATGGTGATTCCGGTGAACAGGCCGGCGAGGATAAAGGGGCTGGCGGCCGGGTTGGTGGCGAAAACGCCCTGCGCCTGGCGCGAGGCATATTCGCCGCCACGGACGCGCTCCATGAATACCACGGCGGCCACGAATTGGAAGAAAATTCCGATGAAGAACGCGCTGTTGGCCCAGTTCAAAGCCCGGTCACTTTGTTTCCATTTCGCGTAGACAAAGAGCCCAAGCGGGGCGCACAGCACCAGCAGAGCCAGCAGCATTACGCTGCCGAGGCCCGGGATGACCACCATCAGCGGAGTGTGTTCCGCAACGAGAATTTCGTGCCCCTCACTTGCATCCCAAGCCGCCACTGCCAGGCCGCCCGCCGCGTCAGCCCGCAACAGGATGCCGGCATACACCGCCGCCAATAATCCGCTTGACCAGGCGAGAAAGGTTTCGGTTGAAACCCGATCCTGAATAAGAAACATCATCGCCAGCGCGAAGCTCACCGCACAGGCGGCGTAGGCCAACATGGCCAGGGTGACGTGGACGTGCAGCCAGGTGGATTGAAGCGCCGGCGCCAGGGGACGCACGGCCGAGGGCAGCAGTTCCATCAGGATGACGCTTAACACCGCCAGGGGCATGGTCACCGTGCCCACCAGGCGCACGCCGTAATACCATTCGACAAAGAGCGTCAGAGCCGCCAGGGTCAAGGTGAAACTGAGCAGAGTTTCGTACATGCTCGAGAAGGGAGGATGTCCGGCAACATACCAGCGGTTGGCGGCCGCCAAAGTGTTGGCGAGCAGGCCCACGCCGGTGGCAAACCAAGCGAAGTGGACGTGACTTTCTCTGCCCGCGATGGTGAAGCCGAGGTAGAGCACGGCCGCGGCGGCGTAAAAGACCAGGGCCACGTAGAGAAGGTTCTGCTGGGTAAAAAGTTCGCCGTGGCCAACGGCGGCCAGCAAAGCGCTCCCTATCAAGACCGCGGCGCCCAGAGTTACCAATAGCACCAAGTTATTTCCCGCCGTTCCCGGATGTGTCTCAACTTTTGTATGCGTCATAAATATCCCTCATGTATTGAGTTCTATGTTCTGACCAGCAAAATTTCCGCTGCCTCATCGAGCAGGGCAGGTTCATTCGCCAGATTCTTTTCGATCTCTTCGGTGAGTTTCAGAAATCGCCCTTCCACTTCCTCCCGATTCTTGCTCGCAGAAGCGCCCACCCAGAGGACTGGCCGGCCGTTAGCGTCGGTGGCGGGCACCGCCCAAACTCGGAGGTGGACAAAATAAAACGCCAGCGCCAGTCCCAACGCCGCCAGACCAAATCCACCCCACACCGCCCATTGCCCCGGCTCGCGGGCAACTTCCAAACCCGTGTAATAGCCCATCTGGAGGCCGCGAAATTTAAAGGTGTAAGGCGAGCGGTCCGCGTGCGAAAAATTCGGGAAGCGCGGGAACAACCACACCACGGCCTCACCTGAAGTTTTCGAATCCACCGCAAGCTGGATGCCAGGGTTGTTGGGTTGTGCAGAGCGCGACTCGATTTGGTTGCCTTCGATAATGAAGTCAGGCACGAAATTCACCATGCGGACGGTGGTGGACGCGTCCAACTGAACCGGGACATTGGGCTGCAGAATGATGTTCTTCGCGTCGGCCGATCCGCTCTTGAGGGTGGCGGCCAGGTGGATGGCGCTCGGCTCGCCGGTTGAGCCGTAACTCGATTGGAAAATGCGAAGACCGCGGTAGACCAGCGGCTCATTCACGGAAATTTCCTTCCGCGCCACCACCTGCCCACCTTCCACAACCGCCAGGTTTGACCACCAGCGGCGCGGCGAACCGTCCGCATAATTCTCCTGTCCCGCGCCGTCGCAACGGATGGCGAAGGGTAGCGCCTTCGGAGCGCCACTTTGCATCTCGATGAGATTGGTTTGCTGATTCAGCCTCAGGGCGATAAATCCCCGATAGCCCCACACCGCGTCCGCCATCCCTCCGGCAAAAACCAAAAGCAAGCTGGCGTGAACAACGTAGGCTGCCAGGCGCGCATAGCGATGGCGCTCCGCAAACAGCGAGGTTGCCTGTCCAGCGTCAACCCGCTGCGGCTTCAGTCCAAACGCGTGAAATGCGCGCTCGGCCGCCTTGATGCCTTGCCCTTCGGACTCAATGGGAATTTGCTTCTGAAGCTTCAGCGTACCCAGAAAGGCCGGATCAGCGTGGCGATAAGGACGGGCAATAAATCGCCAGGCCTGCGGAAATCGATCGAGCGATGCGAGCACCATGCTCAGACCCGCCAGGCCGAGGAGTGTGGCGAACCACCGGGTGTGAAAAACGTCGGTCAACCCAATGGCGTCCAGCCAGCGCAAAGTCGTCAGCGAGTACGCTTTTGTAATCGTTTCGGGATCGGTTAACGGACGTTGCAAAATGAACGTCCCCGCCGAGGCGGCGATTCCAAGCAGAATCACTAGCGCGATGCCGGTTCGAAGCGAACTCAGGGTGAGTGAAATGCGTCGAATTACGGAGTTGAAATTTGGACCCACGATTCTCCTCCTAAAAACAGATGTAGGACGCACGTTCCCTGCCATAATGGAAGACCGGGTAAAGACTGTAGAATCAGTTGGTTACTAATGTGTGGCGGGTCGGTGAGGAGCGCCGATGAGCCATTTGGCGCAGCCTAGTAGGTGCAAAAACCCAATTTCGGCCAAACTGTGAGTTGGCCGAATAGGCCGAATCAATTCCCACAAGTGAGGTTGGCTGGGAAACACTGAGTGCAAGTTGGGGGAACCGAGTACCCTGGGAGCGCGGGAGTTTGGAGTAATCGCCATGCCCGTTTGTCGATGAACTCAGAGATCACGGGCATGAAAGTGATAGAGGGCGATCCCCAGAGACACCATCCCGTAGACGGCGGCATAGCCGATCATGGTAAGGCTGGGAATGGAAACATTTGCGAAGGGCGAGAACGGAAGGGATCCGGCGAGGGGCGTTTGCATGTCGAAAGCGGCGCGGCGCCAGATGGACTCGCTGGGCATGATGAGGCTGGTCGCGACGCCCACGGAAGCCAGGCGCGCGCTCTCCGTGAATCCACTCATCTGTTCCAACCATCCACCCATGAACGCGAGGCCGTGCAGCCCGATCACCAGTACGCCGTTCGTAAGGGTGGGAAACCAGGTGCCAAACATGATTGTGACGGTCAGCGCCAGCAGACACTCCAGATAGACCAGCAGCGCTCCCGCGAGCGCATTTTCCGGGGCCACGCCGCTCATGGCGTAGGCTACCCCGATGGTCCCGCCGAAAGTGAGAGCCACAAAGCCTCCAATCATGGCGGCAAAACCAAGCCATTTGCCCATCAGGATCTGCCAGCGTGGCATGGGCTTTATGGCGATGGCGTGGATGGTGCCAGAGAGAATTTCTCCCGAGATGGTGTCAACAGAGGTGAGGATGGTCATCACCACCGCCAGCAGATCGACCACGTACAAGCCCACCATGAGCATGGCGCTCAGCACCTGATAGCGAATGAAGGGAGCGGTGGAGCGCGCGGAAAAATCCTGGATCTGAAAGTGGAGCGCAAGGCCGAAAAGGCCGAGGAATCCGCACCCGGCCAGCAGGGCGGTCCAGAGAATCTTCTTGCGCGCTGCTTCGCGCACCGTCGTTTTCGCCATCAGCCAGCAGCCCATCAAAGTCCCCGATCGTCGCCCATGATGCGCATGAACATATCTTCCAGGGAGGTCTTCTCCGAAGTAAAGGAGGAAACGTCAGCGCCGGAGCTGACCAGATGGCGCAGAATGTCGGGCAGGACCTCGGCGGAGTGCGCCCTCATCGTCAATTGCCCGCCCTCGAGGTCGGAGGACGCGCACCATTGCCCCAGCCCCGTAATTGTTTCCGGAGAGAGCTTGCGGACACGCGCGACCACGTGAACCTCGTTCTCCGAAAAGTCGTGCAGGTCACGGCTCGCCACCACTTCCCCATCCTTCAAAAAGGCCACCCGATCGCAGGTGACCTCGACTTCACTCAGCAGATGCGAGTTGAGGAACACGGTGGCGCCCCGCTCACGCTGGGCGCGAATCACGTCACGCACCAGGCGGCGTCCCATCGGGTCCAGTCCGGAAGTGGGCTCGTCAAGGAAGACAATCTCCGGCTCGTGGATCAGAGCTTGCGCCAATCCGATGCGCTGCATCATGCCCTTGGAAAAATTGCGGATGCGCTTCCCGCGGTGCGGCGCCAGTCCTACCAGTTCGAGCATAGCCGGAACGCGCTCGCGCAAGCGCTGCGCGGACACGCGGCACAGGAGACCGTGAAGTTCGAGGAGTTCCGCCGGGGTCAGCCAGTCGTAAAAGCGAAAGTGTTCCGGCAGAAAGCCGACCTTGCGCCGGACCTCCACATCCCCGGCCGGGGCTCCCAGCACGCTCGCCTCACCACTGGTGGGCTTCACGAGGCCGAGCAGCATCTTGATGGAGGTGCTCTTGCCAGCTCCGTTGGGCCCCAGGAAACCGAAGATGGAGCCGCGAGGAACCGTCAGTGACAGTCTGTTGACCGCAACCTTGTTCCCAAATTCCTTGCGCAGGTTGTGGGTTTCAATGGCGAAGTTGCAAACGTCCGGCAGTCGGAACTCCCTGTTTCATTGAAGTGAATCGGCCAGAGACACGGCGTCTCCCGAGTCTCCATATCCGGTCAAGGAATAAACTATCCCGTCCTTAACCCAAACTAATGTGTACGTGGGTCCGCGCCAGCCGGCCAAAGTGAGCAGCGTGCCCTGCGCCCCGTTGATCTTGACCGCTTCATATGATCGCATGAAACGAGGCACAGGGATGCCGAGCATCGACTTCCAGCTCACCGTCCCGAGAAATTGCTGAGCCTGGCTCGGAGTCATCCCGACCAGCTCGAGCCCGATCTCGGTAAGCTTGGGAAGATCGAGGTTGGAGGGAGCCTGCACCTCAGGACTGCGACCTTGGGTGAGCAGCACACAATTGCTGAATTGCGCTGTGCGGGGCGTCGGGGTGGCAATATTCGCCGTGGCGCTGGGCCGGCCGGGACAGGCGCCGTAGCGCGCCCGCACCATGGGCGGAATTGTCACGGCCACGGTGGCGCCATCCACCGATTCGGGTAGCGCGAGGTCAGCGCGACCGGCCTCCTTGAAGATGGTCTGCAATCGCGCGCGGTCCACGGTCAGATCAAAGGCCAGCTCGCCCCCGACTGCCAGTTCGGGAGCGTCTTTGCGGCCGCCCAACAGATGCACGGGAAAGCCGGCGGCCTGGCTCGCGGCGGCCGCGTTGTCGGCGGACTTTTGCTCTCCCTGCACCCTAACCGTCACCTTGTCGGAAATCATCTGGCTGACCATTTCCTGCAAGGTGGAGTTGGCGTTGGGGCCGACAAAATTTGAGAAGTTGACGTTGACGGCCTGGACCTTCTGCTCGCGCAACGAGCCGTAAAACTTTTCCGCCAGACGGCGGGTGGGAGAGAAGGTGAACCACGCAGCAACGAACAGGGCAACAAACACTGCCGCCCCGAGAGGAAACCAACGTTTGCCGAAAATCCCTTCCGCCATGGCATTCTCCTTTCTGTCCCCAACCATTCGGGCGTCGAAGCAAAAAACATGGCACGCCCCGGTAAATTTCGCCACCCCAATTCCCTCGGAGGTCGGGTAGCTCCTACCCCACTTCTATCATGCAAAAGCTATCCGGCGCCACCAGTGGGCACCGGCAAGGGATCGGCTTCGAGTATCGCTTTTTTCACTTTGGGGCAAAGTATATCATGTCGCATCAAGCTGACTATTCGCCCCATAATTCCATACCGAAGGGTTGCTCATTTATGGCCCGGGTGCGAGCCGTGCCCTTTGACCTGGAGCGTGCCTTTGAGCGCGATATCCGCCGAAGACTTCCCCACCATAATGTCGAACGTCCCCGGAAAGACCGTCCAATGCATGTTGCGGTCGAGCAACTGGAGGTCCTGGGGGCCGAGGCTGAAAGTTACCGGTTTCTTTTCACCCGCCTTCAGCGCGATTCTTTGGAATCCGCGGAGTTGCTTGACGGGCGTTGAAACCGGTGCGTAGCGCTCGTGAAGATAGAGTTGGGCGGTTTCAACTCCAGCGCGATTCCCGGCGTTCTCAATATCCAGGCTTACATGCGCAGTCCCACTCGCGCCGATCTCTTGCGGATCGACCCGCAGGTTGCTGTACCGAAACTCGGTGTAGCTCAACCCATAGCCAAAGGGATAGAGCGGGGTACCGGGCATTCCCACATAGCCGCCCATGTGCGTCCAGCCGCGGTTGATCCAATAAGCTTTGGAGGGCTTGTAGTTGTAATAGGCCGGCAACTGACCCACGCTGCGGGGAATGGTGATCGCCAGGCGCCCGCTGGGGTTGTAATCGCCGAATAAAACGTCTGCCACTGCCCCGCCCCCGCGTTCACCGGGGTTCCACGCTTCCACTATGGCGGGAATATGCTCCGCTTCCCAGCGCACGGAGAGCGGCCGGCCATTAATCAGCACGACTACGGTCGGAGTGCCCGTCGCGGCAACAGCTTGAACGAGCTCCTCCTGCGATCCGGTCAAATCCAGGCTGGCAACGTCACGCCCTTCGCCATCGGATCCTCCGTTGTCGGAGTAGCGGGTATTCTCCCCTACCACTACTAATGCCAAGTCGGCGCTTTTAGCCGCTTCAATGGCGGTCTCGAAATCGCTCTTGTCCGCAC
The DNA here is from genome assembly GCA_035946625.1 of Terriglobia bacterium. Taxonomy (GTDB): domain Bacteria; phylum Acidobacteriota; class Terriglobia; order UBA7540; family UBA7540; genus DASYXZ01. Next base: position 37,062 of record DASYZE010000038.1, on the reverse strand, counting down.
CGAACACATCGCACCCCTTGGCGTAGACAACCCGCGTGGACGAGGAAACCTTGGCCTTAATCCCTTCCAGAACCGTGAAGACGTGCTGGGGAACTTTCTTGGGCGAGTAGTCGCCCAGTTGGTTCTCCGGCATGTCGGCATTGGGTCCGATGACGGCGATGGATTTCAGCGTTTTGATCAGGGGCAAAAGGTTGTGATCGTTTTTAAGCAGGACTATTCCTTCACGGGCGGCTTGGAGAGCCAGGTCCTGATGCTCCGTTGAGTGCATAATCGTCACCGCGCGTTCGGGATCGACGTAGGGGTGCTCGAAAAGCCCGAGGCGGAACTTCTGCTCCAGAACCCGACGCACAGCCCGGTCAACCAGCGCCATGGGCACCCGGCCTTCTTTGATATTTTCGATCAGCGGTCCCATATAGGCAGGTTCATAGGTAATGTCCAAATCCACCCCCGCCCTCAGGGCCAGCGCGCCCGCTTCTTTCTGCGTGGGCACAATGTCCTCATAGATGAGCGAGTCAAAACCTCCGCCTTCGCTCATGACGATGCCCTTGAAGCCGAGCTCCCCACGGAGGATTCTAGTAAGCCATTTTTCAGACCCGTGCGCGGGCACATCCTCAACCTCGGGATATCCCGCCATAACACCCAGGGCGCCGGCGTTGAATGCGGCAATCCAAGGCGGCAGAACGTTCTCGCGCAGGTACCGTTCTGAAAATTCGATGGCGCCGCGCTCGAGTCCGCTGGCAGGCTCACTCTGGGTTGGGAAGTCCGTCATCAACGCAATCACCTTATCGGGCGCGCTGATATTGGAGCCCTGCGCACCTTCGGTGATACTCTGGGCAATTCGTGAGCCCAAGTAGGGATCCTCGGTGTAAGCCTCTTCGTTCCGTCCCATTCTCGGGTCGCGGTCCAACTCCAACACCAGCGTGGATAGCACGTGGATGCCCACCCCTCGGGATTCCTGAGCGGCTGCGGCGTAGATCGTCTTGACGAGGTCCATATCAAACGTGCTTCCGATGGCCAGGCCCTCGGGGAAAATTGTCGCGCCGGGGAACATGCCGCCATGCGTCCCTTCCTCGTCCTCGAGCAGCGGGATCTTCAGCCGAGTCTGGGTGAGCGCGATCCTCTGGAGCTGGTTGAAAAATTCTGCTTGCTGTCGGGCGCCTTCATGGAGAATTTCGTTGGCCAGGGTGAAGAATCCGCAGCCCGGCCCAATCTCCTGAGTGTATGTTCCGGCGGCAAATCTTTTGCACGCCGCCATCTTTTCAGGAATAGTTTTGCCGAGCTGGTCCACATAGACGCAGGGCAAATTAAGCTGGCCAATTTTTTCCTTAAGCGTCATGCGAGCCAGCAGATCGTGCACACGCCGCTCGATGGGCTGCTTTGGATCAAGATAAACTGTGGCAGTTCGGGAGGTTTGCGCTTGCAGATGGCCGCTACCCGGCACGGCCAATCCCACCAGCAGAAACAGCGCCCATAGACACCATTCATGCCGGCTGGCCATAAGAGCCCGGACCCGGCCCACGGGTTTGGCGCGCCACAACTGATTGGAGCACTTTGAAAAAAGCTTGATGGACATTGTATCCAACGTCCGGACTAAAACTCCGGCCGCCGATGCACGGAACGCCGCGCCGTACTACGAGCTAGGCGTAGTTCGAATGCGGGTCCCAATATATAACAGCAGGGATGAGATGAGGCAACGGTTTTCCGCTGCGAGTTCATGGTCGATCTTGTTTAAGTTCCTGCCGTAGGCTGGCACGTATCCCTGTGATATACTTCCAGCTCGAAACAAAATTACGGGTAATTATTCGGGAAATCCTTAATCAAGCGGACCAAGGTCTGGACTCCAGGAAGGCCGGCATTCCTTCCAGGGCGGGCGTTTTTTTATATCGATCTCGTCCCCCGCGGCTGAAAAGCTAGCGGCAGCAACCGGGCCAATTACAGTCATGGCACGCAAGCGCATCCTGATTATCGATGACGAAGCTGACATTCGCGAGATCGCCCAGATGAGTCTGGAAGCCGTTCCGGATTGGGAGATATCCACCGCATTTTCCGGGAAAGAGGGTTTGCAAAAAGCCCTCATGGAACAACCAGATGCGGTGCTTCTGGACGTTATGATGCCGGAAATGGATGGTCCCGCCACCTTTAAGAAATTCCAGGAAACGATTGAGGTTTCACATATCCCGGTGGTGATGTTGACCGCCAAAGTGCAAACCTCCGACCGGCGACGCTTCCTGGCCATGGGGGTGAAGGGAGTACTTCCCAAGCCTTTTGATCCCGTCAGTCTCCCCGCGGACCTGGCGGAGATTCTGGGTTGGGAAGCCTAAGAAGTTGCGGGAAACGGCTACAATCAGTTGTCGCTTCCGGCGACTTGAACCAACGGGGCGAAATGGGGTCCTTCCCAGGGGGATCAGCCCATCAAATCCCAAGCGGGGCGGGGGGCATGGTGAATCAGGAATCAAGACGTAAAAACGCGTTCAAGAGGATTTCGACCTCGCCCGTTGGCATCATCGGCTTGTTTCTTGTCTTAGTTCTACCCTTCGGAGTCATATTTTACCTGCTCATATCTGAAATTAACGTAGTGATCCAGTTTGCCGCCAAGGAAAGGTTGGGCGTCGAGTACAACCAACCTGTCCGTGCCCTCTTCGAAGACCTCCTGGATTACGCCGACTTCAACGGCGACTTTGTCGCCCAACACCCTCAATTAAAACCCCGCCTTCTGGCCAGCCAATCTCAGACCGAGGGCGAAGACATTCAAGCCATTGACAAGGTGGATCAAAAATTGGGCAAGCCCCTGAACTCCACCGAGAAATGGGTGGAATTGAAGGTCAATTTAGTGGAGCTCAGAAGCATCCCCAGTGAGATGATGCAAGAAACTCGCGACAAAACGATCAACGCCACCGTTTCACTGATAAACGATGTCGGAGACTCATCCAATCTCATCCTGGATCCTGATCTGGATACGTATTACTTGATGGCTACCGTGGTGACGAACCTGCCTTCCGTAACCAGTTCCACGGCCCAGGCCCGACGCCTGGCTGCCTCCGTGGCGAATCGCGGGACGATAACACCGGCTGAAAAGAGCGAATTAATCCGGTTGTCGGGCGTCATCAAATCTGAGATGGGCACCATCGAACGGAATCTGAAGGTCGCCTTCAACTATAATCAGAACCTGCGGCCGGAATTGGAAGCGTATTATCAGAATTACGCCACGATGAATCAATTCCTGGCGCTTCTCGACAGCCGGTTTATCAAGGCGCCCAAGATTGGTATCAGCACGGAAGAAATTTATGGGGCCGGGTCCAAAGCTCTCCAGTCATCCTTTCACCTCTATGATGTTCTTTCTCCCAGCCTGGACCGGTTGCTGGAAGCGCGGATCACAAGGTCGGCGGACAAGATACGCCTCGTCGAGGTTTTCGGGGCGGTGGTCCTGGGCGCGGCGACGTTCGTCTTTCTGATTTTTTTCCGAAATATGAGGGAGAGAATGGGAGCCTTGGAAGCTATGCGGCAGGCGGAAGCCAAGTACCGGAGCATTTTTGACAACGCAGTGGAAGGCATTTTCCAACTCTCTCCCGAGGGCAAATGGCTGAGCGCCAATCCCGCTGTGGCCGGCATTTTCGGATACAAGACCGTGGAAGAATTCATGGCCGAGGCAAATGGAAAATCGCCACGAATGTATAGCGACGCAGACCGCCGCCGTGAATTCCTCTCGCAATTGAGAGAGCGGGGTGTGGTGACGAGTTTTGAATCCCAATGCATCCGCCCGGACGCGGGTAAGATCTGGGTTACAGAATCCGCCCGGGTGTTCCGCGACGCGGATGGGGGAGCAGAGCATATTGAAGGCACCATCGAAGACATTACGGAGCGCAAGGAAGCAGAGGAGGCCCGCCGGGAAGTGGAGCGGATGAAGAATGAATTCGTGTCGGTGGTCAGCCACGAACTGCGCACGCCCTTGACCTCAATTCGCGGCTCCCTGGGCCTGCTGGCGGCGGGCCGGATGGGACAACTTTCGGCACAAGCCCAGCGAATGGTGGGGATTGCCGTGTCCAATACGGACCGGCTGGTGCGACTGGTCAACAATATTCTGGATATCGAGCGCCTGGAATCGGGCCAAATCAAATTGGACAAACAGATGTGCGACGTGGCCACCCTGATGAGCGCGGCCGCGGACGTCATGCGGCCCATGGCTGAAAAGGCTGGCATCAGTCTGTCCGTGACGCCGGAACCAGCGCAACTTTGGGCCGATCCGGACCGCATCACCCAGGTCATTACCAATCTCCTGAGCAACGCCATCAAGTATTCGCCCCACAAAGGCACGGTGTGGCTATCGGCGGAACTTCGCGACAGTGAGATCCTGTTTGTGGTGAAAGACCAGGGCCGGGGAATTCCCAGTGACAAGCTGGAGAGCATTTTTCATCGATTCCAGCAAGTGGATACCTCCGACGCGCGTGAAAAAGGCGGGACGGGCCTGGGGCTGGCCATCTGCCTCAGCATCGCCCAGCAGCACGGTGGCAACGTTTGGGTGAAGAGCAAACTTGGGGAAGGCAGCTCCTTTTTCTTTACCGTCCCCGGCGCCCAAGAAAAAAAGGAGGAATCGTCGCGGCCTGAAGTCGTCCCCGCAGCTGCTCGCCGGGTTTTGATCTGCGATGATGACGCTTCCGTCCGAAGTGTGATCGGAAGCATGCTCGTATCCCAGGGGTACGAAGTCGTTCTGGCCAGCTCCGGGCAGGAGGCCGTGGAGCGAGCCGCCAGCCAGCACCCTGATGCCATCATGATGGACATCATGATGCCGGGAATGGACGGGTGGCAGACCATGGCCGCTCTGAAAGAGAACTCCGAGACGAAGGGCGTTCCCGTGATCGTCACCAGCGTGCTCAGGCCGGCGGCCGAGGGGCCTTCGGGAGAAACCATTCCTGCGTGGGTCCAGAAACCCGTGGATGAAACCAAGCTTTCCCGGACCCTGGAACAGGTTCTGGCATCCCACCCCCGGGCGGCGCGAGTCCTTCTGGTGGAAGACGACATGGATCTGGCGCGCGTGGTGATCGCCACACTGGAGCGGCATGGTATGGAAACCATCCATGCCAAAACGGGGCGGGAAGCCATCGAGCTAAGCCAAAAGACCAGCCCCGACCTTTTGGTGCTGGACCTGATCCTTCCGGAAGTAGACGGCTTTGAGGTGGTGAGCTGGCTTCGCCGCCACGGCCGCCTTTGCGACATCCCTCTGGTGGTCTACACCGCGAAAGACTTGACCGAACAGGAGCGGGAACAATTAAGGTTGGGGGCTTCGGAATTTCTCACCAAGAGTCAGGTTTCGCTGGAGGAATTCGAAAAGCGAGTTCTTGGCCTGTTAAATCAAGTGATTCCTGAAAAACAAGCGACGGGTCCGGCGCAGGAGGTGTAGCCCAAGGGCCTTGACACAATGCATACTGACGATCCCATTCCCGTGAAGGAAAATCCTCCAAGCGCTGACGATAAAATCAAAGCGGCGGTCTTCGCCCTCTGGGGACGGTTTCAAGCAACGATGTTTGCCCGGCTGAGTTTGATCGAGCAAGCGAGCGGCGCCGCCTTGAAAGGTTCTTTGAACGATGAGCAAAGAAGTGCGGCCTGGAATGCGGCCCACAAACTCGCCGGTTCGTTAGGAACCTTTGGCCTGGGGGAGGGCTCCAAACTCGCCTCGCAATTGGAAATGATGCTGGAGGGAGGAGCGCGGTTCAGCCCGGAGGAAAGCAGCCGCCTGAAGGACCTTGCCGAAAAATTGCGCCAGGAAATGAAGCGCGGCCCGTCGCCACCTGCCCTGACCTGATTCTTGCTGTCAGCAAGAGAACCGCCCAACCCGGGTTGGGTGGACTGGGTTAAATCTCCATCACGTCACCTTCCTTCGCCGCGAAACATTCAAAGGTGTGGTGGTTGGCTCGAATTGTATGTTGGCATTCTTCCATCATGTCGTCCATGAATTCGTCCGTGTGCATGGGCTCATGGTGAAAAATTACCAGCCGGCGAACCTCGGCGAGGGCCGCGGTGCGGACCGCGTCATGAAAGGTGCTGTGGCCCCAGCCTTTCTTGAGGGTGTACTCTTGCTCCGTATATTGCGCCTCCCGAATGTAAATGTCGGCGCCACGGGCAAATTCCGTGATTCTTTTCTCGGCCCGCTCGCCGAACTCGCCGGGTTGTAGCCGGTAAAAGGGTTCGTGGTCCGTCATGTAAACTATGCTCTTTCCATCCACCCTCATTCGAAACGCCACTGAGATTCCCGGATGATTGAGGTGTTCCAGATCCACCACCATCGGCCCGATTTTCACCTGATCCTTCATCTCGAAAAATTTCAGCTCGGCGGCCATGTCGGAAAGCAGTACGGGAAAGTAATCGCCATCCATCTGGCCGAGGAAAACCTTTTCCAAAGGCTTCCCCGCCCCGTGGACGCTGTAAATAGAGACCCGATTTCCGGCCACGTACGCGGGCGCAAAAAAGGGGAATCCCTGAATGTGGTCCCAGTGGGTATGACTGATAAAAAGGTGGACGCTGATGGGACGCGCTCCGAACTCGCTGGTCAATTCACTGCCAAGAATTCGTATGCCCGAGCCCGCGTCAAATATCAAAATTTGCCCGCCGTATCGAACTTCAACGCAGGCAGTGTTGCCTCCGTAACGAACCGTGGCCGCACCCGGGGCGGGAATGGAGCCGCGCGTCCCCCAAAACCTGACTTGAATGGACCCGGGGTGCAAAAGCTCGCCGACAATCTTCAACAATTCCCCGGGATCGAAAGGCTTGACGAGATAGCGATCCGCGCCGATGCTTTTCGCACGCCGGATATCCGTCTCGTAGGACTTGGCGGAACTGACAATGATTTTGGGCCGTCCGAGTTCAGGCTGGGAGCGGATTTGTTCGAGCACCCAGTAGCCATGCACCTTGGGCATCATCAAATCCAACAGGATCAGGTCGGGATGCTCGGCCAGGGCCAGTCCCAAACCCGCCTCGCCATCGGCGGCCGCCAGAACCTGGTGTTCTTGGGAGCTCAACACCTCGGAGACAAGCTCGCGAAAAATTTCATCGTCATCGATGACAAGAATTTTCCCCACCCGGATGCTCCTCTGGCAGTGAGTGTGCCAGAGGAAGGGAAAAAGGGCAAGGAAGGCCCGGGCGGCGAACCATCAAGGGAAAGCTGAATCCAAGACGCGCGGGGCCATGCTTTCACGAGAGCTTGACTTGGCCTTCAAGCCCCGGATATGATAAACGCTATGCGAGGCCAATGGGCACGCCTGATGGTCCTTTTGTGGCTGGGCTGGTACGCCTCCGGACCTTTGGCCGCCACGTTTGATTACTGGGACACGCCGAAACAGGAAATTTCAGACTTGGCTCACTCGGCAGGAGGCCTCGTAGCCCTGCTGGGCGCTGCGGTTGCGATTACACTCACGCAAGTTCGCAAACTGCGCGAAAGCTGGCGATGGCGGAAACTCCGGGCGCGATTCAGGACCCTCCGCCCTGCCGCACCTAGGCCGTCTTCAGTCGCCTTCGCTTTTGCTCTGGCTTCCCAATCCCCACCGTTGCCACTTCGAGTTTAATCCTACCTTTCCTCTTCACGTTTAGTAGTTATCGGAAGGAAATAGCTTTGCTCCCCGGGGAAATCTTTCAAAGTGCGCCCCCGTTCGTCGGGCCGTGCTGATTCTTCGATCATTTCAAGGGAGTCCAATCCTGCAAACCGGACTCCGCCCCAGGAGGTTGCACCGGGCCATGAACAACTGTTTTCAATGCCGTGGCCACGTTCGAACGATGCGGCTTGTGGTGGGCCTCCTGCTCATCCTACTTTCCAGCTCCGCTTCAGCGCAAGCGCCCGGCACTGCGGGTAGCTTGGAGTGTACGATTACGGACGAAAGCGGTGCGGTGGTCCAAGGCGCAAAGATTGAAGTCCGCAATGCGGCGACCGGGGTGACCCGCAATGGAAGCAGCGATGGCTCCGGGTTCTTCCGCGCCACCGAACTTGCCGTGGGGAATTATGAGGCCCGAGTCTCGCAGCCCGGATTCGCTCCCTATCTTCGCACCGCCATTGAAGTGAATGTGGGCGAAACCGTCCGGCTTCAGATTCAGCTTACCCCGGCCCGCATATCCCAGAAAATTGTGGTGAGCGCCGAACCGCCGGGCATCAGTCCGGCGGATACTTCGGTCGCCACCACGGTGGGACGGGAAAGAATCGAGGAACTTCCCGTGCGGACACGCAATGCCCAGGACTTCGTGCTGCTCGCCCCAGGCGTCTCGCGTGCCACTCCGCCCGCCTCTATTGGAGGGCAAACGCCTTTCGAAGACAGCGGATTCAGTTTCGGTGGACAGCGGCCAAGCAGTAACAGCCTTTCCATCGACGGACTCGAAAACAACGACGAGTTCAGTGGCGGCAGCCGGACCGAGCTTTCTCCGGAGATCGTCCAGGAATTTCAGGTGGTCAACAACGGCGTGTCCGCGGAGTATGGTGGAGCCTCGGGAGGCTCGCTCAACGCCGTCACTCGCGAGGGCGCAAATAAGACCCACGGTGACGCCTTTGCCATCTTCGAGGGAGCAGGGCTCAACGCGGTTCAGCCATTCACAGAAACTGCGCGCCGGCCCGCGCTCGGGCGCTATCGTATGGGCTTTTCCCGCGGCGGAGCGTGGGTGAAGAATCGAACATTTTATTACGTCGCGGCGGAACAGGAACATAATCGCACCGAGGAAAGCTCGGACGTTAATCCGGGGATCGCCGAATCCATCAATCGGTTTCTTGCCGGGGGCGCATTTCCGCGCCTTACCACACGCAAGTTGAGCTCGGGATTCTTCCCTTCTGCGTTTTCAGAAACGGAGGCGTCCGGCAAAGTCAACCATCAACTTAGCGGCCGCAACTCCCTAATGCTGCGCTACGCCTTCACCAACAACAAAAAGGCCGGCGAAGCGTTCAATGTAGGCGGACTGAACGATGCGAGCGCCGCGGGAAGCGCATTCACCCGCGACCACAGCCTGGTCGGCGCGCTGACCACGCTCGCCGGCGAGCAGGCGGTAAATACGTTGCGCTTTCAGGTCTCGCGCCGCGATTTCGCTTCGCGCACCAACGCGCAGACTGGTCCAGACATCGAGATCAGCGGCCTGGTTAATTTTGGTTCACCGCCCCAAGGCAGCAGCCGCCATCGCGAGGACCACTACGACCTGGGCGATACGTTCGCTCTAAGCCGCGGAAAGCAACTCCTGAAATGGGGAGCCGCCGCGGAGGAAATCCACATCAGCTCCACCGAGCCCGATGAAATGCGAGGCGTATACATTTTCCCGAGCCTCGAGGATTTCTTTCTCGGGCAACCGGACACGTTTCGCCAGCGGTTCGGCAACCCTAACGAGGCCTATGGCGCTTTATTGCTGGGCGGGTTTTTCCAGAATCACTGGTCGGCGGGCAACAAAGCATCGCTGGAGGCAGGCTTGCGGTACGATATTGACCGGCTTCCTGCACCCTTCAATCAGGACACTAACGATTTCAGTCCGCGCGTGGGTTTCGCCTGGAGTCCGGCGACGAAATGGGTTTTCCGTGCCGGATACGGAATTTTCTTTGACCGATACATCCTGGCCGGCGTGAATCAGTTATTGGACGTGAACGGGGCGCGCGCGTTTGAGCAGGTTGTGAATGATCCCGGCGCCGCGCTCGATTTTCAGCAGGCGGGCGGAGGAGCACTCGCAACACCGCTGGCGACCGTCCAACCTTCCACATTTCGCCCTGACCCCAACCTCGCACGGCCTTACAGTCAGCAGGTAAACCTGAGCGCCGAGTATCTTCTTGGGCATCGCTTTACCCTTACCGCCACCGGCCTTTTCGTTCAAGGTGTCAAGCTCTCGCGGACCGTGAACACCAACTTGATGTCGCCCTTTGTTTTAAGCCCTGCAAACACAGCCGCCCTTGGCATCGCGAGTCCGTATCCCCAGCAAATGGGAAGGTTGGTTTTCCCCCCCCCACGGATCAATGGTGCCTTTAACGACATTTATTCGCTTCAGGATTCCGCTCGTTCCACCTACGACGGATTCTCGCTGACAGCGACGCGCCGGGTGGAGGACTTCACGCTCTCGGCAAGTTACACACTTTCGAAAACGGTGGACGATGCTTCCAGTTTCAACGAGCAGCCGCAGAATCCCTATGACCTTCGTGCCGAGCGCTCCTGGTCTCTTCAGGACCAGCGCCAGCGCTTTGTGTTGAGCGGCTTGTTCAACATGCCTTTCGGCAACGACGAGGAAGGCGCTCCCTCCGCAGGTTTATTGGCCTCACATTCCCGATTCTGGGGGCCTTTCCTCAGCGACATTGAGCTGGCGCCGATACTATCCGTCACCTCCGGCGCACGCGTAAACCCACTCACCGGCCTGGATTCGAACCGCAGCGACGCTTTTCCTCTGGCGTCGCGGCCGCTTGGATACGCCCGCAACTCCCTGCGCACACCCGCGCGCGCCGATTTGGACCTGCGCCTGTTGAAAGCCATTTACTTCACCCCTTCACGCCATCTCGACCTCGTCGTCGAGTCTTTCAACCTTTTCAATCACACCAACATCAGCGAGCTTAATCCCGTATTTGGCTCTGCCCTCACGCCACTGCCGAGCTTCGCTCTGCCAATTGAGGCTTCCAGCGCACGCCAGGTGGAATTCTCCATCGACCTGGAGTATTAACCCAGCTCACGGAAATGAGGCACGCCTCAACCACGGCTTCCGTGCTTATTCATCCCGGGGCGGAGGCACCGCAGGCGCCCCATCGGCGCGCGTCGCGCGGAAGCCGATCGCCGCCCTTCCCTCGCAGGGCAAAGCTTGACAATCTCCTGACCCTCCTTTAACGTGAAGTGCGAATTTGCTTCGCGCCTGAGTTTCCCGTGAAGCGTAAAATCAACCTTCAGCAATATCGTTAAGCCGGAACTTCCCGTGAGCATGACCAGAACCGAAGAGGAGCTGCGGCGCGAAATCGTGGAGATTGGCCGGTGGGTCTACCGGAATGGTTACGTCACTTCTTACGACGGCAACATTTCCTTCCGCCTGGATAACCATCGCATCCTCTCGACGCCCACCACTATCTGCAAAGGAATGATGGAGCCGGACGACCTGGTGATCTGCGATTACGATGGCAACAAAATATCGGGCCGGCGAAACGTGACCAGCGAAATTGCCATGCATTTGTTGATTTACCGGCGGCGCCAGGACGCGCAAGCGGTGGTCCACGCCCACCCTCCCACCGCCACCGGCTACGCCGCGGCCGGGCTTTCGCTGAACAAGGCGCTGGTTTCAGAAGTGGTTCTGGCGCTCGGATGTATTCCGCTGGCGCGCTATGGCACGCCGGGCACGCCGGAATTGACCGCCGCCCTCGAACCGCTGGTAGGCTCGCACGATGCCATTCTGATGGCCAACCACGGCGTGGTGACGTTCGCGCCCGACCTCCAGCGCGCCTACTTCAAAATGGAAACCGTGGAGCACTTCGCCAAGATTTCCCTGGTAACCGAACTTCTCGGCCGTCAGGTCTTGCTCTCTGAGACAGACGTGGATAAACTGCTGGCGGCCCGGCAGAAGTATTACGGCGCCGGGACGCCCGTCATCGAGCGCTCCGATATTTGTCCGGTGGCCGGAAGCGAAGTGACGGACGTCAATCAAACCTGCGGCGCTTCGGAGCGAACGGCATTTTCGCGTCAGGAATTGGAAGCCCTGGTGGATAAGACGGTGCGAAGTTTGAAATCGCGGATGTGAGGCGAAGTGGGTGGTAGGTGGTATATAGGGAAGATCAACCCCACATTCTACCTACCATCTACCACCTACCTTTTCTTGGAGGTTTCTTATGGCTGGTGAAGCGTTGGGAATGATTGAAACTCGAGGCCTGGTGGCCATGATCGAAGCGTCCGACGCCATGGTGAAGGCCGCCAAAGTTACGTTGGTGGGCTGGGAAAAAATCGGTTCGGGCTATGTCACTGCCCTGGTGCGGGGCGACGTGGCCGCGGTGAAGGCCGCCACCGACGCGGGCGCAGCCGCGGCGCGGCGCGTGGGTGACCTCATCGCCGTCCACGTGATCCCCCGCCCTCATTCCAGTCTCGAGGGTGTGTTGCCCATCGGCAAGGCGGGTGAAGAGTAGTTCAGTAGTTCAGTATTTCAGTGCGTCAGTCGGCAGCCCTCTGAAGGGCTGCCTGACTGAAATACTGACAAACTGACATACTTATCCGCCGCAAGCACCTCGTTTGGGATTCATCAAATCCATGCTCCTCGCAAAAGTTGTAGGCACAGTGGTTGCAACGCGCAAAGATCCCCGGCTGGAAGGAAAGAAACTTCTGGTGGTCACACCGCTCACACCGGAGGAGGTGGAGCGCGGGAAGGCCTCTGCGACCTCCGGCAAAGCCAACTATCTGGTGGCTGTGGATACCGTTTCCGCCGGCTTTGGGGAAACCGTGATCCTGGTTGCCGGCAGTTCGGCGCGGATGGCGGCCACATGCAAGGATAATCCCGTGGACGCGGCCATCGTGGGGATCGTGGACACCGTGAGCCTGGGGAAATCATGAATTGTGAATTATGAATTATGAGTTCTGAATGGTAATGCGCGCCATCTGGGTAGCATGTTGAATTCAAGACGAGGGGCCGTTTATCTTCATTCATAATTCAAAATTATAGAAATTTCAATTGGATTGAATTATGTTCCTGGCTCGAGTCGTGGGCAAAGTCGTTTCCACCATCAAAGACCCGAACCTTGCGGCCAAGAAGATTTTGATCGTCCAGCCCATCGATAAATCTGGAAAGGACGCAGGCCAGAAAATTCTAGCGCTTGACAGTGTTGGAGCGGGCGCGGGCGAAACCGTCTATTGCTGCCGGGGGCGCGAGGCCAGCTTTCCCTGGTCCCCGCAGGAAGTCCCCACCGAAACCGCGATTGTCGGTATAGTGGACACAATTAATTTTCCGCAATGATGAGGATAGAATGATGAATTCCGAATTAAACGAAAGACCTGTCCATCCGGAGAAAAACTTCGGAATTCAGCATTCATAATTCATCATTCATAATTTCTTACGCCATGGTCATTGGACGGGTAATCGGCGACGTCGTTGCGACTCAAAAAGCTCCCAGCCACGAGGGGCGCAAAGTCCTTATCGTCCAACCCTTGAACCTCGACGGAACCGATCGAGGCGAAGTGGTGCTGGCCCTGGACGCGGTGGACGCCGGTGTGGGCGACCGCGTGCTGGTGGTCACCGAGGGTTGGAGCGCCATGACTTCCGTCGGGCGCCCGCATTCTCCAATTGATATGGCCGTGGTGGGCGTGATTGACACCATCACTCTGGGCTAAGTTAATCTGCCACCTGTAATCCTGGGCACTGACTTTAGACTTTTGACTTTCCCTCTTTCCCGCTACAATCACTTACAATGGCGATGGGCACGAAATTTCACAGCCGCATCATGGGTGTTGATCCCGGCCTCACCTTGACCGGCTATGGCGTGGTGGAGTGCAGAAGCGATGGTGTGAAATTGATAGAGGCCGGAGTCATCAGGTCGCCGCGCGCCCAGGGAGAAAATTTGCCGGCGCGACTGGAGTGTCTTTTCGACGGGCTGCGGGAAGTGATGGACGAATTCCATCCGCAGACGATGTGCCTGGAAGATGTATATAGTCACACGGCCTACCCGCGCACGTCGATCCTGATGGGCCACGCGCGCGGAGTGATTTGCCTGGCGGCGCAGTTGTCACACGTCCCGGTGATCCATATTTCAGCCAAACGAATCAAGCAATCCGTCACCGGCAACGGCAATGCGTCTAAAACCCAGGTGCAGAGATCGGTACAACATTTTTTTTCGCTCGTCCGCGTGCCCCATCCGCCCGACGTGGCCGATGCGCTGGCGGCGGCATTGTGCTACGTGAATTCGATTAGGAAGAACAGGAGCTAGGGTTTAGGGGTTAGCAGGATGTTAAAAAAGACCGACCGAGAATGTCATCCTGAGCGAAGCGAAGGATCTCTGCATTTGCTTTCAATCGACTACAGGGATGCTTCGCTACGCTCAGCATGACAGATTGACCTTTTTAGCATCCTTTTTAGGAGTTAGACCACGCTCACGGAATTGATAGCCCCTAAATCCCAATTCCTAAATCCTGGAATTTATGATTTCCGAAATCACGGGTAATGTCCTTTACGATCGCATCCAGCGGACGAGTCTGCTGCTGAAGGTGGACTCTCTGTGTTATGAAATCTACGTTCCCTCCGGGATTGCTTCGCGATTGCGTATGGCGGCGGAAGCGGAATGGCACAACCCCCTGACCCTTTATACGATTTATTATATTGACGGGGCGGTGGGCGGGGGACATTTAACACCCAAGCTTCTCGGTTTTCTCGATCCTCTTGATCGAGAGTTTTTCGAGGCCTTCACCACCGTACCCGGCGTGGGGTTTATGCGGGCGCTGAAGTGCCTGGTCCGGCCCATGAATGAAATCGCGCTGGCCATCGAACGCGGCGACAAAGCCTTTTTGGAAGACCTGCCATTTATCGGCGCCAAAACCGCGGAACGCATTGTGATGGAGTTGCGCGGCAAAATGACGAAATTTGCATTAGCCCGGACGGACCAGCCGCTTTCAATTGAGAAAGAATCCACTTCCGAACTGCGGCGAGAGGCGCTCCTGGTGCTCGAACAGCTCGAGTATTCACACGCGGAAGCGCAACGAATGGTGGACGAAATTTTTGCCCAATATAAATCTTTAAAAACCACGGAAGAATTCGTGCGCAAAGTTTTCGAACAACTGCATCCAAAAACGGAGTAGGAACGCCGCCGTTCAACAGGGACGGCAGGCTGGACAGAGACAGTCATAATCATCATGCCCAGAGAGCGGCTGGTTTCACCCGAACTTATCTCCAGGGATGAAGAGAGCTTCAATCGCACGCTCCGCCCTCCGTCTCTTGCCGAATACGTCGGGCAAAAGAAAGTGGTGGAAAAACTCTCCATCGCCCTGGAAGCGGCGCGCAAACGATCCGAGCCCCTCGAACACGCGCTGTTCTACGGGCCGCCCGGGCTGGGCAAGACTACGCTCGCTTACATCATTGCCAACGCCAACGGTTCGCGGATCATCACCACGTCGGGACCGTCGCTCGAACGCACCGGCGACTTATTGGGCATTCTTACCAACCTCAACCAAGGGGATATCCTTTTCATTGATGAGATCCATCGTCTGGCGGTAAACATTGAAGAATTTCTGTACTCGGCCATGGAAGATTTCAAAGTGGATATCGTGCTCGACAAAGGAATGAACGCCCGCACTATCAATGTGCC
The DNA here is from genome assembly GCA_035946625.1 of Terriglobia bacterium. Taxonomy (GTDB): domain Bacteria; phylum Acidobacteriota; class Terriglobia; order UBA7540; family UBA7540; genus DASYXZ01. The sequence goes on along the minus strand of DASYZE010000038.1, from coordinate 21,818 downwards.
CCTGAAGAAATTCACCCTGCTGGGCGCCACCACGCGCGCGGGGAGCCTGTCCGCACCGCTGCGAAACCGCTTTGGACTCTTCTATCACCTGGAGTTTTACACGGACGATGACCTGCGGCAAATTGTCCTGCGTTCGGCTCGGATTATAGAGGCCAGGATTGACGAATCTGGAGCGGGGGAAATCGCCCGCCGCGCGCGCGGCACGCCGCGCGTTGCCAATCGCCTCTTGCGCCGCGTCCGCGATTTTGCCGAGGTGAAAGCCGGGGGCGTCATCACGCCCGAGATCGCGCGCGATGCTTTGAAGCTTGAAGGCGTGGACGAATTAGGTCTGGACGACCTCGACCGGAATTTCCTTTCCACCATCATCCGGATTTATGGCGGGGGTCCGGTGGGCGTGGAGGCAATATCGGCCACCCTCAACGAGGAAGTGGACACCTTGGTGGACATGGTGGAACCTTTCCTGCTCCAGCAGGGTTTCATCAGCCGCACGCGCAGCGGCCGGATGGCCAATGAGCCGGCGTTCCGCCATTTAAAGCTGGCGCCACCCAAAGTCGAAAACCGGGGCCTGTTTGATTCATGATGCGCGCCTATCTTTCTCTCGGTTCCAACCTCGGTGACAGCGCCAGTTTCCTGCGAAAGGCACTCAAAATGCTTCCCCCAGAGGGAGTCCGCATCCGCAAGGTGTCATCACTCTACAAGACCGAACCGGTGGAATTCCTCGCTCAACCCTGGTTTGTGAATTGCGCGGCGGTGGTGGAAACCCATCTTTCTCCGCGTGAATTATTGGGTAAGATAAAATCTGTGGAACGTGCGCTGGGACGCCGCCGGGGAAAACCGAAGGGCCCGCGTCTGATTGACATTGACATCCTGCTTTACGAGAATGTGGTGGTCAGTTCCTTCAGGCTGGCTGTCCCGCACCCACGTTTGACTGAACGAAGATTTGTCCTGGTCCCGTTGCGGGAAATCGCGCCCCGTGTGACGCACCCCATCAGCGGCAAAACGGTTTCGGAACTGCTCCGCAATACGGCCGACAAAAGCAAAGTGGTAAAGGTCAAAAAGAAATGATGAATCTTGAATCAGGCATCGGACCAATCATCGCACACGATCCTGTTCCAAATTCATCATTCAGCGTTCATCATTCGTCAGTTCCCGAATAAGGCAAAATGTCGAATCCCTCTCAGTCCGACGTGCCCCGCTTCATCGCTGTCGAAGGCCCGATTCGGGTGGGCAAGACCACCCTGGCGGACATCCTCGCCGAGCACCTGCACACTACGCGCCTGAGGGACGTGGAGGAAAACCCTTTCCTCGAGAATTTTTACCGGGACAAACCGGGGGCGGGCTTCCAGACCCAGCTTTATTTCCTGCTCGAACGATACAAACAGCTCAGCGCCCTCGATGTTTCCGCCTCCGCGCATCGCACCATCATCAGCGATTACATTTTTGAAAAAGACAAAATATTCGCCTATCTGAACTTGAGTGACGCGGAGCTTCGCCTCTACGATGAGTACTATTCGCTGCTGGCGGAAAATATTCCCATTCCCGATTTGGTGATATACTTACAAGCGAAGCCGAAGACGCTGAAGAAACGCATCGCCAAAAAGAATGTGGCGATTGAGGACCGAATCTCCGACGAGTACGTGGAAGAAGTCATCCGGGCGTACGAGCACTTCTTCTTCCACTATAAATCGAGTGACCTGCTGGTGATCGATACGTCCGAGATCGACTTTGTCGACCGGAGCGAAGATTTGCAGGAACTGCTGCGGCGGCTTAGCCAGCCGGTTAAAGGCACTCAATATTTTTTACCGCTTGGATCCGCAGACGCGGACTGAGACGGTCGGCAACGGTTCGGGCACAGGGAGCCAATTCAACGGACTCCTGGTCCCGCCGAATTTGGAAAAGCTTAGACCCTCTCCGCCCAGTCAAGAGGTCGCCCACTCGGGCTTCCAGCCGCGCATTTGCCAATGCGGGCGCTACGCGCTGGAACGGAGAGGGTTTTTTCTTGAATGATGAGGGATGAAAAAAAATATGTGAGATGACCCGATGCAGGGCGGTAATGGTCAGAGTCGACGCCCTGGATTTTTGAGGTCTAATCTAAGGAGGCATGCCATGGACCATACTCCCGGGGCCGTGAGCAAAATTACGGTTCCGCTGATTCTCGAACGCAAACTTCGCGGCGATAAGATCACCTGCCTGACCGCATACGACTACCCCACGGCCCGCCTGGTGGACGGAGCGGGGATTGACATCATTCTGGTGGGCGATACCCTGGCCCAGGTTGTTTTGGGCTACGATTCCACCATTCCGGTGACGGTGGATGAAATCATTCATCACCTGCGTGCTGTCCGCCGTGCCACGCGTCGGGCCTTGCTGGTGGTGGACCTGCCTTATGGCGCCTATCACGTCAGCGATGATGAATCCCTGCGCGCGGCCATCCGCTACCTGAAAGAGGGCGGCGCCGAAGCGGTGAAATTTGAGGGCGGCAGGAAACGCGCGGCCCTGATCCGCCGGATGGTGGAGGCGGAGATTCCGGTGATGGGCCACATCGGTTTGACGCCCCAATCCGTTCTTGCGCTGGGAGGGTATCGCGTGCAGGGCAAGACCATTGACTCCGCCAACGAACTTCTGGCGGACGCGCAGGCCATTGAAGACGCGGGAGCGTTTGCCCTGGTCCTGGAAGGCATTCCGCGGGAACTGGCCGCGCTCATTACCCAGCGTTGCCGGATTCCCACCATTGGAATCGGCGCCGGGCCGCAGTGCGACGGCCAGGTGCTGGTGATGCACGATCTCGTCGGCCTCGGCTTTGGGCCGCCGGCAAAATTTGTGCGAGCCTACGCCGACCTCGCCGGAACCATGCGCCAGGCATTCGAGCAGTTCCGCGGCGACGTAATCGCCGGGCGATACCCAAACGACCAGGAGTCCTACCATTGGCCGTCGAAAATGCGAGAACAATTTGAAAAAGAAATAACTCATGAGGCGTAGAGCAGGAACGCACCGCAAGGTAACCAGCGGGCCAAGACTGTCACATTCGCCTTTCATCCTTGAACGGGACCCCTCGAATGCGGCTGATAACCTCCACTGTGGAAATGCGGGAATTTCGGCGCGAGGCTCGTGCCCGCGGGAAATCCATCGGACTCGTCCCCACCATGGGAGCTCTGCACGCAGGCCACATCAGCCTGATCCACCAAGCCAAGCGCCAGTGCGACGTCATCGTCGTTTCCGTTTTCGTGAACCCCACCCAATTCGACTCTCCGGAAGATCTGGCGCGCTACCCGCGCAATCTGGATAAAGACTTGGAAATGCTTGGCCCCTTGAAGATCGATGCCACATTGGCGCCGGAGGCGAGCGAGCTTTACCCCGAGGGCTTCTCCGTCTCTGTGGATGCAGGCAAGGTCGCCGCCCCGCTCGAAGGCGCGTCCCGCCCCGGCCACTTTCGCGGGGTAGCCACCGTGGTCACCAAACTTTTTAACATCGTCAAGCCCAACGTGGCCTATTTTGGACAAAAGGATTTTCAGCAGGTCCAGGTGATTCGCCGCCTGGTCGAAGACCTGAATATGGATGTGCGGCTGTCCGTTTGCCCCACCGTGCGCGAATCCGATGGGGTGGCCGTCAGTTCGCGCAATGCACACCTGAATGAAGAAGAACGGCAGGCGGCGCGAGTGATCAATCACGGACTGCGGCTGGCCGAGAGCTTTGCCCACGCTGGCGAAAGTAGCGTGGAGAAGGTGCTCGATGAAATGCACAAGCTTTACGCTTCGGAGCCGCGAGTTCATTTGGAATATGCGGCCATCGTGGAACCGGCCCAGCTCACGCCGGTCAAGCGCCTCTCACCCGGTTGTGTGGCCCTGGTGGCGGCGCGAGTAGGCCCAGCCCGCTTGATTGACAATTTGATCTTTGGCCCGCCCGGAGCGAGCCCGGAAATGCTGTTGCAGTTGGCACTCACCACCCAGCCGATTGTGGATCACCGCTCCCTCATTCCGGGCTTTGAGACCGAGGCGGTGAAATTAAGAATTGCGAGTTGCCGGAACTGCGCCGCGCTTTCCACCATCCGCCTTCCGCCCCGCGAATTCCTCACTTCCTATGTCCTCGCCCACTATCCGGACCGGGCCCTCCCCCGCGGCGCCGTGATTGGCAGGGACTCCCCGCTGAATCCGGACATGTACCTTTACCGCAAGCCCAAGTCGCCCAACCGGTTTTCCGTCGGATTATACGAGTTGCTGGGGATTAAGAGCTTCGAAGAATTTAAGTCTCGCTTTGTGCTTACCGATGCCGTCCGCTGCCACGCCACCGGGTCGCACATTTCGCCCAATGCCCTGGCTTATTGCGCCAACCATTTGCGGGAAGAATTGAAGTTGTTCCCCAATATTGAAACCATGGTGGTGCTGGGGGAAGATACCTACTCTCAATTTCAGCAGTTTCTGCTGGAGCGAAGCGCTGCCGAAGTCAAGCCTTTTGAAGATATCATGAGGCCGGATGGTTGGGCCCGCGAAGAAGCGCGCGTGCCTCTTTTTGGTGAACGCTCCATGCGAATTTTCTATTGTTACCACCCCACAAGGGGTTACAACCGCAGCCCGTCCATCGCCAAATGGCTGGGGTAGCCTCCCTTTCGTGCTTTTTCAATCCTTTGATTTCAGCGCGGCCAGCACTTCCTGGATGTGCCCGTTCACCTGCACCCGGGGGAAAACGTGTTTCACCTTTCCGGCATCATCAAGGATGTAGGTGGTTCGGACGATCCCCATCTTCTTCACCCCATACATATTTTTTTCCTGCCAGACGCCGTAGGCTTCAAGCGAATTGTGACCGGTGTCTCCTGCCAAAGGAAAATTGAGCTCGTACTTGTCATGGAACTTCTTCAACTCTTCCACGGTGTCGCCGCTCATCCCCAGCACCTGCGTATGCAGTTGGTCCAGTTCTTTTTTGGCGTCACGGAACTGGTTCGCCTCGCTCGTTCAACCCGGCGTGTCGGCTTTGGGAAAGAAATAGAGGACCAGTCTCTTCCCGCGAAAGTCTTTGAGGCTTACTCTTTCGCCCGTCTCTGAGGGTAAAGAAAAATCGGGCGCTTTGTCGCCAACGTTCAACATGAATCACTCCTTTCCCTAAACTGTTATCTGGTGTAGATGCGCTTTCATTTAAACTCTCTCACAATCTTGTCGGCGGCAAGGGGGCAGCAGGCGTTCTGGAGGGTCGCATATCAGCTCTTCCCTTATCCGCCTCGCTTTGCGTAACATATCCCTCGGCAACTCCATGCAACTCTCTTACCTTACCACAACCTTCACAGCGATCCGGCTGATGGGGTCGTTTTTCAAACAATGGAATGTGCAAATCGTCGGGGCAAAAAGCATACCATCTCTTAACATTGCTAACACTCAGTTGCCGTCTTAAAACCTCCTGCACCAGCTTTGGGTTGGCTTGTCCCGCCGTGGCTTTCATCACCTGGCCCACAAACCATCCGAAGGTGGCCGTCTTGCCGTTTCGGTATTGTTCAACTTGTTTGGGATTGTCGGCGATGATCTGGCGGGCGACCGCCACAATTCTTTCCGGCTCGTTGATTTGCGCCAATCCTTTTTCCTTTACGATCTCGGTAGCGAGCCTGCCCGTTTTAAACATCTCCGCCAGGATCTCCTTAGCCATTGCGCCCGACACCGAAGGGGCAGAGACATCGATGGTGTTGGTGTCAATCATACCCACTAATTGCCCCAGATTTTCTGCAGAAACCCGCGACTCGGAAATCGACTTGTTGGACTCGTTCAAATGGTATTGAAAATCCCCCTGTATCCAGTTGGCCGCCAGCTTCGGCTTGCCCGAGACTTTCGCTGCCGTCTCGTAACCGTCTGCAATCGCCTTGTCCGAGACAAGTAGCGTGGCATCGTGCGCCGAAAGACTGTAATCGCGAACAAACCGCGCCTTGCGCGCTTCGGGAAGTTCGGGTAATGACCGCCGCACTTCTTCTTTCCACTGGTCAGTAATCACGAGCGGCGGGAGGTCGGGCTCGGGGAAATAGCGGTAATCGTGCGCAAATTCCTTCGTCCGCATGCCCAATGTCCGCTGCTCGCGGCTATTCCACAGCCGCGTTTCCTGGCGCACCGTCCCGCCACTCGAAACCACTTCAATTTGGCGGTCGATCTCATAGGCCAGCGCTTTTTGGAGGAACTTGAAGGAATTCAAGTTTTTCAATTCTGCCTTGGTTCCGAATTCCGTCCGGCCCGCCGGCCGCACGCTGACGTTGGCATCACAGCGCAGGCTGCCCTCCTCCATGTTGCAGTTGGAGACCTCAAGGTAGAGCATCAGCGTCTTCAACCGCGTCAGATATTCATAAGCCTCTTCGGGCGTGCGCAAATCCGGCTCACTCACAATTTCGATCAAGGGGACGCCGGACCGATTCAGGTCAATGTAAGTCTTCTGCTCGGAGTCGGGAAAGCCTTCGTGCAGCGATTTCCCCGCATCCTCTTCCATGTGTACGCGGGTAATTCCAATCTCCTTTTTCTGTCCGCCCACTTCAATGGTCAGGCTTCCGTGCTCCGCCAGGGGCGCGTCATACTGGGAGATCTGATAACCTTTGGGCAGATCGGGATAAAAATAATTCTTTCGGGCAAAACGCGATTGAGGATTAATGACGCATCGGAGCGCCACGGCCGCCTTCATCGCCATGGTCACTGCGTCGCGGTTGAGCACGGGCAGCGCACCCGGCAGGCCCAGGCAGACCATGCAGGTGTTCGAGTTCGGCGGATCCCCGAAGCGGGTTGAGCATGAACAGAAAATCTTGGATTTAGTCAGGAGTTGGAGATGGACCTCAAGACCGATGACAGCCTCATACTGGGTTCGAATTTCCGTTGTGACGGTCATGGCAAGGTCCGGAACGCTTCCCAAAAATTGAAAAGGGTCTTCTAGTTTACGATAAAACGCTTTCTGCTCGCATCGGAATAGTTAACGGCCATTTTACGAAGCCGGCCCCATGGCCCATGTGACGCGCGGGCGACCGCTGGCCGGGTTATGATCCACGGCCACAGGGGTGCGAAAAACCCGGCTCAACAAATCGGATTTCAAGACGTCTTCAGGCGTGCCCTGGCAGAGGCAGCGGCCGGACTCCAGGAGGAGCAACGAGTGGGCCAACTCCGCCGCCAGATTCAGCTCGTGAGTCACGATGAAGGCGGCAAAGTTTTCCGATGCGGCAAGGTTCCGAACCAGGCCGAGCATCTCAATCTGGTAGCCAATATCCAGGTTGGCGGTGGGTTCGTCCAACAAAAGCAAGCGCGGGCGCTGGGCGAGAGTTCGCGCCAGCACCGCTCGTTGAAACTCTCCGCCGCTGATCTCCGTAATCCTGCGCCCGGCCAGTTTTACCAGACTGGTTTTTTCCAGTGCCCATTCAACCCACTGCTCGTCCGTTTCAGTTTCAAAAAGCCCGCGGCCAAGATGCGGGTGACGCCCCTGGCGCACAAACTCGCGCACCTGGAAAGAAAAAAGCAGAGGCGTGTCCTGCCGCGCCAGTCCCACCAGTTGAGCACGGCGGCGGGGCGAAAGTCGATGAAGGTCTTCTCCGCCCAGTCGTACCGCGCCCGTCAAGGGCTTGAGATGTCCACTGGCGATATCGAGCAGGGTGGACTTCCCCGACCCATTGGGCCCAATAATGGCCAGCAATTCGCCCGGCCGCGCTTCAAAACTTGTTGTCGCAAGTTCAAACTGCGAATACCGATAGGAAACGGATTCGACTTGAAGAAGGGAGTCGGGAGTAGGGCGCAGGGAGTCGATTGCTGAACTTTGAGCGGTAGTTTGCATGATTCGATTAAAAAAAAGCCTTCAAAGTATAAATTCAGTATTTATCCTTTAACCTTCTACTTTTAACCTTTTCTCACCCCGCCGCACGTCGCAGCAAATAAATAAACACGGGCGCCCCTGCCACTGCTGTGACTGCGCCTACGGGAAGTTCAGCCGGTGCAATGATGGTGCGCGCCAGCGTATCAGAGATCACCAGCACAATGGCGCCGCCCAGCGCCGCCGTAGGCAAGAGCGTTCGATGGTCGCTCCCCACAATCATCCTGCCCAAGTGGGGCACCAGGAGTCCAAGGTAGCCAATCGCGCCGCTCACGGATACGGCCATGCCGGTGAGGAACGACGCCAGCAGAAACGTCAAGGCTTCCACCCGCGCAACATTCACGCCCAGGTGGGCGGCTTCCTGCTCACCCAGCAAGAGAACGTTCAAATCCTTGGCAAAGAAATAAATTGCGCCGATGGCAACGGCAACGGCTGGACCAAGGATTCGAAGCTGGACGTCCGTAACCACACTCAGGTCACCCATCAGCCAGAAAGCAATCCCCCGAACATCGCGGGTGGATAGAAGTGTAAGAACAAACAGAATGATCGCCGAGAGAAAAGATGCTGTGATCACGCCGGCCAGGAGCAAGGTGTAACTCGCCAGGCGCCCGCCTCGCCTGCCCAGGAGATAAACCCAGGCGATGGTCACCAGGGCTCCGCCAAATGCCATAAGGGGTGAAGCGGCTGCCAATCTGCCCCCGGCATAAAGGGCGATTATCGCGCCCAGCGCCGCGCCGCTCGAGATTCCGAGGACGTAGGGATCTGCGAGCGGGTTTCTTAGGAGCGACTGAAGAACTGTCCCCGAAACCGCCAGCGCCGCTCCCACCAGGGCCGCCAGGATGACGCGCGGCAGCCGAATCTGCCGGACAATAATATTGGCCTCGGAATGCGGGTCAACCCCGATCAAAGCTGACCAGACTTCGGAAAGGCGCAAATGCACGGCGCCGATTGCCAGGGCGCTGGCAGACACCATCACCAGGCACGCGCCCAACACCGCCATCAGAGCCAGCACATTTCGCCGCATAGGCTTGACTATCATCGCGGAGACTCCGGGCCACGGGCCACAGACTTTTGCCCGGAATGAAGAACGCGCGCCACTTCTTCCAGGGCATCAATCAGGCGGGGACTGGGGCGATTGATGGTGTCTGAGACAAAATACATGCGGTGATTTTTGACCGCCCGAAAATCTTTCCAACCGGGCAATTGTTGGAACTCATCGAGCGACGGAGAAAACGATTCGCTTTTCGAAAAGAGGATGACGTCCGGATCGCGATGAAGAGCGTCCTCGAGACTTAACCGCGGCCACTCACCGGAGAGATCGTCAGAGATGGAAACGCCGCCCGCAATCCTGATGGCATCGGCGATGAAAGTGTTTGGCCCGGCGGTGATCAAAGGGCGATACCACACCACGAACAAAACCTTCGGGCGGGGTTGCCGTTCAACTTGCTGCTTGACGGCATCCACCCGCCGTTGGAGCCCTTCCACCAGCGAATGCGCCTGCGGCCCCCGGCCCAAAACTTTGCCCAGATCTTCAATGGAGTTCAAAGTCTCTTCCACGCTGTGGGCGGTCAAACCGTAAAGCGGAACGCCCATCCGTTCGAGTTGGTCTGCCGTCTCGCGGCGGTTTGCTTCCGCAATGCCCAAAACCAGATCGGGCTTGAGGGCTACGATTTTTTCCAAACTGGGATTGAGGATCGCGCCCACGTGGGGCTTCAGGCGCGCCTCAGGAGGATAATCGCAGTAATCTGTATCACCCACAATGCGCTCGCCGAGACCCAGGGCGTAAAGCGTTTCCGTAATGCTCGGCGCCAGCGAAATCAGGCGCTGAGGATTTTCCGGAACGTTCACGCGCCGTCCAGTCTGGTCGGTTAAGATTCGAAGGGGGAGCGGCGCGCCCGAAATTCGGATTAGTAGCCCCGTAAAAAGAACCAGCGAAGCCAGCAGGCTCTTTGAGCTTGCCCTTTTTTTGGAGCCCCACGTTCCTTTTCCAAGTTGTGGGCAACAAGCCATAAGTCAATCGCACCAAGCGGTGCGAGAAATAAAAATCCCCGCGCACTCAGGACGAGGGCGGGGCGCTGTAGCCCCACTCTTTCTCGCGAAGAGTGTGCGGCGGGCACGAGCCATTCCTTTCCGCTCGGCCCTCGAGGCCCAGGCAGGTCTCCTGACTCACGGCGTATTTCCGGCCTCGCTCAACCTTCCCGCCCCGGCTCTTAGCTCACATCCCAGTAAGCCCGCAGAGTCGGTGCAGTGGCTCCAGGGAGCACAACCGCACTCGCCCGGACGCGCAAGGCCCGCCGTTAACAGTGGCGGGACCGTAGCCGATTTTCACGGCCTTCCCTTTTGTACTCCGCAGCGGCGGAGCATACCTGGTCCTTTTTAAAGAGTTCGCAATTTGCCTTCCGCATGGCGGAGGGTCACAACCCTCGGAATCATTTCTTCCGGAGAAATTTCGAACCCCCGTTGAGTCTAAGCGTGGAGATTTTGTTTGTCAAACCTGCGCTAAAAGTGAACAATAGCCTTGAGCATGGATTCCAAATTCCCGATCGTATTTTTCCTCGTGGCCCAACTCCTCCAGCCCGCCAGCGCGGCGGCACGGGGGAAAAAAACTGAACCGCCCGTGGGTTGGGGTTATGCGTCCCACGGGCCTATCGATGTGCGGCCCGGCCTTTTGAATCGCAATGCGCCAATTCTTCGCCTCGGCCGCGGCGCATTGGTCGTGATCCTTAAGGACAAATCGGGGAAAGGCAAATCCTCACTGAAAGTCCGTGCGGTCAATCCGGCCACTCTTGAAACGGTGACCGGCTGGGTGGAGAAAAACTCAATTGAGAGCCGGCCGTGGGGTGATTTTCCCCCTGACGACGAGCTGCTGAAGCAATTGGGTGGCGAGTATCTTCAGGACATTACGACGTCCAACGCCCGGGTCGCACGCTACCTCATTCGGCAGGGGAACCAGGACCCGGCGCTGGCCTGCTTTATCGGGGCACAGATTCTTCCCAGCGCGCGCCTTCAGTTTTTTCAAAAATCCGGCGGAATATACCTCCCCCGCGCCTTTATTGATTTTCCCAGCTCGGAAATGAAATTCGCCATCCTCGACCTGGAGGTGCGTGACCTGCTGGGCGACGGAAACGAATGCCTGATCACTCATGAACCTTTTAGAATTCAGGCCAAAGAGGACGGCGTAAATCTTGTGATTCGCCGGTTGGAAGTAAATGAACTGATCACGTTGTGGAAAACTCCCCTCCAATTCCGGAACACTGCGTCATACTTGCCTCACACTCAGATCCTTGAGCCGCCTGAAATCAATATCGGGGTCCCGGGCACGGTAACCTCGGGCAGTGTGGAGTACCGGGCGCGCGGCCAGGTGAGCGAACCGGTGTGGAAAGGCAAAGTGGATTTTTTTGTGGTCGGGCGCGATGAGCCGATCGACACGGTAAAAATTGAGAAAGCATGCCCGTGGGACGGGTTCAAATTTGCGCCATTGCGTTGAGCGTCTGATGCTTGACGTGCAGGCTTGATTGATTGACCATTCACAGAAAACGATCATCACGATTCAAAAAGGGGGGAAATCCATGACCACGCGCAATCGCCGTCGTTTTCTCCAAGCTTCTGCCGCTCTAATGGCCCAGGGCTTGATGCCCCGCGCCACCGCGCAACCAGGGAAACGCGGAATGCGTCTGGGACTTATTATCGGCGTGCAAAAAGATCCGGATGCCGCCATCGCCAAAGTTCACAGCCTCGGCTTGCCCACCTGCCAGGCTTCACTCACTGATTTTTCGCCGGACATGGTGACGCGCCTCAAGAATGCCCTGGAGAAATATGGAGTCGAGGCTACCGCCATTAATACTTCCGGTCCCGGACCCGACGTCTACGATTTTTACCAGGGCCCGCTCACCATCGGCCTTGTCCCCCGCGAGTACCGGCAGCAAAGGATTGACCACTTAAAGCGCGCTTCGGACTTTGCCCGGCAGGTCGGAGTCCCCGCCATCCACTCCCATTTCGGCTTTATGCCTGAAAACCCCAACAATCCAGCCTATACCGAAGCCGTCGCAGCATGTCGAGATGTTGTGCAACATGTTAAAGAGAATAATCAAATGGTGTTATATGAGACCGGGCAAGAGACCCCCATCACCCTCTTGCGCCTGATCAAGGACGTGGGCCTGGACAATCAGGGCGTGAATCTCGACACCGCCAATTTGATTCTATATGGCAAGGGCAATCCGTTGGACGCGCTGGATGTCATCGGCCATTACGTCCACGGGATGCACGCCAAGGACGGTCTCTTTCCCACCGACCCGCGGCAGCTTGGCGAGGAGGTGCCGATCGGCAAAGGGAAAGTTGATTTCCCGCTGCTGTTCAAGCGCCTCAAAGAGTTGAATTACCATGGTCCTGTCACCATCGAGCGCGAAATTTCCGGTCCTCAGCAAATGGAAGACATCAAGAAGGAAATAACTTACCTGAGAAAGTTGATCGGCTGAACCCTTACGCCTCGCCCGAAAATTAATGGGATGACCCACCGATCGATGCCCGCTCGTCTCCATCCTTCCCTCGGAACATCCGGGTTCCGCCCCACGCGCGTGCGCTGGCAGATTGTCGCCATGCTCACCCTGATCACCGCGCTGACCTACCTGGATCGCATGAACATGGGCATCGCCGGAAAATATATTCAAGATGAGTTTGCCTTCAACACCCAAACCATGGGCTGGATTCTGAGCGCCTTCGTCCTTGGCTATGCTCTTTTTCAGGTGCCGGGCGGCTGGTTGGGCGACCGTTACAGTCCCCGCGGAGTGCTGACCGGGGCGATCCTTTGGTGGTCCCTGTTCACGGCAATCACGGGTTTGGTGCCACGACTTCCCCTTCGCCATTGGATGGGTCTGGTCGGGAGCTTTATCCTGATCCGGTTTCTGATCGGCATGGGCGAAGCCGCTTGCCTGCCTAATTCCAATAAGATCATTGCCTTCTGGATTGGCGAGAACCGGCGCGGCGTGGCCAACAGTATGTTTCTGACCGGCATTGGCTTGGGGGGCGCTCTAACCCCGCTGCTGATTTCCTCCATTATGCAGCGCTGGGGATGGGAAATGTCTTTTTACATTTCTGGCGGACTTGGAGTTTTTGTCGCGGTCGCCTGGTATGTCTTCGCCACTAGCCGGCCGGAAGAGCATTCAAGTGTGAATGCCGGCGAACTGGAGATTATTCGCAAGCGCGCGCAACCTCCGGATGCACCGGCGCGAGAACAAAATCCCGAGCGACTGAAAACGCCCTGGAAAAAACTTCTGGGCAACGTTTCCACCTGGTGCCTGATGCTCAGTTACTTCTGCGAAGGTTACCCCAACTACATTTTTTACACCTGGTTCTTCATTTATATCGTCCGAGTTCGAGGGCTGACGATCAAGCAAGGCGGATTGTGGGGAGCTGCTCCGTTCCTTTCTATTCTGATTTTTGCCCCTCTGGGCGGATGGTTCTCCGACCGCGCCACGACTCAGTTCGGCAAGCGCCGGGGACGCCAATTGACCGTCTGGGTGGGCATGACGTGTTCGGCCATCCTGATGACCCTCGGTGCTCACGCTACGGGGAACGTCATGGCCATCCTTTTCCTTTCCGGGGCTGTGGGCTGCAATATGTTTGCCACATCCACGTGGTGGGCCACGTGCAACGACCTCACCCGGAATTTTTCCGGGGCGCTTTCCGCCCTGATGAATATGTGTGGAAATCTCGGCGGATGGATCTCCCCCATTCTCACCGCCTATATCGCCGTTCATCTGGGCTGGACCCATGCCCTCGATTTCGCCGCTATGATTACCTTCATTGCGGGTGTTCTCTGGATTCCCCTCAACGCCGACCAGAATCTTGAAGTTTAGCAAGCCTGCCGTTTCTGTTATAGTCCCATCTCTCAGGAGCACGCATGTCAGAAAAAATTGGAATATTGGTTCGAGTTGAATCCGGGCTGGGCGTACTGCACCAACTCACCGGAGTGATCGCCGGCGAGCAAGGGAACATCGCCTCCGTCGAGATCATGGACGACCGCCCACCGGAGACCCGCGTTTATTTTGAAATCGAGCTGCCCGGCGCCGCCGACTCTTTGATCGAAAAGCTGCGCGCCCTCGCCGTGGTGCGCGAGGCAGGCGCAGTGAAAACGCTGCAGAAGATATATGGCAAGCGAGTCATTATTGTGGGCGGCGGGGCGCAGGTGGGCCAGGTGGCCATTGGCGCCATTTCAGAAGCCGACCGGCACAACATTCGCGGCGAGCATATTTCCGTGGATACCATCCCGCTGGTCGGAGAACAGCCGTTGGCGGACGCCGTGCGTGCCGTCGCACGCCTGCCGAGGGCGCGAGCCCTGGTGCTGGCCGGCTCCCTGATGGGCGGCGAAATTGAGCAGGCCGTCCGCGACGTTCGCGCGCGAGGCTTGCTGGTGATCAGCCTCAATATGGCGGGGAGCGTTCCCGAAGCCGCCGACCTCGTGGTCACCGATCCGGTACAGGCCGGAGTGATGGCGGTGATGGCCGTGGCCGATACCGCCAAGTTTACCGTGGATCGGTTGAAACGCAGAATATTCTAGTTTTTTGTGGAGAAGCATTCTCCACCGGCGTCATTCCGAGCGAGGCGAGGAATTCCGCTCTGAATAAACGAGCAATACGAGATTCCGCTGCCGAAGGTGTTTCAGATGGAAGATCTCCTTTTGCCCTTGTTTCCACTGGATCTGGTCCTGCTTCCCGAGGAGCCGCTGCCCCTCCATATCTTCGAGGAAAGGTACAAGAGAATGATTGGGGATTGTTTAAAGGCGAAGGCAGAGGCGCCCCAACCAAAGGAATTTGGCGTGGTTCTTGCCAAGGGGGAAGAGATGCAACCCGTCGGTTGCGCGGCGCGAATAGTGAATGTGACCCGCAAATATGCCGACGGCCGTATGGATATTTTCACCGTGGGCACGCGGCGGTTTGAAATCCTGGTCACCCACCAGGAGGACGAAACCACGCCCTACCTCCGCGCCGCAGTCACCTACTTTGAGGATGACGAGGGCCACGACACACCCGCTGAGCCGGCCGCCGCAAACGCCATCGCGCTCTTCCGCAAGATCATGCAGAAACTGCACAAGTCCGCGGAAATGCCCATCCACCTTCCCAAACCCTACCGCTATCTTTCCTTTCGGATTGCCGCGGCCCTTCCACTCGATTTTGATTTCAAGCAGGAACTCCTCTCCATTCGAAATGAGGCGGAAAGGCTTCATCAGATCACGGACGCCATTGAGGTTCTCATCCCGCAAATCGAAATGGTCCAGAAAACGCGCAACAAAGCGGGTGGCAACGGCAACGCGCGCATCCAGAATTAGCCTTCCACTCATCCTCACTTGTTCCGCCCGTCTCCCGCCGGACCAAGGTGAATTGGTTATTCACATTCCTCTCCTTTGCACCTCCGCGTCTCTGCGTGAGAATGTTTTGCCTCGTACTATTGGTTAACAACTCTGCGTCGAAAGCCCACACACAATGTCGCAGGGACCCGAGGACAACCATTTGCCGAGGACTGCCGACTCGCCTATAATCTTTAAGGGAGATCTTACCCATGCAACGGCCGCAGACGCTGGGCGAATTAAAGAAAACCAACTACCGGACGCGCAGCGTGAAGGACGAAATGCGCGCCAACCTCATCCGCCAGCTGGGCGCGGGCGAGCCGGTTTTCCCCGGCATCATCGGATTTGACGACACGGTGGTCCCCCAAATTTCAAACGCCATTCTCTCCCGACATAACTTCATTCTCCTCGGGTTGCGTGGGCAGGCCAAAAGCCGCATCCTGCGCTCCCTGATTTCATTGTTGGACCAAGAAGTTCCCTACATCGAGGGCTGCGAGATTAACGACGATCCCCTGGCTCCCATCTGCCGGGCGTGCTTCGAGCGCGTCGAGGAATGTCAAGACGCTACGCCCATCGCGTATCTCCCGCGTGAGCAGCGCTACGTGGAAAAACTGGCCACGCCGGACGTGACCATCGCGGACATTATCGGTGACCTCGATCCCATCAAGGCGGCGCGCGGCGGCCACGCCCTCTCCAGCCAGCTCACTATTCACTACGGTTTGCTGCCCCGTGCCCACCGCGGCATTTTCGCCATGAACGAACTGCCTGACCTGGCAGGAAAAATTCAGGTGGGCCTCTTCAACATCATGCAAGAGGGCGACGTCCAGATCAAAGGATATCCGGTCCGCCTGCCCCTTGATGTGGCGCTTGTCTTCACCGCCAATCCGGAGGATTACACCGCGCGCGGCAAGATCATCACCCCGCTCAAGGACCGCATCGGCTCCGAAATTCGCACCCATTATCCCGCCTCGCTCGAGCATGGCATGGAGATCACCCAACAAGAATCCTGGACCAACCGCGATGGTGCAAATTCCGCCACCTGCCCGGTGATCCCCCGGTTTGTGCGCGAAGTGGTGGAGAGCATCGCTTTCGAGGCGCGCCAGGAAAAGAAGATCGACAAGCGCTCCGGCGTTTCCCAACGCATGCCCATTACCGCGCTGGAGAACGTGGTGTCCAACGCCGAGCGCCGCACGCTGATCAATCACGAGCGCCAGGCCGTGGCCCGGCTCTCTGATATTTATGCCGCCCTTCCCAGCATGACGGGCAAATTCGAGCTCGAGTACGAGGGCGAGTTGAAAGGCGCCGATACCGTGGCGCGCGAAATCATTCGTCAGGCGACGGCGCGCGTTTTCAAAAAATACTTTGATGACGTTCCCCTTCACCCCTTGGTGCAATGGTTCGAGCTGGGCGGACACCTGAAGTATGCCGAAGGCGCGGCCACGCAGGAAATCTACCTGCAATTCAAGAATATTCAGGGCCTGCTGGAAAAAACCCAAACCCTGGGCATGAAACCTAAAGATGAACCGGCCCTGCTGGTAGCCGGCGCTGAATTTATTCTCGAAGGACTCTACGCCTTGAAGAAAATCAGCCGCAACGAGGAACTCGGGTTCCATGCCGAACGTCAGCGGCCCGCTCGCGGCGAAACGCCCGGCGAAGATCCCGGAGGATTCATCCCGCCGCGAAAAAGGCCCTTGAATTAGGGAGGAAGTTAGGAGTTACAATCCAGAACTAAGTTCTTTCTTCTGGCTCCTGGCACCTAACTTCTAGCTTCTTGAGAAAAATGAAATTCATCAAATATTCCAAATTTACCGCCGATCCCTTTGAAGGCCTGAGCGCTGAAGACCTGATGCAGCTCCTTCAGGAATTCCTGCTGCAAAGCGGTTTTGAAAATCAATATTCGAATTTCCACGAAATGGACCCCGAGCAAACGATGGAGCAGCTCCATCAGGCGTTGCTCGAAGCCATGCACAGTCAGGGGATGATTCCCCCGGACCTGCTCAAGAAGCTGATGGAGAATGCCGCCAATTACGAAAACTCCGATCTCCGGGAATTGATCGACAAGCTGCTCGAACGTTTGGCGGAGGAAGGTTATATCACCATCGATAATCCGCCTCCCCAGGGCAAGCAGGCCGAGGGCCAGCCCGGCCGCGCTTCATCCGGCCCGGAAGGGCAGGTGAGATTCGAACTCACCGACAAAGCTCTGGACTTTCTCGGCTATAAGACTTTGAAGGACCTTCTCGGCTCGCTCGGCAAATCCAGCTTTGGGCGCCACGATACGCGCGACGTAGCCACCGGCATCGAGTCGCACGGCGCCACCAAGCCTTACGAATTCGGCGACACGATGAATCTGGACGTGAACGCCACTCTGCTGAGTGCCATCGAGCGCGAGGGCCTCGCCATGCCGCTCGCCCTCGACTACAAAGACCTCCAAGTTCGCCAGTGCGAATACCAGAGTTCGTGCGCCACCGTCCTGATGCTCGACTGCTCGCACAGCATGGTTCTCTACGGCGAGGACCGCTTCACCCCCGCCAAGCGCGTGGCGCTCGCGCTCACCCACCTGATCCGAACCCAATATCCTGGCGACTCGCTTCACATGGTGCTGTTCCACGACTCGGCGGAAGAGATCCCTTTGCAGGAGTTGGCGCGCGTAAAGGTTGGTCCGTATTACACCAATACGCGCGAGGGCCTGCGGCTGGCGCAGCGCATCCTCTCCCGCCAGAAAAAAGACATGCGCCAGATTGTGATGATTACCGATGGCAAACCCTCCGCCCTCACGCTCGACGACGGCAGGATTTATAAGAACGCCTTCGGACTTGACCCGCTGGTAGTTTCCGAAACCCTGCACGAAGTGGCCCGCTGCCGCCGCAACGGAATCCTGATTAACACCTTCATGCTGGCCAGCGACTACAGCCTGATCAACTTCGTCCAGAAGGTTACGGAAATCTGCCGCGGCAAAGCCTACTTCACCACACCCTACACCCTCGGCCAATACCTGCTGATGGATTACATGCAGAAAAAGTTCAAGCACATTCACTAAGCCCGGCCATATTCCTCCCCATTTCGCCACTTCCTAATTGACGATTCATCATGCATAATTCACCACTCGGTGAAAGTTGCCATGGTCTTTCGAGCGTGAATGATGGCTCATGAGCGATTGGTTGTAATTGGCGGAGTGGCAGCCGGCCTGAGCGCGGCCAGCAAGGCGCGGCGCGTCAATCCCGCCCTCGAAATCCAGGTTTATGAAAAAGGGCCGGACATCTCCTACTCGGCCTGCGGCCTCCCTCATTTGATTTCCGGCGTGGTGAGTGATGCCGACGCACTACGAATCTATTCGCCTGAGTTTTTCGGCGCCCAGAGGAATATCCAGGTGCTCACCGGCCACACGGTGACCGAGTTGGCGCCCAGCCGCCGGAAAATCATCATCATCCCGCCCGGCGGCGGCCATTTGATGGAAGTCCATTATGACCGCCTGGTGCTGGCCACCGGCGCCGAGCCGGCCCGGCCCTCCGTCCCGGGAATCGATTTGGACGGCGTTTTTCACGTCTCCAACCTGCAATCAACCCTGGCGTTACGGCAGCATCTGAAAGCATATCCTATACGCTCTGCTATTATTATTGGCGGAGGTTATATTGGCCTTGAAATGGCCGACGCCCTGACGACATTGGGCGTCCAAGTCACCCTGCTCGAACGCTCGGCCGGACTTTTCGAAGCGGTGGATGAAGACATCGCCGCCCCGATCGAGAGTGAACTCGGCGCCCACGGCGTGCGCCTGGTCAAGGACGCGCCGGTCGCGGCCTTGGTGGGTGATCGCGACGGCCGCGTGCGCCGGGTGACCTGGGAAAATGGCGCCAGTGAAACCGAATGCGTGGTGCTGGCCACGGGGGTGCGCCCCAAGGTTCAGCTTGCCGAACAAGCTGGGATACGCACGGGCAAGACCGGCGCGCTGGCGGTGAGCGACCGCATGGAAACCAGCGAGGCGGCCATTTATGCCGCCGGAGATTGCGCCGAGGCCATGCACTTGGTGAGCGAGCGCCCCGTCTATTTCCCTCTTGGTACCACCGCCAACAAGCAAGGCCGGGTGGCGGGAGAAAATGCCGCCGGCGGCCGGGCGCGATTTCCCGGAATTGTCGGCACGGCGGCGGTGAAAGTTTTTTCCCTGGAGTTGGCTCGCACAGGATTGAGCCTGGCGCAGGCCAGGGAGGCCGGCTTTGCCGCGCGCGCCGCCACCGTACGCGCCGCCGAGCACGCGCGTTATTTGGGCGGCAAGGATATCATCGTGAAGCTGGTGGCAGACAGCTCAAGTGGCCGGCTGCTGGGCGCGCAGATGGTGGGGAGCGCCGGCGTGGCCAAAAGGATTGACGTATGCGCCACCGCGCTTCATGCGCGGATGACGGTGGAACAATTGGCCCAGCTCGACCTGAGCTACGCCCCGCCATTTTCGACCGTCTGGGATCCTGTTTTGACCGCCGCCCAGGAAATGCTCCGAGAGCTTAAGCGCTGAGCACATAGAAAACGCACGAACCTTCGGTGCCGCGCGAGCCAGCACCTGAGCGAGTCCAACGGTCGGCACGAGTCACTTGTAGCGCCGGGCTTCAGCCCGGCATTCGTTCTTTCACAGCGAGCTGGCGACCTGAAGCTCGGCGCTACTCCGCCGTACTTGCTTGGCGTCTGGTAGAATGCAGTTGTCATCTTGGCCGGAGGAACCGGGAATGGCATTTGTCTCCGCGGGGCGAAAAGCGCCCGCGTTTAATTTGCCCGGCATCGACGGAAAGAAATTTTCCCTTGCCCAAGCTCTCGCTCAGGGGCCGCTGTTGGCGGTATTTTTCAAAGTATCGTGCCCTACCTGCCAATTTACATTCCCGTTTCTTGAACGCCTCCATCAGCAATTCCTGGCGGCGGGAGTGGCCGGAATCCAGGTTTGGGGAATTTCTCAGGATAATCTGGAGAACACTCGTCACTTCGCGCGGGATTGGGGCGTGACGTTTCCGCTGTTGCTGGACGAAGAGCCCTACGAAATTTCGCAAGACTATGGGCTGACCCATGTTCCCACTCTATTTCTGATTGCTCCCGACAGGCGGGTGGAAGTTTCGGGCGATGGGTTCAGCAAATCCGATTTGTTGGCCATCAGGAAATCTCTGGCCCAACATTATTCGGCCCAGCCGGCTGAACTTTTTCGGAACGGGGAGCACATTCCAGAATTCAAGCCGGGCTGAGGGTCGAAAAGTTAGGCTTGGTTCAAGCCTTTCGAAAAACTCAACTGCTATTCAACATCCTGTTGAAGTTCGCGTTTCTTATGTTTAGGCGGTTTGAGCTTGGGGCTTTCTTCGCGCCGGACGGGCGGGGGCGCCCCGATCAGCAATCGCGCGCGGCGTTTGACTTCCTTGGAGGCACGGAACGGCTTGAGCTTTCGCGTTCGACTCATGGCTCTGGGATATTCAAAAATTGGCGGAAGTGAGTCGGAATCGAACCGACCGTCCCGACATAGTCAGGACCGTAGGATTTGAAGTCCCAGGCGGACACCAGCCCACATGCACTTCCGTCAAACAGTTTGCATGAAGTTGATTCAAGTTCGCAAGGCGATTTCGTGTCCGGAGGGCGCCGAAATCTCATCGCGGTTCATGCTGGACACAATAGCGGAAGCTTGGCAAAATGAAAATACAGAGGAGGAAGATGTCGGGGCGTGGCGCAGCCTGGTAGCGCGCTTGCCTTGGGCGCAAGAGGTCCGCGGTTCGAATCCGCGCGCCCCGACCATTCTCTCCTTCCGCGCGAACTGTTTTTGGCTATCAGTTACCCTTTTATCGAACCCAAAAGGAATTACAGATGTCCAGAGTTTCCGATTTTTCAAAGCGCCTGAGCGTGCCGCGTAACCTCTTCTGCAGGCGACATCCGGACAATGGCGTGCTTGCTGCCACTCAAACATCCCCGGCTTACGGCCAAGCTTTCGTAATGGTCGTTATAGCGGAAGCCGGTGGCGCGAGGCCACGGCTGCGGCCAAGAAGGTGCTGGCAAAAAGCAGGTTCCCGGTCATTGCCGGGCGCATGGCCGTGACCTCCTGGGACAATTTACCCGGTGTTCACGGAATTTACCATTTGCCCGGGGTACCTCCTACGCCAAACTTGGGCCCGCCTTCCGGCCACAGTACTGCAGGCAGCGATTTTAGGCTTGAGCCATTATAGAATTTTTTATTGTATCTTTTCCAACACGAAAGGTGTATGCTCCGGATCACAGGTCAGCGCTTTGTTACACCGAGGCCGTCAACGGGCCAAAGCTTCGTCGCCCTGGAGGGTGCTATGCAAAGTCCAGTTTCCATGCTGCGTTCGATGTTCCGCTGGTTTCGTTTCTCTCCCCCCCCCGCGGTCTGAGCAAGCAATCCGATGGCAATGTGAGCCGGATGAAAAATGGGGCGGCTGAGGCTCTTCCCCCGGAAAGATTGCGCGAAATGTTTGCCGCCATTCTCGCCGATCCCGAGGCTCGCAAGGCCATGGCGCAAAGCTTCGTCGCTTGTCTTCCCATTCAGGGCGGGACGGCCTGCTCGAGCATAACCAGCAGTGGCAACGCCACGGCGAATTCCATCGCGATGTTCACCACTGCGTGCAACATCGAGAGCTCGGTCATCAGTCAGGCGAGCGGCAACGTCGGCATCGGGACCACGCCGGGGTACAAGCTTGAA
>DASYZE010000037.1:0-25857 GCA_035946625.1 Terriglobia bacterium | reverse complement strand
CACCCAGCGCTCACTCAACTTCAATTGAGCCCCCGCCTGCTTCTGGGTCAGGTGTCCCTTCTCCGCTTCGTGTAACACCTTCAATCGATCCCGATCTCTCTGGCTCATCCACAGCTCCTGTTCTTTGTTCATCCCGACATTTTGCCGGTTTCCAACAGGAACTTCTTACTTTGCTGCAATAGGATCTTTTCACTTTGCTGCGACACAGGCACAGGAAATGTTGACGTTGGCCAAGGGTTCGATTATCCTCTAGCCCGCGTTTGAAGGGGGGGCCAGGTCTGGATGGGCGGCAAGCTACACCATGCCCCGTTGCGCACCGTGGAAAAATGGGCTCCGGGCGGATGAGGGTAATTGCTTGATGTCTAGCCGCGCGGCGGCAGGTAAGCAGGCTGGAACGAAGGGCCAACTGGCGCAGGGGGTCGGTACGCCTCTGGACGATCAGCGGATTGCCATTTAAAATGGATAATCATAAGGAGGACCCAGGAGAGCAATCCCTGGTAGTGACCCATTTTGATTTTGTAGAGCCGGGCTTCCGCCCGGCATCTGCCGCCCTGAAGGGCGGGGCTACATCGAAATGCCTCACTACCCAATCCCTTCCTTCGTTGACTTTCGCCAAAGTCTGATGTAGTTTCCGAAGCGGGCTGCGCGGGGATCTCCGCCTCAAATGACAACTGACACCAGCGTCGTCGAGGTAACACTCGAAAGTGACTTGAAGAAAGTGGAGTTCGCCGATGAGATCTCGCGGCGGGTCTCAGCCACGGCGGGGTTTGACGAGGACGACCGGCAGAAGATCGAAATGGCCGTACACGAGTCTCTGATTAACGCCATTTATCACGGCAACAAAAATGACGAAACCAAGTTCGTGTATGTGCGATTTGAGATTCATGGCGACCGGCTGGTGGTTCATATCCGGGATCAGGGGGAAGGGTTTGATCTCAACACGGTCGCCGATCCTCTGGCCACCGAGAATTTATTGAAAGTTTCCGGGCGCGGGATTTTCCTGATTCGAGCTTTTATGGATGAGTTTAGAGTGGAAAACCTGCCTGGGGTCGGCACCGAAGTCACCATGATGAAGAAACTGAATTCCAGTATAAAGCCCAATCAAGGAGGAACGGACCGTGAGCATGAAGGCCACAACACGCCAAGTTGATTCTGTAACTGTCATCGACCTGAGCGGAAGAATTACGCTGGGAGAAGGGTGCGTCCAACTGCGCCAACTCATTCGGGACGAACTGGGGAGGGGAAACAAATATCTTCTGGTCAATCTTGCCGATGTCACCTACATCGACAGTTCCGGGATCGGCGAACTGGTGAGCGCGTTTACGGCGGTGTCCAACCAAGGTGGACAGTTGAAACTTCTCAAACTGACCAAGAAGGTACACGACCTCCTGCAGATCACCAAGCTCTATACCGTGTTTGACGTCCATGATGACGAGGCCAAAGCCATCGCGAGCTATGGAAAGTCCGCAGGAGCCTGAGCGGGCCCGCTCCGAGTCATTTCCCTTCGCCTGCCGGTCGGCTAGATTCATTTTGATCAGAAGGTAGGGGTAGGGCTGCCCTACCCTTCGGCGTTGCAGGGAAAAGAAAAAGGGTAGGGCAAGCCGTACCCGTGCGCCTTCCGCTTTTTTTGATGTGGTTCAAAAAATAATGGCAAAGATAGTTTACTACTTCAGTCCGACGTCGCTGAAACACGTGCTGCGCAAGCTGCCGCGCTCGTATAAAGTTGTGCCCATCGATCGAAAAACTCCGGATGACTTCGGCCTCCAGTTGCCCGCCGTTCTGATTGCCGATTCGACCCAGGACGATGTTCGGCGCCTCAAGCGTCTGGCTCCGCCCGGCAGCCATTGGCGGGCGGTTTCTCTACTTAAGGGAGACACTCCGTCGCGGGCGCGCTCCCAGCCGGATGCGCACGTCTTTTCCACTCTGCCCCAACACGTGTCGCCGTCCGCCCTGGAGAGTTCAGTCCAAAAGGCGTTTGAGAATCTGCGGTTTGAGATCGAACACGAACGGACGCGCCAGGAGCTGCACCTGGCGGTGGTGGAACTCGAGACGGTAAATAAAATCGGCGTAGCGCTTTCCACCGAGCGCAACACCGACGCGCTGCTCGAATTGATTTTGACCAAGAGCCGTGAAATTACCGGCTGCGATGCGGGCTCGCTCTATCTGGCCGAAGAGGAGCAGGGTGGGGGCAAGCACCTGGTATTCAAGCTGACCCAAAGCGACAGCCATAGTGTGCCCTTCCGCCAGTTCACGCTGCCCATCGACACCAAGAGCATCGCCGGCTATGCCGCGGCCACGGGCGAAATCCTGAATATCAAGGACGCCTACCGCGTTACCAAACTCCCCTTCCGGCTGAATCGCGACTTCGACCAGAAATTCGGCTATCGCACCAAGTCCATGCTGGTGGTGCCAATGAAGAACCAGAAGGACGAGGTGATTGGCGTTTTGCAATTCATCAACGCGAAAAGAGATCCCGCGGTTAAGCTGACTTCTCCCCGAGTTGTGCACCGGGAAGTGATTCCTTTTTCGCAACGCAGCCAGGACCTGGCTTCCTCGCTGGCCAGCCAGGCGGCCGTGGCGCTGGAGAACAACCTGCTTTACCGCGACATCCAGCGGCTGTTTGAAGGCTTTGTGAAGGCGTCGGTAACCGCCATCGAATCCCGCGATCCCACCACCTTCGGCCACTCGGAGCGGGTGGCCGCGCTCACGGTGGGACTGGCCGAGGCGGTGGACCGGTCTGACAGCGGACCTTACAAGGCCATCAATTTTTCGCGGCAGGAAATCCAGGAGTTGCGTTATGCGTCGCTGCTGCACGATTTCGGCAAGGTGGGCGTGCGCGAAGACGTGCTGGTGAAAGCCAAGAAACTTTATCCCTCGCAGTTGGATCTCATCAAGAAACGCTTCCTCTACGTCAAGAAAGCCGTTGAGCTCGAAAGTCTTCGCAAGAAAGTGGACTACCTGATCAAAAACGGCAATCAGAACTACCTGGAACCGTTCGGCAAACTCGATGGCGACTACCAGTCAGAGGCGGTGCGGCTGGAAGAATTTCTTCAGGCCATCCTCCAGGCCAACGAGCCCACCGTGCTGCCTGAGAAGAGTTCGGAGAAATTGCTGGAAATCGCCGGCTGGACCTTCGACGATCCCAGCGGCCTGGCCGAACCTCTGCTGGCCCCGGAAGAGTTGCGTTTTCTCTCCATTCCCAAGGGCAGCCTGGATGGCGACGAGCGCATGCAGATTGAATCACACGTCATCCACAGTTTCCGTTTCCTGAGCCAGATTCCGTGGACCAAGGAATTGAAGAACATCCCCAACATCGCCAAGGCGCATCACGAAAAATTGGATGGCAGCGGATATCCTTACCACATGAAGGGCGAGGACATTCCTTTCCAGTCCAAAATGATGACCATCTCGGATATTTATGACGCACTGACCGCCCGTGACCGGCCTTACAAACGCGCCGTCCCCATCGAGCGCGCGCTGGACATCATCGGGCAGGAAGTGAAGTCCCAGCTTCTCGACCCTGTCCTTTTCCACCTTTTTGTGGAAGCCAAGATTTACCAATTGACCGCCAAGGATTGATTCGTGTCGCTGCGGCCTGTCGTGGATGATTTTCCTTGACCAATCCACCCACTGCCGAACCTAAAGTCTGTCCGATATCGATCTGGTCGGAGCTGTATATTTATATTTTAGGTGGGGCGTGGCCGAGGTTTCAGCACTTGAAGGTCAGGAGCACTAGATAAAGGATCACTATTCCTAACGTCACTTCGGCGAAGGTGGTGAGCCTTTCGACTTGTCGTGCGATAGCGCTCAACCTGACCTTGAATTCGGCTGCCAAATCTTCGACAATTCCCTTTTCGCCGCTCCCCGCGCCCAGCTCTTCGAGTTTCCCTGAGAACCCGCAGACCAATTCGTGTACGTCGCGGACCCGATCCTTTAGCTCCAGAAGTTCCTCTCCGATGGCATGGATTTTCTCAGAAGCGAAATCGCCGCGGCCGACTTTCAATGTATCAAAAAGCTCTCGGGGGTCGCGTGGCGCACGATTCTCTCGGAGATCTTCGATGGTTTTCCTCGCGGACCAAACTCCCACATCATCATCGAGTTCTTGAAGCCGATCCTTGACTTTTTTTAGAGTTTCTATTGAAAGTGACTCGTTGAGCGCAAGACCAAGCAGGGCGTCCTTGTCATCGCCCTCCAACAACGCTTTAACCAGTTCCAGCTTTACGTAGCCGACCCTAGAAAAGGCAATATACCGGCAATTGCCGTCTATATCCTTCATGCCAAGTTCAAAAGTCTCGGTGTCCGCGCTTCCGCAACTATCAAGAATGTCGGATCGCAGGCCCGGGTCGCCACAATCGCGGTAGGCCTCTGCATTCGTCGACTCGTTCGTTGGCACGGCGACATAGACGGCATGGGGCACTCCGCTCTCGACTGGCCACTTGTTCGCTAATTTCCAGAGCTTGCGAAAGGGCTCAAGCGCGCTATACGAATCCAATCCGTCAATGAAGTCCATGGGATCACGCTGGGCGTTACTCAGGGACTTGGCGTTTGTGAGGTATGCGGCGATGAGTTGGCGGCGCTCGGAGAGGCCGATGGCTAGATCCGAATCCTCGGGATCAAATATGCGCTCAATTAGCTGCATGCTCACTTCTGGGTTCGGACGGCGGCAAGGCGCTCCAGGGGTGTCGAGTCTAGAAAGGCTTTGAAGCCAAAGAAGTCCGACCAACCTGCCCCCCACGAAACCTTTGGATTCTCCCGCAGGCAAGCACGGACGAAAGGGTCCGGGTCATTTTTAAGCCTTTCTTGCGGGTCAAGTTGCGGCCCTGTGTTTCCGCCCCCGCCAAGTTGCTCACGCGCTGATTGGCGGTCCATTTCATACAATCGAAATTGACCATACCTCGCAAGCCAAGCCCGGACCTCCGCGTTTGGATCCTCCGTCGCCATGAGAGCGATCTCGAATGGAGGCCGCTGCCAACTCCTGCTCAGAGTCCTAAGCAGTCGAATGCGTCCTCTGATGTCTGACGATGAGTACTCGCGCCGCAACTCCTCAAGCGTGTACGCATCAATGACGGAGTATCTTGTTGCTCCGGCTCGCTCCCTCCGGTTTATCTGGCTTCGCATAACACCCCTTGTCGCAAAGTTGCAATATGCTCATTGGCAGGTGGCCTGTTGTCTCGGGCCAATCTTAGCCCAGCGCAGGGTGGGATACAATCAGAATCATGTGGGGAGTGGGTCCCACAATGGTTCCGCATTAAGGCTTGCACGTAGCCATTTCAAGAAGCGCAGAGGATTAAAGTCAATGAACGATGAGGGGTGGTCGAGGGACGAATTTATTCAAAATTTCCTAGACGGGTTGTTCTCATTACCATCTTGTTCCTGGTGTATGGACCATAGTCGTCCGCTTTACGGCAAACGCTTACGACTTTGCAGCTCTTGCCGGTCTATACGCGCAACCATTCGCAAGCTCGAAAAGAGGGTAGGGAGGCATCGCAGGCCTTTACGGAGCGGGTTTGACCACGACAGATACGAGCTCGATGTTGCCAAAAGCATGAAGATGCTCGCTAGGTGTGATGGCATCGAGTTCGGTGCGATAAATACGAAAGACATTACAGGCTTGGACCTCGAACACATTTTCAACGAAGTGAGCCGCATGGTGGTTAGGAAGGATCTATTCGGGAATGACGCTCTCATGTTTGACCAATGCTACACACTGCCACAGCTCAGACTACTCTATTACCAAATGTCCAGATTAGCCCGCATTCGACGTCGCAAGTACCGGAAATTCCGAGCCGCTCAGGAACTCCAAACCTGACGGCGCAGTCGGAGTGTCCTGCCCAGGGCGACGGATGAATTGAAAGCTTACCCCTGCCATCCAGCCACCATTTTGCAAATTGCCGCTCTGACCTGACTCTGGTCGTCTTCACCCAACAGCACGGAAAGTTCGCCCCGCTTTCCATCGGACCGCTCGACGCGAACACTGTATTCACCCACACCTCTTGCGGGCTCACTGATGCTAACATTGAAGTCCCACTTGGCCTCACCCGTACCAACGCCAATTCCCTCTTTGACCGCGTCCTCGAACGGCTTGCGGTACTGCGGTGCGGCGATCCCGTTGTGCTCGATCGTAATCATCACCTGCCTCCTTCGTCTGCGCACTGATGGGTTGTATTCTACAGGAAATGCGCCAATCAAGGCCCTCCGTTTTTGTGATGCGCTGTTCTTTTCTTCGTCGGTCCGCGCTGGTGGTAACCGGTCAAATTCGCGTACTCGGCATTGGCGACTCGGCATTGGCGACTCGTTGGCTCATCCACTGATTGTTGTATACTCTCGCTGATTAATTTCGCACCAATTGTTAAGGGAGCGCGCGAATCATGCGTTCGCCGGATTCCAATTCGTTGTTTTCCTTTTGCGCTGCAATCAGCTTTGTCATATTCGCTGGAGCGAATTGGGTGGTACCCCTGGCGGGACAGCAATTTGATTCCAGCCTTTTCTCCCGCACGCGTTGGAGGATGATCGAAGCCACCGCGGGTGCGCCGAAAATCTCGCACGAGCCATCTGGCCTGGCCGGCCTCCAGCGGAAATTCCAAAATCCACTCAATGATTGCAGGATCATGGTTCGCTGGTGGTGGTTTGGGCCTTCCGCCACCACGGCCGAGCTTGAGCGTGAAATGCGCCAGATGAAGGACGCCGGGATCGGGGGTTTTGAAGTGCAGCCGGTTTACCCGCTGGCGCTGGACGATCCCGGCCGCGGCTTTCAAAACTATCCGTATCTCTCTCCCAAATTTCTTGAGGCGTTGCAATTCACCTCCGCCAAAGCCAGAGAACTCGGATTGCGTATGGACCTAACGCTCGGCAGCGGCTGGCCTTATGGCGGGCCCGGCGTCCCCGTCACTCAGGCGGCGGGCGTGCTGCGTGTGCTGGCGATGCCCCTGCCGCCCGCCGCAGACCGAATGCCGCTGCCTTACATCGGCGAGGGTGAGAAGCTGATTGCTGTGTTTCTGGAGCAGGGCAACCCGAAGACTTTCAATCCCGAAGGCGGGCGCGAGCTTGAGGACATCCATCACGGAGTTGTGCGGCTGCCCGGCGGGCTGAATGGTCCGCACGTACTCCTGGTCTTCACTGCGGGCCGGACCGGCCAGACCGTGAAGCGCGCTTCGCTTGGCGCGGAAGGGTTTGTGATGGACCACTACGATCGCGCGGCGGTTGAAAATTACCTAAATACCGTGGGCGGCCCGCTGGTGCGGGCTTTCGGTGCGAATCCGCCCTATGCGATTTTTTGCGACAGCCTGGAAGTTTACGGCTCGGATTGGACCGGAGATTTTCTTCGGGAGTTCCGTGCCCGCCGTGGATACGATCTAAAACCCTATCTTCCCGAGCTGGCCACGGGGCGCGGTGAAAAATCCGCGGCGGTGCGTCACGATTGGGGCGAAACCCTTACCGAGCTTTTCGATGAACGCTTTGTTGACCAGATCGAGCAGTGGGCGCGCGAGCATCACACGTTATTTCGCGCCCAGCTTTACGGAACCCCGCCGGCGATTCTCGCGACCAACGCGGGCGTGGATTTGCCGGAGGGCGAGGGCGCGCATTGGAAGCATTTTGCGCCCACGCGCTGGGCATCATCCGCCAATCATCTGGAAGGGAGGCCGGTGACTTCGTCGGAAACTTGGACGTGGCTCCACTCGCCCGCATTCCGCGCCACGCCGCTCGATTTCAAGGCGGAGGCGGACGTCCACTTTCTCGAAGGCATCAATCAACTGGTGGGCCACGGTTGGCCTTATTCGCCGCCAGCCGCCGGCGAACCGGGCTGGCGGTTTTATGCCAGTACGGCGCTCGGCCCGCACAATCCGTGGTGGCTGGTGATGCCCGATCTGGCCCGTTACCTGCAACGTGCAAGCTTTATGCTCCGCCAGGGACAGCCCGTGCATGACGTGGCGATTTATCTTCCCACTGACGATGCCTGGGCGCACTTCTCGCCCGGCAAGGTTTCGGTGAGCGAAGCGATGGACGGTCTCCTTGGCCCGCATCTGATTCCCGCTCTTGAAGCGGCGGGCTATGCGTTTGATTTTATCGACGACGCGGCGATTAAACGTCTTGCGAAGGTTGAGAAGGGTACGCTTACCGTTGGCGGCAATCCGTTTCGCATTGTGATTCTGCCTGGGGTTGAGCGCATTCCCATCGAAACCTTACGGAAGCTGGAACATTTTGCCCGCCAGGGTGGAATCCTGGTGGCCACGCGCAGAACGCCGTCGCGGGCGCCTGGATTGATGGATGCAGACGACCAGACCAGAGAAATTCGCCAAACGGTGGCGCGCCTGTTTGACGGCCCATCGGCGCCCGCACACTTTGTGCAGGATGAGGGCGGGGAACTCGGAAAAACGCTCGCCGATTTATATCAGCCCGATGTGGTAATGTCGCCCTCAGCGCCGGAAATCGGCTTTGTGCACCGCCGATGCGAGTTCGCGGAAATCTATTTTCTTGCCAACACGGGCAATCAGGCGCGCAGCGTGCAAGCCACTTTTCGCGTCGATGGAATGCGCCCGGAATGGTGGGACCCGTTCAGCGGAAAGGTGAAGCCCGCCCAAGAGCTGGCACGTTCCAGAGGCTCAACCACGGTCGGAATGGATTTGGCGCCTTACGGTTCGCGCTTCCTCGTTTTTTCCAATCGCCAGCCGGCGAGCGAGGCGGCGGTGCAGCCGACGCGCGAACTGCCCGCGCCGATTGATTTGAGCGCGGGATGGAAGGTGACCTTCGACAGCACCGGCCAATCCGTGATGATGAACCGTTTGCGCTCCTGGACGGATGAAGATGAAACGCGCTTTTATTCCGGCGAGGCCACCTACGAGAAGACCTTTACTTTGCCGGAAGATTTCATGGCGCACGGCATGGAAGTGGTGCTCGACTTTGGCGAGGGAAAACCCATCCCGGAAGTTCGCCACAAAAACCCCGGGATGCAAGCGTGGCTCGAGAGTCCCGTGCGCGAGGCGGCGGTGGTCTACGTGAACGGCCAGCGCGCAGGCTCCGTCTGGCGGCCTCCGTATGAGGTGGAAGTGACCCGGCTCTTGCGGCCCGGTGAAAACACTTTGCGCATCGTGGTCGGGAATCTCGCCATTAACGAAATGGCAGGCTCGACGCTGCCCGACTACCGCCTGCTCAACAACCGTTACGGAGAACGGTTCACACCCCAGGATATGGGCAATCTTCAGCCCCTTCCGTCTGGATTGCTGGGAACGATTCGGCTGGTCCAACGTGTTGCCCGTGATCAGGCTTTACCTGCTGGCGCGCACCCATTATGAAAGGGCCCCAATTTGAAGATGAAGGTTGTACGGTGATGACAGGCCCAGCCTCATTGCTGTAACCTCATTCTTGGCGAAACGCGGAGCAGAATTGCTCGATGCGATGCGTGATGCAGGCGTGTTCAGCAAGTACGCGCGGTTCGGAGCGATTGCGCAGATGAGATACACCGAGCCCGTGTCCACGCTGGACGCCGAAGTCCTGGTGGCCCTGCCGCAGCTCGCCGCACTGCCCTCCTCGCGTGATGGCTGATGCTGCTGGGCCTGGGCGTCATCGAACACCGAACCGGACTGGCCGAAGGCGCGGCGATTGGTTTCGGTGTGTCGACCGCCGCCACGTGGTTTCTGCCCACCATGAGCGCGCGCGTGCAGCGCCGCTTTCGCGACAAGGTAACCCTCGCGCTGGAGTCGCACGTCGCGCAGCTTCAGGCATCGGTGGCGACGATCGCGCATCAGGAGCGCCCGGAGTATCTTGATCGGTTGTTCATGCTCCGCCATCAAGTGTTCATGCTTGACCACATGTACGTGTCGGTGTTTTCCACCCCGGGGGCGGATCCTACGGCTGGGCGTGACCCTTGCCCTGCTGGCGTCGATTCACCCGGCGCTCATCCTGCTGATGGTTTTCGCGGTCCCGACCGTGCTGACGTCGACGTGGCGGCCCGCGGTGGAGAGATCGGCGCAGGAGCGCGGGGCGCAAGCCAGCTGGCGGTCGCGCCACCTGTTCACCATCGCCGCCACCGCGCCGGCAAGACGACGCTGGTCAAGCTGCTGGCGAAGATGCACGAGCCGACATCGGGTTCGAGCCTGGTGGACGACACGCCCCTGGCGCGGGTGCCGGCTGGGGATTGGCGGCGACGTTGTCGCCCGCCTGGCTTCAGGCCTCGACACGCAACTCGGTCCGACGTGGCCGGGCGGAGTCGAGCTATCGTTCGGCCAGTGGCAAAAGCTCGCTCTGGCGCGTGGCTTCATGCGCGATCAGCCGCTGCTCCTGGTCCTGGATGAACCGACCGCTGCGCTGGACGCGGAGATTGAACACGCTCTTTTCCAACGCTACGCCGCAGTGGCGCGCGGCGCTGGCGACAGCGGCCGCGTCACGATCCTGGTTTCCCATCGTTTTTCGACAGTCCGCATGGCCGATCTGATCGTCGTGCTCGATGGCGCCCGACTGGTGGAGGTCGGCACGCACGATGAGCTGATGGCCAAGGGCGGGCATTATTCGGAGCTGTACAGCATCCAGGCCGCCGCGTACCGCTGACCGCCTGGTCGTTGGTCGTCGATCGCCTGAAGCCCGCCGAATATGGTGTGCACCCTACGAATTATGCGGGGATGTGCTTGACGGCAATCTACACAGCAGATTGTTGTATACTCCCGAGTTCGCGCTCTATCCCAAAACCCACAGGGAGTCCATTCTTATGTCCAGTTTGTGTCGTCGATCACGATATTTTTTCCTGACCGCAATCTTGCTTTCTTTAACGGAAGGAATTCTTGCGCCCGCGCCTGTGGAGGCGCAGCAATATGATCCCAATCTTTTTTCGGGTATGCATTGGCGCCTGATCGGGCCGTTTCGTGGCGGGCGGGCGGTGACCGCCACGGGAGTGCCGGGGCAGCCCGAAGTTTTTTATTTTGGCGCGGTGGGGGGCGGGGTTTGGAAGACCACGGACGGCGGGCGGGTTTGGAAGCCCATCTTCGATCACCAGCCCATCGCCTCCATCGGCGCCATGGCGGTGGCGCCATCCGACCCCGACGTGATTTACGTCGGGTCGGGCGAGGCGGACATGCGCTCGGATATTTCCTATGGCAACGGAATCTACAAATCAACCGATGCCGGAGGCACCTGGACGCGCATGGGATTGGAGGACAGTTGGCAAATCGGCCGCATCCTGATCGATCCGCACAATCCGGACGTGGTTTTTGCCGCGGCCCTGGGGCATGCTTACGCGGCCAGCGCGCAGCGGGGCGTTTTCCGATCCACGGACGGCGGCAAGAACTGGGAGCGAGTGCTCTTCAAGGACGAAAACACCGGAGGCATCGACCTGGCCTTCGATCCACGCGACGCGCGCACGATTTACGCGGCGCTTTGGCAAACGCGCCGGCCGCCGTGGAATGTCTATCCGCCTTCTAACGGGCCGGGCAGCGGTCTTTACAAATCCACCGACGGCGGGACCACCTGGGCCGAGCTCAGCGGGAATGGGCTGCCCTCCGAGGGCCTGGGCCGCATGGGCATCGCCGTGGCGCCCACGCAGCCCGACCGCGTTTACCTTTTGGTGGACGCCCAGCATGGGGGCGTCTATCGATCCGACGACGCAGGCGTTCATTGGAGTCTCGCCGATTCCGAGCAACGCATTTGGGGACGCGGATGGTATTTCGGCGGGATCACCGTGGATCCGAAAAATCCGGACACCGTTTACGTTTGCAACACTTCCACCTACCGCTCCACCGACGGTGGAAAGAGTTTTGACGCCATCAAGGGCGCCCCGGGCGGGGATGACTACCACAGTCTTTGGATTGACCCTGACCATTCCAGCCGGATGATTCTGGCCACCGACCAGGGTGTGGTGATCAGCGTGGATGATGCCAAAACCTGGACCACTTGGTACAACCAACCCACCGCCCAACTCTATCACGTGATCACGGACAACCGGTTTCCTTACTGGGTTTATGGGGCCCAGCAGGATTCCGGCTCGGTGGGGGTGATGAGCCGCAGTAACGGAGCCAGCATCACCGCGCGCGACTGGCGTCCCGTGGGCGTGGGCGGCGAGAGCATGTACATCGCGCCCGACCCGCTCGACCCGAATATTCTCTATGGAGGCGCGTTTGGGGCCGCGGTGGCACGGTACAATCTGGCCACCGGCGAGTCCAGGAATATTTCGCCGGCGCTGGCCCACCCGGGCGACTACCGTCGGACCTGGACGCTGCCGCTGGTGATTTCGCCTCGCAACCCGCACGAAATTTATTTCAGCACCCAGATCCTTTTTCGCACCATCAACAGCGGGCAAAGGTGGCAGGTGCTGAGCCCTGATCTCACGCGGGAAGACCCCGGTGTGCCGCCCAACCTGGACGCTCCGACGGCCGCGGACGGCCCCAGCATCAAGCGGCGCGGCGTGATTTACACCATCGCGCCCTCTCCGATGCGCGCGGGCGAAATTTGGGTTGGGACCGACGACGGATTGATACAAATGACGCGCGACGATGGCAAGACGTGGCACAACGTCACCCCGCCGGATTTGACGCCGTGGAGCAAGGTCGGTTTGATTGAGGCTTCCCGCTATAACGCGGACACAGTTTATGCCGCCGTGGATCGCCACCGGCTGGATGACCTTTCTCCGCACATCTATCGCACCCGCGACGGAGGAAAAACCTGGCAAGAGATCACAAAAGGAATCCCCGTGGGAAGCTACGTGAATGCCGTGCGCGAAGACCCGGTGCGCAAGGGCCTGCTTTACGCGGGCACGGAGACCGGAGTTTATGTTTCGTTCGACGACGGGGACGATTGGCAACCGCTGCAATTGAATTTGCCCAACGCTTCGGTGCGCGACCTCGTGGCTCATCAGGACGATCTTATAATCGGAACTCACGGCCGTTCGATTTGGATTCTCGATGACGTGACGCCTTTGCGCCAGATGAACGCGGAAATCGCCGCGGCCGGCGCGTGGCTCTTTAAGCCGCAAACCGCATTGCGCGTGCGGACGAGCAGCTTCGAAGGCACCCCCGAACCGCCCGAGGAGCCGCAGGGGGAAAACCCGCCGAGCGGAGCGATTCTCAATTACTACTTGAAAATGAAGCCCGCCACTCCCGTCACTTTGGAGATTCTCGACGGCGCAAAAAACCTGGTGCGCCGGTATTCGAGCGAGGACAAGCCAACGCGCGTCAATCCGAAAATGCTCGACATTCCCATGTATTGGATTCATCCCGCACCGGTGCTTTCGGCGGAACCCGGAATGCACCGCTGGATATGGGACGCCCACTATGCTGCAGCGTCCGCGCCCAGCCGCAGGGCGGCGGCCTTCGGCGGCGGAGCCGGTCCCTGGGCGCCTCCCGGGCCCTACACGGTGCGGCTGACCGTGGACGGCAAGACTTATGCGCAGCCGCTGACGCTGAAAATGGATCCGCGCGTCAAAACCCCGCTGCCCGACCTGATGAAGCAATTCAGCATGGCGCGGCAAATCAACGCCGAGCAAGCCAAGGTTCAGAAGGCCCGGATCGAAGGAAACCGGTTGCACGATCAACTCCATGCCCTGAGCGCCAAACTTGAAAATGGGCAGGAGTCGCTGGCGATTCAAGCGGAAACTCTGGACCGCAAAGTGACATCCATCACGGGAACAGCGCCAGCGCGGGCGCCCGACGCTTCCGGAGTGCAGGAGCCCGCGTCCGGCGAAACCACTTTGCGGACTTTGACGGCCAGGTGGGGCGAACTCGATCGCGCCGTGGAAAGCGCGGACGCGGCGCCCACCGCCGACGCAGCCACCGCCTTCGCCCGCGACAAGGTGTTGACGGGGAAAATTCTGGAGGGATGGGAAGGAGTCAAGAGCCAGGGCCTTGCGCGGCTGAATCAGTTGCTCGGCCAGGCAAAACTTCCCTTGATTACCGTCGAACGCCCGGGGAAGGCGAATGACGATGGGCGGAACCCGTAGCCTTTTGAGAACATTCCGCCGGCCGACCTACCCCTCAAAAACCGCACCGAAGTCGGGCCCGATTTTGTTGGATCGAGCCTTGATCCATGCGCCGCCCATCCTTACGGTAGAGTTGCGCTTGATCCTTGGCAGCGGCGATCTCTGACCGCCGGCTTTGGATGCAATCGTTTCCGGCGGTCAGAGACCGCCGCTACATCAAACTGAACCACTCCCATCGTCACCGTTGCGTTGACCCTGTGCGGCCATTCTTATAGAATTAAGTGGGTGAAAGGGTGAAGGCTGAACGCAAGGTGGAAGGTCTGAATTGATCAATCCGTTTTCCAAGTTCCGTTTCCAAACGCGGCTGGCGCTGGTGATGCTCTTGATCATGGGGCTGACGAGCGCATTCCTGACCGTGACTTACGTGAACAACACCAACCGGATTATGGCCTACTTGACGGCGACCACTTCCGACCTGCTGGCCATCAGCCAGCTTGCCCAGAAGAGGATTCCTCCGGACGCGACTCGCGATCAGGCCATTGCCGAATACGAGAAGGCGCTGGATGACTCGGGCCTGGCCTACACTCTCACCTCTCCCAACGGGCAAGTGTTGAAGAGCACCACCAACCCCACCCTGGTGGGCAAGAAATATAAAATCAAGAGGCGACCTTCGCCGGCGAAACAAGAACCCATCCGGTTCTCAGCTCAACTGGAAAACATCGATGCGGCCGCGAGTGTGAACGCGGACCAAGCGCCCTACCCGGTGGAATTTCCCATCATTCAAGGCGACAAGGTGATTGGCTACGCCGAGGTTCAGGTGCGCGGCGTGGGCGATCAGGTGAACGCGCTCTTGTGGCAACACTACCGGGACCGTTTGGAATTGATATTGGCCACCATGTTTATGGGAGTCATCGCCGTGGTGTATCTGGCTTCGCGGTTTACCAAGCCCATCAACGCCCTGGTGGAGAGCGCCAAGCAGGTGGCGCAAGGCAATCTTTATGCATCGCTTCCCACGGCGGGCGCGGATGAAATGGGCCGTCTGGCCCAAACCTTCAACCAAATGGTGGAGCGGCTGCGGGAGAACCGCCAGCTCCAGGACCGGCTGAATGAGGCGGAGAAACTTTCACTGCTGGGGCGATTCGCCGCCACGGTGGCGCACGAAGTGCGAAACTCGCTGAATTTCATCAACCTGAGCATCGATCAAATCCGCGCCAAATACTCCGGCGGCAACGAGCGCGCGGCCAGCGACTTCCAACGCAACTTGAAAAATATCAAGGAAGAAATTGCGCGCCAAAATCGCCTGGTGAATGACTTCCTGGCGGCGGGGCGCCAGGCGCCGCCCGCGCTCGCCCCCTGCGACCTGCGACAAACCCTCGACCAAGCCATCGCGCTGGTCGATAAACAGGCGCACAGTCAGGATATAACTCTCCGCGTCGATATGCCGGCGGAAATGCCCACGCTACAGGCTGACGCGGCGCAAATGAAGACGTGCTTCCTGAACATCCTGACCAATGCCATTCAGGCCATGCCGACCGGAGGCCAAATCCGCGTGAGTGCCACGCCGGTGCTGGATCAAGGCCAGATGGGCTCGCTCCAAATGCGATTTGCGGACACCGGTCCCGGAATTCCCGCCGAGAATCGCGAAAGAATTTTCAATCAGTTTTTTTCCACCAAGCCAACCGGCTTTGGCCTGGGCCTGGCCATCACCAAGAAAATCGTGGAAGACCACGGCGGAAGAATCCACGCCGGTGAAAGTAATGCGAGCGGAACTGTGATCGTGGTCGAGCTTCCACTTTCACCGCCCTCTTTTCCCGAACCCACCCACGCCACCACGGCAGCCGCCTAAGGACGCATCCCCATGCCGGCCGGAAGCATTCTGGTTGTTGATGACGAGGAACGCCAGCGCGAAATTTATCGCGACATCCTGGAAGACGAAGGCTATCACACTGAGACCGCGCCCAGTGGCGAAGTGGCGCTGCCGCTGCTGGCGCAAAAGCGCTTTGATTTGATTCTCACCGATTTGAACTTGACCGGGATGACCGGCATTCAACTGCTGGGGGAAATCCTGGGTGCTGACCCCACGGTGGCCGTGATCCTGATCACGGGCTATCCCTCCATTCAATCTGCCATTGAAGCCACCAAGCGCGGCGTTTACCAGTACCTTGAAAAACCCGTGGACCGCGACAAACTTTTGGGGGTTGTGGGCGAGGTCTTTCAGCACCTGGCCGCACTGAAGCGGACCATTATTGGTGATTCACCCGCCACCAAAGCCATGGTGCGCATGATACTGAAAGTGGCGCCCACCGCTCACACGGTGTTGATCCTGGGGGAAAGCGGAACGGGCAAGGAATTGGTGGCGCGCGAGATTCACAATCACAGTCCGCGGCGCGACCGGCCGTTTCTGGCGGTCAATTGTGCCGCGCTCACGGAGACGCTGCTCGAAAGCGAACTGTTTGGCCACGAGAAGGGAGCTTTTACGGACGCGCACCAGCAGAAGAAGGGCCTGTTTGAGAGGGCGCACCATTCCACCCTCTTTCTGGATGAGATCGGCGACACGAGTTTGGGTTTGCAGGCCAAGATTCTGAGGGCGCTCCAGGAACGCGAGATCATGCGGGTGGGCGGCACGGAATCAATCAAAGTGGACGCGCGCATCATCGCCGCCACCAACCGGAATCTGGAGCAGTTGCTGAAGGAAGGCAGGTTTCGCGACGACCTCTACTACCGGCTGAAAGTGATACCGATTGAATGTCCACCCTTGCGCCAGCGCCGCGACGACATTGAATTGCTGGCCATGCACTTCCTGCAAAAGGCGGCCCTGGCCTCCGCGCGGCAAGTGAACGGCATTGCGTCCGAGGTGCTGGAGGCATTGAGGGCCTACAACTGGCCGGGCAATATTCGCCAACTGGAATGGGCGCTGGAAAGAGCAGTGGTGCTGGGCGAAACCGACAAGGTGGAACTGCGTGACCTGCCGCCGGAGATCCTCCAACCCGCCGACGCCGCCGCGGGCCAGGCTGTTCCTCAGACTTCGCCTGCCGCCGGAGCGCATGATGCGCGCCAACCCGTCATCGCGGAAGAGTCATGGGAGGAACATGAGAAAGCGAAAATCATGGAGGCGCTCGAACGCACCAACTGGAATATCACGCGGGCGGCGCAGCTATTGGGGATGACGTTTCGAACTTTGCAGTATCGTCTGGAAAAATTCGGCATCAAGAAACCGCAATAATAAATTGTAAAATTATGAATTAAGAAAAAGTCGCAATTTGGATTTAGGGGCTAATTTTTCCTTGCTCTTTCACAAATCATAATTTCCTCATTTCCTGAACCAACCGCCGAAAGCCGGGCAATGTTCCATTTTACTTCTTCGTGCCCGCAACCGATTGATGGATGGCATCCACGAGGTCGTCTCCGCCGCCCGCAGCGCGAATTTCCTTCAAGTCATCCTGCGTTGGGACAAACTTAATTCCCCGATCCTTTACCAGGGCAGCCACGCGCTCACTGGGCACATCGCCATTCAGGAGGTCGATGATGTCAGACTTGTCCAACCCTTTGGAATTGGTCTGGACGGTCGGTTGCGGCTTCTCGACAGGGGCCGGCGGTGGAGGCGGAGGAGCATAGTGGGCGGTAAAGTTGATTTTGGCCACGGCGTGAGCGGCGTTGGTGGCGTCAACCTCGAATTTGTTTTCACCCGGCTGAAGGGCAATAGGATCGGAAGAAAACTCGGCCGCCTGGGCGTTCTTGGGACGCATGCTCGCGGGCGTACCGTTGATGGTGACGGCGGGGATGCCGGAACTATCCATGGCCACCCCGCGGATGGTTAAAGGAGAACTGGTGACCTCGATGGCCTGCCCGGAGCCGGCCACGGATGGCTCGACCAGGATGATCGTGGGCGGCGTGGCAGGCGGCGGTTGGGTGACGGCCACGTAGGCTGTGGCGGTGCGGGTTCCTCCGGGGCCGGTGGCGGTCAGCGTGTAGGTGGTGGAGTCCGAGGGCGACAGAGAAGTTGAGCCGGCGACTGCCAGATGGCCCCCGCCCGGCTCAAGGTCCAGGGTGGTTGCGTTCACGGAGGTCCAGACGAGGGTGACCGCGTGCCCTTTTTCAACCGTGGCCGGGTCCGCCTTGAGACTGATTTCAGGAGCCGGCGGTGGCGGCGGTTTGACCAAGGCCAGAACCCGGTCAAAGTTGGTGATGGTTTGTCCCATGGAAACCGTACCGGCGGAATTCAGGTTGGCGGCATTCATGAGTCCGGGGCCGGAATGGATCGACCTCCAACGATCCTCGCGCAGATAAAATATTCTTTCCCTTTTTTTCAGATGACGGAATTCAAGAAAATTTCTTTTCAATTTAATCTCGCTGAGGTCGTTGAAACCGGCCGCATAGCTCTCATTTTTTTTCTTGTCCGGCTGAACGACGGTGTAATGAATGCCCTCGCGATTGATGTCCAGCCAACCATAAGAAAGACTGAAAATCGAACTGCCGGACATGTTCAGGATGGGATAGCGGAGGGTGGGATCGGAATCGGCGTTCAACAATTGAGGCTTGGTCATAGCGCTGAAATCATCGAAGCCGGAGTTTTTCGCGGTTCGTTTTTTGGATAGGGCGAGCTGCGCGCCGCCGGCATTGACGCCCCAAATGAAGACCAGCAGAAGAGCCAGCCTGCCGTGCGGTTTGAGTGTTGATTTCAAAATCATCTATGGTTGCCCGGTCTTGACCTCAAGAAACGATGGCATTTCACCAGCCGCAGCCTTTGAACCCTCATCGAGTCAGAGTGATTTCCGTTTTGGATGTACATTCCTATTGCGGCGGCGCCGCGCACGCACGGCATTATTCCACGATTCGGCACGGCGTTGCAAACCACTGAATGACATCAATTTTCAAACGGAGAGCTTAGCTGTGTCCGGTCGCGGCTTGTTCCATCGACAGACCAGGCATGCCCCCGCCGGCGGTGGGGAAAGATTCGCCAACCGTTTCGTCGAATTTGATTCTCCGATCCACCACCCACACTTCCTTACGCGATGGGCCCGCCGTGGATTCGGAATTATGAGAACGCCGCGGCGTTTCTGGTGGTCAAGGTTATAATCCGTTACGCACCATCACGTCATTTCGTGCATCTAATCTTGGACGAGGCGCCCTGGAAGGTCGCCGGA
Source organism: Terriglobia bacterium (assembly GCA_035946625.1). Taxonomy (GTDB): domain Bacteria; phylum Acidobacteriota; class Terriglobia; order UBA7540; family UBA7540; genus DASYXZ01. The sequence continues at coordinate 6,816 of DASYZE010000037.1, read as the reverse complement.
ACGGCCGACCAGGAATCTGGGCTGGAGTTTGCTGCGGCGCGAAGGGATCGCCGGCCACGCTCGCCGGGAAAGGTGCAGCGCTTTCGGCAGAAAGTTTTCTTCTTGCGCTAAAACCTCATCTTCTGCAATTGTAGGGTGAAGATTCGGGACCTCGCTGGCCCCGTTTCGTGGACAGGATCGGCGGCATTTGATCGATGAAACCCTTCCATATTGGCTGGCTTTGGCGCGCGTTGACGGCCTGGGGGTGAGAAGCGCCCATCGGTTGATCGAACATTTTGGCTCGCCCCACGCGGCCTACATGGCGTCGCTGACGGAACTGGAGAGCTGCGGCATCCCGGCCCAGGTGGCGCAAGCGGTTTTTGCTCAAGCTGGACTGCGGGATGCCGAAAAGGAGATGGAGGCCGCCACAAAAGCCGGGTGCCAACTGGTCACCCTCACCAGCGATGAGTATCCGCCGCTATTAAGAGAAATCAGCGACGCGCCCTTGGTACTGTATGTTCGGGGCGACGCGGGGTTGCTCTTGCGGCACACCGTGGCCATAGTGGGGTCGCGCCGCCCCACCGCCTACGGCAGTTCGGTGGCGCACCGGTTGGCTTCCGACCTGGCGCAACGTGGCCTGGTGATCGTCAGCGGGCTGGCACGCGGGATTGATTCCGCATCGCATCGCGGCGCCCTGGAGGGAGGCGGCAAGACGCTGGCGGTGCTCGGGTCCGGCATTGACGTGATTTACCCGGCGGAAAACAAATCGCTGGCGAAAAAGATTATGGAATCGGGCGCGGTGATTTCGGAATTTCCCATGGGCACGGGACCCACGCCGCAGAATTTTCCCATTCGCAACCGAATCATCAGCGGCCTTTCGCTGGGGGTGGTGATTGTGGAAGCGGCGGAGTACAGCGGCTCGCTCATCACGGCGCGATTGGCGCTGGAACAGAATCGCGAGGTATTCGGCGTCCCGGGCAACATCACTTCGGCACAGAGCTTTGGGCCCAATCACTTGATCAAGCAGGGCGCCAAGCTGGTGGACCAGTGGATAGACGTGATCGAAGAATTCCCGGAGGCCATCCGGATGGAGCTTTTGCCGCCCGGCGAGGCGAAAGAAGGAGAATCGGCAACGGCGCCAACGGCGCCGCTATTTGAAAAGTCTTTGAGTCCGGACCAGAAGGCGGTGTTTGACGCCCTGCGCGCGGATGAGGCGCTGTTCGTCGATTCCGTATTTGGGTCCGTACCGCTTCCGCACCCTCGCGTGCTGGTGGCGTTGCTCGAACTGGAAATGAGCGGATTGATCCGGCAGTTGCCGGGAAAGAATTTTATTCGTAAGCTGTGAGAAAGGCAGTTGACAGTCAACAGTCCACCGTTGACAGTTCTGACGGCATTACTGCAAGGTAGAGAGGGACGAAGCGCTCCCTGGGGACTGTTCCGGCCGTGCTTCCTCCGATTTTTGACTGTCGACTGTTAACGGTGAACTCTTAACTTTTCCCTATGTCCAAATCACTCGTCATCGTTGAATCGCCCACCAAGGCGAAAACTATCAATAAATATCTGGGGGCGGAGTTTACCGTCAAGGCTTGCATGGGCCACGTGATGGACCTGCCCAAGAAAGACCTGGGCGTTGATCTGCAAAAGAACTTCAAGCCCACTTACATTGCCATCCCTTCCAAAAAAGAATTGATCGGCGAACTGAAAACGGCGGCGGGCAAGGCCGACAACATCTATCTGGCTGCCGACCCTGACCGCGAGGGCGAGGCGATTTGCGCCCATCTGCGCGAACTGTTGGACGGGAAAAAGAGAACGTTCCATCGCGTGCTCTTTAATGAAATCACCAAGGACGCCGTCCGCGAAGCTTTTGAAAAACCCGGTCAGATTGATGCCCACCTGGTGGACGCCCAGCAAGCGCGCCGGATTCTCGACCGGTTGGTGGGTTATCAGGTCAGCCCGCTTCTGTGGGACAAAGTAAAACGCGGCATCTCCGCCGGCCGGGTGCAGACGGTGGCCTTGCGGTTGATTGTGGAGCGCGAGCGCGAAATCCAGGCTTTCGTCAAACGCGAGTACTGGACCATCGCCGCCAAAGTGGAGGGCAAGAACCCTCCGCAATTTGAAGCGCGCCTGGCGAAATTCCAAGGCAAGGATCTGGAGATTCCCGATCAGGCGAGCGCCGACCTGCACACGGCCGCCATCAAAGCCGCCAAGCTCATCGTGCATTCAGTGACCACCAAGGAAAAGCGCAAATACCCGGTGCCACCCTTTATCACCAGCAAGCTGCAGCAGGAAGCAGTGCGCAAGCTGCACTTTTCCACGAAGAAGGCGATGATGCTGGCCCAACGGCTTTATGAAGGCGTGGACTTGGGCGAAGAGGGCTCCATCGGCCTCATCACTTACATGCGCACCGATTCGACGCGCGTGGCGGACAGCGCGCTGGCCGCGGTGCGGCAATACGTCAAGCAGAATTTTGGCGACGCCTATCTGCCCGCCGAGGCCATCCACTACAAGAGCAAGAAGGGGGCGCAGGACGCCCACGAAGCCATCCGGCCCACGGCGGTCGAGCGTTCGCCCGAATCCGTGCGCCGGTATCTCGGCGCCGATGAATACAAACTGTACCAGCTCATCTGGCAGCGCTTTGTGGCTTCGCAGATGAACCCGGCGATTTTCGACCAGACCACCATTGACATTGCGGCGGGCGAGTACACGCTGCGCGCCACGGGGTCAGTGGAAAAATTCAACGGTTTCCGCGCCGTCTACGAAGAAGGCAAGGACGAAAAAGCGGAAATGGAAGATGATGAGGAGCTGAAGCTTCGGCTCCCGCTGGTGGAGCAGGGCGAAACCCTGCGCCTGCACAAACTCCTTCCCGAACAGCACTTCACTGAGCCGCCGCCGCGTTATAATGAAGCGACGCTGGTGAAAACGCTGGAAGAAAAAGGCATTGGGCGACCTTCGACTTACGCTGCCATTCTGACCGTTATCCAAAACCGCGAGTATGTAGAGAAAACCCAGGGACGGTTTTATCCCACCGAACTGGGCATGGTGGTGTGCGACCTGCTGGTGAAAAACTTCAGCGACATCTTTGATTTTGCCTACACCGCGCGCATGGAAGAGGAGCTGGATGAGGTCGAAGAAGGCAAGATGACCTGGACCGACGCGCTGGATGAGTTCTACAAGAAATTTAAGAAGGACCTGCGCCTGGCCGAGCGCGAGATGGAAGACATCAAGGGCGAGGGGATCGCCACCGAAATCACGTGCGAGAAGTGCGGCAAGCCCATGAAGATTCGTCTGGGCCGCAACGGGCAGTTCCTGGCCTGCACCGGCTATCCGGATTGCGACGGCACGCGCGATCTGACTCCGGAAGAAGCTGCCAAGTATGGCGTGAGCGCGCCGGTGGGGCCGCCGGTTCCCGAAGTGGCGGAACAGGCCTGCGAAAAATGCGGCAAGCCCATGACCGTCAAGCGCGGTCGGTTTGGTTTTTTCCTGGCCTGCACGGGCTACCCCGAATGCCGGAATACGAAAAAAATCGTCATGAAGGAAGGTCAGGCCACAGCCGTCACCGACCAAGTGCTGGACGAAAAATGTCCCGAAGACGGCGGAAACCTTGTCATCAAGCACGGCCGATACGGACCCTTCACCGCCTGCAGCAACTACCCGAAGTGCAAATACATCAAGAAACAGACTCTTGGCATCCCCTGCCCGGAAAAAGGGTGCACGGGCGAAATTGTGGTGCGCCGCGCCAAACGCGGAACATTTTATGGGTGCAGCCGGTACCCGGATTGCAAGTTCACTTCCTGGGAAAAGCCGGTGGCCGAACCTTGCCCTGAATGCGGCGCGACCGTGCTATTTGATAAATTCGACAAGAAGACCGGCACCTCCAACCGCCATTGCCGGACCGAAGGCTGCAAATTCGAGCGCGCGGTGGCGTAGATTGGATCTGTCATGGATTGCATTCCGCAGGGCTGACCCTTGGCTCGGCCATGTACAGTCAGCGGTGAGTGGCCCGGGGGAAGCCCCGGCCCTACAGAGAATGGAATTTGGCAGGCGCTCCGCGGGTCGCCGTCCGAAGCCGTTGAAGTCCCTACTCATACACGCTCTTTGCTTCTTCGGCCCGGGGCAGCGAGTCGGTGGGCCGCGCCCACCAGACATAAAAAGTGGGCAGCAGGAAAACGCTCATCACCAGGGCGGCAATCAGTCCGCCTACGATCACGATGGCAAATGGGCGCTGCGAGTCCGATCCGATGTCGTGGGAAAGCGCGGCGGGCAACAGGCCCAGAGTGGCCACCAGCATGGTCATCATGATGGGCCGGAGCCGGCGGACGGCTCCGTCGACGGCAGCATTTTCAATCGAGTTGCCCCGGGCGCGCAGTTGATTGATGTACACCACCATGATGACCCCGGTCTGAACCGAAACGCCGAACAAAGCCATGAACCCTACGCCTGAGGAAACGCTCAGATGCGTCCGGGTCAGCAGAAGCGCCAAAAGGCCTCCCAGGGGCGCCACCATCATATTCACCAGATTCAGGCAGGCCCACTTGGCCGAGCCGAATGCCATATAAATGATCAAGAATATGAAGAAAACCGTGAGCGGCACAATGAAGAGCAGCCGCGCCTCCGCCCGCTTCTGGCTTTCGTATTCACCTTCCCAAACGATGTGATAGCCGCGGGGCAGTTGAACCTGGGCGTCGACTTTCTTGATCGCCTCTTCTACCGCGCCTCCCAAGTCACGGCCGCGCACGCTGTACTTGATGGCGATATAGCGCTGGTTCCCGCTCCGATAAATTTCAGAAGCGCCGTCTCTTTCTTCAATGTGGCAGAGTTGCGCGAGCGAAACCCGCCCGCCCGCGGGTGACAGCAGGCGAATGTTTTCGATCGCTTCCCTGGTATCCCGGTATTGAGGAAGATAGCGCATCACCAGGTCGTAGCGACGCTCGCCCCGCAACACCTGGGTGAGGGCATTGCCGCCCACCGCGGTCTGGATCGCATCCTGAACGTCGGCCACGTTGATCTGGTAGCGCGCGGCCTGCTGCCGGTCCACGGTGAAATTCAAGTTGGGCTGGCCCAGGACGCGAAGGACTCCAAGGTCCTGAATTCCATTGACTCCACGCATGATCGTAACCACCTGATCGGCCTTTTCTTCAAGCGTCTTCAAGTCGTCGCCATACACTTTAGTGGCAAGCTCACCCTTGACGCCACTCACAGCCTCTTCCATGTTGTCTTCGATGGGCTGGGAAAATCCCCAAACAACACCGGGGATTTTATCCAATTCCCGATTCATGGCCGCGATCAACTCATCTTTGTTTTGGTGAAACACCGGGCGCCATTGTTCTTTGGGCTTCAAGCCAACGAAATACTCAGTATTAAAGAAGCCGGTTGTGTCGGTTCCATCGTCCGGCCGTCCCACTTGGCTGGTGGTCTCGGTCACCTCAGGGAAGGAGGCCAGCAACACTCGAGCCTCGTTCGCCACCCTGATGCCCTCGCTCGGTCCGGTGCTGGGCGCCAAAGTCCCGCGCACCCACATGGCGCCTTCGTCCAGGTGGGGCAGGAATTCCGAACCAATCACGTCGCTCGTCACCAGATAGATGCTGCCTGAAAGCGCAATCACCGAAACGCCCACCATCACCCAGCGATGATGGATGGACCAGGTCACCGCGCGCCGATAGCGCTCGGTCAGCCATCGAACCACCGGATTGTGCCACTCGCGGATTTCTTTGCGAAATAAGAAACTGGCCAGAACCGGCGCGATGGTGATCGAAAATAGGACCGCGCCCAGCAGGGCAAATGCTACAGTCCAGGCCATGGGCCGGAAGAGACGGCCCTCCACCCGCTGAAGGGTGAAAATAGGCAGATAAGCGGTGATGATAATCATGATGGCGTAAAAGACGGGCCGTTGCACTTCATGCGCGGCAGCCCGGATCCTGTCCGGCACTGACTTATAGACCTCTTCCTGGTGGCCGATGTGCCGGATAATGTTTTCCACCATCACAACAGCGCCATCCACCACCATCCCAAAGTCGAGCGCGCCCAGCGAAAGAAGATTGGCAGGGATGTGGCGAAGGCCAAGGCAGATGGACGCGAACAACAGGGCAAAGGGAATCGTCAGGGCGACAATCAGCGCGCCCCGGACATTGCCCAGGAAGAGCAACAGGATAATCGTGACCAGAAAAAAGCCTACCGTGAGATTGTGTAGCACCGTATGGGTGGTGAGGTGCACCAAGTCGCTGCGATCGATAAAGGGAACGATCTTCACGCCGGCAGGCAGGATGTGATCGTTCAAATCTTGCACTTTTGCCTCCAGACCCGCAAGGGCCGCCTGCGTGTCCGCGCCTTTTCGCATCAGGGCGATGCCGGAAACCACGTCGCCATTGTCAATGATCTTCCCGTCTCCGCGATGGATGGCGCGGGCAAACTGGCCCAGCCGGATCTTCGCGCCTTGCGCCACCACCGCGATATCCTTTACCCGAAGCGGAGTGCCGCTCTTGGTGACGAGCACCGTGTTTTCGATATCATGAACATCTTTGATTTGCCCCACTTCGCGAACATTGATCTGCTGCAGGCCGGCTTCAACAAAGCTGCCGCCGGCGTTCGCATTGTTATTGGTAAGCTGCTGCTCCACCTGCGCCAGGCTGAGGCCGTAGGCCACGAGCTTGTCCGGATCGACACGAACCTGGTATTCACGCGTCGGCCCGCCGAAGCTGGCGACGTCGACGATATCGGGGACGGCCTTTAAGTTTTTTTCGACCACCCAATCTTCAATTGATTTCAATTCCATCACGTCGTACTGAGGATTGCTGCTGTGCAGAGTGAAAAAATAGATTTGGCCCACCGGACTCCAGTCGG
>DASYZE010000036.1:0-10841 GCA_035946625.1 Terriglobia bacterium | reverse complement strand
GTCCTCATGTTGCCGTTCACTTTGCGCCGGTTGCGAGATGGGGTGCCGCACCCTTCGGTGTAACGGTGCGGATTTGCCCGTCCATCCGAAGCTCCACGCCTTCCGTCGGAACCCGGCCGGCGCCTTGAAACCGATTTCCGTGGGTTTGGGTAGGGGCGCCCCGGCGGGTCGCCCGGCCCCGCTGCCCGCCGTGCGCCGAAGCCATCTCGCCTCCCGCCCATTAGCACCTGCACGCCGCGGCGAGCCTCGCGCCCCTTTCGTAGCGCCGGCATCCGTGCCGGCGTTTGGGGTCCGATTTCGTAGACTCCCTCTTCGTCCTCATGTTGCCTTTCTCTTTGCGCCGGTTGCGATATGGGGTGCCGCACCCTTCGGATTTAAGGGTGCGGATTTTCCCCTCCATCCGAAGCTCCACGCCTTCCGTCGGAACCCTGCCGGCGCCTTGAAACCGATTTCCGTTGGTTTTGGTAGGGGCGACCCGGCGGGTCGCCCGGCCCCGCTGCCCGCCGCGCCGTCCCTCCCCGCGCTCAAACCCCGGCTCGCGCTGTGTTAGAGTATTCGCTCTGACCATGACCGATTTCGCCACGATTGGCCGTTACGAAATCCTCGAGGAAATCGGCCGGGGCGCGATGGGTGTCGTCTACAAGGCCCGCGACCCGGTGATGGATCGCGTCGTCGCCGTCAAGACGATTCAAACCGTCGCCCTTGGCGGTCCCCAGGGCCAGCAATACCGCGACCGTTTCTATCGCGAGGCCCAGGCAGCCGCCCGTCTGTCCCATCCCGGCATCGTCACCGTCTACGACGCCGGCGAGCACGACGGCATGCCCTATCTGGTGATGGAATTCCTCCGGGGACGAACGCTCGAGTCCGCGCTCTCCGCCGGCGAACGATTCAGCTTCGACCGCATCGCCGAATTGGGCCAGCAATTGGCCGACGCCCTTGGCTACGCCCACCGCAATGGCGTCGTCCACCGCGACGTCAAGCCGGCCAATATTTTGCTCACCGCGCCCGATCCCCAGGCGCCCGAGCGCGCCAAAATCACCGATCTCGGCATCGCCAAGCTCACCGCGTCTCAAATCACCACCACCGGCCAGTTGCTCGGCACGCCGTCTTTCATGCCGCCCGAGCAATTCATTGGCATCCCGGTCGATGGCCGCTCCGATCTGTTTTCCCTCGGCGTCATCCTCTATTGGATGGCCACCGGCGATAAGCCGTTTTCCGGCGATACCATCACCGCCGTCTCCTACAAAATCGTCCACGCGGAAACCATTTCGCCCCGCAAACTCAACCCGCTCGTCCCCGTTGGTTTCGAAGCGGTCATCATGAAATGCCTGGAAAAAGATCCCGCCCGCCGCTACCAGACCGGCGAGGAATTGGCGCAGGACCTTGCCACGCTCCGCTCCGGCGGAACGGTGATCGCTTCGGCCCCGGCCGTTTCCGCCGTTGCCGGGCCGTCGGATATCACTTTGATGGTGGGGGACGAAGGCGCTCCCGCCATGCCCGTCCGGCCTTCGGCCTCCGCGTCGTCCAAAACCCCCTCTGTCATCCTGAGCCCGTCCCGCAGTGCGGGAGCGAAGGATCCCAAAGATTCTGAGGGAACGCCCGCTGCCACCCCAGTCGCCGGCGCGCGCGGCCGTCGGCCCGGAAGAGCGGTTCGCCTTACTCTCGAAGTAGCAGGGATCGTGGTCCTCGCAGCGGCGCTGGCCAGTACGCTGATCCATCGCCGCGCCGCTCCGCCCGCCGCTGCGCCTAAGCCGGCCGCCTCGGCGATGAACCGAATCCCGTTGCCCACTGCGTCCGGCGCGCCTGCCCCCTCGCCCGCCGCGCCCTCTCCTGGCCCCGCCGCCGCAACACCGTCAATACCCGCGGCAACGCCTCCTGCAACTCCTCCGCCCGCAGCCGAGACCAAGCAACCGGCTCCGGCCGCGCACGAGTTGACGGAAGAAAAGAAACCGCGGCTCACGCGAGCCGAGGCTTCCCGGCGCGCCAAGCCCAAGCTCACCCTTCCCGTTCTCAAGCCGCCGCTGACGCCGGCGCCAGTGGCCAAGACCCCACTCGAAGTGCAGCCTCCGCCCAAACCGGCTTCTGCTCCCGCGCCGGCGCCCAAGCCCGCTGTCACCCCGCCGCCGCAGCCGGTGCTCACGCCCGACACAGCCGCCAAGCTGCATATCGATTCCGGCCATCTGCCCGAATCGATCGGTTTCACGGTTCTGATGGATGGCAAACCCTTCTTTCAGCACAAAGCAGGCGAGGGATCCTCCGCCGAACCGCTGCTGCCCCCCGGGGATCATGCATTCCAGGTGATTGCCGCCGGCGCCATCAAGCTCGGCCAATCCAATTCCGTTCGCGGTCAATTCCAGGCCAAAAAGAAGAAGACCCTCCGGATCGAGTTGCGCGATACCGCCACCGGCAACACCGTCAAGAAAGACGCCAAACTCGCCGACGGCGCCGCCGATTACGTCGTCACCCTGAAGTAACTCCTCCAAGCGTGTGTAGCTCTGGGCTTGAGCCCGGCACGGCTCGCTTTGCTATACCGCCGGGACAGCCTCCCGAATCTCCGGCATCGGTCCGGCAGGCCGCCATCTCCCCATCCGCCGGGGTGCCGCACCCTTCGGGTTTAAGGGTGCGGAATTTCCCTTCCATCCGAAGCTCCACTTTCGTAGCGCCGGCATCCGTGCCGGCGTTTGGGGTTCGATTTCGTAGACTCCCTCTTCGTCCTCATGTTGCCTTTCTCTTTGCGCCGGTTGCGATATGGGGTGCCGCACCCTTCGAATTCGCGATTTTTGCTTCCCGGATGCTTCTACGGGAACAGTGTGCGGGTCTTGAATCGCTGGTCTTAGTGCATTCCCAGGGAGGCTGGCGGGAATCCTGCCTTCCGGACGCGACGCCGCTCGTAGGGGCAAGTCGGCGACTTGCCCGCCACCGTTCGACTTCGCTCACGGCCCTGAGCCCGTCGAAGGGTGGCGGGCTCACGGGTCGCCGCGGCGCGCCTGCCGTAGCCCGCCGCCGTCCGAGACCCGCGACGGAATCCGAAAGGATCCGTTACCCGGAACCAATACCTCCCCTCTACCACGGAGTCAGCCGCAGCCAACGCCGCGCCGGAAGAACCCTGTCGTCTCCGCTGCCCTTCGCGCCTAATGCCGCGTTACCGTGTCCGTTGCCAGCGGCGGCGTGCTGAATGGTGGCACGCGGATTTTGGTGGCCTGCTCGAAGGCATAGGCAATCGCAATGAGCTTAGGCTCACTAAAGGCCGGGCCGGTGAACGTCACGTCATAAGGCGACTCCTTGGGATCGAAACCCGGCGGAAAGCTGGTGCCCGGCGGGACATTTAATTCGGGCTGGTTGGTAACGAACCCTCCCGGTACGGCGATGCTGGGATAACCCGCCTTGGCGCCGATGGCCGCGCCCCGGTTAGCCGGAAACAACACCGCGTCGAAGCCCGCCGCGAAGATAGGGTCAAGACCATCCGTTTTGGCGAGCAACAAGTCCTCGGCGCGATCGCTCAGGTACCGCGTGGTGTCGGCGCTGCCCGGGCTGGTATCGAGCGTTTGGGCGGCGAGTGCGAGTACCTGCCCGTACTTGAGAGCATAGGCGGAGTTGGCGTTGTTGTAGTTAATGACGCCCTGTAGCGTGTGCACGGGTGCGCCCGGGCCCAAGCTCGCCAGATAGTTGTTCAGATCCCGCTTGAACCCATAGAGGAGAACGGTGGAGCAGTTGCTTTGCGGCAGGTGGCCGCAGCCAGGAAAGCTATTGAGCGAGCTCTGGTCCGGAACGTCGAAGAATTCCACCGTAGCACCCTGCGCCGCCATGACGGAGATGGCGTTGACCATAACCGCGAGCTGCGTCGGTGTGAGGTTAAGAGTACCGGCGCCGTTCGTCCAATAGCTGAAATAGGGCACGGCGATGCGTGCCCCGCGCAACGCATCCTTATTAAGGAACTGAGTGTAATCGCTGAAACAATTGCCCGGCTGCAAGCATGGCGCCGTGGCTGGATCCTGGGGATCGAAGCCGGCGATCACTCCCAACACGATGGCGGCGTCGGCAACCGTCCTGGCAAGAGGGCCGGCGGTGTCCTGGTCTGCGGTAATGGGCACGATCCCGTTTCGGCTCACCAGGCCACGCGTGGGCTTGATCCCCACCAAAAGATTCATGGTGGCCGGGCTCAAAATCGAGCCGGAGGTTTCCGTGCCGATGCCGACGGAAGCCAGATTTGCAGAGACGGCAATGCCGGGACCGGAGCTCGACCCGCCAGGAGAGAGCGCCGGGCGCCCATCGTTGAACCCCGTGCGGGGATCCTCCCGTGGGTCAAAGGCGTTGAACCCATAACCGAGTGTGGAGGTGGCCGCCGTGCCGCCGAGCTGGAAGCGGAGTTGCGAGCTGTAGCCGGCAGGCATGCCGTTTGTGAGAAAGTTGGCGAATTCGGTGAGCGTGCCTTTGCCCAGGATGATGGCGCCTGCCGCCCGCAGTTTGCCAACGATAAAGGCATCATCCGGCGGGACAGAGGTGCCCAGCGCAACGGAACCGGCCGTTGTGGGCAGGTCGAAGGTATCGTTGTTGTCTTTGACGATGATGGGAATCCCCCACAGGGGCTGGCGGCGGAAGTCGGCCCCGGGTGCCGGCTCACCCTTTTCCTCCAGTTGCTTTGCGGCCTCGAGCGCTTTGGGATTGAGATGCATGTAACTGTTCAGGCCGGTGCTGATCGCGGCGCCGGCGGAATCGTAGTCGGCGATGCGATCCAGATACATTTGCACAAGCTGCGCCGGCGTAAGCAGATGGCTCCTGTAAGCGTTGTGGATGTCGCCGATGGTGGCTTCGACAAGCTGGAAAGTATTGGGCTGAGCTCCCGGCGTCTGTTGGGCGGCTAGGGGAACGAAAACGAGGGCGATGGCAAGACACAGGCTGGCAAGCACGGGAAACACTGGGGCACAGCACGAGCGTTTCATGGTTTCCTCCCGGATTCGGGGTTGGGGTCTTCGAGCACCCCCGGTGACCGGCGTTGGGTGACGGAGCGCCGGTGATTCTGGCGCGAGATGTTAGGCTAACAAGCGCCGATAGTCAACGACACGCGGGGTTAGCTCCGGAAGGGAAATTGGGCCATCCCACCCTCTTGGGCGGGCCGAAGGGTGGCGCGCTCACCGGTCGCCGCGGCGACAGCCTGCCGAAGGGCGCCGGGCACGTGCCCTCACCCCGCGAACCACCCGCCGCGACCGTCGCACCCTCGTTTGAAATTTGCGATCTGAACTCTGAAATCCGATTTACGCGCCTGAGAGGTCGCAGCGATATCGAGATGTCGTAGGGGCGCAGTCACCGCGTCCTCGCCCCGCCGTCGCCAACCGGGAGCGGCTGGCAGCACGCTTCCCCAAGGACAATTCCGAAGAAAACCGACTCGGGCTTACCACTCATGAATTAAGCAGGCTAGAGGGTTGCTTAAACTCGCTGCAGGTTTCCCTTTGCTCTCGCCGCCGTCAAGGGGCAGGCCCGCTGGTGCGGCTCCCCGCTGTCGCCCCTGACCGCGTCTTCCCTGCGGGAATAGCCCGGCTATGAGAGCCATGGGCCTCTCTGCGTTTAGGTGGCGCCGGAGCTTATCCAAAGACCAGGCTGCGCGGCGCGAGGCGAAGCACAAACCGCTCCAGGTAGCCCTTCACAATGGTAGAATATATGTTACCTTCTAGCTCGATGGTCGATGTTCGCGAGTATCACGACCGCGGCGGCCACAGCCCCTTTCGCCAGTGGCTCGACAGGTTGAACTCACAGGCCGCGCGGAAGGTGACAACGGCTCTATAACCGGAAATTCATTTCCGCCACACGGGCTGCGATGGTCGAGATTTTCCGCAAGGCGCTCGACTACGCTGAGAGAGAATTCTGCAAATTGAAAATTCAGAGAGCCGTCGCGTTTCGCCAGGCGGTGCCAGAAGCTCGGTGCGGCAAGTCGTAAGACTTCCGACCCCGTGTCGTTCAAGCTACGTCCTTAGCCAGGCAGCTTACGGCATCCGGATATACCTTTCCAGATAAGATGTCTCATCTGTTATTCTCCGGCCCGTTTTACACCAGAAGGCCGAAGCCGACCCCTGTGGAGGTGTGCGCCTCTGACTTGCCACGTGCCTAGGCGCTGGCCATTATTGAACGGACGCTCACAAATGGATGGTCGTTGGGACGCAAGCTCTTGATACCGTTGCTCGGATTGAAGTTCGGGGGAAGAAACTGCCTTAGGCCATACCACGGCGGATACATGACGGGGAGGGAGCGCAGGCCTATATACGTGTTGAAACTTGCGCTGTAGCTTGTTTGAACCTCGTATTGGTAAACCGATGACTGATTTAGTCCGCTCGTATCCTTGAAAATATTTCCGCTGGCCACCGTAGTCGAGTTCTGGTAGACGAAGGTGTTCATTTGAATATACCGCCAAACGCGCAGATAGGTGTAGTTATGGCCTGCAGGATCCCAACTCACCGAGATATACCCGAAAGGCTTGGCCTGCGCATTTACACTCGCAACGTGGCCCGGTTCCTTTTGTGGCGGTGGAGGCGGCGGAGGTGGGGGCGGGGGCGGGGGCGGCCCTGCGGGTCGCGTTGTGGCGGAGGTTTGTGCCAAGGTTGTTTCCGTCTGGCCGCCCTCCGTTTGCGCGAACCCAATCATCGTATACTTGTACCCCGTGCTCGGGTTAAGGCCGGAGAAAAATGTAGCGCCAGTTGAGAACGGGAGGTTGGGCTGCGAGGCTATCTGTCGACCAGACGCCGATTCAAACTCGTAAATAGTGACCGTATCTTGGAGGGGGTCACTCGGGTCTGCGTACCACGTGAGCTGGATTGCATTCGGTGATGTCGCCTTAGCACTGAACTGCATCGTCCCAGACCTTTTCCTTCGCCGAGCTACAGGCACGCCCCGGAGAAACTACTGCAAAGCAACCAGGATGGGAATCAAGCCCTGCCCTCCGGTCAGGGGCTGCAACGCTTTCCCAATCACAGCGCCGAATGCCCGAACCGGATCCGCCGCTTTCATAGCGTGGCCGCAGGTCGGCGACGTCGTTAGCAGATCGCCCACCTCGATCGGCGAGTAACGCGCATCCACTTTGCAATACACCTTTCCCAGCAACGCCAGCGGCATTCTTGCATTATCTCGCCGGTCTCTTCCCAAGATGATGGCTGGCCTCAGGCTACCGGCGCCGGAGATCACTCCTGCGACGCGCTTGTCGTAGGCTGAGTGGCTTACTTCGATAGCGTCGCCTTCACGAAGCACCATCACTGTTCCTGGCTCAATCTCCTCAGGGCCTGATATGTTGAAATCCTCTGCGCAGTCTTGATTGGATAGCTTAACATCCCCTGTTACTTGGATATCTCCATTGAAGTACCCAGCAGGTGTTCCGCTGGCCCAAACGCCCATGCCCCCACTGTTGTTGGTGCCGGAAACACCGGCGTGGTCTTTGGACCCGCTCTCGCCTTGGACACCATCGAAGTTGGTGGAATAACCGTACACACCCATTCCTTGGACTCCGCTCCTGTTCACCCCGGAAACCCCCGCGTGGTCTTTGGCGTCGCTTATTCCTTGGACGCCATCGAAAAGACTGGAGTAGCCGTAGACACCCATTCCGCCGCTAGTGTTAGACCCGGAGACTCCAGCATGCTGAGCCGATTGGCTGATTCCCTGAACGCCGTCCAATTGTTTACTGGTACCCACGACCCCTGCCTGTGCGTCGCTGGTGCCGAAGACTCCAACACCAGAGTTGCTCTCGCCTAGCACACCGGTGCCAACGTCGCTTATTCCATGCACTCCTTCACCCCACCCTCCGTCTCTGCCCGTGCCAAGCGATCTTCCCTGCAGCGCTGTGCTGCCATCCGTGGCTGTAATGAAAAAAGCCAAATCCTCTTCGGCGTTATAAGTTTGAACAATGGGAAGCTGCAAACCAGCCATGCCACACCTCCTCCTCGGGAATGACGTTCCAAATCCGCGCTAACCACGTCTTCGATCGCACAACTTCTCTTTCCGGCCTTCACATTCGAATCGTGGGGATATTTGCCGAGCTTGGTGGAAATGCTACGCCCGTTCCCCAAAGCAGTCAACCGGAATTTCCGATTTGGACCTCTCCCTCGCGCATCATATGCTCCTCCTACCCTGGACACAAAGAATTTGGCGCCAGAGCAGGCCCCAGCGAGTCCCGCGAGGTTCCGACGGCTCGTTTTTGCCCGTCTGAGGAGCCTCACTTGCTGCCTCGAAATCGATTGCTCAGACACGGCTCCGACCCTCCTCCTCGACTCGGATTTTGCAACAGCAATCGGAGTGCTACCCGCTCGGCACCACATAGATCCGTCGAAGCATCTGGCCAAACAGCCGCCGGTGCAGATGTCCCTCGGCCATCAACAACCAGCAGTACCTGGCGTGCTTGATCAGTCGCCCGCCAGTCTTCACGATCCGCTGCTGCAAGCTCGTCAACGACCAGGCGTCAATTCTCTTAGGCAGCACCAGACGGCGCCACAGGTTACCCAGGTTGTAGGCCAGCAGGCTCAACTGTAAGCGTGCTTCATTGGCTCGGAACCGATGACACGATAGCCGGGTCCAATGCGTCGCCTGCTTGCCTTCCTTGATCCATTGCTCGGCCGTGCCCCGCTTATTATAGAAACGCACTACCGCCCGGCTGGACAGGCTCAGGTTCGTGACGATAAAGCCGACTCGCGGAAACAGCTCCCCGAAGTGGAACTCCACCTTCGCCACTGCTCGCCGCGCCATCTTCCAACTGGCCGCTTGGTAGAGAAAGCCGTTGCACCAGACCACTGGCTTGTGGCTTGGTCTTCCCACGGGTCGCGTCAGCAACTCTGCAATGTCCCGCTCCAGATTCTCGTTGGCCGGTATGCGGATGGCGTACTTGACGCCCCGCTTCTACAGCGCCTCATAGATCTCCGGCTTGGCGAAGGCGGCGTCTGCTCGAAACACCACGTCCTTGCCCAGCTTCTGTTGGCGCTCAATCTCCGGCAACAACAATTCATCCCAGTCTTTGGCGCTGTGCACGTTGCCCGGACCCAGCTTCGCCGCCACGCAGTCCCCGTGACTATTGAACAAAAACCGTGGGTGGAAGGGCTGATTGCGCTTCTCACCCACGTGGTGTGTACCTCCGAGGCGTATTCACTGCGTTTAGACCCGCATAAACACAGATGGCGGCGCACGTTCAAAGGTTCGTTGGTGGAGACTCAAATTGGAAATCTGGGCTATATCGCGTAGGACTGGGGAACTTCTCCAACACCAAAAGCGTTGGAGCTGGCGTTTACGAGTGCAGGATCAATTTCCGTCCCGCCTACCGGGTGTATTTTGGGAAAGACGGTGAGCCGACAGTCATCCCGCTTGGTCGTGGAACGAAACAACGCCGGCAGAATGACATCAGACTTGCGCTCGACAGATGGGAAGACTACAAGCAAAGCAAGAAGCAGCAAAAAGAAGAGGAATGAAAATGGCTTTGACGAGAGATTTTAAAGAAACGGTTCAAGCACGCGTGAAACGCGATCCCGCCTTTCGAGAGGGGCTTCTTAGCGAGGCTATCGAAAGTCTTCTCTCTGGCGAGGTGGCACTCGGTAAAGAGCTATTGCGTGATTACATCAGTGCCACAGTCGGCTTTCCGAAGCTGGCCACGCATACCAAAATCCACGTGAAGACTCTTCACGAGAGGTTTGGCCCCAAGGGGAACCCGACCGCCAGCAATCTGTTTGAGATCGTTGCGTATTTGCAGCAAGGAGAGGGTGTGCGCTTCGAAGTCCGATCCGCGCGCGGCGCCTTGCGCGCGAAGCGGCGGCCATCCTCTCAGGGAACAAAGCGCGCTGCTTCTGCCGTCTTGAGTCATTGATGGAGCAGGGCGAGAAGCCGATTGAGGAGATCGAAGCAGCCCAGCTTCGCCAGAAGAACGAGCGGGGACGAATCAGCTACGGCGGTCACGCTTCGAGACGGTCAGTGGACTCTCGCGCCCTGGGATTTTCGCCTCCTCAGCAGAATCTGTGGGCCGATTCGGGTTCCGGGAGGCGTCCAAGCGAGTGATAAAGGGCCATTTCCATCCCCTCGTAGGTGCGGAATCCATAGGATCGTCTGGTCACCACTCGGATCTTGTTGTTGAGGCCCTCGACGGCGCCGCCGATTACGCCCTCATCCTGAAGTGACGCCTTCCACCGAAAGCAAACTCGGCGATCCCCCACGCACCGACAAGCCTATGTAGCGCCGGGCTTCAGCCCGGCACGGCTCGCTCTGGTCCGCCGCTGGCCCTCCGCCCGCAAGCGGGCGGTCTCGGAGCGGCGGACCTGATCGACCGCCTGGTTCAAATGGGTGGTGATATGGAAGCGATCCAGAACGTGCAGGGCTTGCCCGGCTTCGGCGGCGAGGATGTTCAGGTAGGGCTTCCACAGGTCGCTGCACACGAAACGCAGGCCCTTCACCACCTCCGGCCCCAGCACCTCGAAGCCCCGCCGCAGCGCCCGCGGAGGCCGCGATGCGGCGCGATCCGGATCGCAATCGACTCCGGCCCCGGCGGCAGTGCATCTCCACCTCTTCGTACACAAAACCCGGGTGGTGGGTCAGTTTGGCAGTGGCATCCCGCCCCGCGGGACCCGTGCGCCGCCCCAACCCTCCCCAAATCCCGCATCTCCCGACATCCTCCATACTCTTCGGCTCTAATTCTCGCCAAACTGAGCCACTACCAAAACCCGAGAAATGTTGCACCCGGTTCAGGATCGTCTTAACCCGAAGCTGAATAGCTGACCTCCTCGGCCGACGAGTCGCTGTTTCATCAACCGCAGACTAATCGAGCCCGATGGAGTTCAGCTATTCCTGTTCTGGGGAGCAAAGCAGAGCCGAGAGTCCGTCGCCGGGGCTGT
>DASYZE010000035.1:0-24797 GCA_035946625.1 Terriglobia bacterium | reverse complement strand
ATTCCGAGTCGTCAGCCGGCGGAAAAGAATCTCGCTCTGAAAGGACATACAGTGCGAGATTCCTCGTCGTCCGTCAGCTGACGGACTCCTCTGCGGAAAGTCGATGCGTAACTCTTTTGGATTCAACGAAGCGTCTCTGGGCAGGAGCGACGACTTTCTGCTCATCATGGGCAGCCCTACGGCTGTCAATGCTCGGAATGACAACTCTGCGGAAAGTCGATGCGTAACTCTTTTGGATTCAACAAAGCGTCTGCGGGCAGGAGCGACGACTTTCTGCTCATCATGGGCAGCCCTGCGGCTGTCAATGCTCGGAATGACAACTCGGCGAGTCTTTCGACAAACAGTTAGCCCTGCGCTTGCCCGAACCTCTCATCGCCCGGCTCAAAATGCTGGCGAACAAGCGCGACGTTCCCTATCAATCCCTGCTCAAGGTCTTGCTGGCCGAACGGCTGAAGCAAGAGGAAGGGACTCACGCGTAAAGCCAAGTCGGAGGTGGGAGAGTACCCGTGCCGTTGGCGGCTAGCTGTCGAGTTTCCTTGAAGAGCCGCGCTACCGGCTTCTGCGGTCAGTCGCAATCTGAAATCTGCGGTTTCTAATCTCTCGGACTAGGAGTACACTCACAGCTTGGTAGGATTCCAAATCGAAATCCCGGCTTGATCCAGGTTGAGAACTCACTAAAAACGAGAAGGCATGCATCTCCTACAGGCAAAGCGCGACAGCATCCGGTCAGGTGGCCCTCAATACTTTCTTCACGGTGTGCCGAAGGATATCCTCCGGCATCTGCGTGCTGAGAAAGAGGTCAGGGTTGCCCTTGTGACGCCATACGGAGCGACCCCCTCCGACTTCGTCGCGCTCGCCGGGGATGTGAAGCTGAGTAACGGTAAGCTGGTTCCAGCACACATCGGCAAAGAGAGGATCCAGAAGGCCGACGCGACTGGTTCTATCGGCGAAGCCATTAGAGATTGGTACAGACTAAATTCGGGAGATTTCGAGAGAATCGATGTGGAAATCCAGGTCATCGATGAAAAATTCTACCTGACCCCTGTTGGTTACAAATATGCAGGACCTCCGAAGAGGCGGGTTATTTCTCGGCCAGAGTTTCCACTCTCGTTCAATGGAATGATTCAGAGCCAACTGTGGCGCAAACAACTGGAAAGAGTCAAAGTAACACGTCCAGAGATGTGGCAGTGGTCACTGCAGGAGATTTGCCGTGTTGCGGAGGCGCATGCGAGTGCGGGGGGATTCCTCCACGTTCAGGAACAAGACCTTCTCCGCGCCTCGGGCCCGCTCAAAGTTTTAGGGGTAGAGTGCGGCCCATATCGGGGCAAGGGCTTGGACTGCGAAGGCAGATTCCAATTCCTTGATTACCAACCCTATACGGCCCCAATTGAGATTAAAAAAGCAAGTTCCGGTTTCAAGTACCAGCAGGTACACTACCCCTCAGAAAAACTTTCGCGGGTCGTCATTTTATGCGTGAGGCATGATTTGCAAAACGTTCCGCGGAATGTGGACGTAATTGAATTAAACACTCTTTGCTCTGATCTGAAGCACTAGCTCATGGCGAGTAAGCTCAAATTTGAGCCTATCCTGCATCGCATACCTGCGGAGAGGCAAGCGGCCAAGCGGCACTATGGGGTACATCCGTACTTTACGCGACGGCCCGCCAACGTCGTTCGCGCCTACATCGAGCAATTTACACGGCCCGGAGACTCTGTCCTTGACCCGTTCGGCGGCTCGGGCGTTACTGCGATTGAGGCCATGCTGCTGAATCGCCACGGCATCCACAACGACATAAATCCGCTTGCTAATTTTATCGCCTCTCAGGTCGCGGACACGACACACGATGATACCGGCTACATTCGAAGAGGACTTCTCGAAGTGCAAGATCGCTGCAAGGCAGAAGTCACCGCCATTCCGTCCCTCGATGATGCTGAGGTACAGGCTAGGTTGGCGAGCCAATTTCTTCCGGATAACATCGCGCTTCCAAAGAATTCTGACGCTGAGAAGTTCTTGGATCTATTCACTGCCCGCCAGTTGCTCGCGCTAGCATTGCTGAAGAGAGCGGTCGACCAGGTAGCCGACTCTTCTTCGCATGGAGCTCTACTCCTTGCATGGTCAGCGACATTAGGGAAGTTGAACAAAACTTTCCTTTCCGCGCGAGGTAGGTTGGAATCCCGTGGCGGTAGCAGCATATTTAGTATTTACAGATACAAAGTCGCAGATCAAGTGGTTGAGCTTCCGGCATGGACAGTATTCCGTGAACGCGTAATGAACGTAATTGCGGGAAAGGAAGAAGTTCTCAAGCGAAAGCGGCTATGGACGCGAACAGAAGGATGGCGCGGCGCCTTCGACGCTCATTGTCTCGATATTGCCGACCTGCCGCGCACGCTTGGACAAAAAGTAGATTATATTTTCACTGATCCTCCTTACGGCGGACACATCGCATACCTGGATTTATCGATTCTTTGGAATCACTGGCTCGGTTTTAACGTACCCACTTCCGTCAGGGAGAATGAAATCATTGTGGGCGGGGAACTCCGTCTCACGGAAGACCATTATATTGAGCGATTGAAAGAAAGTGTCCGCGTGTGCCTCGGCATGCTAAAGCGAAACCGATGGTTTTCGATTGTGTTCCAGCATTGGAACGTCCGATACTTCGAGGCCATTCTCAATGAGGCCACCGAGGGGGGGGCCAGCCTCAAGGCAGCAGTGACCCAGATAGGCGACACGATTTGGTCTATGCACAAAAAGAAGAACAAGGAGAAAGTACTCGCAGGAGAATTGATTCTGAGCTTCGTCAACGATGGTGAGGGCGTACTGCCGCACGTTCGATCATCCGTCCGCCCGACGATTGATGAGCTCGTTCAGGAAACGTTAGCGGAGATTTCACCAAACCGGAGTCCTTTTGCCGGAGAGCTCTTGTTCAACCGGGTTATTCTAAACGCTTGGAAGCGTGGCGCACTGGGTTCGTTAGACGTGAGCCGAGAGGAATTCTCAGAGGTATTGCAAAGGAAAGGTTGGCATTATGATACGTTTCGACATCGTTGGCTTAATGCACCAGAGTTCGTCCAACCTGGTTTTCAACTCACTTTCTAGTGTCTAGCCGCAGTCGCCACAGAAGCTCGTAGATACAATCCACACTCTCGCCGTGGCGAGTCTTTTTGAGCGCGGGCTTTAGCGTGGGCCTGATCGATGATCTCCAGCCTTGCCATCGCTTCATCTTCCGGCAGCGAGGTTATGTGATCTTTAATAAGGTCGTAAATTTTCTCGACCGACGACTCCGCCGAGTTCTTTTTTTGAATCATTTCCCCTCAAGTTTGGCCTGACGCACAATTACGGCTCTGTATATGCGTGTGGCTTCGCTGCCGTATGCTGATGTGACAACATTCCTCCAAAATGTCAAAGCGAGGGCGGGATGGCATTTTGGCCTATTATAGCGGCGGTCCCTGACCGCTTCCAATGTTGTCTCACTTAGCTCTGCTGGTCCAACTAGGCCGAACGGCCCTTAGTTCCGCTGACGATAAGAACCTCAGCCGGAAAACTCAACCCGCGTTCTGTGGAGTACCCGCGAAAAGCTTCGAGTGACTGACGCTTCACTTCAGTCAACTGCTCGCTTGAAAGCAGGGCGAGTTTTTCACGAAGCTTCTCAGACATCTCGCCTCGCAGGGCCCAAAAGTCTTCTACTGAAATCGGCGCTTGTATGGCGAATTGCAGCCGGCGCTCGGATGGAGCCATCGCGCCGGCCTCGGCAAGAACGTCGCGCAACTTTCCCGGGGTGGCAAAGCGGAACGCGTCGCGAGCGTCGGGCGGAAGTGGTGGCGAATCGACATACCGGTCCATGACTCGCTGCAGCGTGTAGTGAAAAGGGTTTCTTTCGGCGAAATGCCACGCCGCCAGGGCCAGTTTTCGTCCTGGCTTGAGCACTCTCAACATCTCGCGAACCGCGTCAGCAGGAGCCGGAAAGAACATCACACCGAAGCGGCTGACCACTGCATCGAAAGTATCGGCCGGAAACGGCAGATGGTCTGCATAGGCGACATCAAATTGCGTATTCCTGAACCCAAGACGGTCCGACGCCCGACGAGCGGCCGCGACCATTTCAGGAATTGGATCAATTCCAAAGACTCTGCCTTCGGGTCCGACTAGGGCGGCCAAAGTCAATGCAGGTTCTCCGGGACCCGTAGCAATGTCCAGAACTGTGTGCCCACTGCTAATCTGCCCTTCCTCGGCAAGAGCTTGCGCGACCGGAGCAAACATCTCCCGGATAATTTCGCGGTGCTTCTCCCAGAACGGAGCGGAACCGCTCCATCGGTTTATAACTTCTTGGTCGGGTTGCATCAACGGAAGTATATCCAATGGGCCGCGCATCGGGAAGTTCGTTTTCACCGACGATCTGAAAGCTTCCGGCTTGGCGACAATGCGCCCGGAACCTCGGGTTCCTCCCCCCGGCAGGCCGTCGGAAATGTGTACCCCAGGGCAGCCGGATTTTCCAGCGGACCTTGACGATGCTTGATTCAACTTGCCCATGATCTAAACATGGGAGACATTCTTGCCTTGGACCGGGATTTCCAGACGCACTGACGGCGCAGGAATCGAGCCTTTCACCTCCTGGTGGAGATGGATTGACCGTCGCGGCACAACTGCGGGGTCGATAGGCCGCGGCCAACTGGCTGGCGCCCGGTAGCGACGCCCTTCAGGCTGGCAAGTCGATGAAAGGGAGGATGCCGATCTGAAGATCGCCGCTGCAAAAGAGCCTGGCTGGCCCGATTGCGAACTGCGCGGGGCACCCCAGTTCGATTTTTGGACGGGATGGGAATTGCAGTCCCAAGGTTGGAAGCTATGGTTTTGGAGTCGTGGAGAGATTGAATTTTCGCAGTAACCACTCAAGCAATTCTTTTTGGTCATCGATGGTCGCCCGGCGGGCCTGCGAAAGCAGGTGGATTCGGTCTGGCTTTGGCAATGCAGTATTCTGCAGCCCTTCGTTACAACTCGTGCAAATGGCCCGAAGATTGTAAAGAGAATCGTCGCCACCTTTCGATTTGTCCTTTATGTGCCCCATTGTGAGCCTAACTGGTCGAGTCCCGCCGAGCGGGTCAGGATCACCGGCCGCGACACCACACATCTGGCAGGTGTAACCGTTGCGCTCAAGAACCTGTGCGCGTATCTCCTTAGAAATGCCCATTTTGAGGCCGGAAAGCGAACCGTCGTTTCGAGCAAGTATTGGCCAGGCTTTAACCCCACCCTGTCTTTGTGCGACAGGATTTGGTAACCTTCTTCGTTTCTCAGTTCCCGAACTCGACGCGCCCACTCTGCCGCCCAACCACTCGCTTTTTGGATGTCCCTAGAGTCTAGGACGGTGCCTACGTGCGCTAGAAAATAATCGAGAATTCTCTGCTTAGAACCCGAGCCTTGCTTGGAGCGCATCGCCCACCCTCTGCTTGGAGATCTTTGAATATTCAGGATTTAACTCAATCGAGATTGCGCTGCGTCCCAACTCCTGTGCAACAGCCGCCGTCGTACCAGAACCCCCAAAGGGGTCAAGAATGATGTCGCCTGGGCGACTGCCGAGATTTATGCAGCGACGTGCTAGCTCACGAGGGAATGTTGCGGGATGGCCATTGCTTCCATTTACGTCGGGTCCAAGCAGCCAACAATTGCGAAGATTAGCCCCCGTAGGCTCTCTTACTGCGGACGCGTCATAGAAATAGGTTGTTTGTTTCGCAAACAGAAAGATTTCCTCTGTGGCGCTTGTGGGGCGATTCTTAACACTCTCTGGCATGGCAGTTTTCTTTATCCAAGTTATCCTTGAGCGAAGAATCCAACCATCTTCCTGCAAAGCAAACGCGACTCGCCAAGGCAGCCCCATCAGGTCTCGGTCCTTCAACCCCCAACAGTCAGGAACCTTGCAATTCCGCTTTTGGATTAGCTTTTTTGTGTTGGCAACCATGGCGTTCGGTCCGCAGTTTCCGGTTCCACCGTTACGAGCGTACCCGTCTCCGACATTTAGCCACAGCGTTCCGTCTTGGCGTAGCACTCGACGCACTTCACGGAAGACTGTAACCAGGTTTTGAACATATTGGACTGGGGATTTCTCAGCGCCTATCTGTGCCGGGTGGTCGTAGTCCCTTAAACCCCAATATGGGGGAGACGTGACGCAACACTGGACAGTTTCCGGGTGGATGGACCTAAGAAGTTCGCGGCTGTCACCTGTCAAAATGCGCGATATCAGCGATTTCATTTTGCACCTACTTTATCAACCATTTCTTCGACTGTCCAGAGTTGATACATGAGCCGCAGAAGCTGTTTTCCACCTTATTCAACTAGTGATAAGCTTACAATACCAATGTCTGCGTTGGCCGATTGCCAGCACGAATTGAAAGAGGTGGGAATGTCATCGACCGTGGCTGTGCCCAAAGAAGCGCTGCTGCATCCCGAGCCGCTGCCCGTGAGCGACCGGGACGCCGAGAGTCTCGAGGTGTGGGGGTTTCGAGACAGCGGCTTTACCATCAATGAAAACGGGCACGTGGTGATGCGGGGCAACCGTTACGAATTGAGCGGCGTGGAGCTGCCGCGCCTGCTCCCCTGGATTCGGGAAACGCTGGGCATTGAACTCGACCCCAAGGATGTGAACCCGGGGTCTTATCCGACCTATATCGCGCCTCCTTTGGAAAACACCGAATTTCAAAACGAACTCAACCAGTTTTTGCAGGATCACCAAGTCACCGCGGATGGGCCTCTGCGATTGCGCCACGGCCACGGCCAGACGCAGGAGGAAATGTTTGCCATCAAGTATGGCAGCCTGCCGCGAATTCCCGACCTGGTCATCTTTCCCGAAAGTGATGAACAAGTGGCGCAACTGATTGCGGCGGCCAGGCGCCACCATGTTTCTTTAATTCCCTTTGGC
This sequence comes from Terriglobia bacterium, assembly GCA_035946625.1. GTDB lineage: Bacteria > Acidobacteriota > Terriglobia > UBA7540 > UBA7540 > DASYXZ01. Next base: position 17,893 of record DASYZE010000035.1, on the reverse strand, counting down.
GGCGGTACTAACGTCACCGACGCTCTGCGCTGCGACGCCAATGAAAAGCGCGTGATCGTTTCCGTGGACCTGCGGCGCATGAACCGCATCGTGTGGATTGACAAGGCCAATCAGATGGCCTGCATCGAGGCCGGAGCGGTGGGCCGCAACATCATGACCCAACTCCAGACTTACGGGTTCACCATGGGCCACGAGCCCGACAGCGTGGAATTTTCTTCGCTCGGCGGTTGGATTGCCACCAACGCCAGCGGCATGAAGAAAAACAAATATGGCAACATTGAAGACCTTGTGCTCGATATCACCGTGGCCACCGCCGGCGGCAAGCTGGAACGCGCCACCTGTGTTCCGCGCGAATCCACCGGCTCCGATTTGCGCCGCCTGCTTTTCGGCTCGGAGGGCAACCTGGGCATCATCACCTCGGCGGTGGTCAAAATATTTCCTCTGCCGGAAGTGCAGGCCTACGACTCCGTGCTTTTTCCCACCCTGGCGGAGGGGTTCGGATTCATGCGCGACCTGGGGCGCGAGCCTTACCCGCCCTCCAGCGTCCGCCTGGTGGATAATCTGCAATTCCATTTCGGCCTGGCGCTCAAGCCGGCTTCGAGCGGTTTCGGTGTTTTGAAGAGCCGCCTGGAAAAGTTTGTGGTGACCAGACTGAAAGGTTTCGACCTGAATCAAGTGGTGGTTTGCACCCTCGTCTTTGAGGGTTCGCGGCGCCAGGTGGCGGAACAGCAGCACGCGGTTTCACGCCTGGCCAAAAAGCATCAAGGCATGAAGGCGGGCTCGGAAAACGGGCGGCGCGGCTATCAACTGACTTACAGCATCGCCTACATCCGCGATTTTCTGATGCAGTACCACATCATCGCCGAATCATTCGAAACTTCGGCGGCGTGGAGCGACGTTCTACCGCTCATCGAAAACGTCAAGAAACGGCTGGAGACGGAATACCGCGCGCGCAAGCTTCCGGCCAAGCCCTTCGTGACCGCGCGGGTCACCCAGGTTTATCAAACCGGCGCCGCCATTTATTTTTATCTCGGTTTCTATTTCAAGGGCGTTGCGAACCCTTCCCAGGTTTATTGCGAGTTGGAGAATATTGCCCGCGCGGAGATTCTGCGTTCGCGCGGCTCGCTTTCCCATCATCACGGCGTGGGCAAAATCCGCCAGGCGTTTTTACCGGCTATCATGTCGCCCACGGCGCTGGAATGGAAACGCGAGCTGAAAAAAAGCGTCGATCCTGAAAACATCTTTGGAGCCGGGAATCAATAGCCGTAATCTTCACTGTTCTGTGTCCTCCGTGGTCAACCAAGACTTAACACAGAGTTCACAGAGGCGCTCAGTGAACTTTGTGTTTAAATCTTTAAAACACTGAGGCCACGGAAAACTTCACTGGCCTGTGCGAATGTGCCCTAAGGATTTAGACATGGCCGCAAATAACAAATGGGTGCTGATTACCGGTGCTTCTTCAGGCATCGGCAGGGCGCTGGCATTGGAGTTTGCGGCCCATGGCTTCAGCGTGTTCCTCACCGCCCGCGACGAAGGGTCACTGCGCCAAGTCGCAGGGGATTGCGCCCAAAAATTCAACGTTGAAACCAAAATACACCTGGCAGACCTTTCCGATTCGAAAGCCGTTGATGGTTTGCTTCAGGCTCTGTCCGCCTCTCCCATCGAAATCCTCGTCAACAATGCCGGCTTCGGCGTGGTGGGCGAGTTCGCGCTAACCAACGTCGAGACAGAGTTGAAGATGCTCAAAGTTCAACTGGCCGCCACGCTGAAGTTGACCAAAGCCGTTCTGCCGCAAATGATAGCCCGAAAAAGCGGAAGGATTCTCAACATCGCCAGCGTCTATTCCTTCGCGCCGGTTCCCTTTCAATCCGTCTATAGCGCCTGCAAGGCTTTCATGTTGTCGTTTTCCGAGTCGCAGCGGGAAGAACTGAAGGGAACCGGCGTCAGCGTCACCGTGATTTGCCCGGGAACAACGCAATCCGATTTTCGCGTTCGCGCGGGCATTGAGGAGAAAGAAAAACCACGGGGAGTCACAGCCGAATCGGTGGCGCGAATCGCCGTGCGGAAAACGCTGCGCGGAAAAAATCTGGTCGTTCCCGGCTTTGCCAATAAGTTGTTCGTGTTTTTCTCGCGGCGGCTACCCGTGGGCATTGTTCCCCGCGTGGTCAGGTACATCAACCACCAGCGCGGCGTGAACCGGTGAAAGGGTAACGATGAATGCGGAAGGATGAATGGTGAATTGGGAATAAGGCGGGAGCCTGAGTTCGCAGCCCGAGTTCGGTATGATTTTTCTTCCCGGGCTTCACCCTTCCTGATCTGATAATTCCGTCTCTTCCGGCACATCCGTGGGGCTCTCGAAATCGATTTTGTACCCGTCCGGATCTGTCAACCCCGTAACCCACATTCCGTTTCCGACGAAGGGTCGTGAGGGCTTGAGGTTTTTCCGTGCGGCTTCGCGATAGATCGCCAGAGCGTCGTCGCATTGGAAACAAATCGACACGCCCCCGCCCACTTTCACATCCGGCGCCCAGACGCTTCCGTCATCCCTTCGCCGGTCCTGCAACATCAAGGCCGCACCGCCCAGCTCAAGCCAGCACCAGCGGACCGCGCCCTCATGGATCCATTTTTTGGTCATATTAAAGCCCAGGCCATCCACGTAAAAGCGGAGCGACGCGTCCATGTTGGCCACGGAAAAAAACGGCACGGCCTGCTTCACATTCGCAACCGTCCCGGATTCAGGGTTCATGGTTTGCTTTCCTCTTTTGCGCCCACCAGCATATTCTGGAAATTCTTTTTGTGCCGCCAAACCAGAAGCAGGGTCAGAATGCCCGCGCAAATTCCATCCCACGTGCCAACGAAAAATGTTAAGAGGATCGCGAAAGTCATGCACGTGACGATGGAGGAAAGGGCGCCCGCCTCGCGCCATTGGAGCTTGCTTCCCACCCATCGGCCGAGCACATACACTGGCACAGAAATCGCAATCCAAAATGGGTAGAGCACCAGCATCACGCCCGCCGAAGTGGCAATCCCTTTGCCCCCCTTAAACTTCAGGAAAGGCGAGTAGCAGTGTCCAAGGATAGCCGCGATACCGTAAAGCCAACCGAGCGTGATCGGATCTCCCGCTTGGTAAAACAGCCCGACGGCCAGCGCTCCTTTCCCCAGGTCGCCGATCAGCGCGATCACCGCGCGCGGCTTGTTCACCCGCAGCACGTTGTTGAACCCGGGATTGCCGGACCCCACCCGCCGAATGTCAATGCCCGTGCCCAGCATGGCCAGCACCGCAAAAGGAATCGAACCGAGGATAAAGCAGGCCAGAAGCGGGAGCAGTAAGGGCGCGACAGCGCTGAATGTCGGCATGGTTTAAGTTTGCAGCCGCGTGGGAATGTAAAATTAAAAATTATCAGACTGATGAAAAAGTCTAAGGACCTGTCATTCTGAGCGAAGAGAAGAATCCAAGTCATTGATTCCAAAAACAGAGCGAGATGCTTTGCTTCGCTCAGCATGACATGAGGGGGATTTTTTCATAAGTCTGTTAATTCTTGATTTTTAATTTCTTGTCGCACAGTTCCGCCAGCGCTTCCCTGACCTGCTCTCTGGCCGCTGTGATTCCGTTGCCGTTCGCCATAGCCAGGCGGATGGGCTGGCCTACCAGAATCCTGGCTTCGGCCCGAGGTTCCGTCCGGCGGACGGGCTCGAGAATATGGCTCGTCCCCAAAACGCCGATGGGCTGCACCGGCGCGCCGGTTTCTGAAGCGGCATGAAATGAGTCCATTCGAAAACGGCTCAGGTTCGATGGCACGCCCGGCGGCCCGTCCGCCAGAACCAAAACCGAGTGGCCCGCTTCGAGTCCCTGGCGGATCCGTTGCTGCATAGTACCGCCCGGCGGCATGGCGTTGCCCTTCACGGGCGACGCCACCAGCGGCTTCAACAGAAAACGCGCTTCCCGGGGGAGGGGCGCGAGTATGGCCGCATCCGCAATCAAAAACGGCGAGCGCAGGGTGGCCGCCAGCACCAGCGGATCCACGCGCCCGGCGCGGTTGGCGATCAGCACCTCCGGCCCGTTTCCATTCAAGCGCTCGGCGCCTTGAATCTCAACCCCGTGCCCCGTCCACCAGAGGATGGTGCGCGCCGCCCACTGAATAATTTGCGCCGCGGCTTTCGTCCCCGGGATCACGCGCACCAGCACGCCGACGGATGCGGCCGTGGCCCACATCAATCCGGAGCTATACGTCCTGCGAACCCATCCGCCGAAATGCCCGAGCCGCAATGAAACCCACGAACCAAAATTTCCCAGCCACAAGCGAACCAGTTGCACCCAGGGCGCGCGCTTGCCCGCGTCCAACTTTCCGCTCAGAAAAAGCAAACGAGTTTCATTGCGCCGGATTTTTCCGCTGCTGGTTTTGGGAATGCTGTGCGGCGCCACCAGCTCCACGCGGTCGGGCGGAATGCCCAGTGCCGCGTCAACGTTCCTGGTAATCTCGGCTTTGATCCGGTCCAGCTCTTTGCCATCGGTGGTGCGCGTCTCCGCCACCACCACCAGGCGCTCGGTTCCCGAATCCGGATCCACGGTGCCAAACGCGGCCACGCAGCCGCGCCGCACGCCGGGCACATCCGCCGTGGCCATTTCCACTTCCTGCGGAATAATGTTTCGTCCCGACTTGATGATGCAATCCTTGATGCGTCCCGTCACATAAACTTCGCCGCCCGCCCAATAGGCCAGGTCGCCCGAATCCATCCAACCATCTTCGGTCATGATGGCCGCCGTCGCTTTGGGATTCCGGTAGTAGCCCGAGGTGCGCGACGGCCCGCGGAAAAAGAGCCGCCCTTGCTGGCGCTCGCCCACTTTCTGGTTCTCCCCATCCACGATCCGGATTTCGTGTCCCGGCAGCGGCTTCCCGTTGGCGATAAACCGCATCACATTGGCCTCGTCCACATCGGCGCCCTCCACCGGCACCGCTTTGCCTTCCGACTCAAAGAGGTCGCGGCGAATACTGTCAATCACCGGCACGCGATCAATCCCGGGGAAGGCCAGCGCCACCGAAGACTCGGCCAGCCCGTAGCACGGCACGTAACTTTCCGGATGGAATCCGTATGGGGCAAAGCGTTGGGTAAAGTGGGCCAGGGTGTCGGGCAGCACCGGCTCGCCCGCATTGATGGCGATGCGCCAGCGGCTCAGGTCAAGTCCCTGCAAAGATTTTTCCGGAATCTTGCGCGCGCAAAGTTCATAGGAAAAGTTGGGCGCCGGGCAAAGCGTTCCGCCCGAATCGTGCAGCGCCCACAGCCAGCGCTCCGGCCGGCTCAGGAAGGCCAGCGGCGAAAGCACGGTGAGCGGCACGGCGTAATAAAGGCAGAACAGCCACGACCCGATCAATCCCATATCGTGATAAAGCGGCAGCCAGCTCACGCCCACATCGGTAGGCCGCACTTGCACCGCCCAGCCAATGCCGCGAATGTTGGCCAACAGGTTTGCTTGGCTCAGCACCACGCCTTTCGGGTCGCCCGTGCTGCCCGAGGTATATTGCAGCGTGCCGATCTCGGAAGGCTCCACCGACGCCGGCGTCACGCGCCCGCCCGCGTCCATCCCGCGTTGGCGCAGAGCGTCCACGGTGGTGGCCTCCCTCAGGCTGGGAATGCTGACCTGCATTATTTTTGAAATGGATTTGATACGGTCGAAGCTGATGAGAAATCGCACTTCCGCGTTGCGCAGGATGGCCACCTGGCGGCGAACGTATTCTTCAATCTTGTCCGGCCGCGCCGGCGGATAGATGGGGACGGGCACGCCCCCCGCCAGTTCAATGCCCAAAAACGAATAAAAAAAGTCGGCACAGGTGGGCAGCATAATCGCCACCGTCTCATTGCGCTTCAGTCCCCAGGTCATCAGTCCCGTGGCTACATGCGTAGCCGTCTCCAGCAACTGGCGGTAGGTAATGTCCTGCCCGGAATCGTCTTCCAGCAAGTGGACGTGAACCCGGTCGGGTTCCACCTCCGCGTGGCGCCGCAGCACTTCCACGATCGTCTTGGCCGTCTCCGGCGGCGGAGGTGCCTCGCGCTCGGGCTGCACGATCTTGTAGCGCGCCTTTTGCCGGCTTTCCTGGCGCCCATCGAGCACCGCGCGGACCCAATCCGCCGGCGTTTCCGCCGTTTGCGCCACCTCGTCCGGCAAGCGGGTGTTAAACCGCGCCTCAAACCGCACCAGCAACTCCACCCGCTCCAGGCTCCCCAGCCCAAGGTCACGGTCCATGGAGGAATGCAGGGCGACAGTCTCCGCCGCCTGATGAGACCCCAGCTCGTTCAGCAACTCCCGAAAGATTTCGAGCGTCTGCTGCTCAATAACCGTCGGTTCGAGCTGTTGTGAAGTTGTTGGCATTGGGAAAACGCGATTCAGGCGCAGAGCCCATTATATAACGATTGGGCGCCCTTTATTCGCCAGAATCGTGCTTCCGGCGTTCGGCTATCCAGAGTTCCCGGCCCGGTGCTCGCCGCGCGCAGGTTGTTTCCGCATCACCCGTCGACAGTCCCTTTCACGAAGCGTGTCGGCCGTTGGCGCGCAGGGTAAGAGTTCCATCCTCGTTCAACTTCTGGTGGCAGGCCCAGCGCACGGGATACCGCATCCCTTTCACCTCAATCTCCGCCTTCAGCCGCAGTCCCTGCCACTTCGTCGCCTTGGGCAGCACAAACTGCGCCTGGCGGATTTTTCCCGGCAGCGGATACCCCGGGTCCAGGCAGCCACTGGCGAGCGCCGTCCCTTCCGAACTTTCCGCCGTCACCCGCAGCACGCCCGGAACGCCCGCTATGCCGTCATTCGCAAGGCCCACAATCACGCCGAGGTACCCTTTATCTTCATAGCTCCAAATCAGCGACGGCCTCACGCGGTAGCCGATCTTCCGGTTGATCCGGTCAAACCATGCCGGAAAAGTTTTGTACCAACTCATCAAGTTCGCTGCGCTGATATCGTGAAAATTCCACAGCGACCAGTAATTCGCCCCCACGTCCATCACGTGCGCGATGATGTCGTCCGAAGGCGAAATCTCCTCGTCCACTTTCGCCCTTTGCGGCTCCTGGCCCGGGATGCCCTGTTCAATCAACACGGCAATCCAGGGCGGGCGATTGCTCAAAGCTTCAATCTGCTCGTTTTCGATAAAAATCGTGTCACTCCGAATCCAGTTATTGCTGCGTACCGTGCGGTCAAGAACTTCCGAGTTCCCCACCTGGCTGAAATCCGGCTGCGTATTGGTGAACAATGGCGTCCGGGTAAAGTGCTCCAACTGAATTTCCAGCATGTTCACCCAGGTGCGCTCCGCCGTCGGGTAATCCGGAAATGGATTGTTGCTGAATGGCCAGGTGTGCCCTTCGCCCCAAAAGCCATACATGAACGTATCCATGAACTCAATAATCGGGCTTCCGTTGAACTCCGCCGCCAGCAGCCCAACCAGTTCCCGGAATGATTGCTGAAAGAAAGGATCGTCAAACCGCGGCTGATATTGCGCGTAGGGATTGTTCATCCATTTTGCGTTGGACGTGTTCCCATGCCTGCCCGCCCCGGTCAGCTTCACCAGCGGCACTTTGTTCAGCACAAAATCCGGCAGCGCCGGCTGGTCGAAATAATCCGGCGCGCTCATCTGAATCCGGAATCCGATGCGCTTGTCGTTTTTTCTGGCCCGGTCAAACACCAGCTTCAGGTAATCGGGAAATTCAAGACGCCCCGCTTTCGGCTGGATTTCCCTCCACGTCGGCCGGATATATAGTTTCTGTCCCAGCGGAAAATCAATCAGCTCTTCAATACCCTGCGAAGTGTTGCCTGCCTTGATTTCCGCCGTCCCCATGTCCGCCGTGATATAGGTCACCAGGCCCTTGCCGTACCCCGGCACAACTTCATCGGACGGCGTGGTGGTCATCACCACCTCACCGCCGGGAATAACGGCGTCCGGCGGGTACTGGGGAAACGGCCCCTGATTCAGCCGGTCACTGACATGAGGCCCTGACCCCAAATCGTATTTCCCCCAGTTATGCGCCGGGACAATCCCCCGCGCCCCCTCCGCCCCCATCCCCGCCGTCACCGCCAGCGCACTGCCCGTCTTAAGAAAGTTTCTGCGATTCATCGGCACCATGTCCCCCTTCCGCTCCCGCCACGGTCGATACCCCCCGCCTTCCATGATCGACCCTGCTGCGTTATCTTCGATTTGTATTTCTGCTTCTTGCTCCCGGAACAACTCTGTTCTATCACAAGTCAAGATTCGCGGCAGCAACCCCAAATCGGATGCATTCCCAACCTCACTCTCCCGCTTCCACTCACGATTCACAATTCATAATTTCTTCCAGCCCCAGACCCCTGCCCTGGATCTTGCCTTCCTCATCCCACCGGCCACCCACGACCTGCCACCTGCATTTCCTGCCTACCGTCTACAGTCTGCCGTCTACTTTTTCCCCGCCCCCCTGAGACCCAAAACCTGCTCTTATCCCCCCAACAACAGTTGCACCTCTGCAAGCCTTCGATTATCATCGCAGAGTGGCGCTGATCGACGCGATTCGCACCAAGGTTGTGGGAGGTTTATTTGAGTTTTCGCGACACGCGGTTGACCAATCTATCTTGCGACACATCAGCGTGCAAGAGATTCGGGAAGCAATGGCCGCAGGCGAGGTCATTGAGGATTATCCCGGGGATAAATATGGATCGAGTTGCCTGATTCTGGGTTTTACGGGATCGGACAGGCCCATTCATATCCAGTGCAGCTATCCGTCTCGCCCGCTGGTGAAGATCGTAACAGTCTATGAACCCGATCCAAATGAGTGGATCGAAAACAAGCAACGGAGAATGTGATATGCCGGGAGATGTTTCAGAAGAAACTTTTGTAGAGCAGAAAGTAAGTTACACGCTGGAAATCGAAGGGCGCTTCGTTATCGTCGAGCACGTACCCGCACGAGTGTCCCTGAAGACGCGGGAGCGCTACTTTTCTCCCGAAACCGTCGAACGATTGCAACAAATCGTATGGGAGGGAAAGTCGCCCTCGCGCGTTGTCGAAACCCCGGTATTTGAGTACCCAGGCGTGAGGCCCTGAAGGTTGAATTCGTCCGAGTGAGTCGCAATTGCCGAATTTCCGCCCGCTGACTTCTTTGCCTTCCATTTATAATTCATCATTTAAAATTTCTTCCCACCCGCTAGTCCCCAGTCCTCGCCTTCATTCTCTCCTACCACCTGCCACCTGCAACCCACCACCTGCTTTCTTTATCCCCTGGCCCTGCCCTTTCAATAGATGTATACCAGAAGGACAACTGGCGGTAAAGTACGGGCCGCACACATCTCAAGAAGCGCGGCGTGTGCTCCGCGCCCCCCGCGAATCTAAAATGGAAATGGAAGAGCCGCAGAGTTTCTGGAAGCCGAAACTATGCGCTCCTTGGTGTTCTTTGATTCAATGTGGGTTTGTGGTCGAAGAAAGGGCCCACGGTCATAAAGACGCTGACCGTGGCTACATGCTTGAAGGGTGCCGTTTCGGGGGACAATTTCAGCGAGGGAGATAAATTATGCGCAAGCAGGTCATATCGGCAGTTCTCGGTTTTGCGCTGTTGTCCCCGTCCATCTTGGCCGCACCGCAGACGGAGGCTCCACCTCTGAAAATTACCGACCTATTCACACAGCAAGAGAGACGAAATGCTGGCCTCTCGAAGCTCGACTCATCGGAACTTGCCGCTCTAAATGCAGCTCTCGCTCGCATACTATTGCAGTTTGATTCAGAATTGAGCACACGCGACTCCCCCACCTTGCCACAGTCTAACGATGAAGTAGACCTCTACGATTCAAGCGCAAGAGCCGTTGCCTATATTGCTTCAGATAAAGACCTCACAATCTACTTGTGGTCGGGAAAACCAGTTGCGTATCTTGAGGATGACAGCATTTATGGGTTCAATGGTAAGCACCTTGGCTGGTTTCTGAAAGGAACAGTACACGACCATGACGGAAACGTTGTGGCGGCAATAGCTGAAAATTTTCGTGGCCCAGTGGGTCTGCCCCCTTGAAAGGGCTAAAGGGACTCCGTCCTTTGCTGGCTTCCGTTTCGGCTTCGCTTTGCTCTTCGTTTTTGGCATGGCCTATCATGGCAGAGAAGGGCGGGTGTCAAGGGGCCGATTTTTCAGACTGCACTACTACCGGAGCCTGGGTAGTGGGCTACTTTGAAAAACGAACGGAAATGAAATTGTCTATGGTTTCTGTTTTTTGGGTGTTGATTGATCGGGCTTATCGTGGACTGGAATTTTTCCTGAACCGCCGCAGGTTTCGCATTTTGCTCCATCTGTGCGCCTGCCGTTACCATGGCACCTTGGGCATTGAGTAGAACCGATGATCGCCATGTTGATACCTCCGAGCTTGACAAATATGATAGCTTCAAACCGTCGGAGGGCAGCGCCAGGTTACTTCACTTTGACGTAAAAGTGAAATACCTTTGCGTTTTTCGGGTAAATCCGCTTACCGTTACGTGTGATGTAGCGGCAGAAGACTTCCCGATAGCCAGCCCGTGGAGTTTTCTTTTCCATGGTTTCTCCCTTCTGGGGCTCGCCCTTACGCGGACTCGCCCCCTTGAAAGGAGCTAAAGTAAACTCCACTCAAGGGGGCGGTCGGTAAGGTGAGCTAGAAAAGAGGCCATAGAGATAGGCCCCGCCGTACTGACCGCCATCCGACAGCGATGCCCATTGTACGCCTAAACACCCCCCACCTAAAAATAAATCTTTAAATCTCAAGATTTCTCTTGACACTGCTAAAGCGCTATGGCATTATATTCCCATGAATAAACTAGACCGCCAGACACGTACTCACGTTCTTAGCTGCATTCTTGAGGGATGCTCCATTCGCGCCACTGTACGCATTACTGGCGTCTCCAAGAAAGCGGTCATGCGCCTATTGGTGGAGGCTGGAAACGCACCCTCGAAATATCAGGACCGAGTTTTCCGCAACCTGGAGTGCCGACGCATCCAAGTCGATGAGTTATGGGGATTCATCTACTGCAAAGAAAAAACCGTGACGGAGGAAATAGCCTCTAAAAATGCGGCTGCGAGCGACATATGGCTTTGGGTTGCGATTGATGCAGATTCAAAATTAGTCCCTTGTTTTATGCTGGGGAATCGTGATTCGCACAGCGCGAATGTCTTTATAGATGATCTTGCCTCTCGCCTTGCGACCCGCGTTCAAGTCACGAGCGACGGTCTCAAATGCTACATCGAAGCGATTGAGGGAGCTTTCGGCGCGGCCGTTGACTATGCCCAATTAGTGAAGCTCTATGGGGCATCACAGGAAGAAACCCGATATAGTCCCGCTGAGTGTATTGGTTGCGAGCGTAAGCGAATCATTGGCAATCCAGACCCAAAGCATATTTCCACCAGCTACTCGGAGCGACAGAATTGGACTGTCCGCACCAATATGCGGCGCTACACAAGATTGTCCAATGGCTTCTCCCGAAAGGTTGAGAATCACTTTGCCGCCGTCGCCCTTAACTATTTCTCCTGTAATTTCATAAAGATACACTCCACTCTACGCGTGACTCCGGCCATGGCTGCTGGTGTATCAAGTCGATTGTTTGATGTTTCCGACCTAGTTTCGATTCTTGAGGAAACGGAGGCGGAAAGGGCTGCTTGACAACGACACCATGGCAAAGCACGCAAAGGTGTATAATCGTTCCCTACGGAACTATCATTGAAAAAAACCACTTGCATTTTGGAATAATCGGGAGTTTAATTGGGGTCTGGCTATATGCAGTGGCTGGCCTGACCCACCAGGTTAGCGCCTTGAAAGGTCGGGCCAGCCGTAGCCAGAACGGAGGGTACCCGCCATGAGGGGTCTTGAGCGACCCGTTAGGCGGTCCGGGGGCGGAGATAAATCCGCCCCCAACGATATCCCTTCGCCTTTGTTCTTTATAGCGCATCAAACTTCGATTTACAAGGATAATCTCACATGAGTACTGAAAATATTGATTATGCAGCGATTATCGCAGACCTTGAAGCGAAGCGGGCGAAGCTCGACCATGCTATTAGCTCATTGCGAGCTTTGGCTGGCATCGGGACCATAAGTAACTCGGATGGGGTCACAATTGACACATCGATGCCTTACGGTGCATCTGGAGCGGGCGGTATTCCTGATGGGGCATTTCATGGCAAGACCATCCCAGAAGCTATCCGTCTCTATTTGGATTTGATGCACAAGAAGCAAACAGCCCGTGAAATTACAGATGGATTAAAGAAGGGTGGAGTTGAAAGTACTTCAAAAAAATGGTTCGACAAAATCATTTATGCAACACTTGATCGTTTGAAGAAGTCGAAACCCCCGCAAATTGTAAAGATTGGTACTGAATGGGGACTGCCAGAGTGGTATCCGGCATTAATGCGAGCGGGAGAAGTGCAGCGCTTCCCTCGCTTAACAGGGATGCCAGCGAACTCCAAAAAATCTGTACGTAAGAATCGTCGAGGAAAGCGGAAATCTCAAAAGGAAGTAACTAAACCCGGGGACATAGCAATCCGGTTCTTGAATGAAAACCCGGGACCCCATACCGCCGAACAGATTCAATCAGCTACAGGAATCGAAAATGTGAAGGTTGCTTCAATGTTGCTCGGCACACTTGCGAAAAAGGGAAAGATTGAAAAGACCTCAGACGGGAAATACCGAAAGGCCAGTTAGTGTTTTCCGTTCGTCTTGGCCCATCGCTTTTTAGCTGCATTGGATGCTACCCGGCTACGTTCTTGTGCCGTCATGGTTTCCATGCGGCGCTTTCCACCGATCTTGCCGCCCCGCCTACCCATTTCAGCCATAATCATTGATAATCGTTCTTTGGGGATTTCGGTGATAGCTGTTGATTCAGCTACAATTTGATGTGCCCACTGGCTTACGTCCTTTGGTCTGTTTGGCTTGCTTATCCGCTTTGGCATACCCTCAGTATGGCATGCCTTTAGAGCCAGTCAAGGACAAAGAAAATCATCGGGCCTCAAAGTAGCCCACTACCGGAGCCTGGGGCTCATTGCAATCATCTCCATAAGTTTGTAAACTGAACGAGCACTACTCATTTGCAGGGCTATTCGTAGCTGATGCTAAAGAACGAATTGAGGTAGTGACGCATTTTGATTTTGTAGAGGCGGGCTTTAGCCCGGCATGTGCCGCCCTGAAGGGCGGCGCTACGTCAAAATGCGTCACTACCCGAATTGAAGAGGGGTTGACCATGAAAAGGCTGCCGTATGCAACATGCCTGTTTGCAGTTGTAATCGCAACCTTCCAGCCACTTTCTGCTCAAATCCAGGGTCAATGGACCAGTACCGGCGCCATGCAAAGCCCTCGCGAGTTCAACGCCCAAGTCCTTTTGGCCGGTGGGAAAGTCCTCTCGTTGGGGGGAGTGAACAACAGCGGGACTATTCTTGCTTCGGCGGAAGTTTACACCCCCAGTACGGGCACATGGAAGCTCACCGGCAGCATGGCGGAAGCACGTGAAGCGTTTCCCGCCGTGGAGTTGGCCAGCGGAAAGGTTCTGGTGTCCGGTGGATACGGGGCCGGTGGTGCAGTTTTGGCAGCCGCCGAGTTGTACGATCCCTCGACGGGGACGTGGTCCTCCGCGGGTTCCATGTCCGTAGGCCGCTTCGGTCATACGGCCACCCTCCTCCTAACCGGAAAGGTGTTGGTGACCGGCGGCTGCACATCAAGCACGTGCAGCACCTACACGGCGGAAAGCGAACTCTACGACCCGACATCGAACAGTTGGTCTAAGACGGGGACCCTCAAGACGGCTCGTTACTACCAGACAGCTGTGCGGTTGAAGACAGGCAGGGTGTTGGCCATCGGAGGCTCCCCCAGCACCACTTCTTGCGAGCTATATGATCCTTCGAGCGGCGCGTGGAGCGTTGCGGCGAGCACTAATACGGCTCGGTCCGCCAACACTTCAACGCTGCTTCCTAATGGTAAGGTATTGGCGGCTGGCGGCGCAGCAGGTAGATACCCTATCAGCTCAGCCGAACTCTATGATCCCACCGCCAACACGTGGACCTTGACCGGGAGCATGAAGATGGGCCGTTACGGGCACACGGCCACGCTTTTGACCGACAGCACCGTTCTGATTGCGGGAGGAGAGGGCCAGTCGATTAGCTGTGGAAAGGCATGCACCAGTTATATCCCCACCGCTCAAGCGGAGCTCTACAACCAAACCACCGGTAGTTTTACCGCCACCACCAGCTTGAGCCACGCGCGGGCGTATCACGCGACAACCCTGCTCGCAGGCGGAAAGGCATTGGCGGACGGCGGCAGTGGTTATACTAGTACCTGTTGTATAGTCTTGGGCAGCGCGGAGTACTACACTCCGCTGACCCTTACGTTTTCTGCCACCAGCCTGAACTTCGGCCTGCTTCAGATAGGACTCACCAGCGCTCCCCAGACGGTTACCGTTACCAACGTCAGCAGCCACTCCGCAACATTCACCAGCATCACCAGCAGCGGCGACTTTTCCCAGACCCACACCTGTCCTACCACGCTGAACGCCGGCCAGAACTGCACGATCACGGTTACGTTCAAGCCGACGGCAGCAGGTGCCCGCAACGGGTCTGTGACCCTCAATGACAACTGTCCGGGCAGTCCCACTCAAACCATCGCGCTTTCTGGCACCGGTGAGTTGGGCGCCCTGTCCTTGACGCCCACCAGCCTCACTTTCCCAGCTACGCTCCCCGGATACAGCAGTTCGCCAATGACCGCGACGCTCCACAACGATAGCGCCGGGCCGGTGACTATCACGGCCATCGCGATTTCATCGTCGGGGACCTTTGCGCAAACCAACAACTGCTCGTCATCACTCACTGCCGGACAGACCTGCAAGATCCAGGTTACGTTTACGCCGCCCGATTCCGGCAGCTATACCGGTTCGCTCTCCGTCAGTTTTATCGGCAAGGGCAGCCCGGCGACGGTATCGCTCTCGGGTTCTGGCATCGACTGATGGGCACGTACGCAACGAGTGGAGCAGTAGCCGCCCCGATCCGTCGGGACGGGCTTTGGCTTGGGATAGATCGCGTCCAGTTGCCATTGCCCCACCGCCAACGATTCGCTGAACCAATAGCGGCGTACCACCCTGTAAGACACCCCTATGACGGGAACCTCATGCGGCGCAGGAGGTCCTGGAGGCGCGGGTTCGCAGGGCGATTACCGTTTTGGAAGCGCCAGCTGGAGTCGAATGTCCGGCGGGACAGGCTTGTGGGCCGCACGCTTCGGGCGCGAGGGTGGCGCGTTCCCCGCACTGGGCCGCACGAGCTTTCCCCCCGGAACCAGAAACGGCTGCTTCCGCGGATTGACCGAACCGGAATTGCTTCAGCATCCGCAAGAGAAGTGGGTTGGCAGGAATATGGAGAACCCAGAAGACCCGCCCGGAACCTGTCCCGCCTTGGCGGGAGGGGGCATGTCGGGTCCCGGGTTGCTGAGAGCAAAATGCCGGGCTTAATTGTCTAATGCCAAGACATCCTTTGCACCGGGTGCCAGGACATCTTTTACACTTTGATTTGGTTTTGCGGGCCGGCGCCCCGGAGGGCGACCAAAGAGGCCCCGCGCCGGCTCAGGAATAACGACGCTGGGGAATCGTTAAAACAAATGGCAACGGTCCTCCCTTGACCTGATTTCTCCAGCAACCATGATGTTATCGACGGGCCCCGTCTTCCGCATTAGGGTTTCTATGCGTCTCCTCCCGGGTCAAAACTCCGCATTCGCCACCCCAAAACACACCACCAGCTCGAGCAATTAGCCAACACATTTTAATTAATAAACCGTCCAGACCGTTTATTAATAATGGCCGCAACTCCAACAGAGATTATGTAACAAGGATAACAGGAGTAACACGAGAAACAGCTCGCTCTATATGTATGAAGCTAAGTAATTTAAACTCAGATTTTTTTACCGAATATTTCCAAGTGACCTGTTTTTGTCCCTTATTGCCCCACCATAATTGCTGCCGGCGAGAGTCAAAACGCACTAGCGCTAGATCTTGAACGACCACTCTTTTACTGCTTCCGGCTGCACCCATTTTTCTGTCCCAGCCACTTGGTGATTGATCCAGTAACCATTCCACTCGATCTTTTCCGGATCCCAGGGAAGCAATTCGCGGTCTTTGTCGGATAGTCCGGCGAACGCAGCGCGGATGTTTTCTGACTCGAAGATATACCGGTGATCCTGGATAAAGGGAAGATACTGTTCCATGGTCTGTTCCCGAAAAGTGGCTTGCAAGCTCAGCGTCCTCAGGGCCGAAGCCCACTGCGCCAGAGTTGGTTTTCCGGGCAGTCCCGTTTTTTCAAGTGTCCGCGAAAGGCCGCCCATGAAGGATTGCGCCCGCTCGATTTTATCCTGCAAGCGGATGCGCCGCACGCGAGCTTCCTCGACTGAAAGAAACCTCAACCGGCCGCCCGACCCCGCGCCCACCATTCGATAAACTAGCGAAGGCCCGTGCGCGCCACCCCGCTTTTTCTGGACGCTTCTGGACGCGCGCACCAGCAATCTGACAATCGACTCAAGGTATACCGGGTTGACGTCCGCCGAACCCAATTGGTAAACGCGTTCGCTCTGCCCCGCCAGGTGGAGGGCGGTGACCATCAGGATGGCGGCCGCCACCAAGTCAACCGGAACCACTTCCAGCGGCAGGTCGCGCCGGATGGGCCAGTCTTTAAGGCCGCCCATTGCCATCAGCACCAGCGGGGCCGCCGTACGGCCGCCCTCAATCCACCCGGGAAATGGAAAACGCAGAGCGCTTTCCACGATGGCGGGCCGCACAATCGAATAATCCAGGTTCGGCTCGTCGGCAATAATCTGCTCGCCCAGGCTCTTGGCGTAAGTGTAGGTGTTAACCCAGCCCCAGTTTTCCGCGCGCTGTTTTCCCAGGCCAATGAGCCTTTGCTGAAGTTCGCGGGAGCGCACGGCCGCCGTCGATCCGGTGCTTCCGTTGGACCCCGATGAATCATAAATCTGCCGGATGCGCTCGCGTGAATAGAAGAGTTCTTCCCGGTGCCGGAAGCTGTCGTCGTCCCGGCCCTTCCGATGCGGATAGAAACCGAGGATGGGCTCAGTCTCTTCCACCAGCCCGTCCGCGCCGCCACAAACAAAACAGGTGGAAACTTGAACCAGCTTCGCTCCCCAATGCCTGGCGACGGCCACCACGTGTTCCACTCCGTCGACGTTCGAGCGGAAGGACTCATCCATCGGCGGGAAGAAATCCACCAGCCCGGCGCAGTTGATGATCGCACCCACGCGCCCGGCCAGTTGGTCGAGAGCGCCCGCGTCGAGCCCGCAATTCGGCGCGCCCACATCTCCGGCCCAAACGGTGATCTTGCTGCGCAGGAAATCCGCGCCCAGCTTCCTGGCCACCGGCGCCAGAGCGGGCGAAGCGAGGACCTCGCCGAAAAAACGCTCATCAGCGGAAGCGTTTCTTCCCGGGCGGACCAGCATGTGGATGTGCTTCACCTGTGGGTAGCGGTCCAGTAACAATCCGAGGGTGACTTTGCCTAGGAACCCGTTGCCGCCGATCAGGAAGATCTCATTCTGTTGGAACGTTTGACTGACGTCTGTCAAGGGATACTCTCGGACCCTTCGCGGCCGGCATTTTGGCCTGCTTTCGCCGCCGACCAGCCACAACCATGGAAGTGGGCGCCCCCCCGCGCTATATTCCTGAATGAAAGAGTAGAAGTATCCTCAGAGCCCGGTGCGCTCATTGGCGAGGGACAAATCATGGTAACGAGCCCTGTAAGCGCTTGTCAATACTTCCGCTCGGCGCTGTCGCAGCAAAGTGAAAAGATCCTATTGCAGCAAAGTAAGAAGTTCCTGTTGGAAACCGGCAAAATGTCGGGATGAACAAAGAACAGGAGCTGTGGATGAGCCAGAGAGATCGGGATCGATTGAAGGTATTGCATGAAA
>DASYZE010000034.1:0-60865 GCA_035946625.1 Terriglobia bacterium | reverse complement strand
CACCCAGCGCTCACTCAACTTCAATTGAGCCCCCGCCTGCTTCTGGGTCAGGTGTCCCTTCTCCGCTTCGTGTAACACCTTCAATCGATCCCGATCTCTCTGGCTCATCCACAGCTCCTGTTCTTTGTTCATCCCGACATTGTGCCGGTTTCCAACAGGAACTTCTTACTTTGCTGCAATAGGATCTTTTCACTTTGCTGCGACACACGTGCTTCCATCCCTTGACGCCCCTGGACGCCTCCCCTATCATAGTAGGTTGGCTTATTGCCAAAATTCAT
Organism: Terriglobia bacterium; assembly: GCA_035946625.1. Classification (GTDB taxonomy): domain Bacteria; phylum Acidobacteriota; class Terriglobia; order UBA7540; family UBA7540; genus DASYXZ01. Next base: position 60,587 of record DASYZE010000034.1, on the reverse strand, counting down.
CACTGTAAGCTCTTGGGGACCGATGATCGATCGGATCACTGTGCGCGGCGCGCGCCAGCACAATTTGAAGAACATCAACGTGGAGATTCCCCGCCACGCCTTGAGCGTGGTAACGGGACTGAGTGGCTCCGGCAAGTCGAGCCTGGCGTTCGACATTATTTATGCCGAGGGCCAGCGCCGCTACGTTCAAACGCTTTCCGCTTATGCGCGCCAATTCCTGGACCAGATGGAGCGGCCGGAAGTGGACTCCATCGAGGGTCTGAGCCCTGCCATTTCCATCGAGCAGAAGACCACCAGCCGAAGCGCGCGATCCACCGTGGGCACCATCACGGAAATCTACGATTATCTCCGCCTGCTTTATGCTTCCATCGGGATCCCTCATTGCCATAAATGCGGGCGGCTGATTTCGCGCCAGACGACGGAACAGATCGTGATATCGATTATGGCGCTGGCCAGTGCAGAGTCCGGAGTCCGGGGTCCGCAGTCTGGGGGAGAAAAAGCAGAAGGCAATGGGCAGAAGGCAGAAGGCGGAACAAAGAAAGCGGTAGTTAGAAATGGCACGAAGGAGCTTGCCGAAGCTATCCCTCTTGCACAATCCAAAATCGCAAATCCAAAATCTAAAATCCTTGGGCCCGACTCCCGAACTCCGAATCCCGAATCCCGCTCGACCGAAGGCGGAGCCCGCGTGATGATTCTCGCCCCCGTGGTGCGCGGGCGCAAGGGCGAATTCGCCAGCCTGTTTGAACAGTTGTCGCGCGAGGGCTTTGTCCGGGTGCGCGTGGACGGCCAACTGCGGCAGCTCGATGAAGAAATTCCGCTTCACCGGCGCGCCAACCATACCGTCGAGGTCGTGGTGGACCGCTTGCTGGTGAAGCCCGGCATCGAGAGCCGCCTGACCGCCAGCATCGAGACGGCCATCAAGCTGGCCAAGGGAATTGTGCTGGTGGCGGTGGTCGGCGGCGAGGAACACCTCTATTCGCAGGAGTGGGCTTGCGTGGATTGCGGCATCAGCATTGCCGCCCTCGAGCCGCGCTCGTTTTCGTTTAACAGCGTTTACGGCGCCTGTCCGGCGTGCCGCGGACTGGGCAGCCAGTATTCATTCGATCCGGCCAAGCTCATCGTGGACTGGTCGCGCCCCTTGCTCGAAGGAGGCCTGGGGCCGGGCGCGGGATCGGGCTACATGCAGCGCGGCCTGGAGCGGGCGGCGGAACAATTCAAATTCGACTTGAAGGCTCCGTTCAATAAATTTCCCCGCAAGGTGCAGAACCTGATCCTTTATGGAAAGGGTCCGGAAGGCTCACGGACAACGGCGTCTTTCCGCGGCATCATCCCTATGCTCGATCGCTGGTATGCGGAATCGACCTCAGAGAGTTATCGCGAATGGTTCACCCGATATATGTCCGCGACCACCTGCCCGCAGTGCGAGGGCAAACGGCTAAAGCCCGAAAGCCTCGCGGCCACCGTGGCCGGCCTTTCTATCGCAGACTTCACCGCGCTGCCCATTGGGCGTGCTGAAGGAATTGTAAAAAATATTCAACTCAATCCGCGTGAGGAAATACTGGCCAGGCGAATCCTGAACGAAATCTCCGGGCGGTTGAGGTTTCTGCGAGATGTCGGTCTGGAATACCTCAGCCTGGACCGCTCCGCCGCCACCCTTTCGAGCGGCGAAAGCCAGCGCATCCGCCTGGCCACGCAAATTGGATCGAAGCTGCGCGGCGTCCTTTATGTCCTGGACGAGCCCAGCATCGGACTGCATCCGCGCGACAATGAGCGTCTATTGCAAACGCTCGAACATTTGCGCGATCTGGGCAACACGGTTCTGGTGGTCGAGCATGACGAGGAAACCATTCGCCGGGCCAACCATGTGATCGACCTCGGGCCGGGCGCGGGCAAGCAGGGCGGCTTTCTGGTGGCTGAGGGGACTCCAGCGCGCGTGGCGGAGTCTCCACAATCACTCACCGGCCGCTACCTTTCCGGGACATTGGCCATCCCTGTTCCTGAAGTGCGGCGGCGCGCCAACGGAAAATTCCTGCGCGTGCTCGGCGCCAACGCCCACAACCTGAAGAACTTTGACTTGAATATTCCTCTCGGTCTCCTCACCGTGGTCACCGGAGTTTCCGGCTCGGGGAAATCCACTCTGGTCAACGACATTCTTTACCGCGCCATCGCCAAAAAAATCTATCGCGCCCTCGAAGAGCCCGGAGCCCATCGCGCCCTGCTGGGGCTGGAACACATCGATAAGGTTATTGAGATTGACCAGGCGCCCATCGGCCGCACGCCACGCTCGAATCCCGCCACCTATACCGGCTTGTTCTCGCCCATCCGGGATTTGTTCGCCATGCTGCCCGAATCCCGCCAGCGCGGCTATCGCGCCGGCCGATTTAGTTTTAACGTGAAGGGCGGCCGCTGTGAAGCGTGCCAGGGGGATGGATTGCGGCGTATCGAAATGAGCTTTCTTCCCGATGTTTTTGTGACCTGTGAAGTGTGCCGGGGCCGCCGCTACAATTCCGAAACTTTGGCCGTAACATACAAGGGGGCGAGCGTAGCCGACCTGCTGGACTCCACGGTGAAAGACGCCCTGCCCATTCTGGAGAATATCCCCGTCATCAAACTGAAACTCCAAACGCTCCTCGACGTCGGCCTCGGATACATCCACCTGGGGCAATCCGCCACCACGCTTTCCGGCGGCGAGGCGCAGCGGATCAAGCTGGCCAAAGAACTCAGCAAGCGCCAAACCGGGCGCACTTTATACATCCTGGACGAGCCCACCACCGGCCTGCACTTTGACGATGTGAAGCAGCTCATGGAAGTGCTCAATCGTTTGACAGACCTCGGCAACACCATCATCATCATCGAGCATAACCTCGATGTGGTGAAACAAGCGGATTGGCTCATCGATTTGGGACCCGAGGGCGGCGACGCCGGAGGGCGGGTAGTGGCCGAAGGCACGCCGGAAGACTTGGCGGCCTGCAAAAAATCGTACACCGGACAGGCGCTGGCGAAGGTGCTGAAACTCGGCATATAAGTCTCACTTCCATTCCATTTTCCATGAACATTCCTTTGAAAGGGCTTGACTTATTGCCAAATCTCGAGATAGGATTCCATTATGGTTCCATTTTGGAAGGTGAGGTTATTTATGGCGACATTGACCATCAAGAACGTCCCGGAGAAATTGCGCAAGCGGCTTAAAGAAAGCGCAACACAACACCGCCGCAGTATGAATAGTGAGGCGATTTCCTGCCTCGAAAGTGTTCTGGTTAGCAGCCGAGTGGACCCTCAAGAATTTCTTGCCCAGGTGCGCGCTCTGCGAGAACGGATGCCGCACGTGCTTATTACTGACGAGGATTTGCGTGCCATGAAAAATGAAGGACGCCTGTGATCGTCGCTGACACGAATCTAATCGTATATTTCTTGATTAGAAGCGAATTTACTCGCGAGGCTGAGGCCGTTTACAAGAAGGACCCACGATGGGCGGCTCCGCGGTTTTGGCAGTCAGAATTTCGCAACGTCCTGGCCGGCCACCTTCGCCGCGGGCACCTCGAGTTGGAGCAATGCCTCGCCCTAATGGGGCAGGCAGAACGATTGATGAAAGGCCGGGAATTCGACGTGCAATCTACCAGCGTTCTTCGTCTGGCCGCCGAGTCGGGCTGCTCCGCATACGATTGTGAGTTCGCGGCACTGGCGCTTGAGTTAGGCATACCCCTGATCACGTCGGACGTCGCCTTGCTGGCGAACTTCAAGTCTGTCGCTGTTTCTATGCGGTCTTTCGCCTCATGATGCGCCATCAGAATCCATGACCACTTATAGTACGTGGCCACTCAAACTCGACCGTGTTAAGACTCATGCGCTGAAGTCGCGTCCCAGCAAGGTCACGGTAGCTGATTTTGCAGGGGTCATATGGCCTGGAACGCGTGCCACCAGATCGCTCAGGCCATGGGTACAGTCCGTGCCACGCATCATGGCGGGCGAAACTTTTCGAGCCGTGGTTGAAGCGCTCGAGCGCGTGAAAGCTTTTGGCAAGACGTGGTCAAGCCAGCAGCAAAGGTTTGCGGCTTAGCGCCTTTGAGTGAGAATGTTTTCCGTGACTGAAAACGAAATTGCCACCCAAGTCGTTGACGCCGCCTATAAAATTCACACCACACTAGGCCCTGGACTTTTTGAATCGGTCTACGAAACCATTCTTGAGCAGGAGTTGAAGAATCGCGGGCTTCAAGTTCTGAGACAACATCCTGTCCCATTGGTCTGGGAAAGCATTCATTTGGAGGCAGGTTTTCGCGTTGATCTAATTGTTGAGAACAAAGTGATTGTCGAAATCAAGTCCGTCGAAAGTATTGCTCCAGTCCACAGAAAACAGTTGCTCACTTATCTCCGATTGGCCGACAAACGCTTGGGATTACTGATTAATTTTGATACCGAGCTCATAAAAGATGGAATTGTCAGAGTTGTGAATCGGCTGTGAAGAACAAAACATTCTCTCGCAAAGGCGCTAAGGCGCAAAGGATATCGGATGGTAACCGCTTGCTTTAGCCTGGTAAGCTTTTTCAATTGAAGAAGGACAACCGTCATGGCTCGAGTTGACGTTCTCATTTACGGAGGCGGGATCGCGGGTTTGTGGACCCTGGCCTTGCTCCGCCATGCCGGGTATAGCACGCTGCTGCTCGAAAACAGTGGTCTGGGTGCGGGCCAAACGATTCAATCTCAGGGCATCATCCACGGGGGACTTAAGTATGCACTTCCCGGGGTAGGTGACCGGGCGTCGGCGAAAGCAATTCGTGAAATGCCGGCTCGCTGGCAACGAAGTCTTGAGGGCCTCGACGTACCCGACCTGTCAACGGCCACAGTGCATTCCCAGGAATGTCTGTTCTGGATTCCCTCCGGGTCTCGTCTGAGCGTCAATAAGATGGTGAGTCAGATAGGGCTTCAATTTCTTCGTGCGAAGCCTCGAGAGGTCCCCAAGGCTTCATGGCCAGCCATTCTTTCTACCGCTACCAAAGTTTATGCCGCGCCTGAGCCGGTTCTCGACACCGGGTCATTGCTCAGTGCGATTGCAACCGCGAACTCTGGGTGGGTTAGGCTGCATGACAAAGGTTCGGCTCCGGTGAACGCAAGAGTCACGGTCCTAACGGCGGGCAAAGGCAACGCCGATCTTCTCCAAAGCTTCGGACATAACCCAAACACCATGCAGCTTCGGCCGCTTGGCATGATCATGCTCAAGGGCGCCCTGCCACGCATCTATGGACACTGTGTGGAAGGAGGTAAGGCCGCGCTGACCATCACCAGTCATCCCTGGCAGGATCAGATCGTCTGGCAGATTGGGGGCGAAATCGCCGAGAGATATGCAAACGAGTCTGACTATGTTAAAGTGCGCATGGGAGGCGTGGAGACCCTTGAGTCACATTTTCCCGACCTGGACATGCGCAAGCTTCAAATAGCGACCTATCGAGCGGTCCGCGCCGAGGCGGCGACGAGCCTGCGGCGCCGCCCAAGTGCCGCCCAAGTGATGGCACTTGCTCCCCACCTGATGGTGGCTTGGCCCACTAAACTTGCGCTGGCGCCCGTACTCGCCGAAAAGATCTTGAGTGTCGTATCAAAGAACATCAGACCATCAGGAGTCGCAGACGTGACGCCGCCGGACTTACCGATTCCTTCCGTGGCGCCATATCCATGGGAGCACGCGCAATGGTTTTCCGCCCGCTAGGAAAAACTGACATCCTGGTTTCGCGCCTGGGTCTGGGCACGGTCAAGGTGGGCCGAAATCAGGCGGTAAAATATCCGGCGCCGTACCCATTGCCTTCGGATCATCAATTACATGACTTGCTCTCCGCAGCTCTGGCGCTGGGGTTGAACCTTATTGACACCGCGCCGGCCTACGGTGAGAGTGAGGTGCGTCTCTCCCCTTTCGTGGGGAGGCACCGGGACCAGATAGTCCTCTGCACCAAGGCGGGAGAAGGGTTTGAGCATGGTCAATCAATTTACGATTTTTCGCCCGCCGCGATTCTGGCGTCGGCAACTTCAAGCCTGCGCCGATTAAACGTGGACGCTCTTGATATTCTCCTGCTTCATTCTGACGGCAACGATCGCCGGAATATATTATCTGCCGCGCCCGCTCTTTCGAAATTGAAGGCCGATGGTAAAGTCCGAGCCATAGGCATTTCGGCCAAGACCGAGGAAGGAGTACTTTCCGCTGTTCAGGAGCAGCTTGATGTCGTCATGGCGCCGTTTAGCATGGCCAATCCGTCTTTGGGGCCGGCGCTGGCCAATGCTCATCGGGCTGGGTTGGGTGTAATTGCCATCAAGGGGTTACAGAGCGGATCTTTATCCGCTCGCATCGAAAAAGCTGTCCAATTCGTATTGGATCAGCCGTTCATCGATTCGCTGGTGATTGGAACAACTAATCCCGATCATCTGGACATTGATGTTCGACTCGGAGAAGCGCTGCCAACCACTTATTCCGATTCAGCCAATGCCGCTATTTTGCCGCCCACGCGAAGTCATTTTTCTTCGGACGGCTAAACTAAATCGTGCGTTTCCAAATAAAGGATGATCCATCGCATTGAACCGCGCTAAGGCACCGCCCGGCATCCCTGTCGCGAACATGAACTTCATTCAACCCTATCGCCCTACCCAAAACGTACTTCCCCAGCCGGTCGCCGCCAGGGAGCTTGTCAAAAGTTCCGCCCGCCGGGGCTTTGCCCTCAAGGGCCATCACGAATTGACGATTCCCCTCCTGACAGCTCTCAGTCATCATGGGCGGCGCCCATGACCCCCGCCGAAATTAACCAAACGAGCCCTCCTCTGGAAACGCCGCCACCTTCTCAGCCGGCGGGCGGGACCGCTCCCCCGCCACCGGCATCGAGCCTTTGGAATTGGGCCGATCTATTACTGTTTTTGATCTTCACCGCCCTTTCGTTCTTGACCTCCTACTTGGTAGTCTCGCTCGGCTACCTTGGCGTCCTCAGTCTTGGGGGGACGCGTGGAATGCCCCATGCCGGTCCGGAAAACTCGTTCTTATCCTTGGCGCTACAGTTCTGCTTTTACGGCCTGCTTTTTGGCTTCATCTATCTTCTGGTGGTGGCCTATCACCGGCGGCCCTTTTGGTCATCCATCCAGTGGCGAAAGCCCAACCGACGCCAAACGCTGGGGTATATGGCGGGAGGATTCCTGTTGGCGATATTCGTCCAACTGGCGCCCACCGTCCTGCCCGACAAACAAGACTTCCCGTTGCAACAATTGTTTTCCTCGCCCCTCGCCGCCTACGCCGTGGGGGCCTTCGCGATCTTCATCGCGCCCTTTATGGAAGAGTTGATTTTCAGGGGAGTTTTGTTCGCCATCTTCGAACGGCAGGTCAACCTGGTGTTCGCCATCACCGTCACCGCACTGCTGTTTGCGGCTCTTCACATCCCCGAATACCGCGGCGCCTGGAACCACCTGCTCTTGATCTTATTTGTGGGCGTGGTGTTTTCCGTTGCGCGCGGGCTGACGCGCTCACTGGCTCCGAGTGTGATCCTTCATTTTGCCTACAACCTCAGCCTTATCGGGGGCCTGTATTTTCAGACCCAACACTTTCGCACGCTGGGGTTGATCTGATCTGCGCCTATCAAGCCCGGCCCCGCATAGAGTAATTTCCCGCCGGCTGGAGGCTGCTGTTCACCAGCACGCTCATCATGCCACCACGCAATGACCAGAAAACCTTTCAGCCACCGGAAATAAAACGCATGATTTTCACCAAATCAGATAGTTGAAGAACATTGTCCCCTCATGTCATTCCGATCCGTCAGCCGACGGAGAGGAATCTCGCTCTGAAAAGGCAAGCAGTGCGAGATTCCTCGTCGCTAAGGGCTCCTCGGAATATCAATTGGTTGGGGTTTAAATTGACGGCTAGCTTTCGCGGCGGTGCTTGACGTCAATTTGCAGGCGCTTGATTTTCTGATTGAGGGTGGAGAGAGGAATCTTAAAACGCTCGGCGGCTTCCGTCTGGCTCCATTCGCTGCGGGCCAGCATATCCAGAATAATTCGGCGCTCGCAGGTTTCCATGATTTCAAAAAGCGAGTGGCCATCCATATCCGGCGGCGTAAAACCATGGCCTTTATGGGAGCCGTTCTGGGAAAGCTGTTCGGGCAGAAGTTCCGGCGTTATCTCCTGTCCTGAGGAGAGAACCACGGCGCGCTCGACTGCGTTTTCCAATTCCCGGACGTTGCCCGGCCAATCGTAATCCACCAACATCTTAATGGCGGCGGGATTAAAATGCAGTCCGGACCGCCCATTTTCCTCGGAGAACTTTTTCAGAAAGTGTTCGAGCAGCAACGGGATATCTTCCTTGCGCTCGCGCAGGGCGGGCAGCGGAACCGTGATCACGTTGAGCCGGTAGAAAAGGTCTTCCCGAAATTTGTTTTCCTGCACCAACCGCCTCAAGTCCACGTTGGTGGCGGTCAGAATCCGGACATCCACTTTGATATTTTCCGTTCCTCCCAGGCGCATAAATTCGCGCTCCTGAATCACGCGCAAAAGTTTGGTTTGGGTTTCAACGCCAATGGTGCCGATCTCGTCGAAAAATATGGTCCCCTGGTCGGCCACCTCAAAAAGGCCGCGTTTGGTGGCAATGGCGGAAGTAAAGGCGCCCTTGACGTGGCCGAAGAGCGTGCTCTCCAGCAGATCCACCGGCATGGAACCGGTGTTGACGGGCACGAAGGGGCGGTCCGCCCTCGGGCTGGTGGCATGAATGGTTTTGGCCACCAATTCTTTCCCGGTCCCGCTCTCGCCTTCAATTAGCACGGTGGCGCGGCTGGGAGCGACCTGGGTGATCAGGTCGAAAACTTTTTGCATGCGCTCGCTCCTGCCCACGATGTTGGGCAGGCTGAAGCGCTTGAGGGCGCGCCGAAGCTGCACGTTTTCCACTTGCAGCTTGGATTTGGTCAGGGCGTTGCGAATCTCGAGCAGCAACTTGTCATTATCCCAGGGCTTGGTCACGTAGCTTTCCGCGCCCTCTTTTGAAGCCTGGAAGGCGAGCTGGCTGGAATCGAAGGCGGTGATCATGATCACAGCGGTATCGGTATTGTCCCGCTTGATGTCCTTGAGGAGGTCGAGGCCATTGCGGTCCGGGAGGGTAATATCCAGCAGCGCCAGGTCAAAAACGCCTTCGTCCAGTTTTCGCAGCCCTTCTTCGCCAGTGGAGGCTGTCGCCGTGGCATACCCTTCATTGATCAGGAGCTCGCGTAGACTTTCGCGGATCTCCTGCTCATCATCGACGATGAGAATTGAACCTTTAGCTGACATGGACGGCTTTCCTTGCCGTGGGGAATTCCAAGCGGAATGAGGTGCCCTGGCCCACCGTACTTTCAACCCGTATCTTCCCGGCGTGCTCGCGGATGATTCCATAAGTCACGGCCAGGCCCAGGCCGGTGCCCCGGCTGGTGGATTTCGTGGTGAAGAAAGGATCGAAGATTTTATCCAGATGATCGGCGGAAATACCCACGCCGTTGTCCGAAACCTCAACCTGGACGGTGGAATTTTCCGATTCCGTGGCCAGCGTCAATTCACCCCCGCGCGGCATGGCGTCGCGGGCATTCATAATCAGGTTCATGAAAACCTGCTGTAGTTTGCCGCTGTTCCCGAAAACCAGGGGCAGGTCCGAATCCAGTTGGGCATTCAAGGTAATCTTGGAGGCCTTGAGCATCGGCTCCACCAGGGAGAGGGTTTCACGAATCAGTTTGTTCAGATCCAATTCGGAGTGTTCGCTGCCGCTCACCCGGGAGAATTTCAGAAGATTGTTCACGATCTCCGAAGCGCGGAAGGATTGCTTGATGATCTTGTCCAGGATGCGGCTGCGCGGATCCTCCACGGGAATCTGCTTCATCAGCATCTGCGCCTGGGAAGTGATCACCGCCAGCGGCGTATTCACTTCGTGAGCGACCCCCGCGGCCAGCAGCCCGATGGAAGAAAGCTTTTCCGCCTGCGCCAACTGGGTTTCCAGATTTACGCGCTCGGTCAAATCGTTCATGATCAACAAGCGGCCAATTACCTGGTCGTCCTTACCGAGCAAGGGCGCGGCCGATAAGTTTATGATCAGGTGACGCCCGTCGGCGGTTCGCAGCCGGAACTTATAAAGACTCATCACACGGTGGGGCTCGTAGGCCGGCGGCAGTTCCGCCAGAAGCTCGGGAGGAAAAACCTCGGCCAGCTTTTTGCCTTCCACTTCGGAACGCTTGAGTCCGTACATGGGTTCCATGGACGAGTTCCACATTTCGATGCGCTGCTCCAGGTCGCAGGCCAGCACGCCCACGCTGATGGACTCAATCACGTTCTCGCTGAATTCGCGCAAGGTTTGATACTGCACCGCTCTTTCTTCCAGAGACTCGTAGAGGCGGGCATTTTCCAGCCCAATCGTCACAGTGCTGGCGACGGTCCGCAACAGATCAACGTCTTCGCTGGAAAGGAAATCGCCCTCGCGCGTTTTGCCCAGACCCAGGTACCCCAGCGTGCGCTCCTTCACTTTGAAGGGGATGTAGTAGTGCAGGTCCAGGCGCTCAATCGTTTCTTGAACGCTATCCGCAAGGCCAAAGGGCCGCTTGACGCTCTCAAAAAAGAGATAGCCCTTTTGAAGTTCGGGACGCTGCGGATCGAGAAAACTCAGGTCAAGCGGCCCGCTAAAATCGAGGCCGCGCGACTTGGTAAGACTGAACCCGTTGGACTCGGTGGCCGTGAACACCGCCAGGCGGTCGACCCCCAGAACTTCCGACAGGTGGCCCGCGACGCGGTCAAGCAAGTGGTCCACGTGAAGTTCCGAGGTCAATTCGCGGGCAAAATCCAGCAGCGTGGTCCGGTAATCATAGCGCTCGCGGTTGAAAAACTTGTCCAGGCGCGCCTGAATCCAGTTCACCAGCGGTTGAAACAGGAATGCCGTCACCACAATGGCCAGAATCCAGCCGCCGTGGCCGGTAACCGAAATCCAGTTGTGAAGCAAGTCGGCAGAAAGGGCTATGAGCGCCAGGTAGAGTCCCACGATGGTTGCCGTGGCCAGAGTGTAGGCAATGCCCCGCCGGAAAATGATGTCCACGTCCATCAATCGATAGCGCATGATGGCGTAGCCGAAAGTGATGGGCAGAAAGGCGAGGGAGAGCACGGAAAGCTTCATCCACGCCGTGGGAACAAACCCGAGGAAATAGGGCACGGCATAGATGGCGGCAAAGGGAACGATGGAAAGCAGCGTTCCGCGAGTCACCCACTTCAGTTGCTGCTTGATCAGCGGCACGCGCACCTTGGCGTAGGCGCGCTCCAGAAAAACCGCACCCAGTACAAAATAGCCCGCCATGTAAATCAGCTCGACGCGGTCGAGCAGCCAACGCGATTGGAGCACCGAGACGGGCAGGATGACGATCTGCGTGATCACTGCGGCGTGAAGAACCAAAAGGGTGGCTCCGGGAAGGTAGACGGCCAACCGGATTGCGACGCGGTCACGGAGAGAAGACTGCCGCTGCGGGAATCGCATGCAGAAGTCAAGAAAAAGGGCCGGTTGCAGGCACCATGCCACCACGTTCAACCAATAAATGGTGGAATCAAACCCGTTCAGCTTGCCCGTGAATGAAAAGGTGTAAAGGACAAATGACGCCAGGCAAAACGAATAAAAGTGCAGCGACTTGGGCGCGGACCAGCGGCGCATCAGGATGAAGGCGCCGATAAACAGGTAAAGCAGCCCGATCAGCTCCAGGTATTGTTGGGCTGACTTTGAATTGTCTTGCGGAACTGTAACCAGCGTGGTTTCAAATTTTTCGCCGCTGCGCTCCAGGTTGTAAGTAACTTGCGTCCAAACACCACTTGAGTAAACAATCCGGTAGGCGTCCTCGGCACGCGCGATAGGGATGCCATTGATGGCCGAAAGGACGTCGCCTTCATGGATGCCGGCACGCTCACCCGGCCCGCCGGGATCCACAATCCACGCCTGTACGATCCCGTGTGAATCAATCCAGGAAACGCCATCCCCCGGCAATTGATACACGCTGCGCTGGCGGAAATTTATGGCGCTCAAAATCACTAGTCCCAAACTGAGCAGCGCCAGCAGGACGGTGGCAAAACGGGCTTTGAGTATCCCTGTCATTGGTCTACTACCCGATCATGCGTAGGGCGCACACCTACACCTTTAATCTCTGTGCAAGTATAATTCCAGTTCTTGTTTCAGTTTCAACTTTTAATCCAATTGTTTTCAATTACTTGGATCAAATCCTGGGTCCACTCAAAATTCTATATGAAAATTTAAATCTAATCTTCAAAATATTGTAACTATGAATGGCATGTGGGGGTTGCATCTCCTTAAGCCAAAGGCACACGGCACTTCCCACTGCCTAAGCAGTGCCCGCGTGTTACCTAATCCTCGCATGAGAAATGATCTGCGCAATTAGAACTGAACTGAAAAACCGCCCCGGAAGCTGCGGTAAACGGGTGTGAGGATCAACTGGTCGCCCGATTGGGAAACCGGCGAATAGCCTTGCGCCAGTAGGTTGCGGAAGTCAGCCAGCGCCTCAATGTGCGCAGGGAGAAATGCCAGCGTGGGAAGAGGTTGACGAATCTGGAATCCGAGGTAGGGCTCCATTTGAATACTGGCTTGCCCATAAGGGTCGAGACCAGTCACGCGCCCGCCTTGTATACACTGATAGGAAGCTATAATTTGAGTCCTGGTGACGGGGATTCGAGCCGTGACTCTACCCGCCACAGATTGGCTGCGGTTCACAGAAAGAGCCTCGCGAAGTTTCTCATTGGCAACTGCGGAGGGTGACTGCGAAGACCTCACCACCAGGGCGTCTCCCGATGTGTAGACCACGGCGGCTTCCACACGACTGCCGAACTCGCGAACGTATGCGGCGCGGATACCGGAGGACTGATACTGGCCTGCGTTGAGGGTCACACCGTTAATATGGGCATTGGGAAGGAAACTGCCGGCCAGAGACGCCAACGCCCGGGGCCCGCCTACTCCCCAAACGGCGGTGTTTTCAATGTCATCATGGTAGGCGGCAAGCTCGGCCCGCGAAGTCTTCCCCAGTTTGCGATCGAAACTGAATTCGGCATGGTTCAATTTCTCAAGTTGGGTGCGATTGCCACTCAAAGTTACCCGGGGGAATGCGTTCAGGTCGCCCACTCGTTCGAGCAGCGTGCTGTCGCCTTCTTCCGGCGAAATTCCGTAGCGAAAGACCAGGGTGTTGGCGGAGCTCTCTTGATATTCTATTTCAACGTGGGGGCTGGCAGTCATGGCATCCGAAGCGGCGTTTAAATAATCAAGTTCAACTCCGCTGGTTACCGTGACCGAATCGGAAATTTTTCGCGTGTGGGAGTAACTGGCTACCAGGGCCTGGGCTTGACCTCCGCGGTTGCCTCCTCCCATTACCAAAGGCACGCCATCTCCAAGGTTCAACTGGTGAACCACCAACGAAAGCTCTTCAGGATTGCCCTTCAAGATGTTCTTCCTTAGGGCGGTGGCGAGGGAAGATGCGAGGGAGCCGTCGGCCGACATTTCGCCAGCCACCAGCAGGTCAGTGTCCTCCGAGATAGGTCGGAGATAAGCCAAGACGCTTCCCAACCCCGGGTCATCCTCAAGGGCTTCCCGCCGGGTCGAGCCCGGCATCATGCCGATTAAGTGTTGGCTGGCCGGCAAAGGCGGCTTAAAAGCATCTGCGGTGGTCTGCGGAGTTTCCTCGTGGAAGCGCATCACGGGGCGTGTACTCGCAGAAGTCCGCAAAACCCACTTCCAGTCGTCGCCCCAGGTGGTCAGGTTGGCCGGGGGAAGCTGAAAATGGACGGGCGCAAAAATGTCGTTCAAGACAAATTTTTCCAGCGCTGTTTGCCCTGCTTCCACATGAATTCTGTTGCGCTGGGCGGGAAGCCGCGTAGGCGAAGTGACGCGGAGGGAATACCACCCTGGCAGGAGGCGTTCTGCGATAAACTTGCCTTTGGCGTCGGTTAGAATCCGGTCGATGCTGGGTGGCAGAGAGCTTGCCGCGCCGAACACAGGGCCGATAATCAGGACAGTGGCGCCCATCAGCGGATTGCCTTGTGCATCGTGGACGCTTCCGAGCACTCGGCCGTAATCCGCGCCTCGCACCCAGACCGGAGTGAGGCAAAAAACGGCCGCCAGGGTCGCCCCCATCAATCGCCAGCCGGCGTTTCGCGAGTCAAGACTTCTTTTCATACTCGCTTTTCCATTCCGCATTCATCGCTCTCCGCTCGATGTTGCCAGAGGCGTCTGGCCCTTGTAACCTGGCCCAAGACTTCTACTTTACCTCAAAAGACTCGGTGGGAGAAATACTTTGCTTCTTGATGTTGTCCGTCACCTTGATTTGCACAACGTATTTGCCGGGCTGAAGCGGCTGCAGGTTCAGTGTCTTTTCCAAGGTGGTCTGCTGACCTGAGTTGGCCAATTTGGATGCGTCCTCGGGCTGATTGAGAATCGTCTTGCCGTCTTTGGTGATATCGTAAACCACATTCACGTTCGCCCGGTGCGTTTGTGGATCAAGACCCAGATTGTAGACTTGGAGGTAGATCCCCATTTTTTGATCGCGATTAAACGTCCGGTTCACACTGGGCCGGACTTTGGTGCTCCCAATCACAAAGGGGCCTGTGCCCACCTGGTTGGTGGGGAGGGGTTGGATAAGGTCAGCGAGAATGAGTGAACTATTGCCGAGCTTTTCCTCATCGTATTCAGGCACGTGGATACCCAGGTCAATCGTCCCCATCCGGCCGGTGGTGTCGTCTTTTACCACCACGCTGATCTTGTATTGACCGTGGCGAAGAGGGAGCGCCTTTTGGTATACCGACTTGAGGTCAGAATAATGCTGGAATTGGTCTTCCGGAACATCCAGGACCACCTGGTCCTCGAAGGAGGTGACAAACCTCCCGCTCAATTGGCTCAACTGGCCATAAATGTCCAACACGGCGTGCATCACTCCGCTCTTATTGGTGAACTGGAGGTCGCGGTTGGCCACCTGAATGGTGATTGGAGTCAGGACGGTATCATCCGTGATGCGAACGAAATCGGTGCGCACATCAAAGGGTAAAAGGTTGGAGGATAGCTTGGCCAGAACCACGGCCTGCATGTCCTTAAACTTTACGGCGGGGGGCTTCCAGATTTTGGAAAAGAGATCGAGGCGGGTGAATTCGTTCATGCTTTCAGGCGTGCCACCCATCGCCTGCCCGATCGTCATGCCGTCGGTGCGAGTGAACCGATCGGTCTTGGAGGCCATGCCCATGGCTTCCATATCCGTCAAGCCCGCGCCCGGCACGTGCAGCAAAGCGTCTTTTTCGCCGGGATCCATGGTCAAATGGTATTCCCCGGTCATGGTGGGATCGACAAATTCAAGCTCGATGTTAGTGCCGATTCCGTCGATATATCGGTACCGCCAAGTCTCCCACGGGTAGGTGGCCGTTTCGCCCCCACCTTCTTCCTGAGGCCGCACATACGTTCCGCCACTGGGGTGAGAATTGACCTCATCGGCAGGACCGTACATGATGTAAATCCGCCCGCGGTCCGTTTTCCAGCCGGGGATGCCCGAGGCGAAGTGCTCGTTGGCGTAGGCGATGCGCCGGTAGTATTCTTCTTTGAATTCGTTTTCAGGGGTGCCGGGATTGGGATTGCGACGCTCCCAGAAGGCTTCAATGAACTGCTCCCTCTCATCATCTGTGCTTAAATTCTTGAACGCCTTCTTTTCTTCATCGGTGATGATGTAAGGCACTTCCTCTGAAATCCATTTCTTGTAGGCGCTTTCATTCTCTCTTTGTGCCGCTAACTTCCTGCGCCGTTCAGATTTGTCGGATTTCTCCTTCTTCTCCTTCTTGGCGGGAACGGCTTGAATTGAATTGCTGAGAAGGCTTCCCAAGGCCGAGGCAAGGATCAAAAGGCCCAACCATCCATACCTGAAAGATCGAGATGACATATAACCGCCCCGCCCTACACTTCTCCACAAAGAAGCGCACGGCTGATGATTGAGATTCTATGTTTCAAGTTCTGGAATGTCAAGCTCGTTCGCCCAGGGCGATCATGCAACCGCCCAAAAACGATTCTTAACTGAGAGTAGACCCCACTCCCGACACCCCATGCGATGCGGTTTACTGAAAAATGGTGGCTCACCGCTCGAATTCTTACAAAGCGCGAGACACGCCTTGGTCCGGGTTAGCGCCCTTCACCCTGCGAAAGAATGGGCGCGCACCCACCGCGCACGTGGCCCCTACGAATTCCTCTTGTAAGCGCACAAAAAACGAATATAATAACAACCAAATTGAAGGGCGGGGAGTCTAACCGGCAGGGGAGTGAGTCAGACTGATGTCTGGCTGAGGGAAGCAACTGCCGTTGCGGGCGGAGTCATAAGCCGGGATTCTTGGCGGTGCCCGGTACGCGCGCTGGGCAAAACCGAAGCGTCCTCCCGCCCGGCGTTTTTGAGATCAAGCCCAAGCGGCTTGCAGTGTTTTTGCTGGAGGTTTTGGTTTCTTCACTCATAAAGCCCTGCTGGAGCCGTACTCAAAAAATCCCTGACATTTTTTAAGGAAACTTTTGGGGGGCGACCATCGTATATGTTAGTGGATGGGTATGCGAGCGGGGGTCTGCACTCAGGAGCACAGGGATCTTTCCCGCTCTTGAAATTTGGAAAAGGATAATGGGCGGCAAATTCGGAGGCAACCCTTTGGCGATTGCTGATATCGGACTGACAACGCCAGCGCATTGAGGAGCATGGGGCATGGCACAAACTACTGAATTGGAATTGGGAAGAACGGAGGAACAAAGCATGTCAGGTGTAACGTCGCCGGGCGGAATGTTGCCGCGCAATGGAAAGGGAAAAAAGAAGTCGAAGAAGAAAATTATCCTTCTCGGTTTGGCCGCGATTGTTCTGGTCGGTTTGGTCGTGTTCGCCATTGCGTGGAGCAAGCGGGGAGTGGTTGCCGTCCAGACCGCCAAAGTCGGACGGCAGGATATCTCCTCCGTGGTGACCGCCTCCGGCCAAATCAAGCCGCCTCCCGAGGATTTGGCCAATGTGAACGCCAACTCGATGGGAAAGATTGTGGAACTGCTGGTGCACGAGGGCGACCAGGTCAAAAAAGGTCAACTCCTGCTCCGCACGGAAGATGTACAACAGACCGCCGGAGTCGATGGCCAACGGGCCGCCATCAGGACGAATGAAGCCGATCTGGCAGCGCAGCAAGCCAATGTCGAGTCTACCAAAGCGGCCCTGAACACCGCCCAGGCCAATCTCGCTCAGGCTCAGGTAAAGCTCAAACAGGCGACAGACACCTATACGCGCGGCCAACAACTCCTGAAAGACCAGTTGCTCGCTCCACAAGATTTCGAGACTCGCTTGAGCGATTACGAAGTGGCCAAGGCGACCGTTCAGTCCTCCCAGTCGCAACTCGAGCAGGCCCGGGCCCAAGCCCAGCAGGCTGTCTCGAACCAGGAAATGTCACAGGCGCGCGTGTCACAGGCCAAAGCTCAATTGATGAGCTATGACAATCTGCTCGCCCAGACCATCTATTCCTCCCCCATGAATGGAATTATCACTTCCTTGCCCGTGCATCTGGGTGAGAACGTCGTGCCCGGGATTCAGAACCAGGTGGGCAGCGTCCTTTTCCAGATTGCGGACATGTCGGTGGTCACCGCGGAAGTAATGGTGGATGAAACCGACGTCATCAACATCAAGCTGGACCAACCGGCGGACGTGACCATCGATGCAGTTCCCAACAAGACGTTTAAAGGCAAAGTAACCGAAATCGGCCAAAGCGCCGTGAGCCGAAGCACCGGGCAGACCGCCACATCGAGCACCACCAGCAACGAGGAAGCCAAGGATTTCAAGGTAGTGGTGACGTTGGTCAATCCTCCGCCCGGTCTGCGCCCCGGCCTTTCCACCACGGCCAAAATCACCACCGCCACCCGCCAGAACGCTGTCACCGTCCCCATCCAGGCGCTGGCCATTCGAACCCAACGCGAACTGGAAGATCAGCCCAAGGGTTCGGGTGGCAAGACGATGGCGGCCGAGAATTCACAGATGACCGCCAAAGAAAGGGAGAAGGAGAAGGAAGAAATTCAGGGGTTGTTCGTGGTGCAAAAAGGCATCGCCAAATTCGTCCGGGTGGAGACGGGCATCATGGGATCCACCGATGTAGAAGTTACCAAGGGCATCCAGCCCGGCGACGAGATCGTGACGGGAAGCTACCAGGTGTTGCGGACGCTAAAAAATAACACCAAGGTCACCATTGAAAAAACGCCGGCCGCCGGAGCTAACCCGGGCGCCTCGTCTTAGGCCTTGGATGAAGATGTAGAGTTAAGGTGGAACGTCAGGGCCATTCGGACCGCACCTTCGCCTTCTCGTTCCGCCTCAGTTACCGCGAGGCCCATCCGTACAGACGCCTCCCGGGAAGGATTACAAGACGCCGATGGGATCACAAGTTGCTCCGTTCATTCAAGAAACCTACACGCCTCCCGATGGAGTGATGATCCGGACCGACAATCTCTGGAAAACCTACGAAATGGGCGCCATCCAGGTGAATGCTTTGTGCGGAGTCTCCTTCCAGATCAACCGGGGCGAATACGTGGCCATCATGGGCCCGTCAGGCTCGGGCAAATCCACCCTGATGAATTTGATCGGTTGCCTCGACACCCCCACAAGGGGCCAATACTGGCTCAACGGACGTCTGGTGAGCGAACTCTCCGACGATGAGCTGGCTTATATCCGCAACAAAGAAATCGGATTCGTCTTTCAAACTTTCAACCTGCTCGCTCGCGCCACCGCATTGCACAACGTTGAGCTTCCGCTTATTTATAATGGAACGCCGGCCCTGGAGCGCAGAGAGAAGGCGGAGGACGCGTTGCGCAAGGTGGATCTTGCCGACCGCATGAATCACAAGCCCAATGAACTTTCCGGAGGACAACGGCAACGCGTCGCCGTGGCGAGGGCCCTGGTCAACAGTCCGTCCATCATACTGGCCGACGAGCCCACCGGAAACCTGGACACGGCAACCGGCGTGGAAATTATGAATCTCTTCGATCGATTGCAGCAGGCCGGCAACACCATTGTCCTGGTGACCCACGAGCACGATATCGCGGCCCGCGCCCACCGCATCATCCACGTTCGCGATGGCAAGGTGTTTCAGGATGAGCGGGTGCGGTAGCACCAAACAGGAGACACCGTGGCCGCATTCAGCCAGGCACAACCCCTGATTCAAGCAGGCGCCCCCGCGCGCAAGCATTTCGCGGGTGTGTGGGTCACTGCGCGCGAAGCGTTCTGGATCGCCCTCGACGCCTTGCGCACCCACAAACTGCGCTCCTTCCTGACCCTGCTGGGTTTGGTGATTTCCACTTTTACGCTGATCCTGGTGATGTCCGTGGTGAATGGAATGAACCTTTACATTGCCACCCACATCGCCAATCTCGGCGCCAATGTCTTTATCGTCCATCAATTCCAGTGGGCGCAGGGTGATGAGGAATGGTTGAAAGCGCGGCGGCGCAATCGGCCGATTCGTATGGACGATTATGAATTCCTCAAGGAAAACATTCACGATTACAAGATGATCGGCGCCGATTCATGGATGGGTAATCCCCCGGACATCCGCTACAAAGGACACAACATCGAAGATACAGGCATGACCGGCGTCACCCCAAGCATGATCAATATCGGGCAGGCGGAAGTGGAGTCGGGGCGCTTCATCAGCGAATCCGACTACTCGCATAGCGCGGCGGTGTGCTTCATCGGCCAGGATTTGGTGAACGCGTTTTTCCCCAATGTCGATCCCATCGGGAAGGAGATCACCGTCGGTGGCCAGCCTTTTCTGGTGGTCGGGGTGGCAAAGAAAATCGGCACCACCTTCGGGCAGAGTCAGGACAACTTTCTCCAGATTCCCTTGACGACCTTTGCCAAAGTTTTCGTGGCCAGACCGCAACTGGCGGTCAGCGTTCAGGCCTGGAATGGGACCCAGATGCCGGAGCTAGAGGATGAAGTGCGCGCCTTGATGCGTGCCCGCCGCCATGTTCCCTACAAGGAAACCGATACGTTCGGCATCAACGGCGCGGACACGATCATGTCCGCCTGGAACCAGCTAACGGGGCAGATCTTTTTCGGCACGATTGCCGTGGTGGCGATTTTCATGGTGGTGGGAGGCATCGTCATCATGAATATCATGCTGGCCAGCGTCACCGAGCGCACCCACGAAATTGGTATTCGGAAGTCATTGGGCGCGCGCCGTCGCGACATCCTGACCCAATTTGTGGTTGAGTCGGTCGTGATGGCCGCGCTCGGCGGACTTCTCGGTCTCCTGAGCGCGGCCGGCATCAGTAAGCTCGTGGATACGCTCTGGTGGCCATCCACCGTCCCCACCAGCGCGGTGGTGGTCGGACTGGGACTCTCCAGTTTCGTTGGACTGTTCTTCGGCATTTATCCCGCCAGCAAAGCGTCCAGGCTGGACCCGATCGAGGCTTTGCGCACGGAGACTTAAGGATGATCACTCCTCGCCACAACATTCGTGAGAATCTCCTGCTGGCCCTCGATACCATCCGCAGCCACAAGGTCCGTTCTTTCCTCACCGTCCTCGGAGTGTTGATCGGCACCTTTTGTGTCATCGTGGTGGCATCGGTTTTCGCCGGCCTCGACCAGCAATTTGTGGATTTGGCGAAGGGATTCGGTAGCCGTACCCTCTACATTTTCAAATGGGAACCCGGCATTCACTTCGGGCGTCTCTCCAAGGAAGAGAGGATGCGCAAGCCGCTGACCTATGAAGATGGAAAGGCCATCCAGGACGAATGCCCGTCGGTCGAGGCGACCGCAGTGGAGATTTTTGTCTGGGGGCCGAACCCTATCGTCAAATACAAAGACAAAGAGATTTTGGACGCAAATTTTCTTGGTGCCACGGCCAATGACTTCGCCGTGATCAACGATGAGCTGGTGGATGGACGGTTGTTTACGGATGTCGATGATCTGCACCGGCGCAACGTGGCGGTGATCGGGGCCGACGTCGTCCAACGCTTCTTCGATCACGTGGATCCCATCGGCAAGAGCATTACCGTGAATGGAGATCCCTATGAGGTGATTGGGACTCTGGCCAAACGAAAAGCGTTCCTCGGCGACAACGGGAACGACCGCGTAGTGAAGATCCCCTACTTCACTTTCAAGAAAATGTACCCCAATCAAAAAGAGCACTTCCTGCTGGCGCAGGCCTACCAAGGGAAACTGGACCAGGCCATGGAGGAAATCGGCAACGTTCTGCGCCGCCGCCGCCACGTGAAGCCGGGCGAAAAGGACAATTTCGGAATCTCGTCGGCCGATTCCATTATTCAGCAGTTTCGCCAGTTTATGTTCATGGTGGTGCTGGTGATGGTGGTGATTTCTTCCATCGGTCTGTTGGTGGGCGGCATCGGCGTGATGAACATAATGCTGGTCTCCGTCACAGAAAGGACACGCGAAATCGGAGTGCGCAAAGCCGTGGGCGCGCGGCGCAGCGATATCAGTTGGCAGTTCCTCCTGGAGGCGATGACTCTGACGGGAATCGGTGGGACGATGGGGATACTAGGCGGCTACCTCGTCAGCTTCGCCCTTCACGCCATCGACTGGCCTTCCAGCGTTCCATTGTGGTCAGTCGTCTCAGGATTTGTGGTTGCCGTCGGCATAGGACTTTTCTTCGGTATGTGGCCCGCCTTGAAAGCGGCGCGGCTTGACCCCATTGTGGCCTTGCGTTACGAATAAAAACAGCCTAATGTAGGCTCTCGGTGAGAGGGCCGGTCCACATTGTCAGTTCCATCTGTTTCCCAAGTGGTAAAATGATTACGGGCATATGGTCTGCCTTAAGCGCCGGACTGTGAAACGGCCGGGCCTTTCCCCTCAACCCGAAGGCATGTCAAACGCCTGTTCGTCGAATGGGCATCCGTTAAAACACCAACGGAGGAGAAGAATTCGTGGCGGTTTTTTCCCAAACTCAGGCGCCTACCCAAAGGCTGGAGGCACGGGAGGGCCAGCACATGAACGCATGGGCAACGGCGCGCGAAGCTTTTTGGATTGCCTTGGAAGCGCTCCGCGCCCACAAAATGCGCTCATTCCTTACCCTGTTGGGCGTGGTCATCGCCACCACCACTTTGATTGTGGTGATGTCCATAGTCAACGGCATGAACGTTTACATTGCCACCAAGGTCGCCAACCTTGGGGCCAACACATTCGTCCTGTACCAATTCAAATGGGCGCAAGGCTTCGAAGCGATGCTCAAAGCCCTGCGGAGAAACCAACCCATTCGCCTTGACGACTACGAGTTTCTGCGAGAGAGCCTGCCCGGCTATCAGGCCATTAGCGCGATCGCGCAGTTGCAGCCCAACCCTGAGGCACGCTACAAAGGGTTAAGCATTGACGAAGTCAATCTGATGGGTGTGACACCCAGCCATGTGGACATTGGCCGGGAAAAAGTGGTGGAGGGCCGCTACCTCACCGAGCAGGATTACAATCATAACTCCCACGTGTGCTTTATCGGGCAGGACCTGGTGGATAAGTTCTTTCCCGGAATCGATACCCTCGGTCAGGAGATCAACGTGGCCGGCCAACCCTTCCGCGTGGTCGGCGTGGCGGACAGGGTGGGCACCACCTTCGGAATAAGCCAGGATAATTTTGTGATGATTCCCCTCACTGCTTTCCGGAATGCCTTCATGGCGCGTCCGCAATTGCTGGTCTTTATCAAAGCGCCCGACTCGAAACACATGATGGAGCTTGAGGACGAAGTCCGCGCCATGATGCGGGCTCGAAGGCACGTGCCCTACCACGAGGACGACACGTTTGGCATCAACGCCTCCGATACTTTGATGGATGCATGGAAAAGCCTTACTGGCACAATTTTTGCCGTAACTATCGGAGTGGTGGCGGTATTCATGGTGGTGGGCGGGATCGTCATCATGAATATCATGCTGGCCAGCGTGACCGAACGCACCCATGAAATCGGGATCCGCAAGTCCCTGGGAGCGCGACGCACCGACATCCTGTGGCAGTTTGTGATCGAGGCCGGAGTAATGTCCGCAACGGGAGGAGTATTGGGCGTCCTGTTGGCCATCGTCATTGCGCGATTAATCGCGATGGTCTTCACGGCTTCTGTTCCCTTGAGCGCGGTTATCGTTGGCGTCACCCTTTCCACTGCGGTCGGACTTTTTTTTGGCATCTATCCCGCCAGCCAGGCGGCACGCCTCGATCCTATTGAGGCTTTACGCACGGAGAAATGATATGGCCGGCTACCGGCACAGCGTTCTCGAAAATCTCTGGCTCGCTTTCGATACGCTCAGGACGCACAAATTCCGCTCCTTTCTCACCGTACTGGGTGTGCTGATCGGGACCACCACCGTGATTGCAGTCGCCTCGATCATCGCCGGACTCGATCAACAGTTGGTGCAAACCGCCGAGCAATTCGGCACTCGAACCTTGTGGATTTACAAGTTGCAACTCGGCACGCCTCATCGCCTGACGCGGGAAGAGCGCCTGCGCAAACCCCTCTCCTACGAGGACGGGATGGCCATTGAGGAACAATGTTCCGCCGTCGAGGAAGTCTCGGTGGCCATTTTCAGAGAATTAGGGCCCTTTGGACTTCCTCCCTCTTCCGTCCACTATAAGGGGCGCGACATGCAGGACGCGCAATTCTTCGGCGTTACTTCCAACCACCTGCGCATCGCCAACGTGCCGCTTGCCGACGGCCGGTTTTTTACCGATACCGACGACCGGCATCGCCGCGACGTTGCGGTGATCGCGGCCAATGTGGTGGAAACAATCTTTCCCTATGGCGACCCGGTGGGCAAAACCATCCAGGTGGATGGGCATGCGTTCGAGGTCATCGGCACCACGGAGAAATTCAAGGGCCTGGTGGGCGACAATCCGGACGACCGGGACGTTTTCATTCCCTATAACACCTACAAGAAATATTATCCGCTGGCTCGCGACAATTTTCTGAACGTGTTGGCCCGTCCGGGCATGGTGGACCAGGCCGTGGACGAAGTGACCGGAGTGCTTCGCCGGCGGCGCCACGTGAAGCCGTCGGACCCCGACAACTTCGGCATCTCCACCGCCGACTCTTTAATCACTCAGTTCCGCGAAATCATTGGGACGGTGGCGCTGGTGATGGTGGTGATTTCTTCCATTGGATTGCTGGTGGGCGGCATTGGCGTGATGAACATCATGCTGGTCTCTGTCACCGAAAGGACGCGCGAGATTGGCGTGCGCAAGGCGATTGGCGCGCGCCGCAGCGACATCAGTTGGCAATTCCTGCTTGAGGCGATGACGCTGACCGGCTCCGGCGGGGTGATCGGCATCATGGTGGGCTGGCTCTTCAGTTTGATGATCCGCACCTTCGTTCCTTCGCTTCCCTCCCGAGTTCCGCTCTGGTCCGTGGTGACCGGCTTCGTGGTGGCCACCGGCATCGGACTTTTCTTTGGCTTGTGGCCGGCCCTGAAAGCTTCCAGACTGGATCCCATTGTGGCGCTGAGATACGAGTAGGGACTCAGGCTGATGGGCTCAGTGCGCTGGGGCAAAAAGGGACAAAAAAGGCCATGGCGAAATATTCTGAAGGAAAAAACGGGAAGTAAATTCCTTATTTTCAAACAGATTGAGAAGAGTGTTACTCTTGTGACCCATGTGACGCTTGTGACGGTTTTCGGGCTGGGGTGAAAGAGTTATATATGTAGTTATTATATCATAAATAATAAGGCCCGTCTCCACCGGGCGACTCGGAGAAAATGAAACAGGCCATCGAGCTAATCAATCTGGGCGGCTGCGGCGATGATGCCTTTGATCTCTGAGACTTTTTTGGCCACGGCGTAATGCCAGCGCCCGTAGCTTCCGTCGGCATTCACCGCCGCGGCCCAGCGTTCAGCGGCCGCGCGTTTAACCTCCGCAAGCGGGTCGTAGCCCTTGGTTTCAAGGATCAAAAACTTCGGCGCCTCGCCCTTAAGCCGCACGATGAAATCCGGGACGTAATCGTGCATCTGCCCGTTGTGCAGGTAGGGGATGGCGAAGCCCAGCCCGGAATTCTTCACAAAAGCATGGGTGGATCCATGCGTGTCAATGTAATAAGCCGCTGACTGTTCCCATTTCGCGGTGTCCGCAACGCAATAGTTCAGATGGCTTCGATTCACCTCGCGCACATCGCGGCTGGTCCAGAAGTCCACGTCGGCGGTCGAGCCCGGTCCGCGATTCGATTCATACCTCGGAACCTCGGGCGCTTCACCCTGCGAGGTGTCCGGGCGAATCGCTTCCAGCAATCGTTCAATCACCCAACCATAGTACGGTGCCAGCAACAGGTCGATCACTTCCGCGGGCGGATGCACATGCACTTTCTCGCCGATATAGCGGCGAACGATGGCGGCCAGTTGTGGAAAGAGCGCCTGAGCCGGAACCGTGCAATGTCCCTGGGCGGTGTAATCGCTGGTCAAGGCGCGCGCCAGATCAAAAATCAACTCCTGTTCGCGGTGTTGGGCGCGGAACTCAGCCAAGCTCACGCCGCGCAGCGCGCCCGGCCCGCTCAAGCTCAAACGTCCCTTATCATTTACGGTCAGTCCTTTCATTTCCACTTCGGGCGGAATCTTGTCCGGCAGCAGCACCAGGGGCGGCACACTGCCCCACGGCTCCGCGGTCACGCGATTGCGAATCGCCTGCGTGTAACCCTCGACACGCGGATACCGGATCTCAAACCCGGCCTTGCCCGGAATGGCGTGAATGTGATGCCGCTTGGGTGGCGGAGGGGCGGCGCCCTGTGGGTTGGCCTTGAACGGTATCACTTCAAACGGAACGCCAAACACCTGCGCCACTTCCTCAGTAAATTTTTCATCCGGCCCCAACTCATAGCTGGCGCGTCGCAAACCCCGGCCCACCACCTGCTCGCACAGCAGTTGCGACATAAAAGGGCGCAGCCCGATAATGTGCGTCTCCGTGCTGCAGTCCCAGCCCTCGGTCAACATGCCGACGCTCACAATGCAACGCACGTCGCGCCCCGGCGGGTGCAGCGGCCTTTCGAGTTTCTTCGCCAACTCCTCAAAACCCTCCGGATAAATCGCGCGCCCCTGCCGGTCCACCGGCCACCCCATCTTGCCCACCGTATCGAGCGTCAAGCGCATCCAGCGCGATTCATCGTCTTTGGCCTCGCCGGTATCGGTTTCGTGCACCACTTTTGAATCCACGCGAATCGTGTTGATGCGGCCATTGCGGTTGCGAAATCCCGTAACTTTGCAGGGCGGGAGGCCTGCGGGACTTTTATTCTCCGCGATCCATTGGTATAGGATTTTGGCGAGTTGCGTCGTCTTGCAAACCAGGATAAAAACCGGTGGCCGGGGGTCAACACCCTCTCTGGCCTGAATCTCGTGTTGAGCTTCCCAGGAGCCACCCAACATCGTAATGGGCATGTCCGCCCATTTCAAAATGGCTTCCACCTGCGGACTGCCGCGCTTGCCACCACGCTCCTTCGGGGTGAGCTTTTCCATAATCCATTTCCAGATGTTTAGGTAGCCCGGAATTTCCTCGCCCGTCGTGTCCCGCACTGCCAATTGGGGAATCTTCACCAGGCCGGATTCGATGGCATCAATCAAACCAAAATCGCTCACCACCCACGGAAAAGGCTTGTTGGTCTCCCGGCCCACCCGGCCCAGGAAATAGGGCGTAGCCGAAAGATCGACGCAGAAGTTGATGCCGCGCAGTTTGTGGATGCGGTCCAGGCCCTCGACCCAGACGGTTGCTTCCTTGTAATAATCCTCGGCTGAATTTTCGTCGTCGAATACTTCTCCTTCCTCGGGGTCTTTTTCTTCGCGCTTGATGCGATAAGCGTGGTGCGCCTCGTCATTCATCACCAGGATGTTTTGTTTTCCGCCCACTTCGCGCCCCAGAACGTCGTTCACCAGCGCGGTATCACTCTTCACATGGCGAACGGAATCCACCTGCACGCGCTCCAGATTCCCGCCCGCATCGCGCTTTTCCGTTCCCGGAATCACGGTGAGCATTCCCGCCGCCACTTGCCGCTCAAATTCCTCCTGCGTCAAGTAACGCGAGCCGCGCGCCGTGGTGGTCTTAACGCCAATGCGGATGGTTTGCGTGGTGCGCACCGCCACGCCGGATTTATTGACCTTGGCGGAAACTCCTCCCACCTGCACGGTTTGCGGCTCGAAAACGTGCCAGTTGGTTACCAGCACTTTGCCCTGAGTGAGGAGCGGCATCAAGTGATGGGGAACAAGATCGCGTGTCCGGTACAAGCTGGCTTCGTCCTCTTCGGGGTCAAGCTCGCGCAGCCGGCGCCGGATGGTCACGTTGGGGCAGACCACCAGAACCACGTCGGAGAAGCGGGCATCGCCACGGTCATTCACTTTATTCAAAATGCTCCAGGCGGCGAGCATGCCCATCACGGTGGTTTTGCCCGAGCCGGTGGCCATCTTGGCGGCGTAACGCAAGAAGCCTTTTCGGTCGGCCATCGTAACGGCTCTTGAACTGGCTGTTGTAGAGCCGCCCGGAACCTGTCCCGATATAATCGGGAGGGCAGCATCTGCCGGGCTGAAGCCCGGCGCTACAAAGTCGCCCGGCTCGTCGCGGGGAATGGCGATGCCTTGAAGGAAATCCTGCCGGGCCTCGACAAGGAAAATGATGGTTTCGGCGGCTTCGATTTGGGCGTAGAACAAGCGCTTTTCGCGGCCATCGCGCTGCCACCAATGCAGGAGTTCGAGCGTCGTTCGAGTCACGCCGGGATAGTCCGCCGCCTTCCAGGCTTGCACGCGCTTGCGAATCAAGTTCACTAATGCCAGTTCGAAGGCGGACGGGTATTCGGGCGAGGGGGTGAGCGTGCCGTCCGATAAATCCCACGGCGTTTTTTGGTCGCGCGGCGGCCAGACCACGGCGCGGCGGCGGCCCTCGCGCTGGGTGGGGGCTTCACCTTCCTGGATGTACCAGTAGTGTTTTGGTTCCGCGTAGGGCGAGTTCAGAATGGGTTGGGAGACTTCGTAGCTGCTCATGGTTTTCTTGGGGTTGCTTCTTTATCTCTCTGTGGTCTTGCGTTCAGGCCGCAAATCTTGGTGATCCTCAGTGCCCGCCGTTTGGGAAATTCCAAATTCAAAATTCCGGATTCAAGATTCCAGATGCGATAAAATTCCGGATTCAAGATTCAAAACGGGCAAGAGCGCAAATTCCAAGTCAAGCCTCATGGCTGCCGCTCTCAGTGCCGCTGCGAATCCGCTCCAGCTTCTTCAGGAATTCATCGCGGTCAACCTTCTTTTGGTCTCCCACTCGAACTTTGTCGGTCACATACCGCTGCCCTTTCATTCCGGAATTCAGCAGGGATTGGATCCACGCGCCCAACTGCTTGGAAATGCTTTCCGCTCGTGATTTCAAATTGAAAATGTCAGATTCCAGACCGGAAAATAGCGGAATCTTTCCCATCAGGCAAAGCATGGATCGCACTTCTCCCGCCGATCCGCGCGCGATGTATAGGAAGGTAAGCAATTCCGGGTTGGTTCCGCGCTCAAACCCTTCCGCGATATTGTTGGACACAGACACTGCCGCCCGCTCAATCTGGTCGCGCAGGCTGTAACGGTTTTTGAATTCCGCCTTGGCCGTCAACTCATACATTTGCGCTGCCAAGTCAATCGCCGCCTGCCAAACGGGCAATTGCTCGAAGCGCTGGTACTTCATGACGATTTCCTCGTTCCTACGGTAATGTTGAATCCGGAATTTTGAATCCGGAATCCGGAACTCTTAATAAACCACGTGGAATCTGGGCCCAACGCTCCAAATGAAAAGACCCCTTTCGGGGTCATTTTCACGCCAGCCCATACGGGCCGTCCACCTGCGGTAAACAGCATAGCAAAAAAGGGACGGGCTGCAAGAAGTCTCTTGGACTGCAAATAGGTGTGGCGCATCGGGTTCGCCGCTCCAAATAAGTGTGAGTCGGGGCACGTCGCACCAAATTCCAAATTCAAGACAGCTTTTGCACCACCATCAACGCATTTCCCCATTCAAGCCAGCTTCTCCACCACCATCAACTCATTCCCGCGGTCATCAATCACCTTCACGGCAATTTGCCGGTGCTCGCCCACCTCAAAGGGGGCGCTCTTGGTTCCGGACAAATGGTCCCACACACTCTCCTCGTACTCGCCCTTCAGCGCTTTTTTCAAATTGTCCCAGGCGCTGGTGCGCGGGAAGAATGCCTGCGAAACGTGGAAGCAGAGGCCGTTGTAATCGGTGTCTAGGAACCAGGCGGGAACGTTGTCTCCCTTGGGATGGTCCACTTCCATGGTGACGGGGTCGAATACGTCCAGGCCCAATAATTCCACTTGATACTGCCCAATCTGAAATCTGGAACCTGCAATCTGTGATCCCGCGGCAGCGGCGGGTGTCCGTGAGCCCGCGCCACTCCCCTCCCCCACTTTGTGAATCTTGATTTCGGGCAGCCCGCACACGCTGAAAATCTGGCTGCTGCGCATGTTCTTGAGCAAGTCGCCCATCAGCAGGTCAGGGGTGGCTTGAATGTAAGTGGCGGCAATGCCCACCACCTCATTGCACTTCTCGATCAGCTCGCGCGCGTTGGGCTGGATGGCGAAGCCGATCACGTACAAGTGCGAATAGTTTTTGGCAAAGGCTTCTTTGGCGGCGTTGAAAACCAGGGACTCGCTGACCGCGCCGTTTTCAGGGCCGAACGCCAGGGCGACGGGTTTGGCGGAGAGGGGCAGCATTTTGCCGTTCTTTTCGGACGCTTCCTGGACGGCATCCGCCAGCGACGGTGTTTGCCCGTGCGCGGTGGCATCCACCAATGCTTCGGCGGAAAGCGAGAGAGTCTTGGCAGGTGGGCGGATGTTTTTCAGGGCCAGAGTCTTGTTGCCGGTCAGGCGCAGCACGGGCGACTTGCGCAATATTTCCAGCATGCGATCGGTGAACGCTGTTTGGCCTTCTCTTGCATCCGGAATTTTCGAATTTTCCATCGCGTTTTCGGAGGGCAGGGCCCCATCGCGAAACCTGGGGTCCCCCTGCCCCGCCCCTACGTCCACTGGCGTGGGTATGGTGCCTTCCACGCAAAACGCCCCCGTCACCCGCGTGATTTTGTTGTCGCGCTCCGGCCGGTCAACCAACACTTCCTCTTTGGGCGGCTCGTTGTTGGCAATCGATTCGAGGGTGACGTGCGGGACGATGCCGCCCACTTCTTCACCCTTATTATTTTGCTTGCGCTGGTAGACGAAACCGCCCGCCGGGCCGCGCGCTTCCCGGACGCGTTGTGAGTTTCGCTTTTGATTCGCGCCATGCTATGCTGCTCAAGTCGGAGTCAAAACCAGCCGATAGTAATTGCATAGGAGGAAACATGGACCAACAGGGTTTGACTTCGCAAAGCGATTCCATTAATCTGCATTCCGACATGTCTCTCCGGCTCGACCAGATCATTTTTGGAGACTGCCCCCAAGCCCTCAAAAAATGCGGGCGAGAATCCGTCGATTTGGTGGTTACATCTCCTCCCTACGCCGACCGGCGATCAAAGACCTACGGGGGTATTAGCGCGGATAAGTACGTTGAGTGGTTCATGCCCATCGGGGACGAATTGCAGAGAGTGTTGAAGCCAACTGG
Source organism: Terriglobia bacterium (assembly GCA_035946625.1). Lineage (GTDB taxonomy): Bacteria > Acidobacteriota > Terriglobia > UBA7540 > UBA7540 > DASYXZ01. The sequence continues at coordinate 30,033 of DASYZE010000034.1, read as the reverse complement.
GTCCTTCGTCCTAAACATTAAAGAGATAGTCGTCGGCGGAGAGCGACACACCTACGTCATCGAGCTAATTCTAGAAATGAGAAAAAGGGGATGGCTCTGGACGGAAGAATACATCTGGCACAAAAAGAATTGCCATCCAGGAAAATGGCCTAATCGTTTCAGGGATTCGTGGGAGAGATGTCTGCACTTCACCAAACAGAGGAAATTCTCGATGTATCAAGACGCCGTTATGGTGCCCATGGGAGATTGGCGACTTGCGCGGCTGAAAAACCTAAGCGAGACTGACCGCACACGAGATAACTCTCATGTGGGAAGTGGTTTCGGCAAAAACGTTTCGCACTGGGTGGGCAGAGACAAAGCTTACCCAACGAACGTCCTTCACATGGCGACGGAATGCGGCAATACAAACCATAGTGCTGCATTCCCAATTTCCTTGCCTACCTGGTTCATCAAATTATTCACGAAACCTGGAGACGTTGTCCTCGATCCTTTCATAGGATCTGGAACAACTGCCGTGGCCTCTAAGCAGTTGGGGCGCCATTACATTGGCGTTGACCATAATCCTGAATTCTGCGAATTGGCGCGGAAACGGGTTGACACGGCCTCGTCCAGCCGGGAGCGGCGAGCGAAGGCAAATGGTTCAGGAAGAGTCGGGGCTTCCAATCACCACACTCCCAGCCTATTCATGCGATCACACGTCATCAATCCCTAATATTTGTTAACAATGGACCAGAAAACTCGAAAACTCATTTTGGAATACGTCAACGAGAACATTGACTCGTTCCATCTCAAGCGAATCGAAGGTCTGAAGAAGCTAAAGCTAACGCAGCTCCTCGGAAACAAAAATCCGTACCTCTTTCGGGCTAAGAATCTCAACCGCGCCGCCGACTTGATGACAGCTTTGCTCGACGCTCGATTGTCATCTTCGGAGGAGGGTTCATTTGGTGGATTCCTGGAGGACCTAGCGGTCTACGTAAGCGCGAACACTGGCGGCGGGTACAAGTCTGGTGCGGAAGGAATCGACATCGAGATAGTAAGGGAAAAGATACGATACCTAATCGCTGTCAAGTCAGGCCGAAACTGGGGGAATTCCTCTCAGCACGCGGCGTTGAGGGAAAACTTCAAGCGCGCGGTCCAAGTAATCAGGCAGCGCGACAAAAAGGTTCAGCTACAGCCCACCCTGGGCATCTGCTATGGCAAATTCAAGACTGTTAACAATGGAGAGTATCTTCACATCGGAGGCCAGAGCTTCTGGAACCTGATTTCAGGCGACCGCGATCTCTATATGGACTTGATTGACCCATTAGGCTACAGATGCGAGGAACACGATAAACTTTTCAAACAAGAAAGGGACAGATCGTACAAGGAATTAACCAAGGAGTTTATCGCCACCTTCTGCAGTAAAGATGAATCAATAAACTGGCGGAAACTCGTTCAGTTCGTGAGCGGAAACCTACCTTGACTTTCCACTTCACCTCCTCGCCCTGTTGGTAGCTTTCGGCATCGCGCGGAACTGCGGGACGTTTGGCCCTGGCCATCTCTGATTCTCCGACCTTGTTATTGATAGGTTACTCGCCCGGCATTAAATCAAATTTGGCGGCAAACGTCCAGCAGCCTGAGAGCGGCAGAGCGAGATTCCTCTCCGTCGGGTGACGGATCGGAATGACATTGGCGGCAAACGTCCAGCAGCCTGAGGGCGGCAGAGCCAGATTCCTCTCCGTCGGGTGACGGATCGGAATGACAATGGCCGCAAACGTCCAGCGGCCTGAGAGCGGCAGAGCCAGATTCCTCTCCGTCGGGTGGCGGATCGGAATGACATTGGCGGCAAACGTCCAGCGGCCTGAGGGCGGCAGAGCCAGATTCCTCTCCGTCGGGTGACGGATCGGAATGACATTGGCGGCAAACGTCCAGCGGCCTGAGAGCGGCAGAGCCAGATTCCTCTCCGTCGGGTGACGGATCGGAATGACAATGGCGGCAAACGTCCAGCGGCCTGAGGGCGGCAGAGCGAGATTTCCTTCTCCCGCGTTTGCGGGATCAGGACAGGCTCTCTCCGTCGGGTGACGGATCGGAATGACAATTGGGGGGGGCTAACGGTTTGTTAAAAAACCATCCAATCCCATTGGGGAAAATGCAGGGATCCTTCGCTACGCTCAGGATGACAATGACGGGTTTACCGCCGGCTCAGGCGAAGAGAGCTTTCAGGGATTCGGTGTAAGGCGTGCGGGCGATGCCGCGCTCGGTGATGATGGCGGTGATGTAGCGATTGGGCGTGACGTCGAAGGCGGGGTGGCGAGCTTCCACATCCGGGGGGGCGATGGAGATGCCGGCGAGGTGGGTGACTTCATTGGCGGAGCGCTCCTCGATGGGAATTTGATCGCCGGAGGCGAGGGTCATGTCAAGGGTGGAAAGGGGCGCGGCCACGTAAAACGGAATCTTGTTCTCGTGGGCGAGCACGGCGACGGAGTAAGTGCCGATTTTGTTGGCCACGTCGCCGTTGGCGGCGATGCGGTCAGCGCCGACGATGGCGGCCTGGATTTTGCCCTGGTGCATGAAGTGTCCGGCCATGTTGTCCGTAATCAGGGTGACGGGGATGCCGTCCTGGGCAAGTTCCCAGGCGGTCAGGCGGGCGCCTTGCAGGAAGGGGCGGGTCTCATCGGCGAAGACGCGAATGTTTTTGCCCGCCGCCACCGCGGCGCGAATCACGCCCAGAGCGGTGCCGTAACCGCCGGTGGCCAGGGCGCCGGCGTTGCAGTGGGTCAGCACCGTGGTGGCATCTTTCAAGAGCGCGGCGCCGTGTTGGCCCATGGCCTGGTTGATGGCGATGTCTTCCACCAGCACTCGTTGGGCTTCTTCCACCAGGCGGGATTTGACTTGGGAAAGATGTGCGGCGATTGTAGCGCCGCCCTTTAGAGCCTGCCCTGAGCCGCGCGAAGGGGCGGCACTTGCCGGGCTGCCGGTGGGCAGGGCTGGCGCTGCGGTTACGGGTGCCGGGCTAAAGCCCGGCGCTACGGTGACAACCGGGACAACGGCATCCTCCTGCGTCAGGGCGCGCTCAAAGGCCTGGCGCATGCGTTGGACGGCCCAGAAAAGATTTACCGCGGTGGGGCGGGTTTGCGAAATCGTTTGGGCGATGATTTCAAATTCCTGGCGCAGCGCGGCCACGCTGCCGGCTTCGGAGTTCTGCACCCCCAGCGCCACGCCCATGGCCGCAGCCACGCCAATGGCGGGCGCGCCGCGAATCACCATGGTGCGAATGCAGTCCGCCACCTCACGATAATCACGGCAGGTGCGGTAAACCTCTTCGGCCGGCAGGCGCGTTTGGTCGATCATGCGCACGCCGTCTTCCGTCCATTCGATGGTTTTGACCATGGTGAGAATTATAACAGTAGACTGTAGACAGTAGACGGTAGACAGGGACGGGTCGGAGGGTGGCGCACGGGAGGGAATGAGCCATTTTTGCTTCCCATGTGCCAGGCCCGAGGCCGCGCCGGTCTACTGTCTACAGTCTACTGTCTACTTCTTCTTGAGGTCGTTCTGCTTGACCCGCGCTTGCACAATCTTTTTCAAAAGAGCGGCGGGCAGAGGTTGGTCTACGGGAAAGCGGATGGTGCCTTTGGAGGTTGGGAAACCCTTCAGGTCATCTTTGAATTCCGCAATCAAAGTCGAATTGCCGGGGAAGAAACTGCAATGATCCTTGAAGGCGGCAAACCAAACCAGCGGGCCTTTGTACTTGAAGCCGCCAATTCCATAGCTGATGCACTCGGTGGCCTCGGCGGGGACGAGGGAGCGAATGACGGCGCGCATTTTTTTTAAGGTGGTGCGCTGCGGCTCGGGAACTCCGGCCAGGTATTCGTCCACGGTGCTGGGGGCGTTCCCTCTTTTCATGGCGGCGCTGCGGGTTTTGCCGTTTGTCTTTTTCATGGGGCAAGAATACCACAGGGCGGTAGGAAATGTTCGTGCAACGGACTCCGGCCATCCCGAACCTGTTTGAGGTTCCCGGGGAGAAAAGTTATTTTTTACCTTTGGGCGCAAGACGGCGGAGTTCCTCCGACCAGTTGAGCACCATGTTCACCTGGGTGGGGACAGTGTCCTTTTCTCCGGACCCGACCATCAGGAAGCGTTGTCCGTCCGGGCTGACGTCGTAATCCGCCGAGGAGGCATAGAGACCCGGCTCGAAATTCCCCTTGAATAAAACCGCGGGCTTGGAGGCCACCAGTCCGGCTTTGATCTGGATGGAGACAGCCATCATCTGATCGCCGTTGCGATAGAACAATTCCCGTCCATTACGCGCCCACATGACTTCCCTGCCGCCGTCGGTTGAAACCTGCACTCGGGCGCCCGGACCAGGAAATGCTGACACATATACCTCATTGCGGCCCGATTCGTCAGAAGTATAGGCCAGCCAGTGGCCGTCGGGAGAAAACTCCGCCCCACCTTCATTGGCCGGGGTTTGGAGGAAAGGCCGGGGTTTCCCCCCGCCCGCCGGTTTCAGCAACCAGATGTCATAGCCGGTGGTGGGATCAAGCTCGGAAAAGGCCAGCGTCTGACCGTCCGGGGACCAGCAAGCGGGATACTGCTGGTTATCACTGGCGGCCATTCGCTGGCGGGAGCCGCTCCCATCGGCGGCAATCCCAAAAAGGTTGGCGGGCCCCTGAAAGGCAGCATTGAAGGTTACGCTTTTGCCATCGCGCGTCCAAATGGGGAGCGGCATGAGCGCGGCTTCATCGATCTTCGTCAAGGATCCGCGCCTCAAGTCGTAAATCCAAACCCCTTGGTTGTTGTCGGTGGTCCCCACCACGACTTCTTCGCCGCTCGGAGAAATCCGGGGATTCGCATAGCCACGCGGCGGGGCCGGAATTTGTCGGGCCACGCCTTTGCGGTCCACCCAGTAAAGATTTTTGCCCTGGTTGGTTGCCATGCCTCCGGCAATGTAAGCGAGCGAACCGTTATCCGAAGTGCTGAATTCAGAACCGCCGGTGGTGGGATGAATGGTGACGCCCTGAATGACTGAAACCGAAGGGCCGGTGGCGGCAAGCTGGCTCAGACTGAACGGAGCCGCCGACAACCCGTCCGCGCGGGCGTATACCACATAACCGGGAGGCAGGTAGCGTGCGTTGGTGCCACCGGTTAAGACGACTTTCTGTTGTCCGGTATCGAGCACGATCAGACTAATCTGCGCGTCATCAAAGTTTCCCCCGAACCAGGTGGTAAAGAGCAGAGCCTTGCCGCCGGGCAAAATCTGGGGCCAGCGATGGGAAATCTCTCCCTTTTTGCGGTCCAGGGTGGTGACTTGCTTGGGCGTGCCGCCGGCGGCTGGAACGCGGAAAAGGGGTGAAGTAAAAGCGGGCGAAAAGATGATGGTGTCGTCGGGGAGCCAGGTGGCGCCGCGGTCGGCGGCGGCGTTGCAAATAGTCAAGGGAGCCCCGCCGCTCAAAGAAACTCTCTTCATCTTGCCCCCGGCAAAAAAGCCCAGGGAGAGTCCGTCAGGGGAAAAGAACGGGCTCTCGGCTCCTTCCGTGCCAGGTATCGGGGTGGCTTCCAGACTATCAAGGGGCCGAACGAAGAGTTGATTCGTGCCCCCGTGGTCCGCCGAATAGACCAGGCGCCTGCCGTCCGGGGAGAGGGTGATGGCCGGAGTAAGCCCCAGCGCCAGTTTGTCGGCATCGAGAATAGTAATGGCCAGCCGCGCGACGGGTGGCGAGGGAATAGGTGGGGTGTGGAGCAGGCTCCAGATGGCGACGCCGGTGCTCACCAAGGCTAGAACCGCCAGGCCCAAAGTAATTCCATGGCGGGCTGGGCCCGGTTTCTGTGGCGCGGGCGGGATTACGACGTTGGGCGATGCCGTGGTTGGCGCGTTGCCACTCATCACTTCATCCAGAGTGATGCGCGCCTCGCCGATGTCGCGCAGACGGCGCTTGGGGTCCTTGATCAGGCAGCGCCTGGCAAGCTCACGCACGGGCGGCGGAATCGCGTCCGGCCATGGCGACCAATCGGGCTCATCCTTGATCACGGCGGCCAGCGTCTCCGAAACCGTCTCGCCGGCAAAGGCTTTTTTCCCCACCAGCATTTCGTAGAGCACGCACCCAAAGGCCCAGATGTCCCCGCGCCGGTCCACGCCTTTTCCCTTGGCCTGCTCCGGGCTCATATAGGCCGCCGTACCCATGATCATGCCCGCTTGGGTGGCGGCCGCCGTAAGCGTGGGTGAATTGGAGATGTTGATCCTCGAAGCGTCCGGATCCAGAGCCTTGGCCAGGCCAAAGTCCAGCACCTTCACGGCGCCGTCGGGCGTGATCTTGACGTTGGCGGGTTTCAGATCACGGTGAATGACCCCTTTCTCGTGTGCGGCTTCCAGCGCCTCGGCAATCTGTCGGGCAATGGGCAACACCTCATCGGGTGGTAGCGGACGGGCCCCCTCGCCGCCTGACCCTCTATCCTGGGGAGAGGGTGGAGCGCCGGAGGAGGGCCGGGTGAGGGGTCGCGTCCCGGCAATGCGTTCCGCCAGCGTTTGCCCCTCCACCAACTCCATCACCAGCGCGCGCGTGCTGCCCGATTCTTCAATCCCATAAATGGATGCGATGTTGGGATGATTGAGCGAGGCCAGCACCTGCGCCTCGCGTTGAAAGCGCGCCATGCGCTCGGCATCGCGGGCAAAGGCTTCGGGCAGGACTTTAAGCGCCACGTCGCGGCCCAGCTTGGTGTCGGTGGCGCGATAGACCTCTCCCATGCCGCCGGCGCCGAGGGCTGCGGTAATCTTGTAGTGGGATAAAGTGCGGCCAATCATGGACATTACCAACCGTAGGCCTCAAAGAGCATTCGATTAATTTCGGGATCGGTTCGGAACGCTTCCAGGAACTTGCTCCCGGTCACCAGGAGCGAGAAAGGGGGCGTGGTTTCCTCGATCGCTTTGGCCAGTGTCCGCCTGATCTCGGGGAGGTCTCCCATCCCAATGTAGATGGACAAGGGCGCGAACGAAGGTAAATATTCACCGCGACTGCCCCGGTCCTCCAACTCGCGCAACAGCCTGGTGGCATCGTCAAAACGTCCGGCGCGGGCGTAAACAAGGCCCAAACTGCCCATGTAAATCGGAGCCCGCGACAATGTGATGGTACGTTCAAGCGACTGGATCGCCTCCTCATGGCGTCCCAGGCCGCAGAGCGCCATGCCCCGGAGCCACAGACCGAGAATATAATCAGGTTGGAGCTCGAGTGCCTTTTGTGCAGTGCTCTCTGCCTCTTCGAAACGCCCCAAACTGTGGTATGCAACTGCGGCAATCCCGAAAACGAACGAAGACAGGGGGTCTATTCGGCACGCCAGTTCCGTATGCTTGACCGCATCCTCCCCACGCCCGGCCATGGCCAGGAACATGCCGTAATACACCTGCGCAAGGGACGATCGGGGATTAATGGCGATGGCTTTCAGATAATGTGGCTCGGCCTCGCGCCACGCACGCTCGAAATAAAACGTGTAGAAGCCGCGCGAGAAGTTTACCTCCCACAAAGCAGGCGCCAAAATCATGGCTCGCGCCATGGCGGCATGAGCGGCCAGCTTGCCGGCCTCAGCAGGTACCAAGCCGTATACGCGCAAGATCCCGTGGCAATCCGCCAGCCCGGCGTAAGCGAGACCATAGTCGGGATCGAGCTTGATGGTCTGCTCGAAACATTGAAGAGCCATGCGGATGGACGTGGGGGATCGCTGGTGCCAGAAGTGGCGCCCTTTAAGGTAGAGCTCGTAGGCTTCAAGGTTTTCTGTGGCCCGCTTGGGACCATCGGCCAACGTCACTTTCAGCCGCTCGGCGATGGCGCGGGCGATTTCGTCCTGAACGTCAAAGATATCCTCCATCTGGCGGTCATACCGCTCCGACCACAATTGGAAACCGTTCTTGACGTCAATCAGCTGCACCGTGACGCGCACGCGATTGCCGGCACGACGGACGCTCCCTTCCAGCACGCTCGCCACATGGAGCTTGCTTGCGATCTCACTGATCTCGGTGGCTTTGCCCTTGAAGGAGAATGACGAAGTGCGGGCGGCAACATTCAAGCCCTGCACTTGGCTTAGTGCATTCAGGATTTCCTCGGCCAGCCCGTCGCTGAAGAATTCGTTCTCGGGGTCCGTGCTTAGGTTCTGGAAGGGCAGCACGGCGACGGAGGGGCCGGAATCCATTGGGCGGGCGGCCAACGTCCCAGACGATGGTTTCGTCGCCTCGGCCACGTCCGCGAATTCGTTGGCGATGTCGCGCGCGGTCTGCACGCGCTGGCGCGGATCCTTTTCCAGGCAGCGGCGGATGATGCGTGCCAGATGAGCGGGCAGATCGGCGCGCAGATCGGTGACGAGCGTGGGGGCATCGCGAAGAATCGAGGAAACCATTTCCACCGAAGAGTGTCCCGTGAACGGCCGCTTTGCCGTAGCCATTTCATAGAGGATAATACCCAAAGAAAATATGTCAGAGCGGTGGTCCACCGCGCGCCCCGCGATCTGTTCCGGAGACATGTAGGCGGGCGTGCCCATCACCATGCCTTCTTTGGTGCGTCCGGCGACGGTCTGCGTGGCGTCGGCGGGATCGACGACGCGGGTTTCCTTGGCCAGGCCGAAGTCCAGCACCTTCACGCGGCCGTCATCGGTCACCATCACGTTGGCGGGTTTTAGATCACGGTGAACGATGCCCTTCTCGTGCGCCGCCGCCAGCGCCTCGGCCAGCGCGGTCGCGATCTTGGAAAGACGCCCCAGCGGCAAGCCACCCGCGGGAATGCGGCGGTCGAGCGACTGACCTTCCACCAGTTCCATAGTCAGGAAATGGACGTCATTTGCTTCCTCCACTGAAAATATGGTGACGATGTGCGGATGGTTGAGCGCGGCAAGGGCCTTCGCTTCACGCTGGAAGCGCGCCAGGCGCTCGGGATCGCGCGCCATGTCGGGGGGCAGCACCTTCAGCGCCACATCTCGCCCAAGCTTCGTGTCCGTAGCGCGATAGACCTCACCCATACCCCCCGAGCCGATCGGGGCGGTGATGCGATAGTGGGAAAGAGTGCGGCCGATCAAGTGGAGCCTCCGATCAACGTGGCCCATGGGCGGCGCGTTTTTTTCGAGCAGATCATTCGAAAAATCCCGCCCTTTGTCATTCCGAAGGGTCCGCCGGCTGACGGACGGCAAGGAATCTCGCCCGTTCCTTATGCTCAGGGCGAGATTCCTCTCCGTCGGCTGACGGATCGGAATGACAGAAGTGGAAAGCGTTTTTTAGCAAACTCCCGGACGAATTGCTCAGTGATTTTACACCCATCGGGGTTGAACTGAACAGCGGGGTGAAGATAGGGGAGTCGATGAATGTTATTTCTGACTTCAGCGGGAGTTTTCGCTCAAGCTTGGCCCACGCGCTGGTCCAGGGTGCGGATTTCCACAATACGCGACGTGATGATGGTTCGGAATACCGGGTGCATGAATTCCAGGCGCATGCCCCGACCGATAAAGCGCACCTTCAGCATGGAGCCGCCCCAGGTGGACCCGGCAATTCTCACCGGAACGGGCTCGGGGCAGAACTGCGGGTGGCCCGAAATCAGTTCCTGGCCGCGATCACGAATCAAGATGGTGTACCAATGGTTCTGCGTCTCCACTTCCAACTGCACGCCCTCGGATAAATCGTCCAAGCAGACGCCACCCTCAATCTCCGACTGCACGATGTTGCGATTCACCTCGTCGCTGAAATTGGGATGAGGTATGAAGGGTTTGGGATCGGGGACCACCGTCTGAGTATCCATTCTAGTTGACCCTGCCTGTCTTTTAACCGCTAAAAAAACCGCCGGAACTTCATGTGCTGCGTGACGCTGAATCCAGGCCGTACTGAACGATGAATTCAATGGGCCGGCCTGAATCTGGCAACTCTGCTCCCAATTCCACATTATAACTCGCGCGCAACGCAAAAACAAATGCCATGCCCAAGCCAAAATTAATTCTGCGGTGCCGCCCTTCAGGGCGGCACATGCCGGGCTAAAGCCCGGCTCTACTAAATCAAAATGCGTCACCACAAAAAGGTAAGGCCGCCTGGGGGCCTGACGCGTGAATAATTTGACGCGGCCTGTACCATCCGTCCAACCACCGCGCCATGCCGCGGCCACCATCTTTCACAGCGTGCGGCACTATCGCTTAGTACAGTAATATAACAATAATACATATAATCTACAATAGGATTACAAGCGGACGTATAGCCTGGCCACCCGGGCGAACAGCCGCTGGCTGGCCCACGTGGCCTGCGCGGCGTTTTATACCTTCCTATTTGACTTCGAGCCGCACTTTCTGGTGAAGCCGGCGATGGGCCGCGGGGAGGCCAGCCTGCACCACCGGATTATTTTTTCCTTTTTCGCCGCCCCCGGCTTGCTCCCCTACTGGATCGACGGCCACATTTGGAAAGTCCGCTCCGATCCCGACCTGAAATATTATCTGAAGCATTGAAGATCGCACTGCCACCGGGACAGGGGGCCCGCGGCGGGCGGACCTCCGCAATGACAACAGGAAGGTGTTTTCCAACTGCCGGCAGTCGCGGAAGAACCGCGGCGGGCGCGTTTTCTCTCGACGCCCGCAAAATTTCCGGATAAGCTTGGCAGTTTGGCGGACCCGTCGCTTCGTCTTCACCGGCAGGGCCTGCCTCTGCGATGCCGCGATGATCCTCGATAGACTCAAACAACGCGCCAAAGAAAATCCCCAGCACATCGTGCTCTTCGAGGGCGAAGACGACCGCACCCTGCGGGCAGCGGAGAAGCTGGAAAAAGAAAACCTGGTGCGGCTGACGTTGCTGGGCAGGGTGGAGAAAATTCGGGAGGGGCTGAAGACGCTGGGCATGGCTCCGTTGCGGGGGGCGCTGGTGGAACCGGCCGCGAGCGGAAAGCTGAAAGAATACGCGCGGCATTTGCACGAGCGCCGCCGCGGCAGGGGCATGACGGAATCTGAAGCACTCGAAACGGCGGCGGTTCCGCGTTATTTTGCGGGGCTGATGGTGGCGGCTGGAGACGCGGACGGGTCGGTGGGCGGCGCGCTCTCGACCACCGCCGACGTGGTGCGGGCGGCTCTGTGGAGCTTCGGCACGGCCCCCGGCATTGCCCTGGTGTCAAGTTTCTTCCTGATGATTTCACCCAACAAAAAAATCGGCGTTGAAGGCGCGTGTCTATTCGCCGATTGCGCCGTGGTGCCGGAGCCCACCCCCACCCAGCTTGCCGACATCGCCGCCGCCACCGCGCACAATGCGCGGGCGCTCCTGAACGTCGAGCCGCGCGTGGCCCTGCTATCGTTTTCCACCAAAGGAAGCGCCACCCACGCCCGGGTGAAGGAAGTGCAGGAGGCGGTGAAGACTCTGGAAGCGCGCGCCGGGCACGAGCCGCAGTTTCTTTTTGACGGCGAGCTCCAGTTGGACGCCGCCTTGGCGCCGGAAGTGGCGGCGCGCAAGGCTCCCGGGTCCAGCGTGGCCGGTCGCGCCAACGTTTTTATTTTTCCCGACTTGAATTCGGGCAACATCGCCTACAAGCTGGCCGAGCGCTTTGGAAATTGCGCCGCCGTCGGTCCCATCCTTCAAGGACTGGCGCGGCCCGCCAATGATCTCTCGCGCGGCTGCGGCGCGGAAGATATTGTGAACGTGGCGGCCATCACCGCCGTGCAATCGATGAGCGGAAGAAAGTCTTATCCACAAAATCCAACTCATGTAAAATTGAAGCCTGCGGCGGAGTAAGCGCGATTCCGGCGGCTGTCCTTTCTCCCCCGCCCGGCTGCGAATCCAGAGCGATGGAAAACACTCGAACCATGGAAACCAACACCATCCGGCGAAGCGACCGCGTCGTCCTGGAGCTTCCGCTTCAACTATCGGGGACGGACTCTTCGGGCCAGGGCTACCTTGAGCAGGGCCACACATTGCTCCTTAGCCGGCACGGGGCCAAGCTGGTGCTGAATCGGAAGCTTCTGCCCAACCAGGAATTATCGCTGCGCTGCCTTTCAACGGGCCAAGCCGCGGAAGCAAGAGTGGTGGGCCAGGTGGGGCGGGGACCGCAAGGCTACTTTTACGGGGTTGAGTTTTTGGACTTCAACGCCAATCCATGGAAGATCGAATTTCCGCCCATGACCGAAGCGCGCCAGTCCGTGGGTCGCGCCTTGCTCGAGTGCGCGAAGTGCAATACGCGGGCGGTGGTTTACTTGTCGGAAATGGAGGCGGAGATATTTGAAGCGAACCGGTGCCTGTCGCGGGACTGCAAAACCTGCCATGCCATGGGACTTTGGACCGAACCCAATATCCCGCCGGCCGATGGGCCCGCGGCCCCGCGCAGCTCGCCCGAGGAAAACTTGCGGGCCACCCTGGCCCGGCTGATAAATTCCAGGACTGAGCGTAAGGAGCCCAAACCGAGCCTGCGTATGACCGCGTGTATTCGCTCCCCCGAATTTGGCGAAGAAATTGTATCCACCGAAGACGTTTCGCGCAGCGGCTTTCGCTTTAAAACCCCCAAGCGCTACGCCAAAAGCTCGATCATCGAGATTGCCGTCCCCTACACCCGTAAGCCGGGAAATATATTTGTGCTGGCCCAAATCGAATGGGACCGGGCGCTTCCAAACGAAGGGGTAACCCTCTACGGCGCGTGGTACGTTCAAATGCAGGGGAGCACCATCCAGCGAATCGAAGAGCAGCCCTGAGGCGCAGGGGCTGGCCTGCTCCGCACCATGCCGCCGGATCTTCCTACACCTGAAATTCGCGTTTTACTTTTTCGGATTTTTCCGCCACCGAGCGCGCCAGGTTCTCCTTGTGCTCGATGAGTTTTTGGGCGAGGTTGGCGTCCGCGGTGGCAATAATTTCCACGGCGAAAATGGCGGCATTGATGGCGCCCGGCTTGCCGATGGCGGTGCAGGCCACGGGAACGCCGCCGGGCATTTGCACGGTGCTGAGCAGCGCGTCGAGGCCGGCCAAGGTGGTGGTGGCCATGGGAACACCGATCACAGGCAAGGTGGTCTCCGCCGCAATCACGCCCGCCAGGTGCGAAGCGCCGCCCGCGCCCACGATGATTACTTTGAGTCCGCGGCTAATGGCGCTGCGCGCGTATTCTGAAGTTCGCGCCGGCGAGCGGTGGGCTGAGGTGATATCCAATTCGAAGGGCACCCCGAATTTTTTCAGGGTTTGGGCGGTTTCGGTCATCACCGGCAGGTCGGTATCGCTGCCCATGATGATCCCCACCAGGGGCCGCTGCTTCTCTGTCACTGGTTGCCTCCTTGATTTCATTTCGCGGAAAGGGCGCGCGACGGGCGCCTTTTCCATCGGTTCACATTTTTACCGGGCCTCGAAGTCCCTGGGGCGTACGCGGAGGGAGCGGACTCTCCGTTTCGAGCGGGAGGTGGCGAAGCCCTTTGCCTCCGATGTCACGGCGATAGTGCATGCCTTCAAATTTTATCTTGGCCACGGCCGCGTAAGCGCGTTCGATGGCTGCGGGCAGGTCCTCCGCCATGGCCGTGACGCCCAGCACTCGTCCGCCATTGGTTATCAACTGATGGTCGCGGACTGCGGTGGCGGCATAAAATACTTTTACGCCCCCCAGCGATTCGGCGGCATCCACCCCGGTAATCACCTGCCCGGTTTCCGGCTCGCCGGGATATCCTTTGGACGTCAGCACCACGCACACGGCAGGGTTCGGACTCCAGTGCGCGTCCTGCACGCTCAGTTGACCCTCGCGCAATGAAAGCAGGAGTTCCACCAGGTCGGCGCGCAACCGCATCATGATGGGCTGGGTTTCGGGATCGCCCAGGCGGACGTTGTATTCAAGAACCTTCGGGCCCGCTTCGGTCATCATCAAGCCGCAATAGAGAAATCCGCGGTAAGGCGACCCTTCGGCCGCCATGCCGGCGAGCGTGGGAGCCACAATATGGCGGACAATATTCTCGCGCTGGCGGTCACTGAGAATCGAAGTGTCGCTATAGGCGCCCATGCCGCCGGTGTTCGGTCCCTGGTCATTGTCGAATACCGCTTTATGGTCCTGGGTGGGCGCGAGCGGCAGAATGCTTTTGCCATCGGTGAGGACGATAAAGGACATCTCTTCGCCGCTCAGGCACTCCTCAATCACCACTTCTTCCCCGGCCGCTCCCAGGGTTTTCCGGCGCATGAAATCGTCCAGCGCCCTCTCCGCTTCCTCGCGGCTGTGGGCGACCACTACACCCTTGCCGGCCGCCAATCCATCCGCTTTAATCACCACCGGGGTTATGAATCCGGCGAGACATTTTACCGCATCCTCAAAATTCTTCGCCACCGCAAATCGCGCCGAGGGAATGTGGTGCCGTTGCATGAACAATTTGGAATAGACCTTGCTGCCTTCGAGACTGGCGGCAGCTTTGGTAGGGCCGATGATACGAAGGCCGGCACGTTCAAACTCGTCCACGACGCCGGCCACCAGCGGCGCCTCCGGGCCGACCACGGTGAGGTCGGCTTTGAGCGCCTGCGCCACCGCAAGGATCTCCTGCGGACTCGAAAGGTTCACCGGCACACACTCTGCATCACGAGCAATACCTGGATTCCCCGGAGTGCAATAGATCTCTTCCATATGCTGGCTTTCGCGCAACTTCCACATCAGTGCATGTTCACGACCGCCGGAACCGACAATTAGTATTCTCATAGCGCGCCGTTACACTATCGGCAGTCGATGCCCGTTGTCAATCCTCTCTTAAGAGCGCATCAGCAATTTTGTTCAAGGGCTTTATGGATGACGACGGAAAAATGGCGTTGGGCACTGTCGTTCAAATTCCGTCAGAAGTGCGTGTATAATGATTTTCATGGGCGCAGAAGTAATTCCCAAGCTGACCTACGACGAGTTCCGCGAGCTTCCCGATGATGGCAAGCGGTACGAGCTGATTCACGGGGAGGTCCATTTGACACCGTCTCCTACTACAAGACATCAGTGGGTGCTGCACACCCTTGACTACAGTCTCACCACGCACGTCCAGCGGGAGAAACTTGGCGAGGTATGGGTGGCGCCGCTGGATGTTCGATTAAGCGGAGACACGTCGGTGCAGCCCGATCTCCTTTACGTTTCGAGTGCGAGAGCGGATATTATCCAGGAAAACTTCATCGCGGGCGCTCCCGACCTGGCCGTGGAAATCCTGTCTCCTTCAACCGCCGCGCACGATCGCGTAACCAAGCTTCGGCTTTATGCCGATGCGGGCGTGGCGCAGGTTTGGTATATCGATCCAATGGCCAAGACGGTTGAGGTCTTGAAGCTCGAAGCCCGGAAGTATTTTGTGGATTCCGCGCTGGCCGGAGACCAGGTCCTCACATCCAATTTGTTTCCCGGCTGGGAATTGCCTCTGGATAAGCTCTTCGATTTTCGCGGACGCTTTTAATTTCGCAACATTCCATTCATAATAGTCAGGGCTGAAACCAATTTCATGAATTTGGGCTTTACAGAAAAATACGATGTGGTGGTGGTGGGCGCGGGCCACGCCGGCTGCGAGGCAGCGATGGCGGCGGCGCGCATGGGCCTGAAGACCGCGCTTTACACCATGAATCTCGATCTCATCGCACAGATGTCCTGCAACCCTGCGGTGGGAGGGATCGCCAAAGGCCACCTGGTGCGCGAGGTGGACGCCCTGGGCGGCGTGATGGGCGAAGTGATTGACGCCGTGGGCATCCAGTTTCGCCTGCTCAACACCAGCCGCGGGCCGGCGGTCTGGTCGCCGCGCGCCCAGGCGGATAAAAAGCAGTATCGCATCAAAATGCGCCAGGTGCTGGAAGCGGAGCCGAACTTGCGCATCAAGCAGGCGGAAGTGGTGGCCCTGGTGTTCGTTGGAGGCGCGGACGTCCCGTCCGCAATCGGACTTCCCAGCCTTGAAGATAGAAACGCCGGCGGGAAACCCGCGCAACATGTGCGCGGCATCCGGCTGCGTGACGGCCGTGCCGTGGAAGCGGGCGCGGTGATTGTGACCACGGGAACGTTCCTGAACGGGCTGATCCATTGCGGCGAACAATCCTACCCCGCCGGACGATCGGGCGAAGCGGCGGCGGTGTTGCTGGGCGAGGCGCTGCGCGAATTGGGATTTGAAATCGGGCGGCTGAAAACCGGAACCCCGCCGCGCCTCGATGCGCGCACCATCGACTTCTCGAAATTCCAGGTGCAGGCCGGAGACCCCGTCCCCACTCCATTCAGCTTCCGCACGCGCGCCATTACGCAACCGCAAACGGTTTGCTGGATTACCTACAGCAACGCGGAAACGCACCAGGTGCTGCGGGAAAACCTGCACCGGTCGCCGCTGTATTCAGGACAGATCAAGAGCCTGGGGCCGCGCTATTGCCCTTCCATCGAAGACAAGATGGTGAAATTTCCCGACAAGGCACAGCACCAGATTTTTCTCGAGCCCGAGGGCCTGGATACCCATGAGATTTACGTGAACGGCATGTCCACCTCGATGCCCATTGACGTGCAGGCGGCCATGGTGAAGACCATCCCGGGCCTGGAAAACGCGGACATGATTCGCCCCGGCTACGCCATTGAATACGACATGGTGCAGCCCACCGAACTTTATCCGTGGCTTGAAACCAAAAAAATCTCCAACCTGTTTCTGGCCGGGCAAATCAACGGCACCACCGGCTACGAAGAAGCGGCGTGCCAGGGCATCATGGCGGGCATCAACGCGGGGCTTCGGGTGCAGGAAAAAGAGCCGGTCACCATTGAGCGCACGCGCGGCTACACCGGAATTTTAATTGACGATCTGGTGAGCAAAGGCGCCGACGAGCCTTACCGCATGTTTACCTCGCGCGCCGAATTCCGCCTGCACCTGCGCATTGACAATGCCGATGAGCGCCTGACGCCCCTCGGATACCAGGTGGGCACCATCAAGCAGAAGGATTACGATGCCTTTCTTGAAAAGCAGGCGCGGATTTCATCTTCCACAAAATTTCTGCTCGAAAACCGGCTGGACCCTGGGTCGCGCGCGGGACGCGAAATTTATTCCAAGCTCGGATTGTTCAGTGACGGCCGCTTTACCGGGCCATCAACCTTGACCGGGGCGCAACTCCTGAAGCGCAATGAAGTGAAGGTGGAAGATCTGATGGCCTGGATCAGCGAGGGTCTGCTCACAACCAAGACTGGTTCTCGCCCTCGCCCCCTGGGGGGAGAGGGTGACGCGCAAGCGGCGGGTGAGGGGGTGCCGTGGGGAACCGAACCCACCCCACTCTCACGCGAAGAAGCCCGCCGAATTGAAACCGATTTCAAATACGAAGGCTACCTGGCCCAGCAGGAAAAACAGATTGAACGCATGAAGCGCGCCGAAGCGCGGCACATTCCCGATTGGTTCGATTACAAAAAGGTCTCCGGCCTCTCCCGCGAGGTGGTGGAAAAGCTGACCAAGGTCCGCCCGCTCACCCTGGCCCAGGCCGGGCGCATCCCCGGCATCACCCCCGCCGCGGTTTCCCTGGTGAATGTGTACATTGAAATATTCCAACAACGGGCGACAGCAATATAGGCCATAGTTAGGTGGGGTTCGGTCATTGAATTTAGGACGCTTGAGGCTTGCAGAGGGACCAGGCCCGATTCCAACTTGCATTCCCTGCAGGGGAAGCTTAGGCTTTGGATATGACCGTAGAGGCAATCAAAGAAGCGATCGAGCAGCTAACCGAGACAGAGCGCCACGCCGTCGCGGAGTGGCTCCTGGAGATTGAAGAGCAGGCGTGGGACGCTGAGATGGAGCGAGACTTTTCTCCTGCTGGCCGAGGCCACACTTTGGTCAATAAGATCAATCATGAAATCGATAGCACGAAGTTCTGTTCCCTCGAAGAGGGCTTGCGGTCCCGGCAGAAACGGAATTGATCTTCAATTCACATGCCTCCAAGGATTTCTGGGCTCTATTCGACAAGCTACCAAGAGCAGGCCCGGAAGCAATATGAGCTTTTCTCTCAGACACCCATTCACCCATCGCTGCGCTTGAAGCGGGTGGGCCCGTTCTGGTCGGTGCGGATTTCTCGATTCTACCGCGCTGAGGCCGCCCGGCGGGGCGACCAATTCAACTGGTTCTGGATCGGCACCCACCGCGACTACGAGAGACTAATTTCTGCGGGGTAAAGGCTGCGTCAACTCATAGGCCAGCCCTCGCCCTCGCATTCCCGGCATCGACCCGGCCGCTATTTCCTTGGTCAACGTGTCCATTGAAATCTTCCAGCAACGGTTTAACGGCCAAATCTCTGTCTAACCAGGGCGCCACTACGTCCTGAAGGAGTTGGTGTGATAGCATCATCGCCCGGTAATATCTCCGGCCTGCTTCCATGAGAGACGTTTTTATTTTGAGTGCGACGCGGACGGCGATTGGGAAATATGGCGGGTCTCTGCGCGAATTCAGTGCGCCCGATTTGGGCGTGGAGGCCGCACGAGCGGCGCTCGCGCGGGCCGCAGTGGCGCCGCAAGAAGTGGAGGAAGTCATCTTCGGCCACGCGCGCCAAGCCGGAAATGGTCCCAATCCCGCTCGTCAAATCGCGGTGCGGACGGGCATTCCGGTGGAGGTTCCCGCTTACACCATCAACAAAGCGTGCGCGTCGGGCATGAAGGCCATCGTGCTGGGTTATCAGGAAATTGTTTTGGGCAATGCCAACGTAGTACTGGTGGGCGGAACCGAATCGATGAGCCGCGTTCCCTATTTCCTCGATTCCGCACGCTGGGGCGCGCGCCTGGGGCATCGGGAGTTGACGGATGGGATGTATCAAGACGGTTTTTTGTGCCCGCTCTCCAAAATGATTATGGGGGAAACGGCGGAGGTGCTGGCGGGGCAATACAAAATTACCCGGGAGGAGCAAGATGCCTACGCCCTTTCCAGCCAGCAGCGGGCGCGGCGCGCAATGGAGTCCGGCCGGTTTGCGGATGAGATGGTGGCCGTGACCATCAAAGAAAAAAAAGGTGAGCGCTCGTTGACTGTGGATGAACACCCGCGATTTGAAACCACAGCCGCGAGCCTGGCGAAACTGCCCCCGGTATTTTCGAAAAGTGGAAGCATCACGGCGGGCAATTCTTCCGGCATCACCGACGGAGCCGCAGCGCTGGTGCTGGCCTCCGAAGAACGCGCCAAGCAACCGGGAGCGAGGCCGCTGGCGCGCATTGTTGATAACGCGGCCGCCGGCGTTGAACCGCGCGTGATGGGCATGGGGCCGGTGCCGGCGGTCAAAAAATTGCTAAAGAAAACGGGGCGCCGGATCGAGGACTTTGATTTGATCGAGTTAAACGAAGCTTTCGCCGCCCAGGTGCTGGCGTGCGACCGCGAATTACATTTCGACCCTGGCCGGCTGAACGTCAACGGCGGCGCCATAGCCCTCGGGCACCCGATTGGAGCCACCGGCGCGCGCATTACGGTGACCCTGGTTCACGAAATGCAAAAGCGCGGGGCAGGGCGCGGCCTGGCCACGCTCTGCGTTTCGGGCGGACTGGGCATGGCGCTCGAGCTCGAATCAGTTTAGTATTTGACGCCGACGCAAATGATTGGAGTAAACTAAAGCCAAGCGAAATCATATCGTCCGGTCCCTGCCCCGCAGAGCCGGCGAAAGGTCATGGAGGAACACATGCCGGATGAACCCGTGGAAATGATGGAAGGACAAATCCCGGAGGAAAAACAAAAGAAAGAATACAAGTACATCCGCTGGGACGAATCCGGAACCATGGCGCACCTCACCATGAACCGGCCCAAGCAGAACATCATGAATATGGATATGCTGAAGGAGATGGCGCACGCCATCCAGAGCCTGAACAGCCGCGAGGACGTGCGCGTGATCCTGCTGGATGCGTCGCCGGAATGCGAAGGCTATTTTTCCGCGGGCGTGGGCGCGGAAGGTTATACCACCCAGATGGTTTTTCAGATGCTCGACGCTTTCCACCACGTCTTTCGCTCCATGATTGAAATCTCGAAGCCGGTGCTGGCGGTGGTGGATGGGGTGGCCTCGGCGGGTGGTTGCGAACTGGCCGCCTTCTGCGATCTGGTGATCGCCACGGAAAACGCGCGCTTCCTGCAACCGGAAATCAAACTGGGCGTCTTCCCGCCCCTCGGCGCCGTGGTCTACCCGCGCGTCATTGGACCGAAACGGGCCATGGAATTGCTCCTGACCGGCGACACTCTCAACGCTCAACAGGCGTTGCAAATCGGGCTGGTGAATCGCGTGGTGCCCCGAACCGCGCTCAAGGAAACCGTGGATACGCTGGTGAAAAGGCTTTCCGACCAGAGCGGGCCCGTGCTGCAGTTGCTGAAGCGGGTCATCTTTGAAGGGACCTGGCTGCCCTTCAATGAGGCGCTCAAGAAATCGCAGGACATTTATTTGAACCAGCTATTCGAACTCGAGGATTCCCAGGAAGGCCTGCGCGCGCTGGTGGAAAAACGCAAGCCGGTGTGGAAGAACAAGTGAGAAAAGGGTAAAGGGTAAAATTTAAAAGTTGAAGGGTGAAAGTTTAGCAGGTTGATGAAAAAGACTTATACGCTGTCATTCTGATCCGTCAGCCGACGGAGAAGAATCCCTGCATTTTTGGAATCAAGCACTTCCGAGATTCTTCGTCGCCTTCGGCTGCTCAGAATGGCATAGGGGCAGGCTTTTTCATTATCCTAGTTAGAGTTAAAGGGGAGATGAGCAGGAAAAATCTTACCCGAAGGAAGTTTCTTCAAGGCTCGGCGGCGGGGGGGATCGTTGCGCTGGCGGACCTTGGCACTCCCGCTCCAACCCCAACGGGCCAAGCGCCCGCCGTGACGCCTGACTGGTTTGACCGGCCCATGCGCTGGGCGCAGTTGACGCTGGTGGAAAACGATCCGGGGCATTACGACCTTCAATTCTGGCTCGATTATTTCAAAAGCGTTCGCGCTGACGCGGCCTGCCTTTCGGCCGGCGGCTGTGTAGCCTACTATCCCACGAAAATTCCGTTTCATTATCGCAGCGCCTGGCTGGGCAGCTCGGATGCCTTCGGCGATCTGCTGTCAGGATGCCGCAAGTTGAACATGGTGGTGGTGGCGCGCACCGACCCGCACGCCACTCACGCGGACACCTTGGCCGCCCATCCTGATTGGATCGCAGTGGATGCGGAAGGCCGTCCGCGCCGCCACTGGGCCGACGCGGACTTCTACGTCACCTGCGCGCTGGGCCCTTACAACTTCGAATTCATGACCGAAGTTAATCGCGAGATCATGACCCTCTATCGTCCTGATGGAATTTTCTCCAACCGCTGGGCGGGTTCGGGGATGTGTTATTGCGCCAACTGCCGAAGCCAATTCAAAGCGGCCAGCGGCATGGAGCTGCCGCGCACCCGCGACCCGCGCGACCCGCAGCGGCGCGCTTATATCCGTTGGCGGGAACAGCGCCTGTTTGAACTCTGGCGGCTTTGGGACGCGGAGATTCGCAAGATTAATCCGCAGGCTCGATTCATTCCCAACGCGGGGGGCGGGGCGCTGAGCGATCTGGACATGAAGACGGTGGGCGAGATGGCGGACACGCTCTTCGCCGACCGCCAGGCGCGCCACGGCCTGATGCCGCCGTGGGCGGCCGGAAAAAACGGCAAGGAGTTTCGCGCCGGCCTCGGGCGCAAGCCCATTGTGGGAATTTTCAGCATTGGCCTGGAAGAACCCGAGCGCTGGAAAGATTCAGTGCAGAGCGAGGCTGAGATTCGCATCTGGGTGGCGGAGGGCGTGGCCAACGGCCTGCGGCCGTGGTTCACAAAATTTTCCGGAACGCTTTACGACCGCCGCTGGCTGGAAGTGGTGCGGCAAATTTACCAGTGGCAAGCCGGGGCGGAACGATATTTGCGCAATGAAGAACCGCTGGCGCGCGCGGCCCTGGTTTATTCCCAGCAGACTGCCACTTTCTACGGGGGCGAGCTCGCCCAAAAAAAAGTGGAAGATCACACGCTGGGCTTCTATCACGCGCTGATTGAAGCGCGCGTACCCTTTGAAATGGTCCACGACCGGCTGCTGGACGCGCCGCATCTGCAAAATTTCAAACTGCTGGTTCTGCCCAATATTGCCGCGCTCTCCGATGCACAATGCGTCCAGCTTCGGCAGTTCGTCGAGCGCGGCGGGAGCCTGGTGGCCACGTATGAGACTTCTCTTTATGACGAATGGGGGGCGCGGCGCGAAGATTTCGGACTGGCGGATCTTTTCGGCGCGCGCGCCACGGGCGCAGTCCAAGGCCCCATGCAGAATTCTTATTTGCGATTGGAGCGTGGCGGGTCCGCTGGAGCATCCCACCCGATTCTGGCGGGCTTCGAAAACACGGAACGTATTATCAACGGCGTCTACCGCGTGGAAGCGGAAGCGCTGAACAAGAATTACCGGCCGCCGCTGACGCTGATTCCCACCTACCCCGACTTGCCCATGGAAGAAGTTTATCCGCGGGTTGCCAAGACCCACACGGCGGAAATTTTCCTGCGGGATTTTGGCGCGGGCCGGGTGGTTTATTTTCCGTGGGATATTGACCGGACCTACTGGGAAGTGATGGGGGTGGATCACGGCAGGTTGCTGCGGAACGCGGTGGAGTGGGCGGCCAATGAAGAGAAGCCGGTGACCGTCACCGGACCCGGCGTCCTGGATGTGACGGTGTGGCGGCAGAAGGACTCGATGACCGTCCACCTGGTGAATCTTACCAACCCGATGATGATGAAGGGGCCCTTTCGGGAGCTCATTCCAGTGGGCGAGCAGCGCGTGCGCTTGCGGCTTCCGAAAGGCGTGAGCGCGCACAAGGTGCATTTGCTGGTGAGCGGGCAATCCCCACGCTTCGAGATCTCAGGCGACCATTTGGAATTGACCGTTCCCTCGATCCTGGATCAAGAAGTGGTGGCGATTGATTTATAAGCCGGATGCCGCTGCAGGGCTTAAAGACTCAACACCGAGGACACAGAGGATCGCAGTGGTTTCTGTATTTATTTTTTGCCAGGCACTGAGAGCGCGGAGGCGCCTGCTTATTTTCATTACTGGATTCCGTATTTCTTTTTATAGAATTCGTAAAGTTCGGTCTGGCGGTTGGAGAGGTCCATCACCTTCCCGTTGATGAGTTCGGTCAGCACATGGGTTTTTACGTGAAAGGGCATGCCATCGAGGACCACGATGTTGGCCTGCTTGCCCTCATCCAAACTTCCCAGGCGATCGTCAAAGCCAAAAAAGCGGGCGGGATTTAAGGTGACAGCCGCCAGGGCAACGTCTGCGGGCAGACCGTTGCCGATGGCGTATTCGACTTCGAAGGGCAGGTCGCGAACCTCGTTGGCCGATTCGGTCTGGAAAGCGAGGGGCACGCCGGCCCGGTGAAGAATGGCGGCATTGTCAAGCCGCACGTCGAGCGTTTCCATGCTGGAAGGCTCCTGCAAAATGGGGCCGACGATCACAGGAATTTTCTTTTCCGCCAACTGACCGGCCAGCCGCCACGCGGCGGCCGCATCCGCCAGAATGAGATGTAAATGAAATTCGTCCGCCAGACGCAAGGCCATCTCAATGTCGCTGACCCGATTGGCACGAATCACCACGGGCAGTTTTCCATCCAGCGCTGCGGCCAGAGCTTCAAATTTCAAGTTCTTCGCCGGTGGAGCGGCGGATTTTGCTCCTTGCCCTTCTTTCGTTTCAGTTTCCTGTTTCTTCTCAGACTGCTTACTGCCGTATGCTTTCAGTTCAGCCTGATAGTGCTGGGCGCTCAGGAACTCCTGACGCAACACTGCCATTTGCCCCATGCGCGTCTGCGGGGGCTTGCCTTTGGCGGCATAAATCGACTTGCTCGATTCACCCAGGTCGATCACCAGCGCCGCCGGGGATTCCACCACCAGTTGCTGCACGGTGTCGCCATCCAAACCAATCACGGCGCCCTGACCGGCGATCAAATTTCCCGCGGCGGGGGTGGAGACGGCGTTGGTGATGCCCTGGGCGCGAGTGACGCGAAACAACTCGCTACCCGGATTCAGGGCGTCGAGCACGCGCAGCTCGGGATGAATGGGGTCACTGTATTCGGTGGCGTCGTTGGTAATTTGTTCGCCGGGAATTTCCACCAGGCCGAGACGGTCGCCGGCGTCAATCATACCGGGCATCACTACTTTTCCGCGGGCGTCGATCACTTTCGCCCCCGACGGAATGCTGACGCTTGCGCCCACCGCTTTGATTTTGCCGTCTTCCACCAGAACCGTCCCATTCTCAATCACTCCGTGGGTGACGGTGAGTAATTTTCCACCGCGAATGGCGATGGTGTCCTGCGCCCGCGCTGACGGAAGCGCGGCAAGAAATATCAGGCCCGTGATGATCAATGCTCTTCGGATCATGAAAAAACCTCCATGGATGGGCGCGGAAGAAATAATGGCAACCACCCTTTTAGCGGACAAAGTTGAATCCCGCCGGCCGGCCTTTCCAGGGCAGGAATCCCTCTTTCATGGTGTAAATTAATTTCCCATCGATAAAAACTTTTTCGGCTTTCGAGGTAAGTTCGAGCGGGTTGCCGGTCCAGAGGGTGAGGTCGGCGTCCTTGCCGGGATCGATGGACCCCACCCGATTATCTATGCCCAGAATTTTCGCCGGGTTGATGGTGACCATCTGGAGCGCGGCCTCATCGGGCATGCCGTAGTGGTTGACGATGGCTGCCTGCTCGATGTAGTTGCGCTCTTCGATCACGGGGTTGTCGGTGTGCAAGCTCACCAGGACGCCGCTCTTCCACAGCAAATAGGCGTTCTGCGGGATGGCGTCCAGCGCCTCCACTTTGAATCCCCACTCATCGGCAAAGGTGACCACTCCAATGTGCCGGCGCACAATCTCCGGCGCAATCATATAGGCGTCCAGGGCGTGGTGCAGGGCGGCAATCCGGAAATGAAATTCGTCGGCGATGCGGAATAAAGTTTCAAAATGATTCACCTGATAGGAATGGATGTTCAGCCGCACCTTGCCCGCGATCACGTCGGCCAGCGCTTCCAGTTGAAGATTGCGCTCGGGGGGCGCACCTTTCCTGCCGCCGTCCTCCCAGGCCTTCCACTTGGCGGTGTAATTCTGCGCGTCGTAGAGTCTCTGGCGAACCACAGCGGCTTCGCCCATCAGCGTTGAAGGCGCCTGGCCTTTGCTGCCGTAAACCCGCTTTGGATTTTCCCCCCAGGCCCACTTCATACTCAAGGGCGCGCCGGCCAACTTGATCTCGTCGAGCGTTTGCCCGCCATTGAGCTTGACCATGGTGGCCCATCCGCCAATGTTGTTGCCGCTGCCCGGCAGCACCTGGACGGTGGTGACGCCTCCGGAAACGGCGCGGGGAATCTCCGGGTCATCGGTATTGATGGAATCTTCGGAGCGCACTTGCGCTTCAATGTCGCCCGTCATTTCATTGCCGTCGGAGTTCGCCTGAACACCCGGCATGGAATACACGCCCAGGTGTGAATGGGGATCGACCAAGCCGGGCAGGACGAATTCGCCGTGAGCGTCGATCACCTCGGCATCAGAAGGCGACGGAACGTCTTTCCCCACCGCGGCGATCTTGCCGTTTTCGATCACCACCGTGCCGTCTTCAATGGTTCCGTGGGTCATGGTGAGGATGGTCGCACCCTTGATCACCACCGGCCGGTTCTCTTGAGCCCATCCTTTCGACAAAAATAAACCCAAGACAAGAATGAGGAAATTATACAAAACTCTTGACGTCCGAAGCATGACCGACCCCCAGAGTGATTATGAAGTGGAAAAAAACCAAATCTGATTTTTTATTTCCGGATTTCCTGAAACTTTCGGATCCAATTGTCTTCACAGAAACGACATCAAGCCGGGCGTCCGAAAAACCCCTCGCCATGTTTGCGATATTTGAAGGCCACCTGTTCGTCCAACTCGATCCCCAGTCCCGGCTTGTCCGTCACGGCGATATAGCCGTCGCGGATCAGGGGAGCGCGCCGGCCTTCGATCAAGTCATCAAAGAAAGGCACCGAAGCGGCGTGCCACTCGAGCGCCAGGAAATTCGGAATGGCAGCGCAAAGGTGAACGGACGCCATGGTTCCTATCGGGCTGGAAATGTTGTGGGGAGCCACGGCCAGGTAATGCACCTCGGCCATGTCTGCAATGCGCCGGCCTTCGAGCAGCCCGCCCACCTTTTGGAAGTCGGGGGCTAGAATGTCCACCGCCTCGCGTTCCAAAAGCTCGCGGAACTGGTGGCGCTGGTAATGGTTTTCTCCGGTGGCGATAGGGGTGGTAGTGGAGGACGTCACCCGGCGCAGCGCGTCGGTGTTTTCCGGCGGAGTGGGGTCTTCCAGCCACAGCAGGTCATAGGGCTCGCAGGATTGGGCCAGCTTGATGGCGTCATTCACCCCGTAATTCCAGTGGCAGTCGATAGCCAGATCTACTTCTTTGCCGAGGGCCCGGCGAAGGCCGGCCACCAGGCCGGTCATCTTGTCAATTTCGCGGCGGGTGAGCGTCCGGTTGAAGTCGTCCAGGGAATATTCGGTGGGCACATCCACATCAAACTTAAGCGCGGTAAAGCCGCGGCGCTTCATCTCCCGCGCACGCTGAGCGTAATCGCGGACGTGAATTTCTTTGGCATCAACTTTTTGCCCGCCGTGATACTTGGGACTCAACTCAGTCTTGCGCGCACGCGAAGCTTTTCGTTTGGTCATCCATGAAGGAGTGCGGGGAAGGAGAACGGGCGAAAGACTGTCGAGCCCTTTGCCGGCGTGGCAATCGGCATAAATGCGAACGCGGTCGCGATATTTTCCGCCGAGAAACTGGTAAACGGGAAGATTTGTATCCTTCCCGACCAAATCCCACAACGCGATCTCAATTCCGCTGATGGCATGGTAGCCCATCCCGGAAGTCCCGGCGGCGCCCAGCGCCGTGCGCATGAGCCGGCAGAGGCGGTCGACGTCGCGCGGGTCTTCGCCTACTAGGAATTCATTGAATTCGCTGATCGTCGCCGTCAGGCCGGGGGCAAAAAAGGCTTCGCCCCAACCCACCAGTCCGGTGTCGGTCGCAATTTTGACGATGGTCCAATCATAATTCGCTTCAATCACCGCGGTTTGAATTCGAGTGATGCGCATAGGAGGAACGGAAGCTTGCAGCCGTCGTCTATCAGCAAACCCAATGAAGCTGGCCAATATTTGCCGGAGGAACGGGGGAGACTATATCAACGGGCGGCGAAATAATCCATCAGAACCGTCAGAATCCGCTCAAAGTTTTCTCAATGGAATCGAGCGCGGTTTTGGGGAGCTCTAAGGGCACCAGATCGGTGGAGCGACGGGCATAAACGTGGTCGCCAACCTTCGCCACCTCGCCAACCTCTTTCTTGCCGCCCCACTGCGCTTCAAAACGATAGGCGGGTTTCGTCAAACCGAAGGCCGCGAGATTGGTGGGACGGTTCTGAGGAAACGAATCCGCGCGCAGGCCGCTGACCTGGCCAACCAGTGAATCCACTTTGTCCCTTGAAACGTCCCTGGCCACCGGAGCCGTTTCCTTCCAATTATTTTTTTGCTTCTCAAAGGTCCAATGACCCTTGGGGGTCACCACGTCAAAGGATGTGACCTCGAAAGATGAGAATGAAAAGAGCTGTTTGTCGCGCAAATCTTCCACATTTTTTTGAAACTGGGTCAGGGCGTCCGAATTGAGGGTGAATATGGGATCGAGGGCCGAATTCATCGCATCGTATTTGTCGCCGTCTTTCTTGCCCAGAATCAGCGATTGGCTGCCGGAGGGGCTGGTGAGCTTCACGGTGAGTGAAGGCGAACTCATTCCATACTGGCTCGCCTTTTTCTTGTCCTCGGCGACGGTGCCCGCCATCGAGAGAGTGCGCAAATCACCGACCAACGAGTCCACGCTGGAACGGTCGGCGCGCACGGAAGGAGGCAGCACGAGATCCCAGACGCCCTCGGGATTTTTCTGGAGGGTAAAGCTCTTGCCCTTCTCTTTTGAATCGACTTCGATTTTTTGAATTTGGTCGGCGTCAAGAGTCACAGCCCGCTTGTCCCGCAAATCGAAAAGCGATTTCTCGAGCGAGGTTTTCAGATAGCCCGGCAATGTGAAAACGCGGGGACTTCCGCTGACCTGGGCATACAAGCCGTTCCCGGTTGGGGTCTCGTCCCCCAGCATCATGGTGAATTGCGCCGGTTTCGCGTCCGATGAAAGTTCGAGCGTTTCGGAGGGAGGATCAAGCCCGAAGTCTTTCAGACTCGCCGGGTGGGGGTCCACCACCTGGTCGATGGTCGCGCCGGTCAGAGTGTTCAAAAAGGTGGTCACGTCCGATTGGTCCGCCGAAAGTTTTTCCGGTCCGACAATAACCCATTTCCCCGACTCGCGGCGGCAGGTAATGGGAGGGTTATCCTTTGGTTTAAGCGTGAAGGCCTGGACGTGCATTCCGTCCAGGGGAAAAAGCTTTTGCACCGGCTTCGATTCGGCGGTCGCCGGCGCGGATGTGCCTTCGCCCTTTCGTTTATCATAGTAAGTAAACGATGCCCATAGGGCGGCCAAAACGCCCAGCGCCAGAAGTGTGTTGACGTATTTCTTCTTCATCGCCGCTGCCACCACACGACAGTCCCCACAAAGATAATCAGAAGCGGAAGTCCCAGAACGCCGAGAATGAGAATTTTACTCATTTGGCTGGGGGTAACGTTGAGGTGCTGGGAATCCGCAGGTTTGGGGCGGATTGAAATAAGGTCTTCTTCCTGCGCCAGCCAGCTCACCATATTCATGAACAGGTCCTTGTTACCCTGAAATCCCAGGTAAACGTTGGCGGCAATCGAGGAAGTGCCCAGGGCCACAAAGCGCCCCTCGATTTTAGTATTAGCACCGCCCGTCACCGTCCCAGACACCGCGACCGGGAGAGGGCCCTTGAAATCCTTGCCGGCGCGAAATCCGACGGTGATCGTTCGAACTTTGGGATCGAAGTCGGCAATACCGTAACTGTCTCCCGAAGTTTCGCAAAGGGAATCCGTGCTAACTCCCGCCTTGGCGTCTTTGCCTATGGAAAATGATCGCGTGAGCGGAAACAGTGAAGCCGTGCGGGCCAGGGGTTGGGTGATCGGGCTGATCCCATATTTGATGATCAGAGGCATGGTCGGCTCGGCGCCGAAGATTTGGGCCACCGGATTCAGATCAATGACCAGATCGTTCTGGGGGGAGACGTTCCAATCCGACAGAAGGGCGGAAAGGTTGGGCAAATCCACGCCCGGATCGAGCATGAACATGGCGCGTCCACCCGCGCCCACAAACTTACGAATCAGATCCACTTCCTGGGGGAGATAGTCATTGTGCGGGCCGGCAATCACCAGCAGGGCGCAATCGGAAGGGATTTCCATTTTCTGGAGAAGCACCAGCGGTTTGGCCTCAAAGTTTTCGTTTCCAAACTCTTTCACGAGATGATCGTAGCCGCCACGTTCAGTGCTCTCCAGGTCGCGTTCGCCATGGCCCTGAATGAAGTAAATTGTCTTCTCACCTTTCAACACGCGAACGAGGGCGTTGGTGACTCCTTCTTCGTCAGCGCTCTTGGCCTCAAAGTGACGGTCGCCCGCCACCACCACGATGGTTCCGTCGGTTCGAACGGCATATTGGCGGGCCAGAGACGGCTGGCGGTCCGGGTCGACGTAGTGCACGGAGAGGTGGTTGGTCTGCACCGCATAGTTGTCAAGCAGGTCGTGATGGGCGCGCATGCTCCTTTCCTGGTCAAAGACGTAAATGCCGACGTCCTGCTTCAACCCCTTAAGAAATTTCACCGTCTGCGGAGACAGGCTGTATTTCTGATTGGGGGTGAAGTCCCATCGCTGATCGTGCCGCGATACGAACCAATTGGCGAGCGTCAAAATGGCGATGCCCACCACGGTGTAGACCGCCAGATTTACGCCGCCAAGAATCTTCCCGCCGCCCTTCGATTTCGAAATTTCACTTTCAGTCATATGATTTTTACCTTTGGATTATGAGTGCCCATATTCCGACCAGCCCATGAAAACTGCGCTTTTAATTCCCAAATTCTTTTCTGCGAGTAATCATCTGCCTTCTGCCTTCTGCCTTCTGCCTTCTGCCTTCTGCCTTCTGCCTTCTGCCTTCTGCCTTCTGCCTTCTGCCTTCTGCCTTCTGCCTTCTGCCTTCTGCCTTCTGCCTTCTGCCTTCTGC
>DASYZE010000033.1:0-150912 GCA_035946625.1 Terriglobia bacterium | reverse complement strand
TTCGGAAATCCCCGGATCAAAGCTTAATTCCAGCTCCCCGAGGCTTATCGCAGGTATCCACGTCCTTCTTCGCCGTCTGGCGCCAAGGCATCCACCGTACGCCCTTAGTAGCTTGACCATAAAATCTGCTCAACACACATGGAAACAGTTCATCAGTATCTCAGTTTTTCAGTTTGTCAGTGCAAGACTGAAAGAGACATCCTTTACTGACGTGCTGACCAACTGACCCCCTGACTCGCTATCTTTGAGCCAGATTCGCCTTCGCTTCTCTGCCCGAATCCACTCCAGGCAGTTTGAGCATTTTTGTAGACGCCGTACTATTCAGTTTTCAAAGATCGTTGGGTGTCGACAGCCCGCTCGCGCTGGCGTCAACCCCAAACCAGCCTGACTCATCTGCTTTCGCCGATTACATCAGGATGCTGGGTTTGGGCCTGCTTTTTTGAATTAACAGAACCAAACTCAATGCCCTGAGCTTTGCCACCTGCCCTCACCTGCCCCGCATTCGCCCGAAACAGTAGTGGGGAGTGGGAGCGCATCATCCAACTTACTGAATATGAAATCCGCTCCAGTTTCGTTCGGCAACCATTTCCAAACCCTCCCCATCCTGGCTTATCTCCAGGCCAAGCCAAGCGCGCCGGAGACAAACCACCGTCATCACGATGCTGCGCCAAATTCGCTTTGAGCTTAAGGGATCGAAACAGGCGGGAGGTTGTTGCGGGAAGAACCCACTTGCCTCAAACCCTCATCCAAAAGCCTTTCGCGTATTGACCTCCAAGTGTTCACAACCGGAACGATGTGGTTGGTTTATTGCAGCTCCACCTTCGTGCTGGCAATCAAAGATATTAATCCAGGCAAAATCAAAAAGCAAGAGAAATTTTTGACGAGAGCAAGAATATTTTATCCCTGCCGGGATGACCCTAGTTACTCACGCACTGCCCGGCGAACACCCCCTTTCCTCTCCGTGGCTCATTTTCAGTAAGAATTTCGGCGGGAGTGCAAAACTTCGGTCACGCTCTCCAATCCTCGCGCGCGGGACAAAGTTTGCCTTTCTGCTTCCGATATGTTATTTCAATTAACCTTGGATCCTGTCCACGCATGGCGCGCCGTGCAGTCCCCCTCCGGGAAACATCAAGGAGGAAGATGAAATTGGACCAATCTGTCCCTGGCGGTCAACCCGACCTTTTGAAGGAATATTCTCAACGGTCGTTGCTGGAAGCGTTGGAAATCGAGCAAGCCACCGTGGAAACATTCTTCAAAGAGTCGCTGGAAGAAGCGTTCCACATTCAGCAGGCCATGTTGCCCGCCGGACCGTTGCGGCTGCCCGCCGTCGAGGTGCGATACAAATATCGGCCGGCGCACATCTTCAGCGGAGACTTCCTGGATTATTTTCCCATCGGAGACAGCAATTCACTCGGCCTCTACCTGGGAGATGTGGTCGGTAAAGGAATGCCCGCCGCTCTTTACGCTGCCCTCGCCGTGGGCACTTTGTGCGGTATTCACAAGCGCGATGAATCGCCGGACTCCGTGCTGGAGTTTCTTAATCGCCGCCTGGGGGTCCGCAATGTCGGAGGGCGATACTGTTCGGTCCAGTATGCCGTGATGGACCAGAAAACTTGCCAGCTACGCTTTGTGAACGCGGGACTGAACCCGCGACCCATACTCATCACCGCGAAAGGTTGCCGCGAACTCGGGGAAGGCGGCTTTCCATGCGGGATGTTCCATAATGTCCACTACGACGTATATTCGGAACAATTGAAGGCCGGAGACATTGTCCTCTTTTCCACTGACGGCCTGATTGAGGCCCAGGACGCTGCGGGCCAGCCGTTTGGGATCGAACGCTTGCTCCAGGCCAGTGACGCAAGCCGTGGCGAGCCCGCAGAAATTCTCTTGAATAAGGTCTTTCAATCCGTGGACGCTTTTACTGGGGCCGAGCTCCAGCGTGACGATATGACGGCCGCGGTAATCAAGCTCACCTGATCTTTCCTCCATCCACAATGGCGTCCTGCCCTGGTGGTGATAGTCGTGAAGAAATCAATTGGACATTCCGAAAAGGTCGCGGGCATTGCCCAATTGACACGCGCCGCTCTGGGCTTTCGGGCGCATTCGGGCTGGGTGGCGGTGGTCGCAGTTGCCGGTGACACTCGCTCGCCCAAAGTGGTGGGACGTTCACGCGTTGAACTGGCAAGCTTGGAAATTCCCCGCCCCGTGCAGCCGTACCATGCCGCGCAAAAAATGGAATTGAAAAAGGCCGAAGCCCACATCGCCAGATTTGCTGAAGAGGCAAGGAATTTCGCTGCAAAAGCTATGCGCGATGTGGTTCAGGAATTGCGAATACAGGGCTACCAGGTGGTGAGTTGCGGCATCGTGAGCGGTTCCGGCCGGCCTGCGCCAACAGTCAAGGCAGCCCTGGCATCACATCCCTTGCTCCACACCGCCGAGGGCGAGCTTTTCCGAAACGCCATTATTCAGGCCAGCCGTCAGTGCCGTCTTGCGGTTTTGCAGATCAAGGAACGAGAACTCTTCGCGCGCGGCGTGAAGGAGTTGGGTCTCCCCCTGGGGGGTCTACAATTTATCTTGGACAAGATTGGCGAGCCCCTCGGACCGCCCTGGGGGCAAGACCAAAAGCTTGCATCGCTGATGGCATGGCTCGCTCTTTCTGGGAACGAAACCAGGTAGACCTCACCGCTTAGCGCCTGTTGGTTTCCCGCCAAGAGAACCGCCCTATGCCATCGCAGCGACCCGCGAACGGCTCAAATAAAGCCGCAGGCTTATCATCAACACCACAACTAATCCAAGCAATGTTGCGCCGACCCAGAAATAAAACACAAAATCCCGCATTTGACCGAAATTGTGAACGCCCAGAGGGGAGCGGGCAGAATCAAGGAACTGGTAGAGTTCCCGAATCCCTCTTTCATCGCCTGTGGAAATGAACCGCCGAAAAATGTAGGCGTAGGGCCGGTAGCTGACGTAAAGTGTGGCACATGACACCACCAATCCCAACGCGCTCACCAGGCCCAGTCCCTGGATCAGGCCGCTGGCGTGGCTAGCATTTGAAACTTTAAAGCCTTTTTGTGCCGGGCCCGAAACCAAACTAATCCCGGCAAATCCGATGAAGACAAGAATCAGCAGCCCGGAGGCTCTCACCACGGAGGCGCTCCATCCAGCAATAGTCAATTCTGTAGAATTGTTTCGCCATGCGATGATTTCCTTTTCCCGTGCGTCATGCAGCTTTCCCGCGAGGTAACCGAGAAGCCGAGCCTGATCGTTCTTGCCCTCTTGTTCGGCGAGCCCTCCAAGCCGTTTGTATGCATCCTGGATGCTCGGACTCATGATGAATAAAGAATCCGGCCCCATCATCTGGCCAAGGCGAACCACGCTCCAATATTTACCCGATGCGCCCACGTGGTCACCTTGGGATTCGAGTTTCTCCCCTTCCTCGACCAGGAACTTTGCGTACCGGAAAGAATCCCATGTTCCATAGGTCGGAAGTCCGTACTGCTCTTCACCACTCATGACCATCTCCGGATCCTGGAGGCCAAAACGGAGCACAACTCTCCGGTCGAGTTCCTTTTGCAGGTGTGAATACTCGTCCAGCTTCTGCGATTGGGATACAGCCGCCATCTCGGTCTTCCAGGCAGGATCTTCTTCGTCCGCCCGCTGCGGGACTTTCCCTCCCCGGGTCACTTGCGCGATGTCAATGCTCTCCGCCGTAATGAAATGCGGGAGCGCGTTCTGCGGGTCCCATTGCCGAAGTTTCGGGACCCAAGCGGCAATTTCAGGAAGTCCCGGATGTCGGACGGCAACGATGGCGTAAACCCAAATGAGTTTCGGGTCGAGGCGAACCGCGTCTTCCGCCAGGCGGGCGCTTTCCTCGGCATCCCAATGCCGCACAGCAACAAAGGCCATCGCTTCTGCATCGCCTCGCTCTCTCGCCCGGCGGCCAAGCACATCAAGACCCGGCTTTTGCTGCCATGAAGTGACGTGGAATACGTCGTGCCACTGCGTGAGCGAAACGCGGACCGCCTGCCGAAACGCTGGGACCAAAAGGAACAGTGCGCACGCCAGGAGGCATCCGGAGCCAGTAATCAAAGTGGTCTTTCGCATGGTGTCCCCCCCTCCTAAAACTAGTGGTGAAGTCAAAGTACTTGCCCCGCTGTTTTGTGCCCTGAAGAGACAAAGCAAGGTTTGGGTGAAGATAACGCCGAGACTGCCAACGGCCCACGTTAGCGCCGCCCATCCGCTCGGAACGCGGTTTAACTCCGCGAACATTGCTTCCCCCCAGGGCCGGACGTCGGGGGGCGCGAGAGCGAGCGCGGAACGCAGCAGCCACGAGGCGAGTTTACGCAGATAGATGTCAGCCATCAGATTCTGCCTTCAGCGTATGCCGCCCGCTGAGCGCCGCGGCGGGGACGCGCCTCTCTCACCCTTTCGCGCGCAAGCTCCAAACCATCCGGAGTAAGCCTGTACATATGCCTTGGTGGCGTTCCTTCCTCGGTGGCTTCCCATTTGGTTTCAAGCCATTGATGCCTCGCCAGGCGCATTAGAATCGGGTAAAGCGTTCCTGACTTAAGACCGGTCTCCCGGCTCAAGTTATAACCGTAACGCCACTCGGCGGGCTGAGCCAGGAACTCTTCCAGCAGACTCAAAGTTTGTGGCGACATACGCACGGCTTTTTTCATAACGTGATAACTCTACATATATAGATATATGATGTCAAGAGAAATTGTGGAAGTTCTTGGTGGCAGGCGCAAGTGGGTATATACTCCAGCCAGTAACCCATCCACTAACGAAAAGGACGCGCGATGCGAAGAATAAAGTTCATCAGATTCGCTTCTGTCTGCACTCTCCTCACCTCTGCTCTGGCGCAAGAACCAATTCCCATGCCGGCGCCGTCGCCAGAATCATCGGCGCATACGATCGCCTGCAAAGTGATGGAAGTTTTCGTGGCGCAGAAGCAGGGGGTCAACGCAATCATCTTTCACCAGCGTGATAAGGTGGACGGGCCAAGACTGGGCGAGCTGCTGAAGTCGTACTCAGGCCGCGAAATGGAATTTGAAACCAAGAACGGCCAGAGCCATCAAGCTACCATTATGCGCATGAAGAGCTGTTTTGGCCGCGGACTTTTGATCATTGCATCAGGAGAAGTGAAGCTCGGAGAAAAAGACGAATTCATCCTGAAGATTCCCAGGACAAAGTGAGCTTGCCTTTCCCTGACCTTCGGATGAAATTGGATGCGCCCGCTCCAGTGGTTGCAACCCTCCCACCGCAAGTGATGCCCGCCATATCGCCGCAACCAAATGATCTCCGTGGTATCTTATTAAGTGAGGCAAATGAGGCTGACGGCAGAATCCACGCTGCGCATTCTTGCCCATCGAGGAGAAACCCGCTTTCTTGACCGAAGTTCCCGACCGCATCGCACAACTCAAAGGCTTGCTCTCGCAGCGCCTGGTGATCATCGACGGCGCTATGGGCACTATGATCCAGGCCCACCAACTGGGTGAGTCCGACTATCGCGGCAAACAGTTTGCCGACCATTCCAAAGATCTGAAGCAGAACAACGATCTGCTGAACCTCACTCAACCGCACCTGATCGAGGCCATCCACCGGCAATACCTCGAAGCGGGCGCGGACATTATAGAGACCAACACCTTCAACGCCACCGCCATTTCCATGGCGGAATACCAACTCCAAGACCACGTCCTTGAGTTGAATAAGGCCGGCGCGCGCGTGGCTCGAAGTGCGGCGGACGAATTCATGGCGCAAAATCCGGGCCGGATTTGCTGGGTGGCCGGGTCGCTGGGACCCACCAGCCGCACCGCTTCGATGTCGCAAAACGTCTCCAGCCCTGCTGCGCGGGGTGTCACGTTTGACCAACTCCGCCAGGCATATTACGACCAAACGGTTGGACTCGTGGAAGGCGGCGTGGACCTTCTGTTGGTCGAAACCATTTTTGACACGCTCAACGGCAAAGCAGCGCTTTTCGCCATGGACCAGTATTTTGAGGACTCAGGCCGGCGCGTGCCGATCATGATGTCAGGCACCATCGTGGACCGCAGCGGGCGTACGCTCTCCGGCCAAACACTGGAAGCGTTCCTGATTTCCATTTCGCACCTGGACCTGTTCTGCGTGGGCCTGAATTGTTCGCTCGGGCCCAAACAAATGCGGCCGTTTATCGAAGAGCTTTCGCAGCTCGCGCCTTTTTACATCAGTTGCTACCCGAACGCTGGTTTGCCCAACGCCTTTGGTGGTTTCGATGAAACGCCTGAACTCATGTCCGCCGAGTTGCGCGACTTTGCGGCCAGCGGCTGGCTGAATATTGTGGGGGGGTGCTGCGGCTCCACGCCCGCGCACATCGCGGCCATCGCGGAGGCAGTGCGCGGACTCGCACCGCACGCGCCATCAAAACCGGAGCGCTTCTCGCGCTTCAGCGGACTGGAGCCGCTGACGATTCGGCCGGACACAAATTTCGTCAACATCGGCGAGCGCACCAACGTGACCGGCTCGCCGAAATTTTCAAAACTGATTTTGAACGGCGAATTTGAAAACGCGCTGGCCGTGGCCCGCCAACAGGTGGAAGGCGGCGCGCAAATTATTGACGTGAATATGGACGAAGGTATGCTCGACTCCGAACAGGCGATGACCACTTTCCTGAACTACATCGCGTCGGAGCCGGATATCGCCCGCGTGCCCATCATGATCGACAGCTCCAAGTGGAGCGTGATCGAGGCGGGGCTGAAGTGCGTCCAGGGCAAAGGCATCGTGAACTCCATCAGCCTGAAAGAAGGCGAGGAAGTTTTTAAGCATCACGCCCGCCTGGTGAAGCGTTATGGCGCCGGAGTGGTGGTGATGGCCTTCGATGAAAAAGGGCAGGCGGATACGGTGGAGCGCAAAGTTGAAATTTGTGGGCGTTCTTACAAAATCCTCACCGAGCAGGTGGGCCTGCCGCCCGAGGACATCATCTTTGACCCCAATATCCTCACCGTGGCCACGGGGATGGAAGAACATAACAATTACGCCGTGAATTACATTGAGGCCACGCGGCGCATCAAAGCGTCGCTCGCGGGCTGCAAAGTGAGCGGCGGGGTGAGCAACATTTCTTTTTCCTTTCGCGGCAACAACGCCGTGCGCGAGGCCATGCACTCCGCCTTTCTTTATCACGCCATTCGCGCCGGGATGGATATGGGGATTGTGAACGCCGGGCAACTGGCTATCTACGAGGAAATTCCCCGCGACCTGCTGGAATTGGTGGAAGACGTGTTGCTCAACCGGCGGCCCGATGCCACTGAGCGCCTGCTGGCCTTTGCCGATTCGGTAAAGCAGCGCGGCAAAGCAGAAGTGAAGGAAGACGCGTGGCGTTCCGGGACGGTGGAGGAACGGCTCTCGCACGCGCTGGTGAAAGGGATTGTGGACTACATCGATGCGGACACGGAAGAGGCGCGCCTGAAGTACGCCAAACCTCTTCAGGTGATAGAAGGCCCGCTAATGGCCGGAATGAGCGTGGTGGGCGACCTGTTTGGCTCGGGCAAAATGTTTTTGCCGCAGGTGGTGAAGAGCGCGCGGGTGATGAAGAAGGCCGTGGCCCATCTACTGCCGTTTATGGAGGCGGAAAAGCAGGCCACCGGTGGAAGGCAAGCCGAGGGCCGCATTGTGATGGCCACGGTGAAAGGCGACGTCCATGACATTGGCAAAAACATTGTGGGCGTGGTGCTGGGCTGCAACAATTACGAGATCATCGACCTGGGCGTGATGGTGCCGTGCGAGAAAATTCTGCAAACGGCCCGCGACGTCAAGGCGGACATGATCGGCTTGAGCGGGCTCATCACCCCCTCACTCGACGAAATGGTACACGTGGCGAAGGAGATGGAACGCGAAGGCTTCAAGGTTCCGCTGCTGATTGGCGGGGCCACCACCAGCCGCGTGCACACAGCGGTGAAGATTGCCCCAGGCTATTCAGAGCCGGTGGTGCACGTGCTGGACGCCTCGCGCGCGGTGGGTGTGGTGGGCAATTTGAAGAGCCCCGAACTGAAGCAGGCATTCGCCGAACAGAACCGGCAAGAGCAGGCCAAGGCACGCAAGCAACACGGCGCGCCCAAGGCGCAACCGCTGCTCACCCTGGAAGAAGCGCGGCGGCGCAAGCCTCCCATCGACTGGGCCGCCGCGGCCATCGACCGACCGTGCTTTACGGGAATTCGTGTGACCGATCCGGTGCCGCTGGAAGAAATCCTTCCCTACATCGATTGGAGCCCATTCTTCCAGGCCTGGGAATTGCGCGGGACTTATCCTTCTATACTTGATGCTCCGGAGGTTGGATCCAAGGCGCGAGAACTTTTGGACGATGCGAAGAAACTCTTGCAGCAAAT
Organism: Terriglobia bacterium; assembly: GCA_035946625.1. Taxonomy (GTDB): domain Bacteria; phylum Acidobacteriota; class Terriglobia; order UBA7540; family UBA7540; genus DASYXZ01. The sequence goes on along the minus strand of DASYZE010000033.1, from coordinate 142,552 downwards.
CGTGGACAGGAAACTCCTGACCGCCCGCGCCGTCGTCGGCATCTTCCCAGCCAACAGCGTGGGAGACGACATTGAGATTTACGCCGACGAGTCGCGCTCGAACATTTTGACCACGTTTCACACTCTACGGCAACAGATTGAAAAAGCTCCGGGCCATTATAATCACGCCCTGGCGGATTTAGTGGCGCCGCGCGAGTCCGGGCGAATTGACTATTTGGGAGGCTTCGCGGTCACAGCAGGAATCAACATTGAGCCGCTGGTAAAGAAATTCGAATCAGACCACGACGACTATAACGCGATCATGACCAAAGCGCTGGCCGACCGCCTGGCCGAAGCCCTCGCTGAGTTGATGCACAAACGCGCGCGCGACGACTGGGGCTATGGCCGCGAGGAAAAATTCAGCGCCGACGACCTGATTCACGAGCGCTATCGAGGCATCCGTCCGGCGGCGGGATATCCCGCGTCACCGGATCACACCGAAAAGCGGGGTCTGTTCGACCTTCTGCAGACCGAGAAAAATGTCGGAATGCAATTGACGGAAAGCTTTGCCATGCTGCCTGCCGCTTCGGTGAGCGGGCTTTACTTTGCCCACCCGGATGCCAAATATTTTGCAGTCGGCAAGATTGGCCGCGATCAAGTGGAAGACTATGCGCGCCGCAAAGTCATGGACATGCGCGCGGTGGAACGCTGGCTCGCTCCGAACCTGAATTACGAACCGGAAGCCTGAAACCAAATGTGATACCGTGGTCAGGTGTTATGAGGGATAGGTGAAGCCAACAATAATCGCACTCTTGACGGTATTCTTTTTTGCGCCAGCCCTTGCCAATGAATCCCAACAGGGGTCAATATGTGTCGCGCCATTTGACTTCCGATCAGCAGACCCTCGCACGGATGGGCCCGAAAGCTTGGATTGCCGTTCAGGTAATCTATCGTTAAAGATCGACGCACAGAAAGCCGTGCCATGGCCTTAAAAGAAATGCGTTTCAGTCGAGGGCTTGGATCTCGAACAACATCATCGAGTGGTTGTCCTGTGCGATGGTAAAGCACAACAATCCTTCAGTTTCCATTTCTCTAAATTCAAGTCAAAACGGCCCTGTCTTTTCATCAACGATCTCTACAAAACAATACAACTCTGGGAGCCAAGAGGGGCACCATGGTGTAAGTGCAAATAAAAGATGCCTTGCATTACTTCGCCGCAAATGTCACGCATACAGGCGACGCCACGTCGACTTTTTCTCCGGTTGGTGTGAGGCGGCCGGTCTTGGGGTCGATTCGAAAGATCACGATCGTGTTGGAGTTCTGATTGGCGGCGAAAAGATATTTCCCCGTGGGGTCGATGGCGAAGTTGCGCGGCTCTTTCCCTCCCGTGCTCACGTCCTGAATGGGTGTGAGTGTGCCTTTTTGCTGATCGATGGCGAACACGGCGATACTGTCATGCCCGCGATTGGAGCCGTAGAGGAACCTGCCGGAAGGGTGCACCACCACTTCCGCGTCGTTGTTCTCGCCCTTGAAGTCTTTGGGTAGCGTGGAAATTTGCTGAAGCTCGCGCAAAGTTCCGTGCGCGGCATTATAGGAAAACGCTGTCATGAGAGATCCCATCTCGGCAATCACATAAACAAATTTTCCGTTGGGAGAAATGGCAAAGTGGCGCGGCCCCGCACCTGGGTGAATTTGGGCAAACGGGGGGTAGTTGGGCTTCAAGGTTCCGTGCGCCGCGTCAAAACGATAGACCAGTAATTCGTCCAGGCCCAGGTCCGCCGAGAGGACAAAGCTGTTGTCCGGCGTCACGCCAATCGAATGCGCGTGCGGGCCTTCCTGGCGCTCGGGGTTCACGCTTGACCCCTGGCGCTGATCAAACGCGGTGGCCTCACCCAGGCGGCCGTCTTTGAGCACCGGAAACACGGCCACGCTGCCGCTGGTGTAATTGGCCACCATTACGTAATGGCCTGTCTGATCCAGCGACACAAAGCAAGGGTCGGTGCCGCGCGAGGCAACCTCATTCAAGAAAGTAAGTCTGCCGGTTTCACGGTCCATGGCGAAAGCGCTGACGCCGCCGCTCTTTTTCCCCTGGTAGTTTTCAATTTCATTGACGGCGTAAAGATACCGGCGGCTGGGATCGACGGCGAGGAACGAAGGGTTTACCGTTTTCGCGGCCGGGCCGAGCGAGACCAACTTTCCCGTCGACGCGTCAAACCGGTAAGCGTAAATGCCCTGACTTTGCGGCCCGGTGTAAGTGCCGACGTAAACGAGATAATCGTTTTTGGCGATGGATTTATCCGCCCCCCAAGCCGCCGAAAATGTAAAAAGCAGACCAAGCGTGAGCGGGGCGGCAAAAATAACGAAGAAGCGTCGATTGAACTCCCCTCTCATACTTTTGATCCGCCGTTTCGTGCCCTGATGATTTTGTCGACAACAAGGATCAGAGCATTCAGACGTTCGTTAGTTTCCTTGTGTGTTTCGGCAAGAGAATTCATCCTTCCAGTGAGCTCGGTCATGCTGATGGCCAGGCGCCCGATCAGGTCCGTGACTGTCTTAATGTCCTGATCGTGTCGGGCCGCATTTCTCTCCAGGGCGGCAATAGCCTCATCATGTTTCTGAATGTTTGCGGTTGTCTGAGCTTGTGTCTCGACGATAAACCGGATAGTTCTATCCATCTCGTCTGGCATCATGGCGGTCCCTTTTTGTTCGGGGTATTATTGTACCCTGCCCAGCCTCTTTCCACCAATGATCATCGTCTGATCGCGCCGTCAGGCGAAGCCGCAGTAAATTACTCCGGAAGCGCAAAAGCCACGTAGCTGCCGCCTGGAGGTTCACCCGACTTTCCTCCTCCCGCGGCAATCACCACAAATTGGCGTCCGTTCACCTGGTAGGTGGCGGGGGTGGCGTTGCCGCCGGCCGGCAGCACCGCTTCCCAAAGGAGTTTTCCCGTGGCTTTGTCGTAGGCATGGAATTTCCGGTCGTGCGTGGTGGCGCCAATAAAGATCAGCCCTCCCGCGGTTACCACGGGTCCGCCATAATTTTCGCTCCCGGTATTGCGCATGCCCTTGGCGGCCAACTCGGGAAACTCACCGAATGGAATTTTCCAGACAAACTTCCCGGTATTCAGGTTAATCGCATTCAGCGTTCCCCAGGGCGGCTTAACGGCGGGATATCCGTCCGGATCCAGAAATTTGTTGTATCCATCGATGGTGTACTTCAGCGGGCTGGCGGATTGTGCGGACATGGGAGTGGCAAATACGTGGTCCTCTCCGGTGGCCAGGTAGTGGGCCATGGCATCGACCACGTTCTGCCCCAAGTGGGCGAAATTGGGCATACGCCCGCGTCCCTCGCTGATGATGCGGGCGATTTCGGGCTCCTTGTACTTGCCGCCCAGCTTCACAAGCGCGGGAAACTCAGGCGGCGTTCCACGCATGTCCGGGCGATGACAACTGGCGCAGTTGGCCGCGTACACCTGCTTGCTGGTGGCCTGCTCTTTAGTCTGCGGCCGCGGAATCAAGCGGAGGATCCAGGCCATCTCGTTGGCATTCACGTATAGCAAACCTGATTCGGGATCGAACGCAGGACCGCCCCATTCACCACCACCATCAAATCCGGGAAAAACGACCGTACCCTCGCGGCTGGGCGGGGTAAACTGGCCGCCGCTGCGAACCTTCTTCAGACGCGCGAGAACGTCCCGATGCGCCTCCGCAGTCCGTGTCGTGACAAGGTTGGGCGTGAAAATCTGGCGCGCGAAGGGCGGCGGCAACAACGGAAACGGTTGAGTCCCTGCGGTGACTTCGCCATCCACGTCGGAGGCCGGCACCTTGCGGTATTCGATGGGAAACAGCGGTTTGCCGGTTTCGCGGTCGAGGACGAAGACGAAGCCGGACTTGGTAGTCTGAGCCACAGCGTCCACCGCTTGCCCGTGGCGCTGGACGGTGACCAGAATCGGCGCGGTGGGAAAATCACGGTCCCAAATATCGTGCTTGACCCCCTGAAAGTTCCAGACGCGCTCGCCCGTCGCGGCGTTCAACGCGATCACGCAATTGGAAAAAAGATCGTCGCCAATCCGGTTGGCGCCGTAAAAGTCAAAGGCGGCGGAACCTGTGGCGAGAAATACGAGTCCGCGTTTTTCGTCCAGACTCAAGCCGCCCCAGTCATTGGATCCGCCGCTGTACGTCCACGCGTCTTTGGGCCAGGTTTCGTACCCGAACTCGCCGGGATGAGGGATGGTGTGGAAGGTCCATCGAATTTTTCCCGTGCGCACGTCGAAGGCTCGGATGTCGCCCGGCGATGCGGGCAGGTCTTCCGCGACGATGCTGCCCATGATGAGAAGGTCCTTGTAAACCACGCCGGGACTGGTGGAAGAGACGGACTGAGTTTTAGGATTGCGCCCCAATCCTTCGCGCAGGTCTACTTTTCCGGATTGGCCGAAAGTCGCGATGGGCTTTCCCGTTTGGGCATCGACGGCGTAGAGGTATTGATTCATGGCGTAGAACAGCCTGCGATCCTCACCATCCTCCCAATAATTAAGGCCGCGGTTGCGCTGCTTCCAAAAAGCGTTTTGGCCTTCAGTGGGAAGGAAACTCCAGAGGAGTTTGCCCGTGGCGGCGTCCAGCGCAATCAGGCGCAACTTGGGGGTGGTGGCGTAAAGGACGCCGTGCTCGACGATGGGGTTGCACTGCATTTCCGATTCAGGGAAAACGTCCCCGGTGTCATAGCTCCATGCCACTTTAAGATTCCTCACGTTGCCGCGATTAATCTGCTGCAAGGAAGAATAATGGATGTTTTCACTGCCGCCGCCATACGCTGTCCATCCGCTGTGGGGCCGGGACGATGTGGCTTGCTCTGCGCTCTGCCCGCGATTGAGGCCAAGGACCAACAGCAATGCAGCGGTAAGCTTCAAGAGGTGCATGAATTTCATTATCAGTCTCCGACAAGCGAAGCGCGAAGGACTTGGAAAGTTCCCCTATCCATCCACCGAGGGCCGGGATATGAAAGTGTTTTCCATGAGATGTTGTATCAGAGCCGGTTCAATCCGTCGAGTGCCGCCACTTTATAAGCTTCGGCGAGGGTCGGGTAATTAAAGACTGTATCGCGGAAATACTCGATGGTGCCGCCGAAGGAGAGTACGGCTTGGCCAATGTGAATGATCTCCGTAGCCCGCTCGCCCATGGCGTGTACGCCCAGCAACTTCAGGTTCTTGCGGTGAAACAGAAGTTTCAACATCCCGTTGTCGTCGCCCAGCATCATGCTCTTGGCCAACTCGGCGTATTTGGCGATCCCGATTTCATAAGGGACTTTGGCCGCGGTCAGTTTCTCCTCAGTCTGGCCCACCATAGAAATTTCCGGGATCGTGTAGATGCCGTAAGGAAATAATTCCGCCACTTCAGACGCCGGAGCTCCGAACATAAAGCAACTGGCCAAACGTCCCTGCTCCATGGATGTGCTGGCCAAGGCGGGAAACCCGATCACGTCGCCGGCGGCGTAAATGTGCGGGACTTTGGTTTGAAAGGACCCGTTCACTTCCACTTTTCCGCGGGTGTCCGGGCACAATCCCGCCGCTTCCAGGTTGAGCCGGTCGCCGTTGGCCTGGCGTCCCACGGCATACAACAGTCCGTCGCCGCGCACCCGTTTTCCGCTTTCCAGTTCCGCGAAAACCCGGTCCGATTCCGTATCCAGGCCCACCGTGGTCACTTTCTCGCCCAGGCGGAATATGGTTCCCAGGCGGCGAAGGTGAAAGGTGAGCGCTTCCAATATTTCATGGTCCACAAAATCAAGGATGGTAGGCCGCTGATCGATCAGAGTGACGCGGGCGCCCAGGGCGGCGTAGAACGAGCAGCACTCCAACCCCACCACCCCCGCTCCCACCACAATGGCTTCCTTGGGCAACCGTGACACGCCGGGAAACTGGTCGGTATCGATGATTCGAACACCGTCAAAGGGAATATCCGAACTATGAGCGGGACGAGTTCCGCAGGCAATCAGGATGCGCTCACCGCGAAGAGCAACGGTTTTGCTCTCACCTGCAACTTCCACGGTATGCGGATCCGCAAAGCTGGCGTCGCCCTCGAACAAGACAATATTATTACGCCGGAGTTGAGCCCGGATCACTTCCGTTTCCCGGCTGACAATGGTCTGCACGCGGTAGGACAGGTCCTGGATGGAAATATCTTCTTTGATCTGAAAGTCGCGGCCGTAAAAGGTTCGCTGGGTAAAACCCGTCAAGTGCAGCACGGCCTCGCGAAATGTCTTGCTGGGAATAGTTCCGGTGTGGACGCAGACGCCACCCACCATGCGTCCCCGGTCGATTACCGCCACGCGTTTGCGCATCTTGGCGGCGCAGACCGCCGCTTTCTGGCCCGCCGGGCCGCTGCCAATCACCACCAGGTCGAATTGTTGTGCCTCAGCCATCAATCATAACCTCGGAGCGACGAAAAATCTGCGGGCCAAGCCGCAAATTCACTTGGAATAATTCCGGCGGCAGGCAGTACAGCCGTCTGTGAATGCCAGACATGCCCTACAACATTTGGCCTGGAACCGTCCAGTTGGCGCTTATCATGCCACTACTTCAACCAGATTGTCACTGAGTTCTTGGTTGTTTGAGGGGTAAGTCCACCAGGAATTGGGTGTTGCCGGGTTGGGATTCCACGTGGATCTCGCCGTGATGGCGACGGATAATCCGGGCCACGGTGTCCAGGCCCAGGCCCGTTCCCTGCCCCACGCCCTTGGTGGTAAAAAACGGATCGAAAATGCGCGCCTTGATTTCGGGCGGAATTCCGGGCCCGTTGTCCTGGATTTCCACCGTCACCCGGTCCAGAACCCGCCGGGTGCGAATCCGCAATTCGCCTTTGCCATTCATGGAGTCAATGGCGTTGTCAATCAAATTGGTCCAGATCTGGTTCAGCTCGCCTCCGTACGCGCAAACTTTGGGAAGATTCGGTTCGTAATCACGGGTGACGGTCACGCCTCGTTTCAACCGGTAGCCCAGGATGGTCAGCGTGTTCTCCAGACCGTGTTGGACATCCACTTCCTGAAGGGCCGACTGGTCCATATAGGAATATTCTTTGATCGCGCGCACCAACTCAGAAATGCGTTTGGTGCTGTTTTCGATTTCGGTGATCAGCTTGCCAATGGTCAGCAGGGCGGCGATGCGCACCAGCGCGTCGCACCAAACGATATCGCCGATCTTGGCGGCCAGGCTTTCCAGCTTGGGGACATCCATGCCTACATCGGCCAGGATGGGTGCAATTCTCCACGCGTCCGGCATCTTGCGCGCGGAAAGCCAGGCGCTGATTCTTTCCTCCCGGTCGCTTTGCGCCAGAGGGTCCACCGGGGTTTGGGGAACATATTGCTGGGCCTTGCGCTCCAGGTTAAGGATGGTCTCGCGCTGCTCGTCCGTAAGGGCGTGGCGAGCCAGCCGGATGCTGGCATCCCGAACGGATTCCAGCGCCTCGCGCAGGTTGACGGCCGAACGCTGGGCGGCCGCCGCCGGATTATTCAGCTCGTGAGCGAGACCCGCCGACAATTTCCCCAGCGCCATCAGCTTTTCGCGCTCGGTTTCCACCTTGGTGGTCTCCCGGATGCGGTCGGACATGATGGCCACCAGACGTTGCCCGAGCTGAGGGAGACGATTCAACATCTCCGGAAAATGACTTTTGTGTAAGCGGACCATCCGCGTGGGAATCACCGCGCGCCCCGTGCCCATAAAGGTGGTGAGCCGGGAGAAGGGAAGGTAGCCAGTCACCTCTCCCGCCACCGCGCTGTAAATGGGTCCGTCGGGATTGTCATTGCGCTGTAAGCGAATCTCGCCCTCCAAAATCACCACCAGCCATTCGGCAGGATCACCGGCTCGGAAAAAAGCTTCTCCGGGCGCCAGGCGGCTCTCCTCAAACCTTTCCGCCAGCCAGGCCAGGTGCTCCTGGGGGAGATCGGAGAAGACGCTTATTTTGCGCAGGTCTTTCGTCAACTGCTCGATGTGCCCCGCCGCCGGATGTTCCGCCATGTTTACACCGCGCTCAGATATTGATGAATGAATTGGACGGCGATCGATCCTTCGCCCACTCCGGAAGCGACGCGCTTGACCGAACCGTGCCGCACATCGCCCACAGCGAAGATCCCGGGCACGCTGGTTTCGGGCAAATAGGGGTCGCGGTCCGGCGTCCAGCCCGGGGGCCGCTTGCCGTCGCGCATCAAGTCGCCTCCGGTAAGGATGAATCCGCGCGCGTCGCGCTCCACCACCCCGGCCAGCCAATCGGTCAGGGGCGCCGCGCCAATAAAGACAAAGAGCGAGGCCGCGGGCACTTTATCCGTTTGTCCGCTGTCTTTGCAGTGGATCGAAATCGCTTCCAAGCGCGAGTCTCCGTGAACTTCCGTCACGTGGGCGTGGGTTTCCACCTGAATGTTCGGCGTCTGTTTGATCTGGTCGATCAAGTACTGCGACATGGAAGCGGAGAGTGATTCCCCGCGCACCAGCATCACCACCCGGCTGGCGTACTTGGAGAAATACATGGCGGCCTGCCCGGCGGAGTTGGCGCCGCCGATGATGTAAACATCTTCACCCTTGCACGCCATCGCCTCCGTCATCGCCGAGCCGTAATAAACGCCGCGACCCTGCAATCGTTCCGCGCCTGGCACGTCCAACTTGCGGTAGGAGACGCCCGTGGCCAACAGCAGCACTTTGCAACCCAACTCGTTCCCGTCCGCCAGTTTCACAATCCGCGATGGCCCTTCCACGCGGACGGCGGTGGCCGCCTGGGGCGAGAGGATTTCCACGCCAAAGCGTTTGGCCTGCGTCACCGCGCGCCGCGCCAGGTCTGCGCCGCTCAAGCCGGAGGGAAAACCAAGATAGTTTTCAATACGCGAGCTCATCCCCGCCTGTCCACCGGGCGCTTCCCTCTCGATCATCACCGTCTTCAATCCCTCGGACGCTCCATAAACCGCCGCCGCGAGGCCGGCCGGACCGCCGCCTACTATCACCAAATCATAAAAGGCGAGACCGGCGCGAACTTGCAGGCCGATTTTCTCCGCCAATTGAGTTGCACTCGGTTCGGCCAATGAAGTTCCATCCGGAAAAAGAACAACGGGCAGACGGGAGGCACCGTCGCCCAGGGACTGGGCGAGGCGGCCCACCTCCGCGTTCGAGTCCGCTGTCTCCAGATCGAACCACAGGTAAGGAACCTGATTGCGCGCCAGAAATTCCCGCACCGAGTAGGACTCGGGCGACCAGCGATGGCCGAGCACGCGAATCCCCTCAAAGGGAGGATGATAAGAACCCCGCCAGTCATCAAGCAGATCGTCCAATACCGGATAGAAATGTTCCTCAGGAGGGTCCCAGGGCTTCAAAAGGTAATGATGGATTTTGGCTTCATTGATGGCGCGAATCGCCGCGTCGGTATCGGCATAAGCCGTCAGGAGAACGCGCTTGGTTTGCGGATAAAGCTCCATGGCCTTGCCGAGAAAATCCACTCCGGACATTTCCGGCATGCGCTGGTCGGCCAGAAGCAGCGCCACCGCGTCGCTGCGCTTTTTCAAGGCCCGCAACGTATCCAGGGCCGCAGCGCCTGAATCCGCGCGCAACACCCGGTAACGCTCGGAGTATCGCATCCGCAAGTCGCGCTCGACCGCGCGCAAGACTTCGGCATCATCGTCGATGGTCATCAACACCGGCTTGGCCATGTTCTGCCCGCACCTTCTTTATTTATTATTGTATTGATGCCCCAAAATTCCAAAGGATTCCTTAACAGGATGATGAAAAAGTCGCAAAGCCTGTCATTCTGAGCGTAGCGAAGAATCTCTGCATTTTAAGAATTAAGAACTTGCGAGATTCTTCGTCGCCTTCGGCTCCTCAGAATGACATTTTTCATCATCCTGATTAAGGGTTTGATAACCTAATCAAATCACGGCAAATTGCATTCTTTACTTTCCGGCGGCACCACGCAAGTCTGGGGCCGGAGGCGGTCACATGATCATCGAAATGCGCACCTAAAGGACCAAGCCCGGCACGCGCTCGAAGTTCCTGGAGAAAGTCCGCTCCAAATCCATTCCCGCAATCGCAGAAATTAGAATGAAAATATGGGGGCCGTTCTTTTCCGTCGAAGATCCCGACACCTTCTTTTTTATGCGCGGATTTTCGGATTTACCCTCGCGTGGGCCAATGAAAGCAGAGTTTTATGAAGGAGAGCTTTGGAAGCGCGAATTGGAGAACGCCCTGATGCCTATGTTGGAAAAATATGAAGTCGTCCTGGTGGACGACCCCGAAGATCTGGTGCGTTGGTAGCGGGTTGTTGGGCATACGAGGGCCGCACCTCGCTCAAAGATCGCAGGCGATTGCCCTTGCCCATTCAAATGCGCGCGCTACCTCCCATCTGCCGAAAAAATGAACCGGACACGTTGTCGCGAATCCGCAATCAACTCTTTGTAAACCCGCCTCAATCCTTTCCCGCTGGTTAGAAGGCGGATTCTACTCCGCGCGCTTGTTCATATAGAAATAAATGGCGGGAGTGACGATGAGCGAAAGGGCCATGGAAATTAAGATGCCGCCGATCACGGCGATGGCCAGCGGCTGGAGCATTTGCGAGCCGGCGCCGAGGGCCAGCGACAGTGGCAGCATGCCCGCCACGGCTGCCAGCGCCGTCATGGTGATGGGACGCAGGCGGCGGCGTCCGGCTTGAATCATGGCCTCTTCGGGCGGGAACCCGGCATGGCGGAACTTCTGGTCGGCGTCGAGCAGCAAAATACCGTTCTTGGCCACAATGCCGATCACCATAATGAGGCCCATGAAGGAAGAGATGTTGAAGGTGATTCCGGTGATGAGCAGGGCGAAGAACACGCCCGAGGTTGAGAGCACGGCGGAAGTGAGGATGGCGACAGAGGCCGAGAACTGGCCGAACTCAAAGAGCAGAACCAGAAAAACGAGCACCAGCGCCAGCACCAGCACTGTGACCAGATCGTGAAACGATTTCTGCTGCTCTTTGTAGGTACCGCCATACTCCACACGAATGGTTGATGGGATCTTCAAAACCGTGATCGCCTTCTTCACCGCCGTGATGCCGGTGCCGAGGTCCACGCCTTCCAGGCGGGCGGTCACGGAAACTTCACGCTGGAGATTGATGCGGGTGATTTCCGTCTGGCCGGGAAGCTCAGTGAGCGTGGCGAGCGATCCCAGCGTAGCCGTGCTGCCGCTGGAGCTGATCAACATGGTGTTGCTCATCGCTTCCAGCGAGGCGCGGGTGGTCTTGGGAAAGCGAAGGCGCAGAGTATAGATTCGGTCATTCACAATCACCGGTGTGGGGGCGGGCTCGCCTTCCAGCATGGCCGAGGCGTCCGTGGTGATTTCCTCCGGCGTAAAGCCCGCGCGCGCTGCCGTATCGGGATTCAGTTGGTAGACCACCGCCGGCCCGCTGGTGGTATTTTCAATGCCATCCGCCACATCCACCACCGGATTCCTGCCTCCGATTTTAATCTTGCCAATCGCGTCACCCACTTGCGGCGCCCACTCCGCAAGCAGGTCGGCATTAGGAGAAAACATCATAATCTGGATGGGTTGGGGAGAACCGGTGAGGTCGCCAATCATATCTTGCAGGACCTGGGTAAAGTCGATGTCCACTGAAGGCTCTGAAGCCCTGATCTTGCCGCGGATTTCGCTGATAATCTGGTCTATATTGCGGCTTCGTTTCTCCTTCAACTTCACGGAAATATCGCCGGTATTGGCTTCCGTGACCGCGGCCAGGCCAAGCTGAAGTCCGGTGCGGCGCGAGGTGCTTTCCACTTCGGGCGTCGAGCGCACAATCTGCTCCATGTGCGCGACCACCCGGTCGGTTTCCTGAAGCGAAGAGCCCGAGGGCATTACGTAGTCAAGCACAAACCCGCCCTCATCCATGGCCGGAAGGAGGTCGGTTCCAAGATTCCGATAGCAGACGTAGGACACCACCACCAACAGCACGCACATGGCGGCCAGCCAAAGGGGATGCTCCAGGGCGCGGCGCACCCATCGTTCGTAAAATTTTATGACGGAACCGAAGAAACCTCTCATGGAGGCTTCTTCTTCAGCCGCCATCAACTTTCTTAATTCCTCATCTTCGGTTAGGGGAGGCGCACGAAAATCCCCGCCCGCGGTTTGCAAGGGATCCGCGTCCGGGTTGACCGCATCTTTCTTGCGCAAGAAGTAGAGGCTCAGGTTGGGCGTCCAGACCAAGGCCAGCCCCAGCGAGGTAAATAAAGATACAGACATGGTGACGGCCAGGGCGCGAAAGAAAGTTCCGGTGACGCCAGTAATGGCAATCAAGGGCAAGAACACCACCACGGGAGTGACGGTAGAACCCACCAGCGGCACGGAAATTTCTTTTAATGCGTTCTGGATCGCATCGAGGCGCTTCTCACCGGCCTCGCGGTGCAGCACAATGTTTTCCACCACCACAATGGCATCGTCAATCACCAGGCCCACCGCAGCCGCGAGGCCACCCAGGGTCATCAAATTGAAGCTCTCACCGAGTGTCTTGAGAGCGATAAAGGTGACGGCCAGGGTGACTGGAATCACCATTCCGGCAACAAGTGAAGAACCCCAATCGCTCAAGAACACCACCAAAATGATGGACGCCAGAATCAGTCCCACAATGATGGCATCGCGCACGCTGGAGATAGATTGGGTGACAATGTCCGATTGATCGTAATAAGCGCGGAGTTCGACGCCCGTCGGCAGAGACGGTCGGATCTGCTCAATTTCCCTGTGCACTTCGTCGGCCACCGCCACCGTGTTGCTGCCCGGCTGCCGGTTGATACTGAGCAAGACGGCGGGCTTGCCATTCGCAGTGACCACGGTGTAAACGGGCGCGACGGAAGGGCCCACCGTCCCAACATCCCTAAGCCGAATGGGAATTTCGTTTGCGTTCCTGATGACAATGTTTCCGATTTCTTCAGGCGTGTGAACCTGCGCTGAAATCAGGCCAAGAAACAGTTGATGGTTGTGTGCGAGGAGCCCGGGTGAATCAATCAGGTTGGTGCGGCGGACTGCTTCCAGAACATCCGGCACCGTCACTTTGGCCCGCAGCAGTTTGGAAGGGTCCACCGTCAATTCAAATTCCGGCTGCTCGCCTCCCTGCACCAGCACGGTGGCGACACCGTTCAAGCGGTTCAAACGCGGCTTGATGTCGTAAGTTGCCATTTCCCACAATTGTGTCTGCGGAATTTTGTCGGAAGTCAGGCTGTAACCGATGATGGGGAAGCTGGCAAAACTGAGGCGATGGGTTTCAATTTTGGCGGTCGAGGGCAATGTGTTCTGCACCCGCGCCACGGCGGAATCGACGCGCTGGAGCGTCTGAAACATGTCCACGTTCCAGTTGAAGTAGAGGTCAATCTCTGCCGAGCCGCGGCTGGTAACAGATTGCACGCTTTCCAGACCCTGCACGCTGTTCACCGCCTCCTCGAGGGGTCGGGTGATGGTCACCATCATTTGTTCGATGGGCATCACGCCGTTGTCCACGCCAATAATCACGCGGGGAAAGTTGGTGGAGGGAAACACAGCCACCGGAATGGTCAATGCCACGTACAACCCCACCGCGGCCAGGGTGAGAATCAGAAAAATGACGGACTTGGAATGGCGGGCCACCCAATAAGACGAGGACGGATTCGGTTTGGGGGTCGGCAGGTCGGAGTGAGTCATTGGATTCTTGTCGATGTTTTGCAGGATGCGTTACAGATTTTCTTGACCTTTCGTGCCTTCACGGCCGGATAGATACACGTAATTTTCGATCCTCAATCCTTTTCGCCCCGCGGTTGATCGGACTACTTGGCTCCGCCTTTGTCATCCTCATCATTCTTGGGAGTCTGTATATCCAGTTTGGTTTTCGCCAGCACATCCGGATCCTCCCGAAAAAGTTCATACGCACCCACGGTGACAACTTGTTCATTTCCGGAAAGCCCTTGGGTGATTTGAATTTCGTCGCCGTCTTTGATCCCCTCCTTTACAGGCTCGATTACCGGAGTGATCCCGTTGGCGATGATGACGGAAGTGCTGCCGTCGGGCGCGGTCAATAATGCGGCGACGGGGATAACGATGGCATCCTTCACGGTTTCGGCTACGATGCTGACGCGCACGCTGGCGCCGGGTTTCAGCCGCTCACCGCGGTTGGCTGCTTGCACCCAAACTTCCACCGTGGTGCTATTGGGATCGAGAGCCGGGCTCACAATGGTGACCTTGCCCGGAAATGCGTCGCTGATCCCCGCCACCGAAATAGTTGCAGGGTCGCCCACATGCAACAGCGCCGCCTGCTGCTGCGCGATGTGGGCACGCGCAATCACCTGCGAAATATCCATTACCGTAATCAACGGCGAGCCTGCGCTTGCCATCTCGCCCAGGTTCAGGGGACGGTCAGTTACCACACCATTGATCGGGCTGCGAATCTCGGAATAACTCAGTTGAGCCTGAGCGCCCTGATACCTGCCCTTGGCGGCGGAGAGCTGTCCGGAAGCGGACTTCAGGTCAGAGCGTTTGGTGACGGACTGGACCGAATCCCAATGCCGTTTCGCCATTTCATATTGATTCCTGGACTGCAGGAGAGCTACGCCGGCGTCGTCGAGTTCCTTGCGGGCGATCGCACCCTGCTGATAAAGAGTCTGGCGACTGTCAAAGACTTTTTGTTGGGCGTCGAGCGATTCCTTGGCCGACTTCATGTCCAACTCCGCTTTCTGGACTTCTTCCGGCACCGCCGCTTGGGTGGCCACCTCATAGGCGGCTTGCGCTTGTTCGTAACTTCCCTGGTTCTCGGTGGAGGCAGCGGCCAGATCTTTATTTTCAAGTTCCGCCATCAGCTCGCCGGCGTGGACGTGACTGCCGCGATTCACATAATACTTGATCACGGGCGCGCTGATTTTGGGCACCAGCGATGCCTGGTTCAGCGGATACAAAACAGCGTCGGCATTGATTTTGTTTTGAATGCTGGCCTTTCGAGCGGCGGCAACCTGCACCGTGACGTTGGGAGAGGCTTCCTGCTCCCCTTTTTTCGAACACCCGGTCCCCGCCAGGCCCAGCGCGAGGAAGGCACAGCCCAGGGCGTCCAAGGCTCCCCGCCTGCGGGCGTGAAATGGCCGCCGGGATTCAATGGCTAGCCCCCGGCCGGCTGTTTCCGTTCCTCTAAAGATTGGTTTTTTGTTTTTGAGCATGGTTCAAAAGTTTCCGGTTAATGTTTGGAGCGTGGCCAGGGACAAACGATAGCGTACTTGTCCGTCGTCATCGGCGTTGCGCGCCTGGGTGAGAGTATTCTGCGCGTCAACCAATTCCAGAATTGTCGATTCACCCGCCTGATAACGCATGGTGATCAGGCGCAGACTCTCAGCGGCCAGCTCGGCCGCGTGATGCAACGTTTCCAGTTCTGATCGCGCCGCCACCGCTTCATTATAGAAGGAGTATAAATTACCAAGCACCTGCCGCTGGGTCTGGCTTAGCTGGATCCGTGCCAACTGCCGTTTATATTCGGCCTGACGTAACTTGCTGCGCATGATTCCCCAATCCCAAACCGGCAAATTTAGACTGGCGGTGACGAAGTGACCGAGATTCGGAAGCACGCCCGCCTTGGGATCGGCGCTGACCGCGCTGCGGAGGGCAAAGGCGTTCGCTTCGATGCCATAGTCAGTATCCACTGCAATGGTAGGCAGGAAAGCTCCTCGCGCCGAAGCCACGTCCGCACTGGCAAACTTTAAAGCTTCCAGCGCGGCTCGGACGTCAGGGTTCTCATGCCCGGCCATGGCGCGGACATCACTGAAAGGAGGTAGATCTCGGGCCGAACTGAGGTCGTCGACTACCGAGATATTTTCATTCAGATTGGGGGAAAGCATCACGGCCAAAGCGAGTCGGGCGCTATCGATGGCCAATTGCGCTTCCTGATATGCCTGCTTCTCCTGGGAAAATTGAAGCTCAGCCTTGATCACATCGCTGTGGGCCACCTCTCCACCCTGCTCTCGCTCCTTACTGATGGTGAGAAATGTCTTAGCTTGCTCGAACGCCTGCTGTGCGCTGGCGTACCTTCGCTGCGCCACCACCAGAGCATAGTAATTTTTCGTAACCGCCACGGTAAGGCCGCGACGCGCGATTTCCGCCTTCGCTCTGGCCATCGCTTCCGCCGCCGGGGCATGGTTGTATCCTGGGATCAGGGCCACGGGAGAAAGATCTTGATGGAAGACTCCCCATGCCCGGTAGACGTGGATCCCGTCGTTGGTCACGTATCGACCGGTGGGGAGCACTCCGTTGCCTTTGGTCAGAAGCTCCTGGGTGGTAAAGCTGACTTGAGGAAGGTGCACAGCTCTACCCTGGAGGCGGTCTTCATGCGCCAGCTTGGCATCCGTCATGGCAGAGGCGTAGGCGAGGTCATACTTCCGCGCTTGCTCCACCGCATCATGAAGCGTCAGGGTTAGGGGAGGACCGGTATTCTCAGCCCCGGTTGGACTTACAAGTTGCAACGTTGGAGCGGCCTGAGACGCCTCTTGCGTTTGTGCGCGCGCATGCAGGGCGGTGACTACCAAAATCAGCAAAAGAACGGTGCAAAGAGTGCGCACGCCGCGGCGGTTGACCCGAACTCGGATCAAAGTCCGAATTAGTCTCACCATGTCTATGTTCGGAATAATAGGGCTTTGGGCATGTGGCATTTGGTTTTCTCCTCAGCGACAATTCTGAATCGTATTCCTTAATCCAACCCTGCTGATATAGACCTTAGAGATTAACCTAAAATTATTTCAAATATCTGAAACCAGAATTAATTTCTTTTTAGGTGGGTCTTGGGGGCAGGGGTCGTGGGGAAATATCAGGGGGAATAGCGCGGGATCTCCGCCCGCTGGTTCGCAGGATCAGAGATTTCCTTTGTGCGCCACCGGTCAAACACTGCTATTCCATCGGGAAACGGACGCTGCACCCTTACTGCACTTTTTCGAGGATCACTGAAGTGCTGTCGAAATCTCCCCTGAGCGCAAAGTTCAGTCCTTGGTGCATCAGGTACGATCCACTGGCGGTCTCCACGGCACCCGTCGTCATGCGCCCGTGCTGGTCGGACTCAATCAACTTGTTGTCGATGGTCTTTACCCGGTAGAGCGCGTTTTCATCCAACCCGCGCAAACGGATGGGCGGCTGCGGCCGCTGGAATTGCTGGGAGTGGAGGAAAGCAAACAACACCGCCTGGCGACCGTCGGCGGAAACGAATTCGTTGGCGGTCAGCTCGCCCTCGCGCGGCGAAAACAAGCGGTAGAGTTTGCCGAGCTGCACGGTATGGCGAACGCTTTTGTAATAGTTCACCATCTTTGTCGCCAAGTCGAAATCTTCGCCGGACCACTTATTCAGATTGGAACCGATGCCGAGCGCGCCCTGCATGGCCACCAGAAACCGAAACTTGAGCGGCGTACTGCGCCCGTTCATGTTGGGGACGTCGGTCACCCAGGCCGACATAATCTTGGGGGCATAAGCCAGGCTGAAGCCCTCCTGGATGCGCAGGCGGTCAAAGGCATCGGTATTGTCTGAGGTCCACACTTCATTGACACGCTCCAAAATTCCCAGGTCCAGGCGCCCGCCGCCGCCCGAGCACGCTTCAATCTCGAGCTTGGGGTGGGCGGCGCGCAGCCGGTCCATGATCTGGTAGACGTTGCGCACGTACTTCACCCAGATTTCTTTCTGCTCGTCGAGCGGCGCCTCCGGCCAGCCCGGCTCGCCGAAATGGCGGTTCATGTCCCACTTAATATATTTGATATTGTTTTCAGAAAGGATTTTATCCAGAACATTAAAGATATATTCCTTAACATCTTCACGCGCCATATTCAGCACCAGTTGATGGCGCGCTTCGCTGCGCGGGCGTCCGGGGAAATTCATCACCCAGTCGGGATGCTTACGGTAGAGGTCGCTGTCCGGATTCACCATCTCGGGCTCAAACCACAAGCCAAAGTCCATGCCCAGCCCGTTTACGTAACGGATGAGGGGGCCGAGGCCGTGGGGAAATTTCTGCGGATTCACCGTCCAGTCGCCCAGCCCGGCATGATCATTGTTGCGCGCGCCGAACCAGCCGTCATCCATGACGAAGAGTTCCACGCCAATTTTCGCCGCCTTATCCGCCAGCGCCTTTTGCCCTTCCTCGTTGATGTTAAATTCGGTAGCCTCCCACGAATTGTAGAGGACGGGCCGCGGGTGCGGCGCGGCGCGATCGGGCAGAATTTCGTTGACTTCCAACCGGTGCATCAGCCGCGAAACTTCGCCGAAACCGTGGCCGCTGTAACCACCGTAATAGGCCGGAGTACTCAACCTCTCGCCCGGCTTCAGGGGCCAGGAAAAATCAAAATCATTGTAGCCCGCTGTCACTCGCACCTGGTGCGCGGGCGGTGTATCCTCCACCACGATTTTCCAATTGCCGCTCCAGCCCAATGCGCCGAACCAAACCCGCCCGTGCTCCTCGTCCGCCTTGCCTCCAGCGTCAATGGCAAACCACGGATTCAACTGGTGGCTGGTGTTGCCGCGCCGGCTTTCCAGCACCTTCATGCCGGGATTGATGGGTTCGCGCACCACTTGCGTCTCGCCCGCCCAGCGGCCCGTCAGGTAGGTGAGCCGGTAACCTTCGCCCGCCGGAACGTACCACACGCCCGACTGCGCGCTTTCCACCGTCACCACTTGCGCGGTTCGATTCACGATTTCGGCGCTCTTGCGAATGATGTCTTCCTGCGGAAAAACTTTGTAGGTCAGGTTGACGAACAAGTCGTACTGAATATCTTTAAGTCGAAGGGTGAGCGTGTCCCCATGAATTTCTTGGGAGACGTAATGGAGCACCAGGTCGCGGTCGCCATCTGCCAGCGTCACCTTTAGACTGGGCTCGTTGTAGTAACGCGCGCCCCAGCCGGGATATTCAATGTTGGTCATCGTCTCCGGGGAATCAAACGAGGCGTGCTCCGGGCGTGACAGAGCCGGCGCCAGATCGCCGTCGCTCACCAGTTTTTCGCCCCAATAAATGTTCTGCAGTTCGCCGCGCTCGTTCACTCCAATTTCGTAGGACGTCCGCGCGGTGTTCAGCACCCACACTTTGAGTGCGGGAAGGAAGCGGATGGGAGCATTGTCCATTGTCGCCTCTGCACCCGGCATTTTTGACGGACCGGCCAGCATCGCCAGAACCAGCATGGCTCCCGATAGGCTCCGGCGTCCGTCCGCCTTGGAAGGTTTACGAAGACGGCTAAAGCATTGGGGCATCATTGGTTTTTAATTTCTTCCTTCCTCGCCTGCCCGCTTTCATCCGGCGCGGCGAGCGAGCGCGGCCATCGAGCCCAGCAAAGTTTTTACCTGACCGCGCGAAGGCGCTTCGGCATAGAGGCGCAACAGATTTTCCGTTCCCGAGGCCCGGACCAGCAACCAAGCCTTGTCCTCGAAAAGCATTTTCACTCCGTCCATAGCGTCAACCGCCGTGACGCGCAACCCGCCCACGCGTTTGCCTTTGAACCCAGCGGCTTGTTGGACCGCGCGTTGGGCCACAGCCCTCTCGATTTCAAGGTCCACCCGCCCATAATGGTGGGGCCCGAATTCGTCCTGCAATTCCTGCACCAGCTCGCCCAGCGTCCGGTTGCGCGCCGCCACCACTTCCGCCAGCAGCAGGGAATTATAAATGCCATCGCGCTCCGGAAGGTGGCCCTTCACCCCGATGCCGCCGCTCTCTTCTCCGCCGATCAGGACGTTGCGGGTGAGCATCAACTCGCAAATGTACTTGAAGCCGATGGGCGTGACGTGCAGCGGTAATCCGAATTTCGCCGCCAGCTTGTCCACCATCTGGGTGGTCGAAAACGTTTTTACCACTTCCCCCCGCCGTTTCAAATCTCCGGCCAGGTGGGCGAGCAGTATGGAAAAGATTTTGTGCGAGTCGATGAAAGTTCCGTTCCGGTCGATGGCGCCCAAGCGGTCCGCGTCCCCATCGGTGGCGAACCCGGCATCGAATTTCCCTTCCAGCACGGCGCGCCGAAGGCCGTCCACGTGAGGCTCAATCGGCTCTGGATTCAGGCCGGGGAAAAGTGGATCGTGGGCCGCGTGTATTTCCTGGAAGGCGACGCCCGCCTTCTTAAAAAGCCCCCCCAGGCAACCTTGCCCCGCCCCGTACATGGGGTCGATGACAAACCTGCGGCCCGAGTCGCGAATTCGATCCATTTGGACCAGGTCCTTCAATCGCGCGAGGTACGGGCCAACCAAGTCTGCGGACTTGACTTGCGCTGCACGGCCAGGCTTGGTTTGGGTATCCAACTTGATTGACTTGTGAAGATAGGTTTCGATGCGCCGAACAATTGCCGGCGCCGCCGAGCCGCCGTAGGGCGCTTTGAATTTCACCCCGTTCCAGCGGTAGGGATTGTGGCTGGCGGTGATCATGATAGCTCCCGCCGCTTGGCGCGCCACCACGGCGTAGCTCACCGCGGGCGTGGGCGTGGCACGGTCGGCGAGGAACACAGGGATGCCGGTGGCCGCCACCACTTCCGCTGCTGCCCCGGCAAATTCGGCGGAAAGAAATCGCGTGTCGTAGCCAATCACCAGGCCGCGCCCCGGCTTGCCCACGGCGCGAATGTAATGTGCCACCGCGGTGGCCACCCGACGCAGGTTGGCAAAGGTAAATTCTTCGCCGATGACACCCCGCCAGCCATCCGTGCCAAATTTGATTTTGTCCATGGGATTTAGCAGGGCCCAACGACGTTCGGCCCTATAATAACTCGCGCTTACCCTGCCGTTCGAGCTCCTGCACCGCTTTCCCCACTTGCTGCGAATCATCGCGCGCGCAGACCAGTAGCGCATCATCCGTCTGCACAATCACCAGGTCTTGAACGCCCACGGTCACCACCTGTTTGCGCGGCGACACAATCATATTCCGTGCCGAATTCAGGGCAATGGTGCGGCGCGGCTGAACGCTGCCCTGCCCATCCTTTGAATTGAGGTCGTAGGCCACTGCCCAGCTTCCCACGTCACTCCAGCCCATATCGACACTCAAGCCAAAAACATTGGATATCTTTTGCATCAAGGCGAAGTCAATGGAGATTTTTTCGAGCGTCGGATAAATTTTGCGGAAAGTCACCCGCGCCCGCACTCCCCCCGCTTGGTCAATCCTCGCCAGCGACCGCGCCATTCGCGGTTGAAATTGCTCCAGGTTGCGAAGCAGGGTGGAAGCGCGCCAGATAAACATCCCGCCATTCCAACGATAATTTCCGGAAGCCAGAAATTTACGGGCCACGGGGAGCGCGGGCTTTTCCGTAAACTTTTCCACCCGAAAGATTTCCCGACCATCCGCCTGGCCTTCCCGCTGCCCAAATCGAACGTAGCCGTAGCCCACATCGGGCCGGGTGGGTTGGATGCCAAGGACCACGGATCGACCTTCGACGGCGGCCCACCGGCAGGCGGCGCCCAGGGCACGCCGGAAAGCTTCCGGCTTGTCAATCACGTGGTCGGAAGGCAGCACCACCATCAGGCCATCGGGGTCGCGCCTGAGAATCTCCTGCGCCGCCAGGCCCATGGTGGGCGCCGTGTTGCGCGCGGCAGGTTCGGCCACAATTTGGCTGCGGGGAATCCGTGGCAGCAGCCGGATGATCTTTCCCCGGACGAGTTCGTTGGTGAAAATGTAGGTGCGTTCCGGGGGAATCAGGCCGTCGATGCGCGCCAGCGCCGCTTCCAGCAGCGTCCCCTTTCCAAACAGCGTCAGCAGTTGCTTGGGGTTTTTCTGCCGGCTGAGGGGCCAAAAACGCGTGCCGCTTCCGCCCGCCATGATCACCGCATAGGCGTGCTCAAAGGGAGAACCTGGCGCGGTCCGGCCAGTGTCTCCACGTTTTTCCGCTCCGGCCTTCATGGATTCTCTTGCCTCAATCAAAGCAAATTTTCTGGATGTCGCGCGGCTTGACTCCGCGTTTCAAGAGCGGGCGACGAAAATCTTTTTCGAGATCCGGCAGGTAAAATTTCAGAAACCGGCTCTCCTTCAGTGGAACCACGCGGTAGCGTCCGCTCGTGGGAGGAATCAGCCAGGTCTCTCCGGCACGATACCCCAGCCATCCGGCATCGGTTTCCATCCTTCCCTTGCCCTGAAGAATCGAAAAAACTTCAACTCGTTCTGGCGCACCCGTTCCGAAGATTGTTTTCTGTGCTTTCAGCTCTTCCACGGCAAAGTACCGGCTGGCCACCACGTAACGGCGCGAGCCGAAGGGTTCGCGAAATTCAAAGCGCGGTAAATCCCTATGCGCGGCCGCGTCCAGCCGCGTGGCCTCCAATCCCTTCTTCAAGTGGAGGGGGCGAGGTTTGCCATCAAGCCCCCGTCGCCCAAAATCGTCCAGGCGATAAGTGAGGTCCGAGTTCTGCTCGGCCTCAAAGAGTGTCAAGCCCGGCCCGAGAGCGTGCACGGTTCCCGGCGCGACGAAAACCGCCTCGTGCGCTTTGGGATGATGGGCGCGCACGAGTTGCCGTGAAGTTCCCTTTTCAAACGCCGCTTTCAACTTTTCTCTGGTCACGCCGGGTTTCAGGCCCAACAGGATTTCCGCCCCGTGGCCAGCATGTATGAAATACCACATCTCGGTTTTCCCCGTGCTGCCCGCATCGTGGACGCGCGCGTAGGCATCGTCCGGATGCACCTGAACTGAAAGCCAGTCGCTGGTAAAAAGGTACTTGGCAAGAATTGGAAATCGCGGGGCGGTCCAACCGCTGCCGTTGAGCTCGGGGCCATATTTTTTCGAGGCTTCGGCCAGGGTAACGTCGCACAGTGGGCCGTTCATAAATCGGGAGTCGTCATCGGTGATCCAGACTTCACCGATCAATTCGTTTCCGCCGGTCTTGGACGCCGGGTTTTCGAAGAGAGGCGCCAAATTGTGCCGGCCCCAAATCTTCGGCTTGTAAGCCGGGGAGAGCAGCAGGGGGCAATCCAGTTTCGGCATTTGAGATTAATATTGGGCAAAAAAATTCTTCAGCCGACTCAATCCTTCGTCAATCTGCTCCAGGGATGTGGCATAAGAAAGGCGCACGTGTACGTGGGTTCCAAACCCCGAACCTGGCACCACCGCCACGTGAGCATCTTCCAAGAGTTTTTCCGCCAGCCCGGTGGTATCCCCCAGTCCGTCCCGCCTCAGGTAAGAACCCACGTTGGGATAAACGTAGAAGGCGCCCTCGGGATTCATGCAAGTGATTCCGGGGATGGCGCGCAGGCCCGCCACCATCCGGTCGCGCCGCCGCAAATATTCGGCGAGCATGCGCTGAACCGAATCCTGAGGTCCCCGCAAGGCCTCCACCGCTCCCTTTTGCGCGAATGAAGTTGGATTGGAGGTGGAATGGCTTTGCAGCTTTAGCATGTTGGCAATCAGTTTTGCCGGGCCCAACGCATAGCCCACCCGCCAGCCCGTCATGGCGTAAGTCTTGGAGAGCGAGCCGATGAGAATAAGATTCTCCCGATTCCTGGAAGCGCCCAGAGAAAAAGGTTTGCGGGCGCCGTAAATAAAATGGCAATAAGTCTCGTCGGACATCAAGAGAATATTGCGCTTCACCGCCAGGGCCAGGAGTTTCTCCATCTCCTCGTCCGGCGCCACGGCGCCGGCGGGATTGCTGGGCGAGTTGATAATGATCATTCTGGTTTTCGGTGTCACCAGCTTTTCCACGGCGGCGGCACGCACGGCGAAATTATCTTCCTCGCGCGTCTCCAGCAAAACCGCTTTTCCGCTGGCGTAGTGGACAATATCCAGGAAAGAAACCCAATAAGGAACGGGGAGAATCACCTCGTCGCCCGAGTTAACCGTTGCGGCCACCGCCTCAAAAATCGCGTGCTTGCCGCCCACGGTCACCAGACACTCCTCGAGCGTGTAGTTGGACCCGAAATCCGCCGCGTGGCGATCCACAATGGCCTGCTTCAGATCGCGCGTTCCACCCGTGGCCGTGTACTTGGTAAAATTCTGTTGCAGGGCTTCCAGGGCGGCGCGTTTGATGTTTTCAGGGGTGGCAAAATCCGGCTCCCCGGCGCCAAAGTCAACCAGGTTAATCCCGCTGGCCTTCAGCTTCTCCGCCCGCATCACCACCGCCGCCGTGGACGACACCGAAATTCTTGCGATACGTTCTGAAAATTCCATAGCCGATGACCTCACGCTTTCCGGGCCAGAGCTTTTTTCCGCAGACGTTCTTCCACCACCGGCGGCACCAGATCCTTCACCGACCCGCCGTGCCGAAAAATCTCTCGCACCAGCCGCGAACTGATGTAGGTGTAGGATTCCCCCGGCATCAGGAAAACCGTTTCGAGGGTGGGTGACAGCTTGTGATTCATCAACGCCATCTGAAATTCGTATTCGTAGTCGGAGAACGCCCGGATCCCCCGCATGATGGCATTCGCTTTCTTCCGCGCCGCGTAGTCCACCAGAAGCCCGGTGAACGTTTCCACGGTGACGTTTTTCTTGCCCTGGGTCACTTCTCGAAGCATGTCCACGCGCTCGTCCACGCTGAACAGCGGCTCCTTCTCCAGATTCACAAGCACCGCCACTACCAAGTGCTCAAAGATCCGGCTGCCGCGCTCGATCAAATCGAGATGGCCCTTCGTGATCGGATCAAATGACCCGGGATAGATTGCCAGCGTTTCAGCCATGGTCTGCCGGAATGAATCGCCGCCCAATGAGGGAAATCGAAAATCTATTCTATCGTTTGAGTTTGGAGATTGTAAATCGGATTCTCCAGGGAAGGAAGAGTGGAATGGTAGAGGCACCTCGTTTATGGGACAAAATCAGCGCCCACGCCGGCCGGGCCGGCCTCCGGCCGTGCGTCTTCATCCGCCATCGCCCTTCGAGACCGGCTTACGACTTGATGAGGGAAACTTCCAGTTGGATTTTGACTTCGTCCCCCACCAGAAGGCCGCCGGTTTCAAGAGCCGCGTTCCAGGTCAGACCAAAATCGCTGCGCTTGATTTTGGTAGTCCCTGATGCGCCGATGCGCAGATTGCCCCAGGGATCTTTGGCTTCCGCGGTGGGCCCTTCCACTTTAAGTACCACCTGCTTGGTCACGCCGTGGATGGCGAGGTCGCCGGTAATGTCGAGTTCCCCCTCGCTCGCGGCTTTGACGCCGGTGCTTTTGAACGTGATAGTAGGAAATTTTTCGACATCCAAAAAGTCCGCGCTTCTCAAGTGCTTGTCGCGGTCAGCTTCCCGCGTCTGAATCGTGGTCGCATCAATCACCACGTCAACCTTGGACTGGCCCGGGTTGGCGGCATCCCAGGCCACTGAGCCCTGAAGGTTGCTGAAGGCGCCGTGAACGTTGGTGATCATCATGTGGCGAACCACAAACTGGGCGCTCGAGTGCGCCGGGTCGATTTGGTAAGTTGTGTTCATCGTTTAATCTCCTGACGGTGAAAGTATCTTGACATAGAGATAGATGCATGTCCGCACCCAAGGATTCACTAAATTAATTGCCTTATTGTATCTCGATATGGAGTATTATGGGCTTCATGGGCGAGGAAAACGGTACCCACGTCTGGCTGGTGCTCTTCAAAGCGGCCCGCGCCGTGCAACGGAACGCCGAAGGCAGCATTTCATCGCTGGGGATCGGGCTCTCCGACTTTGCCGTGCTCGAAATGCTTTTGCACAAGGGGCCGCAGCCGGTGAATCGAATCGGGCACAAGATCCTTCTCTCCAGCGGCTCGATCACCGCCGCCGTCGATCGTCTGGAAGCGCGCGGCCTCGTCCGGCGGACCGTCGACCCCGGAGATTTGCGCGCCCGTATCGTGCAACTGACCGCTCGCGGCCGAAGGCTGATCCAGCGGGCGTTCGCCAGGCACGCTCTCGATGTTGAAGAGACGATGGCTGTGCTGGGACCCGGCGAACGCAAGGATCTGGTTCGACTGTTGAAGAAACTCGGCCTGTGGGCCGCGGCGCGGAGTGAACCGGGAATTTAGCCGGCGCGGTGGAACCATGATTTGCCTTTGGCAATTCGTGTCCGCCTAAATTCGGTGGTCACGGAAGATTTGCACCAACCGCTCCGTCACAATCTTTTCCTCTCCCGGCTGAAGCTGAAAGGAAGCGAGGGCCAGACCGTTTTCGTTCCGGCCTAAAATAATGGACGGCTTTGAGTTCTGGAGCAAATCAGAAGCCTGGTCCGGGGTAAGCGAAATGCGCCGGGGGTCCCAACTGATCTGCATGTGCGGCACAACGTTGGCAATTTCGGGCACATGAACAGCGGTGCTCACGCCGGGAACATTCTTAAGCTCGCCCGCCACCGTGTCCAGGCGCGCCCACCACTCGCGCATGAGGGCGTCGTGGTCCGCCGCCAGGTACAATTCCAGCGCTTTCACCATACCCACGATTTCTTCTTTGCCCACTTTCATGCTGCGGCCGATGGTGTCCTCGTGTGGGCAGGTATTGAGTAATGCGTTCGCCAAGAGGTCCCTCCGGCCCAGAAGCAATCCGGCGCACTGCGGCCCGCGAATTGCCTTGCCGCCACTGAAGGCCACCATGTCGTAACCCATCTGGTTATATTCCCAAAGGCGCGACACAGGGGGCGTGTCGGCGGCGGCATCGTTGAAGCTCGGGACGTGGCATTCCATGGCCAGTTTGGCAAATTCATCCACCTTGATCTGTCCCGCACCGTTCAAGTAATTGGTGAAAAACATCATGGCAGTTTTCTCATTCACGGCTCGCCGCAGGTCAGCGGGTGAATCCACTTCCACCAGTTTGACGCCGACGGCGCGAATTTGCTGGTCAAACGCGTAGCGGTGGCGCCTTTGAATGATTACCTCGGATTTCATTCCGGTCAGGTCAGGCAGACGCCGGATGAACTCCTCGCTGTCACCCGTCAGGGTGGCCGCGGTCCCAATGGTAATCGCACCGGCGGCGCCGCTGGTGACGAGGGCGGTGTGCCCTTCGGGAAGCTTCAGCATTTTTGCGATTCGATTGCCCGCCGCCACTTGAAGCTCCGTGATGCGCACAAAGTGCTGTGACGCAGCCGCCATCGCCGCTTCGACTTCCGCCGGAATAAGCGATCCGCCCAGCATCGTCATGGTTCCCTGCCCGTTGATCACGGTGGTGACTCCCAGTTCCTCGTAAACGTTGACCGTCGGGTCGGCGGCGGGCAGCCGGCGGGCAGCCGAGAAGAATCGCCTGGGCGCCGAAGCCAGCCCGGCGATCAGACCGGTCGCCCCAAGAAATGTGCGTCGAGTTGATCTGCTTTTGAAGGCCATTGGTATTCCTCCTTGCCAAATTAAAACCCAGCGAACTTCAATCCGGTCATTTCCCGTGCACGGCCGCGATACAGTTGATTTCGAGTAATGAATTTCCGGGAAGGTTCGCAACGGCAACCGTGGTGCGCGATGGGCCGCCATGGGGGAAATAGGTTTTGAAGACCTTGTTCATGCCATCGTAATCGTTGATCCTGGCAAGATAAACGTTGAGCTGCAGGACGCGATCCATGGTGCTGCCGCCCGCCTCGACCAGGTTCTTGATCTTGTCCAACACCTGGGTGGCATGGCTGGTAATGTCCCATTGCTCCGCAGGACGGCTGTCATGGGCGCCCTGCCCGGAAATGTAAATCAATCCGTTGTGCGCCACAATGGGGAAGAACAACGGCGTGCCGCTGGCCGGCTTGCCTTCCTCGTTGAGTTTTCGGACGGATTGGGTTTTGGGAGAACCTGCGGCGGAAGCATTTGAAGCCGCGCCGGCAATCCCCAGTCCGGAAAGGACAGAGGCGATGGTTACGCCAAACTTCCTGCGTGTGGATTGAATGGATGACATCATTTTCCCTCCTGGTGAAAAATAGGTTCAGAAATTTCCAACTCTTCTGGCGCGCTGCCGAATGATCGTGCGCGTTAATGGGGCAGTGCAAAACTGAAAACATCGCTGCCCGCAGCGATGGCGACATACTGGGTGCCGCTAATGGCATAGCTCATGGGCGAAGCGTGCAAGCGCTGTCCGGTATTGAAATGCCAGAGCGCCGCGCCCGTGCGCGCATCGACCGCCTCAAACGCGCCCGCGTCGTCACCGAAGAAAACCAATCCGCCTGCCGTGGTCATCGTGCCGCCCCAGGAGTCGCCATCGCCCACCTGCGGGTAGCGCCAGGCCACCTTGCCGTTATCCAGACTGAAAGCGAGAAGAATTTTCTTGCCTGCTTCACCGGGAATACGCTTGGTGCCGGTGGCATACCAGGTGCGGCCCATCGCCATGGGTTCAGGCTTCGACGAAAATATCTCGCAACTCTCGAGCGCCATAAAATAAAAAAGGTGACTGGACGGATTGTACGATGGCGAATACCAGTTGGTCGCTCCGGTCATTCCGGGGCAAAGTTTTGTCCCCGCCGCCGTGGGAACCAGGCCGCTCGCTATGGGCCGCCCGCCCGGATCGATCCCTTTCGCCCAATTTAGTTTGTCCACAAACGGTGTTGCGAACAGGAATTTGCCACTGCTTCGGTCGAGCACATACAAGAACCCATTGCGATTCGCCTCAACCAGTAACTTCCGATTCTCGCCCCGAAATGTTCCGTCAATCAACACGGCCGTCTCGGTGGCATCGTAGTCGAAAAGGTCATGGGGTGTGAACTGGAAATACCACTTCAGCTTGCCTGTGTCAGGGTCGAGCGCCAGCAGGCAGTCAGTATAAAGGTCGTCGCCCGGCCTGGGGGCACCGTCAAAATCGGGCGATGGATTGCTGGTACCCCAGTAGAGCGTGTCCAGCTCGGGATCAAACGTTCCGGGCATCCAAGTGGTGCCGCCGCCGTGCAGATACATTTTGCCGGGCCAACTGGAGTTCCCGAATTGACCGGGACCGGGAATGGTCCAGAGCCGCCAAATCAACTTTCCGGTCAGCGGATCAAAGGCGGCGATGAATCCGCGGACGGCGTCATCGCCGCCCGACGGCCCCACAATCACCTTGTCGTTCACCACCAGGGGCGCGCTGGTGGAACCGTAATTTTTGGTGGCGTCGGCAAATTCAACGTCCCAGATCTGGTGCCCGGAGCGGGCATCCAGGCAAAGCAAGTGGGCATTGTCGGTCTCCATAAAAACGCGGTCGTGCCATAGACCCACGCCGCGATTGTGGTGACCGGAGGCATCGTCCACCAGGCCGCTGGTCACCGGGCGCTGGTGATGCCAAATTTGGCGCCCGGTGCGGGCGTCGAGGGCGAAAGCATCGTTGGCGGCGGTTACGAACATCACGCCATCCACCACCACCGGCGTGACTTCCAAAGCATTTGAATTCCCGGGATGAAACACCCATTGGGCGTGAAGTTGGTTCACGTTATCGGGCGTAATTCCAGCCAGCTTGCTATAACGACGTCCACTATAATCTCCATTGTAAGACGGCCAATTGGCCGACGGAGGGCTTGACCGCAGGGTTTCTCCGGTCACGTTGATCAAGGTAGAAACCACAGCGCTGCGCTGATCTTGAGCCATCAGGATTGCCACGGTAAATCCCAGGGCGAGGAACGTTGCCAATTTCGCCGTCCATAATCGAATGAATTTGAAGATATCCATGAACTTCGCTCGCTCGTCCCCCATTTCGGCACCGAACCTTTGAGTATGGCGCACCATACTACGAAGGTCAGTGTTGCGCAACACGCGAGGGCCTGGATGGGAGCATGATCTGACTTGACGGCAAGGGGAGTCAGGCTTGTATCCTATGCAGGCACTTGGGGCATGGCGACTTTTCACTGGCGCAACATCATATTTTTCTGAAGGTGTTCGGAGTGTCAATAAGTAGAAGCGGGACGCTACAGGCGGGGGCAGATCCAGGCAGCATGATGCTCTGCTTCCAACTGTTGATGTGCGGCTGCGGATTCATCTTGTTTGCGCCAACTACTTCGCTGGCCCGGCATCAACATCGGAAGAACGAGACTGCGACGCCGGGCAAATCGAATGCGGCGATGATCCAAGCCCGGCGCGATTATGAAACCCGGTGTTCTTCCTGCCACGGGTTGGACGGGCGCGGCAGTGAGCGCGCGCCCAACATTTCGAGCGACCCGGCAATAGTCAACCTTCCTGACCGCGATATTTTTAAGATGGTCCATGACGGCATCCCGTCGAAGGGGATGCCGGCCTTTGGTTATCTTGGTGGAGAAGAAATTAAATCGCTGGTGAGTTATTTGCGCGCCATTGGGAAACCGTCCGGATGGAAGTTGGAGAGTGGGAATCCTCTGCGTGGTGATGAAATGTTTTTTGGAAAAGCCGGGTGTGGCACCTGTCATATGGTGCGCGGCAAGGGTGGGTTTCTGGGCTCGGACCTGACGGAATACGCGGCCACTCACACACCGGAAGAGGCCAGAGAAGCCATCCTCGATCCAGGCAAGTTGCGCGATCTGCATCAGGAAATGGTGACCATTGTCACCCGCGCGGGCGCGCGCTGTTCCGGTGTGGTGCGCAATGAGGACAATTTTTCAATTCAACTCATGGGAGTAGATGGAGCGTTTCATAACGTAGTGAAATCAGATGTGCAGGACTTGAAGCGAAGCAATACTCCCGTCATGCCCGCTGATTACGGCCAACGTCTTACCGGCCGCGAATTGAACGACCTCGTCAGTTTCCTGGCGCAGGCAGCACAGCGGAGGGCCCTTCCATCGAAAAAACCTAATCGTCAAAGCAACTGATGAATTTCAACAGGGCAATATTGAGCGGAGACTATGATGAAACATCGAGACAAAACTATGTGGATTAGTCTTTCGGTGTCCATTTTGTTCGCGATTGCATTCATGCCTAATGGACACGCTCGGGCGCAAACGCCGGCATACGACCTGCTCCTGAAAGGCGGCCGCGTGATCGACCCCGCCAACCAAGTGGAGCACGTCATGGACGTGGCCATTTCTGGCGGCAAGATTGCCGCAGTGAAAACCGATATCCCGTCGAATGAGGCGAAGAAAGTGGTAGACGCGAGCGGCCTCATCGTAACACCAGGACTTGTGGACATTCACGTTCACATCGGCCACGGCGGCGCGCCGCTGGATTGGTTTTCGCCTTCCGCGAGGTCCCACACCGCACCGCTCGGTATCCCCGCCGACCTCATGCTGACCTCGGGCGTGACTACCGTGGTGGATGCGGGCTCGGCCGGTGCCGAAACTTTCCTCCAGGAAAAGGAGGAAGTCATCGACCATTCCCGGATTCGAGTGCTGGCGTTCCTGAACATTGTCGCCAATGGAATGAACGGTGGACTCGAGCAGACGGTGGACGAGATGAACCCCCAGCTCTGCGCTGACACCATCAAGAAATATTCTGAAGTCATCGTGGGCGTAAAAACCGCGCACTACTGGACGGCCAAACCGTGGGACGCCGAGCACACACCCTGGGCCGCGGTGGATGCGGCGGAAGAGTGTGGGCGCATGGCCAACGTTCCGGTAATGTTTGATTTCTGGCCGCGCCCGCCCGAGCGCAGTTATGCCGAGCTGATTTTGAAGAAAATGCGCCCGGGCGATATTCACACTCATGTGTTCGCGCAGCAGTTTCCCATCATCATGGCGGACGGCAAACTGAATCCCATCATGAGCGAGGCGCGCCAGCGCGGTGTGATTTTCGACGTGGGCCACGGAGCGGGAAGTTTCTGGTTTCGCAACGCCGCCCCCGCCGTTCAGCAGGGTTTCGTTCCCGATTCGATTTCCACCGACCTTCATGAGGAAAGCATGACCGGCTCCGCACTCAGCATGGCAAATGTGATGTCTAAATTCCTGGCCATGGGCGTGCCTTTGGAAGAAGTCATCCGGCGCTCCACGGTCAATCCGGCGCGCGAAATTCATCGCCCGGAGTTGGGCTCGCTGACGGTTGGCGCCCCGGCGGACGTCGCGGTCTTCCAGTTGCTGCAGGGACGCTTTGGCTACACTGACAACGGCAATACGCGCCTGTATGGAAACACCAAGCTGGTTCCCTTGATGACCGTGCGCGCCGGGCGGATATTGTTCGACCCTTCCGGCCTCAGCATGGTGCCCTGGCAAAAGGCGCGCCCGCAATATTTCACCGCCCCGAAACTGGGTTCGGACCATCCTTCAACCGCCGACGATTACCCGAGACATTAGAAAGCCCGCCCACCCCAGGATTAATAAGCAGGGACGATAATGAGCCGGCTTGAATTTCCATAGCCGTCACACCAGTTTGTGATGTAGGTCACTTACGCAAATCCCCCAACGTGGGAGTTTGTAATGCTGGCGGGCTGGGGATTCACTTACTTTTCATGGCAAACATCGACCAACTGCAATTCGGCTGGCCCTGAAGATAAGACCATTTACCACCGCCGAGGCACGACCAAGGCCAATCTCGCCGACGGAATCGCCGCGCTCACAGGGAGCTGCGATTGTCACCCACGGACCTGATCGCCTTCGCGGGCAAACCAAAATTGTCATCCTCTGCTCCGACACAAGTTAGGGTGTGCAAACTGGTGATTGGCCTGCCCCCGGCGAACGTGCGCTCCGGAAATCAATTGCGACCGTGAAACTTGAAGGAGAATGTTTTTATACCCCTGCAAAGTTATGTTAGTCCGGAAATGTTTGCCGTCTCGCGCTGTTTTGAAAAGGAGGATCAGTTGAGGTCTGTTTCGGATTCCAAATCGGTCAATGCTCTGGAAAGAGATCCCGCGCCATCTGCCGCAAGTCGCGAACGCTCACGCGGCGGCGTGAAGGTCTTGTTGACAAGCGTCTGCCGGCCCATCGGTGCCGCTCACGGGGATGCTCCCAGCGTGGGCTACGAAGTTCTGCACGGACAAATCACGCGAGCCCAGGGAATTTTCAGCCCCCGGTCCACCAACTACACCTTTGGCCTTGAATACATCGCGGCCAACCTGGATGCGCCGGCCACCGTTCTCCACTACCCGTCCCATGCCGAACTGATCCGTGAATTGCGCAAAGCTCCAACCTTCGTCGGAATTTCATTTAACCTTTCGCTCTTCCAGCGGATGAAAGAAGCTGTCGCGCTGGTGCGAAAGCACGCGCCCAACGCTAAAGTGGTTCTGGGCGGATACGGAACCGTGGTGGATGACCAGATGCTTGCGCCCTACTCGGACTTTATCTGCCGGGGAGAAGGCGTCAGGTTTTTCCGGCAGGTTCTCGGTGAGCCGTCCCGGCCAGAGCCTTACGACCATCCTCTTGTGGTCAGCACCTTGCATGTCTTGTCAGTTCCGTTGCATCGGACGGGGATGATCTTCGCCGGGCTCGGTTGTCCTCACGGGTGCGACTTCTGTTGCACCTCCCATTTCTTTAAGCGCCACCACATTCGTTTGCTTCCGACCGGCGATGACATTTACCGGGTGATTGACCGTTATCTGGAGATGGATCCGGAAATAAACCTGGCCATCATCGATGAAGATTTTCTGGTGGCGCGGGACCGTGCCGCCCGCCTGCGTGAGCTGGTTCTCGAGCGCGGGAAACCGCTTTCGATATTTGCCTTTGCCACCGTGAAAGCGCTCAGTCGAATCACGCCGCGCGAGTTGCTCGAAACAGGAATTGACGGAGTCTGGGTCGGCTACGAGGGAAAGCGCTCCGGCTTTGCCAAGCAACAGGGCCGGCCGATTGAGGAGCTGATTCCGGACTTACGCTCGCACGGCATCACCGTGCTCTCCTCGATGATCATTGGCTTTGATTATCAGACGGCCGACGTCATCCGCGAAGAACTTTCGGAGTTCCTGGCGCTGAGGCCCACCTTCGCCCAATTCCTGATCTATGGTCCCACCCCGGGAACTCCGTTTTTCGAGCGTGTCATGCAAGAGGGACGCCTTCACCGTGAGCTGACGGAAGATCCCGAGCGCTACTACCGCAAGTGCGATGGATTCGCCGCCATGGTTCGCCATCCCAACATGACTCCGCAGGAAATTGAGGCGTTACAGCGCGAATGTTTTGAGACCGACTACCGGCTCCTCGGCCCTTCCATTTTGCGGTCCATCGAAACTTGGTTCGCCGGCTGGAAGCGATATCACCAGTCGGATTCGCCTTATCTCCAAGCCAAGGCGACTCGGTGGGCCGGTGAGATTCGAAGAGCATACCCGATTTTCCGCGTGGCGAAGAGCCATGGCCCAACCCCCGATGCCGTTGTCCGTCTCGAAGCGGAGATTAGAGTCGCTCTCGGCCCGCCGAGTCTTGGTCAGCGGTGCATGTCGCTCCTCGCGCCAGCGGCCGCCGCGTGGACTCGGTTCACTTTGCGCTATGACCGCTTTCAACATCCCAAGCTCCGCCGCCGTACCTTCCGCAGCTCGCGCTGGGCCTTGCGCCCGGGCTACCTCGGAGCGCTTCGCGTGGATATTGACCGCGCGCTCCGCAGCACCGTCGTCAAGTTGGAAGGGACGCTGGACAATTCAAGCGCCAAGCGCCTTTCCGCGGGCATCCGGAAGGCCCTGCAAGGCAATGACGCCCAAGTCCGAGTGGTGGTCGCCGAAGGCACATTCGCCTTGCAGGAAAATCTCCGCATCCTCGGCACGATGCTGGCCCGCTACCGTCACCGCGTCTCCGTGGCCATCCCTTCCGCTCCCGAAAACTGGGCCCAACTCGGCCAGTGGCTTGAAGTGGTTTCCAAACCGGCGTAATAGGCGTCCGTAGCTGCAGAAGCTGGACCGCAACCGGTGTCACCATTCGGACTGAGCGGAGGTCAGTGCTACTTTCCTGCCCCAACCTCGAGCGGTTTCATATTGGTCAGCTTTTCCCAATGGTTCTCTGCGATCATATTCCGGATTTGCTCAATGCGTTCCTGCGGCGGAGGGTGGGAGCGGAAATATCCTTCGAGCGTCTGAATCGCCGCGCTGGAGAGCTCTTCCTGCGGCGTCTTGGAGTGCGTCACTTGTTCCTTATACAACCGGTCGAAGCTCTGCAACATTTGGATGGTTCCCAGGGGCGAATAGCCCGCCCAGACAGCCAACGCCGTGCCCTCCCGGTCCGCTTCCAGTTCCTGCGCCTTGCTATACCCGGCCTCAAATATCTCAATCGGCAGCAGAACCAATCCGCCCAGCGGGATTTGGCGGGCGCGGGACTCCACTTGTATTCGCTCAGCGCAATGCCGCTGGTCAATGTGCTCAATCTCGTGGCCCAGAATATCCGCCAACTCATCTTCGTTTGTCATCAAGGCAATCAAACCGCGGCCGATAAACACTTGTCCGCCGGGCAGGGCGAACGCGTTGATGAAATCGCGGTTGGGAATGTAGTGAAATTTGTACGGAAGTTTCCGGTGGGCGCTCCCGGCAACCCGGCGACCCACCCTCTGGACGTAGTCCGCCATGGCTTGCGCATCTTTATCTTCCAAACTGCTTCCCAGCCGGACCTCATATTCCCGGGCCATTTCGTCGCCAATCCTGATTTCCTCTTCATCCGACAGAGGCGTGAGTGCCGCCGGCACGTGGGCGAACTCCCTGGCCGTGTCCGCCACAAAATTGAGAAACGCGCGCGGCCCCACGGGCACGTTGGCCTTGCGCATTTGCGCCAGGACCAGGGCGAAGATTCCGAATCCGATAATGACTGTGAGAGCGGCCCAGCGTTTCATAGGTAGCGCCGAATCGCCTCGTGGTAGCGGGTATAGAGGAATGACACGACAATGAGGGCGACCCCCAGGCCCATCGCCGTCAACCACCGGTAGCTGCCATTGAATTTCCAGAGATCAACCAGTCCGATCCGAACCACGCAAGCCAGCAGCAGCGCCACCGCGGCCAGCCGATAACTTCTCTGTCCGGCCCACAGCGCAAAAAGAAAAATGGCGACTCCTTCCAGACCCCAGGAGAGTGTGGCGGCGTTGGGTAATTCGAGCCAGAGCACAATCGTCAGCATCACATAGGGGATGAAGAAGAGCACTAGTTCGGGACGTTTGCCGATTGCGGCGATAAGTTTCGCAAATCCATGCTTCACTTCCTGCGGATTGGACGCCGCAAGCGCCCGAAGCTGGAGCGCCAGCGGCACGGAAATCAGAAGCAGCCCCACCGCCACCCCCACGTAGAGCAGTCGGCTGTGTTCGGAAGGCACAGGAATGCGATTGCCCTGATAAAAATTGAAGAGCACGGTCCGGTAGAGAACCGCAAAACTCAAGAGCAACCCTTGCTGGAGGAAAATTCGAAATTTCAAAATACGCGTCACCCCCACGAGAACCACAATCATGAGAGCCCATCCGGCAATCACCCAATTGGGGTCGAGTTCAGAGCGCACCAGCGCGGCCACAGTGATGGAGCCAAGATAGCCGAAGAGTTGCGTGGCTTTGAAGTCGCGATCGCGCTGCAGAAATTCTTCGCTGTGCGCCACCAACCGGCCGAAGGCATAGAAGAAAACCAGGGCGAGAAAGACGGTGGTCCACACCCGCAAACTGATTTCGCCGTAGTTTCCCGCCGCGTTGAAATTCACGTACAGGCTGCGCGCGAAACTGGCACAGAAGGCAACGTAAGCCTGGAAACGCAGAGATGCCGAGCGCCGCCCAAACCCCAGCTCGAAAAGAACGATGGCAAAAAGCGCCCAGCCCACCGCAACGCCCACCGGTTGCAGTTCGTACCAGATGAGAAAGAAGACCAGCGCCGACCCCGCCCACGTGTAGGCTTCCGGAACTTTCTTTTTTTCTGCCCAGTCGATTCCGACGCTCCACGGCGAGCAGAGGTAGAGCAAAGCCGCACACGAACCCGCGGTGGAAAGGAGCAGGGCGTTAAAGTGGCCGAGCGTTGCGGCAGAGAAATTGACGGCGAAGGCGGAAGTCAACCCTGCCAGGGCGAGCAAGTGTCCCTGGACAGAAAGGCCGCGGCGTTTCAGTTGGCTGCCGACCATCAACAGCGCCAGGGCCATCGCGCACCAGACCGGCGCCACGTATTCACCCGGCAATTCGTACCAGGCGAGCAGCGCCAGCAGGATGGTGCCTGCCCAAGTTTGTGCGGCGGCAAAGTAATTTGCCCCATCAAACTCCACCCGCGCTCCCCACCTCGAAGAAAGGTAGAGCATACCGGCAACGAAGGAGACCGTGGCGAATCGAAGCGTAATGTGATTGTGGATACTTGTGCCGATCAGGTTGTTGGACAGCGCGCCCAGGAACGCCACAAGCGCCAGACCATACGCCTGGAAGGAAAACCTCCTGAGCTTCAGCACGCCCCCCACAATCGCCAGCGCCAATCCAAGCGTAATCCACGCAGGCGCGGCATATTCGAGGCGTAGTTCGTACCACGCAAGCAGCGCGAGCAAGCCAGACGCGGTCCAAGTGTGAGCGGCGGGCAACAAATCCTCAGAGGGGATATGCGTCAGGCGCAATTGGCGCGAACTCAGGTAAACAAAACCGACAGTCAGCAACACGGCGGTTAGCCGCGCGCCATCATGGTGGTGCGGAGTAGTGGTTACGAGATCGAACACAGAACAACCGGCAAACGCCGCGGCCGCCAGGAAATGCGCCTGATGGGAGAATTCGCGCAGCTTGAAATGGCGTCCCAGCAGTGCGAGCACTAGGGCCATGGTGGCCCAGCCCACCGCGCGCCAAAGCTCCGGGCTCTCGTGCCAGATGAGGAAGGCCAGCAGGCCCGTCGCCGCCCAGGTGTGGGCTTCAGCGATAACTTGGGCAGCGGGGATTTCACTCAGCCGCGTCCAGCGCGACGCCGCGTAGAGCAGTCCGGCCACCAGCGCCACGGTGAACAGGCGCAGCGAAACGTGTTGAATCGATCCGGTGGCGTAATAATTGACGGTGAAGACTCGCAATATTGCCGCGGCTGCAAATACCGGGACTTGGGTGGAGAGTTGCCTGATTTTGAGTTGCGCACCCATGAATGCAAGCACGAGTGCAAAACCGCTCCAAGCCACTGCGGTCCACACTTCAGGAGAGATGAGCCACAATCCCAAAAAGGCAACGCTGCCGGCAATGTAGGAGAACCCGCGGAAGCTCTCATCCTCCACACGGGTGGTTACCAGGTCCGGCCAACGGCGCGGCACGGCGTGCGAGTTTGCGTAAAAGACAATGGCCGCGGTACCAAAAACAACCGCTGCCTTCAGGATGTCTGCGCCCTGGAGGCCGGTGAATTTTGGATCGGTTACCTGCGCGAGGGCCATCCAGTCCATCTTGGCGGCCACAATCAGTCCGGCGATCATGCCCAGCCGGCGAAAAACAATTTCACGCGTGAAAACTCCGGCCAGGAAGAATGCCTCCGCTTCGGCAAGCCAGACCACGGGCAGGGTGGCGCCGGAAAGCTTGTAGGGGAGCGCCGCCACCAGGAAAATTGCGCCGAGCGTGGTGAGAATTACAAAAGCCGTTCGGCGCTTGCGCGTGGTGGGAAGTTGGCCCAGGATCATTTCAGCCGCGCCCAGAGCCAGCAGGAAATAAAAAGCCATTTCGGGATGCAGCGCCTGATACTTCAGCACGGCGAGCAGCAGGATAGTGTTGAGCAATGCCGCCACGGTTGAAACCGCTTCCTCACGGGGGTCTTTGATTTTGCGGGCGATGTATGACGCCCTGAAGACCGCCCAATAGGCGACCAGCAGGGCGGCGCTGGCGTAATACTCGGGGAATGCCTGGTGGCGCTCCACCAGTGGCCTGATCCAGAGGAAATGATTCACGAAGGTGGAAGCAATTCCGAAAACCTCCAGTTCAAACCAGTGCCGGCGCAGAACGATCATGGCGAGTCCGGCGGCGAGAATCGCGCTGGCCAAAAGGCTGGGGATCCGAACCGCGTCCGCCACGTCGGTGGCGAAATAAAGCGTGACCGTGATGGTCAGCGAGGGGAGGAGCAACGCGAGACCGGAAACCACCTGCGAGTCGTATTTCAGCGTGTGGATGACCATGCCCACGGCCACCAGAAGCATAAGGATCAGGTCGAGTGTTTCCGAGGCCACCACCGGCATTTTGCCGGCGTGATGCAAAGCCCAGGTGGTGACGAAAATAGACGCCCACCCGCCGCCAATCCCCGCGCGCGCCAGCAGACGATAGCGCCCGGCTTCGAAACGGACGCCCGCCGCCAGCATCGCGAGCCCGAGCAGGTAAGCAGCAAGGAATTGAAGCCACACGGGGAAGGATGAAAATTTGTAGCCCACCAACCCTGCCACACCGATCACCAGAATGATCACGCCCAGCTTCCCCAGGTAATTCGCGCCCAGGACTTCTTCGATGTTCATCAACCGTCTCATCCGGTCGCCGAGCGTAGGGCCGGGCGGGCGCGGAACTGGAACGGAAGCGCGAGGAGCGGGACGCGGCCCGGGTGTTGGCTGCGAGGGAGCCGCCTGCCCTCTGGCCTCCGGTCTTGGAACCTCGGCCGCGACCTTCTGCGCCACCGGTTGAGACGCGATGGGCGGCGGCACCCGCTGAGGGGGAATCTCGACCGGAGGCAGCGGAGTCTGCGAGGGGGCCGGAATTGGCACTCGAGACTGGACTTCCGTGGTTGGCGCCGGAACCTCTCCTCGCAGCGCTTTTTCAAGTTGCGTGAACCCGTCTTGGGGTGGGGTCGTAGACGGCGGCCAAGGAGGCGCGGTCGGGATGAGTGGAGCTATTCCAGGAGCTTCACCAATTTCAGGGCGATCGCGGTGGGCAGCCGCGGGTGGCGGCGCCGGGACCTCGATTGAAGGCTGCGCCGGCTTGACTTGGAAAGGGACCGCCCCCGTTTCTAAAACTGTCGTCCCCGCGGGCACTTTGGAATGCGGACTCTGGCTCTCCAAACTTTCCACTCGGGCAACAAGTTTGGTCAGTTTTATAACTTGTTGTTCAAGGGTTGAGAGACGGGCGCCTAATTCTTTTTCGTTTTTCTCGCTTTGCTCGGCCTTCCGCGCGGCGCGGCCGGCGCGCGCGAGGGCAACGAAGGGTAGGATAAAAACCACTCCGATGAAACCGAGAACGAGAATAAAGGCAAAACCAATTAATCCTTCCACTGTTTTATCCTGGGTGGCATCGGCCTTGGGCGGATGTTAACACCAAGTGACTTACTTCACCACTTGATACTTCAACCTTCCTCTTTTCGCTCTTCATGGGCAAAATACTAATCGGACGTCCAAAGAGTAACCACCGGTGGTGTGACAGTTTGTGAAGTGTAACAAAGCGAAGGAAGGTTGGCGTGGGTGAAGATTGAATCTAAATTCGATGAATGTTTAATGAGAAGGCCAACGCGATAGCGCCGGCGAAGCTGGTGCCGGAGAAATTGACGATGCCGTTGGTGATCAGTCCTTTGCGTTCCAGAGTTGCACCCAAAACGCTGTCGAGTAAATTCCCGGCTACCGCGGCGGCCAAAGCGATTCCCGCGCCGGCCAGCGCGTGCGGCCCGCACATCCCCAATCCCAATCCCAACCCCACCACCAGCGCGGAGGCGGCCATGCCCGCAGCAGTCCCCGCCAGGGATACGCCACCATCTTCTCCAATGGGTGCGGGATCAAAGGTTGTAATCATGTAGGTGCGGCCGGCAAGCCATTGCCCGATTTCGCTGGAGACGGTATCTCCCGCTGCCTCGGCCACCGAGGACAGAAACGCCAGCAGGAAGGCGGCTTGGGGAAACGTGGTGATGGCCAGGAGGGAAAAAAATGCGGGCGCCAGGCAATTGGCCAGGGCTTCGCGCCAGCTTCGCGCTCCTCTGCGATGCTCGGCAATGCCGCGCGCGGACTTCTTTGCGTAACCCGCCCGAGTGGCGACGGAGCCTAGCAAAACGAAGGCGAGCAAAATCAAAAAGCTCTTGTATCCGTAACCCATATAAACGGCGACGCCCAGCAGAAATCCCATCGCGGCGCCGGAAAGGTCCGCCCATTTCAGGGCCAGAACCATGAGGGCGAAAACCAAATTCACTGCGACGGCCAGAAGAATTCGCCGCCGCAGGAAAGGGTAGTTGCTCCAAAAGGCCTGCTGCTCGACGAAAGACAAGCAATACAGGAAAGCGCCGCCAACGAGCGGGACGGAAATATTGTCGTCGAGACTGATGGGCAAGCTTTCCACCACCGCGCCCACCAGGGCGGTGGCGGCGCCGGCGCGGAGGGCAAAGTCAGCGTCAAGGTCGGGGGCCACCCAGCGCGTCAGCACGTAGGCCCCCAGCGTTCCGGCCAAAACGAAGCAAGCAAATCCCGCCCAGGTTTTCTGCCGGTTCCAGGGGAGCGCGGGACCGCGTAGCACCTGGCCAGCCACGCTGGCCATGCCATCGCCGAGCGCCATAATGCCCCAGACCGCGGCGACGACGTAAGGGTAATGGCGATAGAACAAAACCAGAACCAACACGGAGAGTGGATAAGCCAACATTCCATTCCGCCCGCTCGCGCCCGAGGCTTCCCGGCCACTCGGGCTCAGATCCACATCGAGTGACGGCAGAATGAACGCGGTCAGCAGCAAGACCAGCAGGGCGCAGCCCAGAGCCTGGGTGAAAGTGAGAAAAGGAAAGAGGAACGCGAACATCAGCATGGCCATTTGCGCGACTTTTCGCGGAGGGAACAAGCTGCGAGGCATCGGGACTGGAGAAGTTGGAGTCATCGGGTCAGTTCGTCACGCATTGGCCGGGCCTGGGCCTCGCCCGGCATGAATGCAGCAGTTTGTAGAAAGACCCGTCCCGTCCAAACCTGTCATTTCGAGCATTGACAGCCGCAGGGCTGCCCATGATGAGCAGAAAGTCGTCGCTCCTGCCCAGAGACGCTTCGTTGAATCCAAAAGAGTTACGCATCGACTTTCCGCAGAGGAGGTCGCTCGCCATTAGGATCGGCGGACTTTCAGCCACGGTGACCGACGAGGAATCTCGCATGGTTCACATTTTCAGAGCCAGATTCCTCTCCGTCGGCTGACGGATCGGAATGACATGCATAAAATACGCTTTTCAATAAATCGCCGGGTTCTTACTTCCCCTGCGTCAGGTCCTTATACATCTTCATTATAAACTCGGGCGGGTCCGGCTCATCCTTTACTCTCATTCCCATTCCCTTGCTATTCGCCCAGCGCTCGATCCAGGTAGCTCCCATGGGCCCGGTGTATGTATCGGGCAGGGTGTAGGCTTTGTCTTTAAGCGCATGTTGGAGTGTGACGAATTGATAGCCGCGCTTCTGCATGATGTCCAAAATCTCATTCAGGTGGTCCGCGTTGAGCCAATTGGCGTGCATCAACATTACTTGCCGGGGTTCGTACCCCAAAACTTCCACGGCGAGTTTCTCCAGAAAGCCGAATTGCTTCTCCGTGTAGGCAAGATAAGCCGCCGAAATGCGGTCCGCCAATTCCCTGTCGCCGCCCAGCTTTGCTTTGGTATAAAGCGCGGAGAACATCCAGTCCGAGTTTTCCAGCGTCACGGGCGCGTTGGTGTAATGGTGGCGGGCCAGAAATGCCTCGAATTCAGTCTTGATTTCCAAAGAGGGCCCGGTGTGGAGAAAGGGATAGCGGAAGTAGCGAAGCTTCATGCCGCGCCGGGCAAGAAGCATGCGGGTCACATTTTCTCCGCGAATCAGGTCGTCCTCAAAATCTTCCAGAGGTATTTTGTTCAAGGAGGGATGGGAGAACGTGTGGTTGCCAAGCTCCGCTCCCCGGTCCAGCCACATGTTCAGCAACGCCACGCGCGCGTCCATCTCGCCGGGCCTGTAGAGTTGGCTCTCGTTCACCATGCCTACCACGGGAAGGTGGCGCGCCTTTATGATCGCGGTCAGTTTGTCCGTCATTAGCTGAGTGTTCGCCAAGCCGGGGTCGGGCCCGTTGCGCGGCAAGTCGTCGAAAGTGATTGCGATCTCACGGGCAGCGTGCGAAGTCGCGTCCTGTCCTCGTAGCGCGGGCCGCGAAGCAAGGACTAATGCGGCGCCGCAGAACACGATGAGAGTCAAGACGGTTTTCATGAAACCTCGCATGAAAGATCCAATAACGGAAAGA
This sequence comes from Terriglobia bacterium, assembly GCA_035946625.1. Taxonomy (GTDB): domain Bacteria; phylum Acidobacteriota; class Terriglobia; order UBA7540; family UBA7540; genus DASYXZ01. The sequence continues at coordinate 99,908 of DASYZE010000033.1, read as the reverse complement.
TTTGGCCATCTATTCTGGGACTGCGGTCTGGCATTGACAAGTAAAAAGGGCGAGGGAAGACTTCATTTCCTAGTTATTTAAAGTCAAATGTGACGAGGATGGTTACCAGAATTAAATATTGACAATGCACGCAACCAGCACTAAGCTTCGCGGGTGAGACTTAATAGATCACGTCCATGACAAGCCGCTGACGGATGCAGCCTCGGAGGATCACATGAGACGCTCACTCGCCCTATCAGGGGCCTTCCTATTGATTCTTTGCGTAACCACGCGCGCAAAAGTAAAAAGTAATAAATCAATGTACGTGGGCGGCACGGCCACTTCGATTGCGCAAGGAACTCAAGGCAGAATCGATACAGACAATGACAAAGTGATGACATTTGAATACAAAGGGGGCAAGCTTTCTATTCCTTATGACCGCATAAACAGTTTGGAATACGGTCAGAAAGCAGGGAGACGAGTTGGCCTCGCCATTGCTATTACGCCGTTGGCCCTTCTTTCAAAGAAAAGAAAGCATTTTCTCACTATCGGTTTTCAAGACGAAAACGACAAACAGCAAGCAACAGTATTCGAGCTTGGCAAGAATACCGTTCGCGTTACAATTTCAACGCTAGAGGCGAGAAGCGGACGCAAGGTCGAATACCAAGATGAAGAGGCTCGAAAAAGTGGAATGGGCAATTAGAGGAACATCATGAAAACACAATTGCTTACGGTTGCTTTGGTCTTTATTCTTCAATCAAGTACTCCGCCTCCCCAAACAATTTCTCCACAACAAGAGCGTCCAGCGACTGATTCTCCTGAAGATCTAGGGGCAAGCCTACAGAAAGTAAAACGCATTTTCGTGGAAACCTTTGGTGATGACAACGCTGCAAAACAGCTTCAAGCTATGGTTATCAATGCCCTAAGTGAAAGCAAGCGCTTCATCGTCACAGAAAACAAGGAAAAAGCCGACGCAGTGTTAAAGGGTAGCGCACTCGAAAAAACCTCCCAAGAGTTGCACGCTATTGGGGAGGGCACCGCGGTCGCAGTTGCTGCAGGGGGGAGCGGCGGCTCCATCAGCGGAAATTTGTCAAATGGCACTGGTTCGATATCGGGTTCTCATAGTGGCGGATTTGGGGCTAAGTCATTGGCAAGTGAGGACTCCCAAGCTTCCACGGAGACCATTAACGATGCCCGCCTAGCAGTTCGGCTGGTGGATAAGGATGGCGACATAATTTGGACAACAACCCAGGAGAGCAAGGGTGCAAAATATAAAGGTTCAAGCGCTGACGTGGCCGACAAGATAGTAAAACAACTTTTGCGTGACCTTGATAAGTTAACCAAGAAAAGGGATCAACCAATTGAGGTAGAGAAGAAGCCGTAGGTAGAAATGCCCGCTCGATTGAGACAGGAATCTGACTTCAGGTAAGAGGATATCGAGACGGACATTCGTGCCGTCACCAGTGATCATCGGCCTCGAACATCTTCAATGAAATCGTCCACAGACCTATGGCCCAGCTTGGCGAAACTCCTTTTACATCGGCCCTTCCACTTATCCAGTTTTAATTTCGCAGGCGTTTTCTGTAACACAACCAAATCCTTCTCGACCGGGAATTGGACTTCGGTCGCCTGGTTCAGCCCGAAGCGTTCCCTGATTTCCTTGGGAATGGTGACTTGGCCCCGTTCTCTGATTTTCATACTTTTAAGCATGATTCATATTTTTAAATACGTCAAATGCATGATTTTATAGTTCTCGTCGCCTGGCAAGCCGCCTACGATCATTCCCCAGTTTAATAAGCTTTTGTTGAATTGACTTCAGCCCCCATCCAGTATAGAGTGCATTAATATTGTTCCCGTGACCGGGAAACAGGGGAAAACCGCGATATGCCTTACCGTTGCCATCGCAAAACGATTTCAGGATTCACCCCGCTTGCCCTTCTGATGCAAGTTTCCGTAGCCCTGGCGCTTTCGCCCTCCACCCTCAAAATCCCGGACTCCACCCCGGTGCAGCTCACGCTCATGGATCGGCTGAATTCAGCCACCAGCGAAATCGACGACCCCGTCCATCTAGAGGTGGCGGAAGATGTAAAAGTCAGGGGAATCGTGGTCATCCCGAAGGGCTCCCTGGCCACTGGCCATGTCGTTTCCGTCCATCACCGGGGAAGGCTGGGAAGACCGGGCCAACTCGTGTTCTCGGTGGATTTCATTAGGGCGCCTGATGGAGCAGACATCAGCGTGCGCCAGCAGTCCGCGCGCAAGGGCAGGAACAAACCCTCGGGGTTGCCCACCCCCATGCACGTGCTGGCCAAGGGGAGGGACCTGGAGATTCCGCAAGGTACTCACATTCTTGCCTACGTCAATGGCAATCATGAAATTGCTTCCAGCGAGGCTGCCGCGCCCTCCCCGGCACCGAACTCAAACGGGACCGTTTCGCCCGCCCGCAGCAGCGACATTTCCAGCGTCGCCGTCACCTCCACTCCCAATCACTCCGACATCACCGTCGACGGTAAGTTTTTGGGAACAACTCCCTCCACCGTTCGCATTTCCTCCGGAGACCACTCGGTGACCATAGAGAAAGAAGGCTTCAAGGCCTGGCAACGGGTGATGACGTTGGTCCCGGGCGGGAGCATCACGCTCGATGTGACCCTCGATAAAATCCCTTAGACCCTCGGTCGCACCCTCTCGGGGAGACGCACAAATTTCATCAAAAAACCATCGCGGCATCGCACGAATAAACCCAAAGATAACGACATAAAGCCGCCTCCTCTTTCTGATCGGGCTGCTATACTTCTGCGGCGCGGGATGGAGGCGGGAAAGAACGGCCATTTCCAACTGAGGGAGGAACGATGAACGAATTTCCGCGGTTCGATCTGATCGGCCAAACGGCTTTGGTGACGGGTGCGGCGCGCGGACTGGGTCGCGCGATTGCGCTGGCATTGGCTCATGCGGGCGCGGACGTTGCGCTCGGCTTGCGCGACGTGAACACCGGTGGCGAGTTGACGCAGGAGATCGAAAAGCTGGGCCGGCGCGCTCTCCCCCTGCAAATGGACGTCACCCACCTCGCCCAGATTTTTCGGGCAGTCGAAGATACGGTCGCCCAATTCGGGGGCATCGATATCCTGGTGAATAATGCCGGCGGAGGGTTTACCCATCTTGCTGAGGACGTTCCTGAAAGTGAATTCGATCAAACCGTCGCCCTGAACCTGAAGGGCACGTTTTTCGCCAGCCAGGCAGCGGGGAAGGTGATGATTCAGCAGCGTCGCGGCCGCATCATCAACCTGAGTTCGCAGGCGGGGTTTGCGGCCCTGCCCACCGAATCAATTTACTGCATGACCAAGGCCGGCATTTCGCATCTCACCAAATGCCTTGCTGTGGAATGGGGGAAGTACAACATCACGGTGAACGCTGTGGCGCCCACTTTCATCAGGACGCCGGGCACCGACGAAGCGCTGGCCGACCCAACCTTCCGGGCGGACGTCATCGAGCGTATCGCCGGGCTGCACCGAATCGGCGAGCCGATGGACGTGGCCGGCGCTGTCGTGTTCCTGGCTTCACCGGCCGCGTCGCTGGTTACCGGCCACACCATCCTCATCGACGGCGGCTGGACAGCCAGATGATCGCGTTGGCGGGGAATTTCCATCCCATTTTATTTAAATGAACGCGCGGGGCCATAATCGTCTTTCTCTTGGCCGCGCCAAAGCCCGAACATCCGGATGGGCGAGTTACTTTCCTTCTTCCATTCGATCCGGCGTAATATAATGACTCGTTCGATTTTCATGGTTCAAAAAATATCTGGTTGAATTCTGATCTGGAATTGCGATGAAAATTTCTTCTCCAACCGGCAAATCAAAGCACTTCGCCGATTTCATCCTTGCCGTTACCCTGGTTTTGCTCCTGAGTTGCATACGGCATATCCGGCTCGCAGCACAATCGTCGGTCAAGCCGCGGTCGGCGAAGACCTCTGCCGTGGCCGGAAAATCCGCTCTCAAAAGCTCAGCGCCCGGGCCGGGGGCCATTCAAACCCTGCGCAATGTGGGAAAAGCCTACTACGAGCAAGGCAAGTATCCCGAGTCGGCGGCCGAATTCCAAAAAGTAATCGCCACCGGCAAAGCGCTGGCCACGGACCACATGGACCTCGCCCTGGGACTGATGCAGGAAGATAAGCTGGACGAGGCGCTGGGCGAAATGACCACGGCCAGGCAAATGGATCCCAAGCTGGTGGCCGTCGATTACAATTTGGGAATACTTTACAAACGCGAGGCGCATTATCCCGACGCCGAGGCCGCCCTGAAGCGTGTGATTGCGGCCGACCCACATGAGCCCGCCGCCTGGTTAAATCTCGGCGTGGTGTACTTCAGCCAGAACAAGTTGTCAGACGCCATGGCCGCCTATCAGCAACTTCTCAACATGGGCTTTGGGCGCGCGCAGAATTTTTATGTGGCCGGGTTGTTCCGCATGTCCACTGCCCTGTTCCGCCTTAAGCGCTCTGCTGACGCGCAAAAATATCTCGCCCTGCACGCCAAGGTGAAAGACAAAGTGCCCAGCGTATCGGTGCAAACCGCCGCGCTCGAGGGCGGCAAGTATGGCGCCATCCTGGTGCCCACCACCGCCGCCGTAGGCGCCGGTCCCCAGCGCCGCATGGAACGTGTGACCTTCGCCGATATTACCGCCAGGCTGGGCATCCATCTTCCCCCAGAACCCTCTGCCGGGGCTCATCCTTCCACGAATGTGGCGAAGATAGTCCATGGTGGCGCGGTGTCTCCATTCGGCCCTTCCATGACCGTGGCCGATTATGATGGTGACGGCCATCCTGACCTCTACCTGGTTTTGCCCGGGGGATCCAATCACCTTTTTCATAACAATGGTGACGGAACGTTCAGCGATGTCACCGCCCAGGCCGCCGTGGGCGGTCCCGGCGGCAGCCTTTCCGCCACCTTTGCCGACTACGATAACAGCGGACATCCCAGCCTCTTTGTGGCCGGCGTCGGCGGCGTGACCCTCTATCACAACAACGGCAATGGAACTTTCACTGACGTGACCGGGAAGGCCGAACTGAAAGGCAAGCCGGACGAGATCGACTCGCGCGCAGTGCTTTTTGATGCCGACGTTGATGGCTTCCTGGACCTGGTCGTCACAGGTTGGGGCGGCGCCACCGGGACGCCAAAAGGGACAGGTTCAACCGGCACTCAGGATACCTCTCCGATCGAAAGCCATTTCTATCGCAACAATGGCGACGGCACTTTCAGCGATATCACCAGAGCCTCCGGCCTGGGTTCGGCCAAGGGGCAAATGCGCGGCGCAGTGTTCGCGGATTTCAACAACGACGGTTATACCGACCTGCTCTTCTTCCGCGATGACGGCCCGCCCATGCTCTTTATCAATCAGGGCGAGGACAAGTTCGTGGACCGCACCGCCGAGGCCGGGCCGGCACTTGTGCGGTTCGCCGCCGTGGACGCGCAGGTGGCTGATTTCAATCACGATGGCAAATTCGACTTGGTGCTCTGGGGCAGGGACGCGTATTCGGTTTTGCTGAACCGGGGCAACGCAAGGTTTGAAAGCGCGCCCAATCTTCCTCCTCTCAAATTACAGTCCGGAGCCTTTGATTTCCACGGCACTGTCGCGGACATGAACGGCAACGGATTTTCCGATTTGGCGGCCGTTGATGGAGAGGGGAAATGGCATCTCCTCGCCAACCGGGGCGGGCGATTTGAAGACGAGCCCCTGCAAATACCCCCGCCCGCGCCAGGCGGCCAGAACTTATCCAGCCCGCCTAGCCACGCCCGCGCTTTGGCGTGGGCTGCTCCGGCCGGGCTGGCCAGCCCAGGAAAGCTTGACCTGCTCACCCTGACCCATGATGGAAAATTCGCGGCCTACGAAAAAGAAGGCCCGCCCGCCCGTTGGCTGGAAGTGAAATTAACCGGGTCCAAGAGCAACGTGCAAGGCGTGGGCGCAATTGTCGAATTAAAGGCCGGGAATTTTTACGAAAAGGTGATGGCGACGGGCGAGCCGGTTAGGATTTTTGCCGGCGACCTGGCGAAGTTGGACGTGGTACGGGTGACCTGGCCCAACCAAATTATCCAGAATTCCATTGCCGTCCCCACCAACCACCCCATCGAGATGCGCGAATCCGAGCGCCTCTCCAGTTCCTGCCCCTTCCTTTACGTTTGGGATGGGACGCGCTTCGTCTATTACACGGACATTCTGGGCATGGCGCCGCTCGGCGAATTATCGCCGGATGGAAGCTGGTCTGTCCCCAATCCCCGCGAATTCGTGCGCCTTCCGGGCGATCTTCACCCCCGCCACGGCTTATACACTTTTCAGGTGACCGACGAGATGCGCGAGGCCGATTTTGTGGACCAGCTTCGCCTGATCGCCTTTGACCATTCGGCATCGGAAGAAATTTATTCGAACGAAATCGCCACTTCCGCGCCCGTGCCGCCTTCGCTTTATATGGTGCGCCAGAAGCACCCACCCGTTTCCGCCGTGGACGATGCGGACCGCAACGTCTTGCCGGAAATTCTTACGGCGGATGGCCGCTATCCCATTGGTTTCCGCCGCAATCGGATTCTTGGACTTGCGGACACCCACTCTCTCACGCTCGATCTGGGCGACTTCCCCGCTGACGCGCCCGTCGCATTGTGGTTAAAAGGCTGGGTTTTCTGGACCGACTCCAACGCTTCGCGCGCCCTGATGACTAATTCCAAACTCCACATGGTGATGCCCTATCTTCAGGTGCGCGACGCGCAGGGCAAGTGGGTGACCGCGGTGCCCGATATGGGGTTGCCCAGCGGAACCAACCGCACCATGCGGGTGGACTTGAATGGAAAATTTCCCAGCCGCGATCATCACGTCCGCATCGTCACCAACCTCTGCGTCTATTGGGATCAGATTTTCTTTTCCATCGGCGACAGGGCGACTCAGGAGGCCGGCACGGCCCCGGTGGAATTGCCGCTCGTTTCCGCCGACTTGCACTATCGCGGGTTCTCCACTCCCACCAGCGACCCGAAGCATGTAAGCCCCGATACCTTTGACTACGTGAAGCGCATGCACGACGCGCCCTGGAATCCCATGCGTGGCGACTACACTCGCTACGGCCAGGTGAAAACGCTTCTCGACTCGTCGGACGATCGCCAGGTGGTGATGAGTACGGGCGATGAGATCACCGTAAGGTTCGACGGCCAAAACTTGCCGCCGGTGAAGCCCGGGATGAAGCGTGACTTCTTCCTATACACTGCCGGCTACGCCAAAGACGGCGAACCCAACACGGCGTACTCCAAAGTGGTCGGGCCGCTTCCCTTCCGCAGCATGACCCAATATCCGTATTCCACTCCCGAGCATTTCCCCAATGACGCCCGCCATCAGGAGTATCTGCGCCAATTCGAAACCCGCCCCGGACATTTGTTGATCCCCCCCATGGCGCCTGCGCCTGACGAATCTGAAGTCGACCCGCCGTAGGGGTTTGAGGGAGGCGCCATCATGCCTACCCGCCCACCGCCACTTCGGCTTGTAGTAAAATAGGGGATTAAAGTTCCGGCCTTCAATCCAAAATGGGTGCCGACAAAACAGACGTCATCAGCGCCACGGCCATCGAGCCGATCGCAGAGCGGGGGCACGTGGCTTCCATGTTCCGCTCCCTGCGTACACGCGATTTTGCCCTTTTCTGGGTGGGGAATTTTCTTTCCAACATTGGTACGTGGATGCAAACCATCGCCCTGGGGTGGGTGATCCTGGTCAAAACCAACTCGCCATTTCTCCTGGGGCTGAATGGGTTTCTGAGCCAGATCCCCGCCTTCCTTTTTGCCATTCCCGGCGGGGCCATCGCTGACCGCCTCAGCCGCCGCCGGCTGCTGCTCTTCGCGCAGACGGCCATGATGATTCTGGCCCTGATTCTCGCCGTGATGACTTCCTTCCACCGATTCAAAATCGCGGAGATACTACTAATCAGCTTCCTTACCGGAGTGGCTTCCGCCCTCAATTATCCCGCCTACCAATCCTTGTACCCGGACCTGGTGAAGCGCGAGGATCTGGTGAATGCGGTGGCGCTGAATTCCGCCCAATTCAACATGTCGAGAGCCATTGGGCCCACGCTGGCAGGTTTGACGCTGGGGTCGCTGGGTGCCGCCGCCTGCTTCTATCTGAACTCGGTGAGTTTTCTGGCTCTGATTGTGGCCTTGCTCATCATCGTGATTCCCCCGCGCGAGATTCACAAGGGGCCGTCATTCTGGGCGGCGGTGATGGACGGCATGCGCTACTACCACCAGAATCCTCTGTTCATTATTCTTCTCACCATTCCGGCTTTCCTGAGCTTGCTCGGTCTGCCCTTTATTGTGCTGATGCCCGTCTACGCGCGCGACCTGATTAAAGTGGGTGCTTCCGGGCTCGGCTACCTGATGGCCGGAGCCGGGCTGGGCGCGGTGATGTCCGCCCTGGTGCTGGCGGCGCGAACCAAGGCCGACGAGCGGCGGGGTGGAACCATCCTGGCCAGCGCTTCAATTTTCTCCCTGGCCCTCATCCTGCTCGCCCACGCGCATGAATTCTGGTGGGCATTCTTCCTGCTGGTCGTTTTGGGCGCCACCATGGTGGGCTCGCTCACGCTGACCAATATAACTTTGCAAATGAGCAGCCCACCCTTGCTGCGCGGCCGCATCATGAGCTTGTTTTTTATGGCCATGTCCGGCTTGCTGCCCTTCGGAAGCTTGCAGGCAGGCGCGGTGGCCCAGACGCTCGGAACGCGTTTCGCGCTTACCTGGGCGGGTGGGGTGTGCCTGGTTTATTTCCTCGGCGTCCTGATTCTGCTTCCCCACCTCCGCCGGGCGGCAGATGAGCGAGGTGAACTCAGGGCCAACTAATACATTTGATGATCTTACGAGACCCCCTCACCCCCAAGGGGGGAAAAGGGGAAGCAAGTTCAATAATTTATAACCCTCGCCCCAAGACGGAGGGTGAGGTAATAAGTTCAATCATCTTTCACCCTCGCCCCCTTGGGGGAGAGGGTGGGTCGCGTAAGCGACACGGGTAAGGGGGTACTGACCAATAAGAAAGCAAAAAACGCTCACGGCAACGAGGGTGAGGTAATAAGTTCAATCATCTATAACCCTCACCCCCAAGGGAGAGAAGCGGAAGTAAGTTCAATAATTTATAACCCTCGCCCCCTTGGGGGAGAGGGTGGGTCGCGTAAGCGACACGGGTAAGGGGGTACTGACCAATAAAAGCAAAAAACGCGCGCGACAAAGCTCGGCAACGCGGAAATTATTTTTTCTTCCTGGAATCCAGCAGGGCTTCCTCAATCGCCTGAGTAAAAATATCTGGCGCGGCGCCAATCATCGTTCTGCCATTAATAAAAAATGTCGGGGTGCTGTTCACATCGAGCGCCTTGGCTTCCTTCAAGTTGGCCTCAATGCGGGGAAGAGAAGCCTTGGAATCCATGCACCCGGCAAGTTCCACATTGTTAATGCCCGCCTGCTGGCCGAGATTGAGCAATAAGTCACGAACCGCCGAGGCGTTCGCCTTGATGGCTTCAAACTCGCCTTGGTGCTGGAAAATCAGGGTTCGATAAGGCAGGTAATCAGCGGGATTGATGCGATACGCGCACTGGTCGGCGATAGCCGCCGGCATGGCAAATTCGTGATACTGAATGGGAAATTCCTTGAAAATCACCCTGACCTTCCCCGCATACGTGGGCAGGATGGTCTTCTCCAGAAGTTCGTGGGCGCGCGCGCAGGTGGGACATTCCAGGTCGGCGAATTCCACAATAGTTACCGGCGCATTTCTGGGGCCCGTTTCCGGCTGATTCTGAAGAATAAGCGTGTGCAGCGCTTTCATGCGCGGGTCCACTGAAAGGTCGTAGATGTTGCCCAAGACCAGAAATTTGTGGTCGAGTGTCACATAAGCATCCAGGGTTGATTTTTTCCCGGCGTTGTCCGCCGTAATGGTGGTGACGAAAAAATTCGGGAAGGGAGAGGTTCGGATCAACCCCTTCGACACCGTGATGCTGGGGGCAAGCCGGAAAGCTTCCTGGACGCCGCGCGGGATGTCGTTGACCCCACCGCTGCCGAGGGGAACAATCGAGCTGGGCGACGCGCCCCCCACGGCCAGGAAGCCCATCACCAGATAGTGACCGTTTTTGGAGACGCTGATTTCAGACGACTTTTTTGAGGCGGCCGTGCTCTTCCCGTCGTCCACCGAGACAATGGTGTCCAAAAACTCAGGGTCGGGCGAACTATGAAAAGGATCGAGAATGACAGCCGTGCTGCCGGGCACGCCGAATTTCTCCCGGATGTACTGGATGATTTTGTCGCTGGAGGGTTCCTTGACGCCCCCCGTTCTATGCTCTGAGGACTTTGCCAGCGTGCCTTCCTTCGAGGGCGTGTGGTGAGATATTTCACGGAGAGCCGCCACGAGTCCAGTCGTCGCCCCTGCCTCCCGCAACTCGTCTTCGGTTCTAGAGGTTATATCGAAGGAAACCCCGTGCTCGCGCGCCAGGTCCTCAACCCGAGATGTGGCAACATGACCCTTAAGAAGTTTGATGATCTCCGTTTCCGTAAGCGGTTTCCGTGAACCCTGACTATCATCCCTTGCTTGTCCGCCAGAACATAGAACCCCCGCCAACAAACACAATCCCGCGAGAATCACTCTTCCTGTCGATGAGTTTTTTGTCAAATCGTCTGCCTCCCTGAACGCTAGGCCGAGGCCACTTTTTCAGCCCAGCTTCGATTCTAACCAACTTGCAGAGCAAAAATCAATTTCGGGCTGGCACACGCACCTGCCAGTTTATTGAGAAACCCGCCCAAGGGTCATTCCGAGGAGGCCCGCCCTGCGGGACGACGAGGAATCTCGCATTGCTTCTCTTTTCAGAACGAGATTCCTCTCCGTCGGCTGACGGACCGGAATGGCATTGGTGGCAAACTTTTTTCAACTGACTTCTACACCTGCAGCACATCGCCTTCGCGCGCCACCATTTCATAAAGGACGGGGTTGACGAAGAAGCCGAGCAATAGCCTTGAAATCAGCCCGGCCACAATCACAATGGCAAAGGGTCGTTGCGTGTCGGAGCCAATCCCGTGGGAAAGCGCGGCGGGCAGCAGGCCCAGGCAAGCCACCAGCGCGGTCATCATGATGGGGCGCAGGCGCAAAAGCGACGCCTGCAGGGTGGCGCTGCGAATGCTTTGGCCTTCCTGCCGCAACTTATTGATGAAGGAAACCAGAATCACCGCCGTCTCCACCGATACACCCATCAGGGCGAGCAAGCCCAGGACCGAGGAAACACTCAGCGGGGTGCCGGTCAGCTTCAGGGCCAGCAAAGCGCCCACCGGCTCCGTCATTAAAACGCCGAGAGCGATGGTGATGGGAAACTTGAAGTTCCCGTAGAGCGCGAACAGAATCAGAAAGACCAACACCACCGTGAGCGGCCCAATCACACTCATTTGGCGCTTGGCAGCCAGGAATTCGCTGTACTCTCCGCCCCACTCCAGGCGATAGCCGGGGGGGAGGGGGACGGCCTTGCGCACCGCCGCTTGGCCGTCCGCCACGGCGCGCGCCAAATCGCGCCCCAGAATGCTGTACTGAATTCCGACATAGCGAGAATTGTTCTCACGATATATAAAAGATGCTCCGTTGCCCTGCTTGATTTCTGCAAGCTGCATGAGTGGAATCTGCTGCCCGGCGGGCGTGGCCACCAGGAGGTTGGAGATTTGCCGCGCGCTGGAGCGGAACTGCGGCTGCATGCGGACGACCAAGTCAAAAAGTTTCTCCCCCTGGATCACTTGGGTCGCTGCCTGCCCACCCACCGCCGCTTGGATCACCGCTTCCACATCGGCCACGTTGATGCCATAGCGGGCGATCTTGGCGCGGTCCACATCCACCAGCAAGCTGGGCTGGCCCAACTCACGGACCACAGTGAGTTCGGCAAACCCGGGAACGTGCTGCAGGGTTTCCTTGATTTTGAGCGCAGCATCCTGGAGGACGTTCAGGTCGGGTCCATATACTTTCACGGCCAAGGCACTCTTCAGTCCGGTAAGGGCCTCGTCCACGGCGTCCTCAGCGGGCTGCGTATAATTGAAAATAATTCCGGGATAGGTTTCAAGCTTGCGGCGGATGGAATCAGTCAATTGTTCTTTAGTGCGAATGTCGCCCGACCATGCTTTGTCGCTATAGGGCTTCAGCCCGACGTAGAATTCGCAATTGAAAAACCCGGTGGGGTCGGTGCCATCGTCAGGACGCCCAAGCTCTGAGCCCACCACGGTGACCTGGGGATACGAGCGCAGGATATCCCGAATCTGGGGGGCAATCTTGCTCGCCTCCTCAAAGGAAATGGTGTAAGGCATGGTCGCCCTCACCCAGAGCGCCCCTTCGTCCAGATGAGGAAGGAATTCCCCGCCAATCAAGGGCACCAGCATCACGGTGCCTCCAAAAATCGCGGCGGTCACCAACAGCGTCAGCTTGGGCCGGTCCAGGCACCATAACAGTTGATGCGCATAGACCCGCTTGACCCACTCGAAGGGGCGATTGACTTTTTCGTGGACTCCTTTCCGAAACCAGTAGGAAGCCAGCACGGGCACCAGGGTGAGGGTGAGGATCAAGGCGCCCAGCAGGGCGAAGATCATGGTGTCAGCCATGGGATGGAAAAGGAGGCCGGACGGTCCGTGCAGGGCATAAATGGGGAGGTAGCCGGCGACAATCACGGCCACGGAGTAAAAGATGGGCCGGTCGACGTCGCGCGCCGCCGCCACGATCACTTCATTCAGGCGGTAATCCGTGCCCTGACGCGCGCCCAGCTCGCGATAAATATTCTCCACCATCACCAGGGTGCCGTCGATGATGATGCCGAAGTCTATGGCGCCGATGGAAAGCAGGTTGGCGGAAACGTCGTGCCAGTGCAGAATGATGAACGAGAACAACAAGGCCAGCGGAATGGTGAGGGCGGTAATGATGGCGGCGCGGACGCTGACCAGGAAAATTATCAGAACAATAATCACCAGAATCATCCCGCGCAGCAGATTCCCTTCCACAGTGTCGATGGTCAAATCCACCAGGTCACTGCGATCGTAGAATGGCCGAATCTTGACGTCCTTGGGCAATATCGACCGGTTCAATTCGGCCGTCTTGGCCTCAACCGCTTGCAGAACGGTTTGGGTCTGCTCGCCCCGGCGCATCAGGATGACGCCCTCGACGGCGTCCGGGTTGTCCTTGGATTTGTCGGCAAAGCCGAACTCACCCAGGCGGGGCGCGTGTCCGATCACCACTTCCCCGATGTCGGAGACGCGCACCGGCGCGCCGTTGTTGCTGGCTACCACGATGTTGCCGATGTCCTGCGTATCGCGCGCCAAGCCCAACCCGCGCACATAGAAAAATTGTCCGCCCTGGGAGTAGAATCCTCCCCCCGCGTTCGAGTTGTTGGCGGCAATGGCGCTGATCACCTGGGGCACAGTCAGGTGAAATCCATAGATGCGGGTGGGATCGAGCAAGACCTGATACTGCATGGTCGTCCCGCCCAGTTCGGATTCGTCGGCCACGCCGGGCACCGAGTTGTAGGCGCGATTCAGAACCCAGTCGTCAATTGTTTTTAGTTCCTGCGGGGAGCGGTCCGGGCTTTCCAGCACGTAGCGATAGACCAGCCCGCTCGGGCTGTACAGGGGCGAGAGGCCCGGCGCCACTCCGCTCGGCACCGCGGCGCCGCTCATGCGTTCGAAGACCACCTGGCGCGCGAAATAATTATCCGTGTCGTCTTCGAAGGTCAGGCGGAGGTCGGAAAGCCCGTAAAGCGAAATCGACCGCATGTAAACGAGCTGCGGCACGCCATTCATCTGAAGTTCGAGGGGCAGCGTGACCAGGCGCTCTGTTTCTTCCGCCGCGTGCCCGGGCCACTGGGTGATGATTTCCACCATGGGTGGCGAAAGGTCCGGATAAGCATCCACGGGCATGCGCTGAAATGAAATGACCCCCCAAATAGCGATGGCGGCGGTGAGCATCAGCACCAGGAAGCGCTGGTTCAAGGCGAATTGGACGATGCGATGGATCATTTTCTAAAAGCCGTCATTTGTGCTTTGTCATTTGTCGTTTGTCCTTTTGCTTCATCTCATCTCTTGGTCATTCGCCGGCAGAATACTCACAACGAACGAATGACCAAGGACCAGTGACAAATGACAAGGGTTTATTTCTGAAACGAATTGGCAAATTGCAAGAACAAACTGCCGTCGGCGGCCACCCGGTCGCCCGCTTGCAGTCCGTTCAGGACCTGCGTTTTTCCGTCCTGGCTGTCTCCAATCGTCACCAGCCGTTGGCCAAATTGATTGGGGCCGGCGGCCACGTACACAAAAGGCTGATTCTCATCATTGCGCAGCACGGCCGCATCCGGAACGGTGAGCGCGTCTTTGACGGCGCCCGCCTGCACCTCCGCGGTCACGTACATGTCCTTTTTCAACTTGCCCCCGGGATTGTTGGTCACGATCCGAACTTGCAGGGTGCGTGAAGTCGGATCGAGGGCCGCGCCGATGTAGGAAATCCGCCCGCTGAAGGTGGTGGGATATGCGTCGGTCTGGATGGCCGCCGCATCGCCCTGATGGATGTAACCCAGATCCTTTTCATAAACGTTGGCCATCACCCACACGGTGCTCAGGTTGGAAATAGTGAAGCACTGGGTGGCGCCGGCCTGAATGACCTGGCCCGGTCCCACCAGCCTTTCCACAATTTCACCGGCGATGGGCGCCCGCACGGGTATTTCCGCCGAGCCGGGACCGGTCAGAAGGCTTTCGGGCCTGGGAATGCCCAGCACTTTGACCGCTTGCTCGGCTGCCTGCAAATCCGCCTGCGCCTGATTGCGCGCTGACTCGGCTTGCAGCAAATCGGCTTCCGCAACGGCGTGGTGCGCGTAAAGGTCCTGGGCGCGGGCGTAATTTTTTTCCGCCAGCGCAGAGGCGTCCCTGGATTTCAAGAAGTTGGTGCGGGTTTGCGCGTAATCCGGGCTGGTAGCGTAGAGCAGGGGCTGGCCGGCCCGAACGAATTCGCCGGGCGAAACCAGGATGCGCGCCACCGGCCCCCCCACCTGGGTGATCACCGGCGTGGTTTCGAAATTATTGTAGGCCACCGACCCGGAAAGTCGCAGGACGCGGGGCAGGCGCGTGGGCTCCACCGTCACCACGCTCACGTGCTCCATCTGGTTCTCGGGAACTGTGAAAAGCTTGGCCTTGTCGGCACTGGTTTCCCTCGAGCCGAAAGAAGTGGTATTGTCCTGGGCATCGGCCGTCCGCCGCGAGCAGCCGCTCAGGGTGAGCAGGAGAAGTGCAGCCCCCGCCACCAGCGCCACCCCTGCTTGCCCCTTGCCGATCATCACTGTTTTTCTCATGGCAGTTTCCTTGTGCCCACGGCCTCGCGCAATTGTTCCACCGCCAGCATGTCCTGGGCCAGCGCCTGGCGATAGGCCAGTTGGGTGGCCCGGTAGCTGCGCTCCGCATCCAGAAAATCGAGCAGGCTGGCGGCTCCGCGCTTGTAGGCGTATTCACTGATATCGCGTGATTCCTGCGCTTGCTTGAGGTAGCCGGACTGATAAAGTTCCACAATCTGGTCGCCCGTCTGGACGGCCTCGTAGGCGGTGGTCACGTCGGTCATGACGGTTTCTTCCGCCACGGTTTTGCTTTCCTGGGATTGGGTAATGGCGGAATGGGTTCGCGCAATCTCGCCCTGGTTGCGGTCGAATATCGGAATTTCCATATTGAAGATGAAGCTGGCGCTGTTGATGGCGGAAACGTGGGTATAGTCGAGCGTGGTGGTGAAGTCCCTCTTCCCGTTGGCTCTTGCCAATTGGTATTGGCTGTTGGCGGCGGTCACTCCTTGCTTGGCGGCCAGCAAATCCGGGCGCAGCCCCAAAGCCATGGACTGCAAGTCCTCGCGGTTGAGATGGAGCGGAGAGTAGGTGAGTTCGCCCACCACATCATATTGAGCGGGGAGGGCGTCATAGCCGATCAGCGCGCGCAGGCTGGCTCGAGCCTGCACCAGCGCCAACTGGAACGAGGAAACGTCGGTCTGAAACTGCAACAATTGCAATTTGATTTTCAGGAAGTCGCCTTCGCTGATGTCCCCCGCCTTCAGCCGGGCGGCGCTGATGTCCACCGTGTCCTGAAAACTCTTCAGGTCCTGCTGCGCCAGTTGCAGGTCGGCCTTGGCCAGCAGCACACCCAGAAATTGCTGCGCCACGTTGAAGCTAAGAGCGCGCTCGCTGTCCGCCACTTGTGACTGGGTCACCTGGGTCTGGTCTTTGGCCGCGTCCTTCCGACGTTGCCGCTTTCGTCCGCGCTCCCACGTGTAACTGGCGCCTACGTCAAATTCCGTCACGTTGTTGAACGTAGTGCTATTCCACTGGCCGGGAGAAATGGGCACAAACAGGTCGTCGTAGGTCAGGACAGGGTTGGGCCGGATGGCGGCGGTAATTTCCTGGGCCCGGCTCTGCTCGATCAAGGTGCGCGCCGCCTTCAGCGCGTGGTTGTGGGCGATGGCCATCTGGATGGCCTGGTCCAGATCGATCTGGGTGGGCGGCGCCTGGCTTTGTCCCCAGGCCCGACAGGGCAGAAAGACCAGGGCGGCCAACATGGTTCCGTACATCGGTAAAAAACGAACCGTCGGCCACCTGGCGGTTCCCTGCACCACACTTTCCACACCTGCCATTCCGACTCCGCAGATGCGGGAGAGGTGTCCCGGCCTGAAAATACAGGCCCGGCGGGTTCCCGCGCCGCCGGAAGCTCCCCGGAATAACCTGCCCCGGCGGGGGAGAGAATTTTTCACCAAGCCGTTGGAAAAAAGATGTTTGTCAAACATGTTCAGATTCACCGCCAAAATAAATGTTGGAGGAAGATGAACTGATAAGGTCATCTTCCAGGCGCACGCGCGAACAAATCCCGCGTATTCAAAATTGATGGGGAAGCTTTCAGGCGAGAGGAGGAGCGCGACCAAAAGTAGCAACCCTTTGCAGCGAGGGAGGGTCATCACGAAGAATGGCCACGCGCAAGGGAACGGCAGAGGCAATCTGAGGCGCCTGCGGGGCCAGCGTTGGCCGCGAGGCGCTGTGCCGGATAATTTGGCAGGTAGTGCAAATGAGAGTGGCGTCCACCGCCCGCGGCGCATGTTGGCGCCCCTGACTCACGGTGGCCGGCACATTCTGGAGGAAATCGGAGGCGTGGTGATGGAAAACGGTCAGCAAAAAAAGGTGTACCTGCAACAACACCATGGCGCAGGTGGTGGCGGACCGCCAGTATGGACTCCTAAAGTGTCCACGCACGGTCATCCATTCTACCAGATCTTAGGCCGCCCCGCGCATGAAAATATTCGCAAATATGCCATTTAACCGAGTGATGAAAAGCGCCCCCGGATGACAAGCCGTTCGAGTTTTTCGTCCTCCTGCCCGAGCTGAGCGCGGGCTTTGTCGCCTTAAAAAACAACGGTCCAAAAGACTGGCCGTGGCCGGCAACTACTTTCGCACGGCCGCAAGGCGCGCCGACCCGGTTCCGAGCCCGGGGGATTTAGCTTCCAGCATGATTTCTCCAGCCTGACCTGTGCTCTGAACGTTGATCGCTGCCATTCCTGAGATCGCGTCAACCTGGGTGGTGGCGCCCAAGAGTCTCGCCGGACCCTTCACAGCAAAACTGATCCAGGGTCGCGCCGTCGGAACAATGGTCCCGGCATCATCCACAATGTCCGCCTCAATAAAGCTTACGTCTTCTCCGTCGGCGTTAAGCGTCTGCTTCTCCGCTTTCAGCAAGACCATTTGGGGCTTTCCTGCCGTCCGCAGTTCATGCCGGACGGTGGTGTGCCCCTTTTGCCCCACCGCCACCAACCTCCCCGGTTCATAGTTCACCTGGTCCCACACAAACGGTGGGTGAAGAAGTTGCGCGCCGGGCAAGCGCTTTTGATTGATCTTGTCCGCCAGCCTTTTCGACCTTTCCACCATCTTCTGAAAATCCTCCCACGCGCGCTCCTGCGAAACGGGCTGGCGCACACCGAGGCTTCGACCGTTCAGCCGAAGCTCCACCGTGTCGCAATTGCTGTAAACCCTCACCGACCTTTGCTGCTCCGCCGATTCAGGCCATGTCCAGTGACCTACCATGCGGACCATGGGATGCTCCGTCCACTGCGACTGAAGGAAGAAGTACGCGTTCTTGGGCAGGCGCCACATGTCGGCAACGCCGAGATAATCGTTAAAAGGCCAGCGCAGGGTTATCTTTCCGTCCCGGAATTCCCACAGCGTTCGCGTGGATGAACCATTCACCTCGCCGCAGTCAAACATGCACCACTTCACCGTGCCCAGCCACGGCATGGCGTTCCATTGCATCAAGTAACCTTCCTGGAATAGCGCCCCCTCGCTGTCGGCCACCGCTCGGGCTTTCTCATCATGAATCAGAGCCGGGCCTTCCCTCCCGCGTTCGCAGGCGATGGCTCCCCACTCATTCCAAATATAGCGGCGCTCGGGATGTTTCTCATGCGCGCCCCACAGGTCATCGAAAGTCGTGGCATCGATGATGTCGGTCACGTGGGGAGCGCGCCCGGCGGTCCAGCGGGTGGGATCGAGCGCGTGGGTGGCGTCGCTCAATTCGACGAAGTCTTCCGGATACTGATAGCGGCTGAGATCATCCGCCAAGCCCCAGATGATGATGCAAGGATGGTTGCGGTCGCGCTCGACCATCTCCTTCAATTGCTGTTCGATGTTCTCCACCAGCGGGCGGGGAAAACGCGTGGTGTAAACCGGCTCGCCTCCATCCTGCGGCGGGTGATAAACGTGGATTTTGATGTTCGGAACTTCCTCCCAAACCAGAATGCCGAGATCATCGCAGGCATCGAGCACGGCCGGGTCCTGAGGGTAATGCGAGGTCCGAAAGAAGTTCACACCCATCTCTTTCATCAGGCGGACGTCACGCACCGCCACGGCTTCGGGCACCGCATCGCCCAGAAAACCATAATCCTGCCGACGGTTCACCCCATGAAGATTGATGCGCAATCCGTTTAGCATAAACCCTGTTGAGGGGTCGTGCCGGACGAATCGAATTCCAAACCGCGTGGCGCAGCGGTCCAACCCCCGCTCCCCTTCCCGGACAGTGGTCACCAATCGGTAGAGGTAGGGAGAATCGGGCGACCAGAGGTGCGGATTGGCGAGCACCGAAGTTTTCAGGTCAAAGGAATTTTCCTGGCCCGGCTCGATTGCACCTGTGTCCTCCAGTTTTGCCACCTGTTTCCCATCCGCGTCCAGAACGTTGTGCTCAATTCGGATGGATCTCTTCGACGGGCTCTGGTTCACCACCCACGTGCGAACGCGAATGACGGGTGCTTCCTCGTTGCCTTCCACCGTCACCCAGGTGCCGTTATAGCGCACATGGATGGCATTCATCGTCTCCAGCGAGACGGTGCGATAGATGCCGCCATAGTTGGCTACGTTCGTTTCCTGGGCCGGGGCGACGAAAGGATTCAAAACGTCATCCACCTTGACGGCGAGCAGGTTCGGCCTGTCGCGCTGAAGAAAATCAGTCACGTCCAATGCGAAGCTGGAATACCCGCCTACATGTTGCCCCGCATGACGGCCATTGACCCACACCTCGGCCACCTGGAAGACACCCTTGAAGTGCAACCATGAACGGCGGTCGTGCTGTTCACCGGGTGTTGCGAACTCTTTCCGGTACCAACCCACGCCGCGAAAATGCCCCGAAGTTACAAATGGATTGTCGGGAGTGGCATCCCACGTGTGCGGCAGCCAAACCCGCGCCCAGGATGAATCGTCATATTGCGGTTTCTCCGCGCCCACGAATTCAGGTTCCGTGGCGCTTCCCGGCGAGGCCTGGCGCCTGAAACTCCAGCCTTCATTCAACCCAAGTTCCACGCGAAGATCAGACCCGGAATCTCCCTCACTCCTACCCTGCGCCCTGGATTGCCGGGTGGGATCCAATGCCCCCAGCGAAGCCGCCGTGGCCGAGCCCACCATGGAGGTCTCCATGAATTGACGGCGCGAAATCCTTTTCCCCGCCATGTTTTTTCCCCGTCCCCACCAATCCAGGTTCGAACTTTTTTCGCCACTCCCGCCCATCCCTGGTCTCATTTCCGGTTATCAGTCGATGCTTCGCTCCAGGCGCAGGTCGCGGGAAGAGGCGCCTACGCTGAGGGTGCGCTTCCCCCTCGGGGTTGCCCATGCGTGGCTGGCGGTGGACCAGTACTGCAACTGGCGCAGCGCCACGTGCAGCGTGACGATCTTGCTTTTGCCGGCGGCCAGGTGGATGCGATCGAAGGCGGCCAGAGATCGTATCGGGAACTGCACGCCGGCAGGAATCTCAGCCGGCGCGCCCAAGTAGACCTGAGGCACCTCGTCCGAGTCGGCGCTCCCCGTGTTCTTGATGCGAAGGTTGACATCCAGCCCGCTGTCGGACGCCCTGGTAATCTTCAGCCCGGAGTATTCGAAGGTGGTGTAACTGAGGCCGTGGCCGAAAGGGAAGAGCGGATCGATCTTTTCCTTATCGAACCAACGGTATCCCACGTTGACGCCTTCGCTGTAAGTGGTTTTGCCGTCCACCCCCTTCTTCGAGCGCTCCGCATGTTTGGGATCAGTGGCGGCGTAGTCCTCAAGGCGCTTGCCCCAAGTGACGGGCAGTCGGCCGGCGGGGCTGGATTTGCCCAGCAGCAGATTCGCCGTGGACCAGCCGCCTTCGTCGCCCGGCCACCACATTTCGAGCACCGCCTTCACCTTGTCCACCCACGGCAAGGCCACGGGCTGGCTGGTGTTGAGCACTACGATGGTGTTGGGATTGACGGCGGCAACTTCTTCAACCAATTTATTCTGCTCGCCGGGCAAGCCGAAGACCGGCTCCAGGCGGGTCCAGAGGAAGACCACTGCTATTTTGGCGTCCTTGGCGGCGGCGATGGCTGCCTCGTGGTCTGCCTCGCGCTGCCCCGGGGTGTACCAGTTCAGGCGCACTTGGACGGGCGCGCCGGAACTGTCGGGACTGGTTTTGATTTCGATGGCGTGCGGCCCCGCCGCCAGATTAACGGCGCGGCGAACGTTGTCGAGCCCATCAGGGGTGGGAACGGCGTTGTCCTGGTTGGCTTGCAGGATGTCTCCGTGTACGCCACCCCGGACGGCGCCGGTGCCCGCCAGATTCTTGCCGTCGAGAATGATCCTGGCGTTGGTGCCCATGGCCTGCAGATAGAGCCAGTACGTGCCCGCATGGGGCGCGGTGAGCGTGCCCTTCCAGGTATTCGCCGAGTTGGGGGCGAGGGCATTGCCGCCCTTGCGGGTGAAGTTGAGTTCGGCATCACTCTGCGGAGCGCCCGAACCGGTGCGCTCCAAGCCGGATTGGCCATCGTGGCTCAGCGCCGAAGGGGGAATCGGAGAGCCGGCCATATCGTCATCCACGGCAAAACGTATATTGGGGTTTCCCGAGATCTTCTTCATGGCATCGAGCGGACCCACCTGCCGCCACGGCAGACCCACGGATCGTTCGCCGTTGATGCCTATCGCGTCAACCTGGAGGGCGGTGGGGCCGATGAGGACCACCGCATCAAGATCTGCCGCCTTTAAGGGCAATGCGCCGCCTTCGTTCTTCAGCAGCACCGCGGCATCTTCGCCCGTCTTCTCGATAATCCTGGCATTGGCCTCGACGGATTGCTTAGTCACCTCGTGTTTCGATTGGCCGTCCAGGTAGCCGAAGCGCACCATCTCATAGAGCACGTGCCCTGCAGCTCGGGTGATGGCAGCCTCGTTCACCGTGCCGTCCTTCAGGGCCTCCGTCATCTTCCTGGGGTCGAGCTTCCTGGCGAAATTGCTGAAGTCAAAATCGTGCTTCGGGGCCGGCTCCTCGGGCAGATTGTCGCCAAAAAAGCTCGCCAGAATGTCGCCGGAAATGGCCTTGCGCGGGGGTGGAGGAGGCTGTAAATCGAAGAACGATGGGAGAGAGAAAGCAGCTCCGGGCGCTGGCTCGCCTGGCATCTCCATGTCCAGGCCGGCGTTGATGAAGCTGACGGCGTGGACGGCGCCCCAGTCCGAAGTCACAAATCCCTTAAAGCCGATCTCGTCGCGCAGGATTTTGGTCAGCGTGGATTCATTCCCGCAGGCAAAGGTTCCATTGAGCCGATTGTAGGAGCACATGATGGACGCGACGCCCGCCCGGATGGCCGCGTCGAACGGGGCCACGTAAACCTCGTGCAGCGTCTGGTCGTCCACCCAGGTGTTTTCATTATCGGAGTCGTAGGCCACAAAGTGCTTCACCTGAGCCATGACGTGCTGCGACTTGATGCCCTTGATCTCGGCCGCGGCAATTTCGCCCGTCAGCAACGGGTCTTCACCGAAGGTGTTGTACCCGCGGCCGAACTCGAGGTCGCGGTCGATGTTCACGAAGGGTTGCAGGGACACGTCAATGCCCAGGGCACGGTCCTCGCGGCCAATCACCAGGCCGTTATCCTCCGCGTCCTTCACACTGAAGGTGGCCGCCACGCCCATAGTGGCCGTCTCGCCCTGCGACGGGTGGCGCGTGAGCACGCCCGGAGGCCCATCGGCAAAGCGCATCCCTGGAATGCCCAGGCGCGCAACCCCCGCCAGGTAGCCGGCCTGTCCTTGGTAGTCTGCGGGGTCTTCGTGCGTGCCATGAATCAGCGCCAGCTTCTCTTGGAGCGTCATCTGGCTCAACAACTTGTCCACCCGCGCATCGCCCGTAACTACCGGCACGCTCTGGGCCAGCGCCATTCCCGCACCCAAGACCACCGCTGCCCCCAGCGCGGCCCATTTGACTCCGCCCCCCACTCTTATTCTTTGAAGTGATTTCACTGTCCGCCTCCCGCCGTTTGTCTGAACGGACCATTTCGCTTAGGGCAGCCCTTAACGGATCGCCTTGCCCGTTGCCCACCCCGTGCGGATTGGATCCATCTGCTTCAGCGACGTTTGGCTTGAATCGTACCACTCTCCATCGGTATTACAAGGCCAAACACGCCCGTGCGGCCACGAAGGGGATTGATTCCGCGTGCTCCTGGATACGGGCTGGTAGTGCGGCCGTTTGGAGGCTGGCTTCCGGTTCAGGTAAACTCGGCATCAGGTAAATTGAAGAGTGGATGGAATGGAAAACACCTTGGCAAGCGTAGTCCACCCATTCATCGGGACGGCTATTCCTTACTGGCGGGTGAAAAACTCGGAAGGGCCGGCAAATAAGTAGCGCGCGTCTCGCCCTCGCGGGACTGTTGACCCAAGGCCACCATGCGACGCCGTGAATCCGCATGAAACGCGGCCGACTTTTTGACTGGTGAAGCGGTATGACGGTTTATGTGCCTGACCCGGGACCAATCCAAAACGCAGGGTTATAGGCGACTTCCCACAAATGGCCGTCGGGATCCTTGAAGTATCCGCTATACCCGCCCCAGTCTGCTTTCACCGGTTGCTTGGCGATCGCCACGCCCTTACCTTTCAGGACTTCAAAAAATTGTTTGACCTCTTCCTCGGATGTCAGATTGTGAGCCAGCGCCACTCCGTCGAACCCCGCGCCATCGTTTTGAACCCGCGCGTCCCGGGCCAATTCTTCCCTTGGAAAAAGCCCCAGCCACGTTCCCCGCAGTTCAAAAAAGGCCACCACACCTTCCACGCTCTGCCGGCTCAAAGGCAAGCCCAGGATGTCTCTATAAAAAGCGACCGAGCGCCCCAAATCCGAAACGCCCAGAGTGATCATGCTGATGCGCGGTTCCATGTGAAAAGTATATCAGTTCACAGCAAGGAATCGGAGGGTCTCGGAAGCCGCTGCTTTGGGCCGCACTGGTACGGGCGATTTTACATCACTATATTTCTTGCTGCTTTGCGTGGGTTTCCCGTCGCCATGCCCCCCGTCCCGGTCATTTTTCACGGCCACCTTCGCCGCAGAATCCCGAAAGTTTTCGAGTAGGCGCCAAAATCGCGTCACTGTTTGCTGCCACGGGCGGGGATCAGGTGACGCGCCGATTGTGGCAAGAAAGGCTACAAGCCCCGAAACAGCAGCAGATCCAGGCCAAGCGTCACTCGCATCGCTTCGAGCGGCTGGGATCGCATCGGCCGATAAATCGAAAGCAGAAGGTCGTGAACGGAGGCAGCGTCGAGTTCGACCGTGGTCGAGACGCGGCCCTGATCGACGAGCGTGAAATTGTGCCCGAATGTCTTGACGGTCCGGGCCACGCGATCGCGGCCCGCGCCGCGCACCTCGATGAGGTCTTCAGGCGCGGGAATGGCAACGAGGAGGCGCCCGTCGTCGCGCAGCACCCGCCGGAATTCGCCCGCGTTCATCCGCGCCGTGATCGACAATACGATCGAAAACGAGCGGTCGTCGTATGGCACAACGCGGTCGGCATTGGCCACGATCCACTCGCATCCGGGATAGCGCCGCGCCGCGGCATCCACGGCCGCAATCGAAATGTCCACGCCGTGTGCATCGAAGCCGGTTTGCTGAGCCAGCGTACCGAGGTAGAAGCCATCACCGCAGCCGGCATCCAGCACGATGTCTCTGGGCGATGCATCCATCATCCTGGCAATAGCACGCGCCAAAGGTTCGGTCACGCCGCGATCGTGCAATCGCCGACGCGCCGCAAGGGCAGCCTCCGTGTCGCCCGGGCGCTTTGATCGCCGCTCCTGCGGCTGAAGCAAGTTGACGTACCCGCTCCGCGCCACATCAAACGCATGTCTACGCGTGCAGAGCAGTCGCCGCCCCTCGCGCACCAGCGCAAGGCGGCAATCCCGGACGGGGCAGATGAGCATGCATCGAGTATAACGGTTGGCTACGCCCGATCATAATGAAGAGCATGGGCAGCTTGAAATCGGGACAGAACGATGTTGCAGACTGGAAAAACGGGAGATAGATTGCAGGTTGCAGGTGGGGTCCCTGCTACTTCGCTCAAACCGGTCATTATGACCTGCCCCTGGCCTGTTGCTGCTCGAGCTCTTTTACTTTGGCTATGAGCCCCGGGAGCCGCGACAGGCAGGCATTAATCCGTTTGTATTCGCTCAATGGCCGCACCGGATTTCCCCAAACCGCGCTGCCCTTGCGAATGATCTTGCCCGGAAAGACCGCCCCCCGACCGCCCATCATCACTTGATCTTCGATGCGGACGTGGTCGGCGATGCCACACTGCCCTCCCAGAACCACATAATTGCCAATCTCGGTGCTGCCCGAGATGCCGGTTTGGGCCGCGATCACGCAGTGGCGTCCAATCCTGACGTTGTGGGCAATCTGGCAGAGGTTGTCAATCTTCGTCCCCTGGCCGATTACGGTGGTGCCGAGCGACCCGCGGTCGATGGTGGTATTGCTGCCGATTTCCACGTCGTCTTCAATGATCACTTTTCCCAGCTGGGGAAACTTGTGGTGACGGCCGTCGGCAAAAACATAGCCAAAACCGTCCGAGCCCACCACCACGCCGGCGTGCAGAATCACGCGCTGGCCCAGTTGCGCGCCGGGATAAAGAGTTACGCGCGGATGCAGCAGGCAATGCCCGCCGATTTGCACGCCGTCGCCGACAAAAACTCCGGCGGAGAGCCTGGTGCCGGCTCCGATGATCGCGCCCCGCTCGATGACTACGTTGGGCCCCACGCTCACGCTCGCCGGCAGAGCCACGTCGGAGGCGATGACGGCGCTGGCATGGGCACCCGGCGGATGGACAGCGCGCGGGCGTAGCGCTTCCGCAGCCCGAATGAAAGCCAGCTTGGGATTGGCGACGGCCAGCGTGGTTTGGCCCTCAATGGCCGCGCCTTCCGGAATCAGGATGAGGCCGGCGCGCGAGCGGGCAACCAGCTTCAATGCTTTCTCGCCCTCCGCGTAGGTGAGCGCATCGGGGCCGGCATCCAGAAGCCCGGCCACCTCGCGAATGTCCCTCGCGCTATCGCCGTGAAGCTTTCCCCCCAGTAATTCGGCCATCTCTTTGGCGGTCATGTTGACACCCCCATCGAAGTCGAAAGGCAAAAGTCATAGGCCTTGTTTTCCCTTTTAACTTTTGCTTTTTCACTTTCGCCTTTCGACTTTATTCGAAACTAATAGAGCGGCGGCTCACCCGGAGGCCTCGTCTTCCAGCGGCGATGCACCCATAGCCAGTGATCGGGGTAGCGGCGAATATATTCCTCAATCAGGCGGGTGAAGTTCGCAGTGTTGGCAAGAATTTCTTCTTCCGCGCTATCTTTTCTGATCCATTCGACGGGATCGAAACGCAGTTTATACTTTTTCAGCTTCTCATCCCAAATCACCAGGCCCAGCACCATGGGCACGCCCGTCCTGCGCGCCAGCCGTGCCGGGGCCGTGGTGGTGCAAGCCGAACGGCCAAAGAAGTCGACAAAGCTGCCCTCGCCCGGCAGCATATTCTGGTCCATCAAAATGCCCACTGCTTCCGCGTTTTTGAACGCGCGCAGCACCTGCGAGCCGAATTTCGTTTTCTCGATGGGCCGGCCCCCGCTGCGCGAGCGATAGCGCTCCACCAGGGCGCCAATCAACGGGTTATCCAGCTCGCGCACAATAAAGTTGCAAGGGTATCCATACAAGCCGTGGGCAAACGAACTGATTTCCCAATTGCCAAAGTGAGCGGTGAGAAACAGAACACCCTTGCCCTCTTCTTGGGCGCGGGCGTAATTCTCAAATCCGTCGTAAACCAGGAAGCGCTCGATGTTGGCGCGGTTCATGTGCGGAAAGTGCGCGAAGTCGGCGAGCATTCGCCCCAGATTCTGGAACAGGCCAAATAACACCCGGCGGCGATCGCGCCCGGACCATTCCGGAAACGCCAGCCCCAGGTTGAACAAACCCACCCGCCGCAGTCGCGGCCACAGCCAGTAACTGAGGGCGGCCAGAATGCCGCACGCTCCCCGAGCCAGGCGGTGCGGCAGCCACCCCAGCAGCTTCAGCACGGCGTAAGCGGCATAATATTCGAACCGTTGGCGGGCAGTGGGGAGCCGGGGAAGGCGGGCTGGCTCAGGAGCGTCGGCAAGGGCTGGAGCGCCGGGGGCCGTCAATTCATCCATTCGTCCACCCTGACTTGTGCGGCGGGTCGATCGCCCGCCCTCGCGCCCGCTTCGGACCTCGGGAAGCTGGAGGTCGCTCCATCAATCGGCTCTCAGGGGTAAATTCTGGAGGAAGAAACTGAGGATTTGATTTTCGTATTCTTTCCTTTCAGTGGCGCCCGCATCACCGGAGCGGGAGTTCTCCAGGATCCGCATTTGTTTTGGGTTAGGAGCGGCATTGTACAGGTCCTTGGTGATGGATGCCAATGACGGCGTATCCTCGCCGGCGATAAAAAGTTTCGGAATATTCGCCAGCTTGGAAAGGTTTTCCCGGACCGGCGGATTCTTTGTCCTCCAGTTGAGCAATTGGAATTCCTTCTCGGCCAGGGTCCGCAACAAAGTGCTCGGTCCTCCCATGAGCTGGTCCAATTGGGCGTCAAACATCTGCATCGGCCTTTCATAAATCGAATCAACCGCCAGAGCCTTCACCGCCGTGTTCTCCTGCGCCGCCACCAAGGCCGCGTAGCCCCCCGTCGTCGAGCCAAACAAACCCACCCGGTGGGGATTGATTCCGGCGTCCTTGGTGATCATGTCGATGGCCGACTGAACGTCCCGGGCCTGGTCGACCCCCAAATTGGAAATTGTGCCCCTGGTTCCGGCCCCGTGAAAATTGAAGGCGTAAACGTTGAAATGATTCTCTTGCAGAACCACCCCCAGGGATAGGAGGTCGGCCCGGTTCGAGTCGTAACCCGGGCAAAGAATGATAGCCGGAGCTCCCTTGAGCCCTCTCAACAACCAGCCCTCGTGTTCCCCGCTCGAGGAATTGGTAAAAGGCAAAGATTCAAAATTGGTGTCGATGAAAGTAGTAGGGTTAACGCTTTCAGTATCATTATATTGTGTAACAATGCGGAAGGTGAAAAATCCTCCCACCCCGGCCAGCACGATCAGGATGGCCCCCACCAAGGTCAGGACTCCGAACATAATCCTGCGGAGGAGTTTTGAGCTGATCTTGGAAGGAGCGGAAATTGCGAGAGCTCGCCTGCGCGCCATAAAGAGGGTGCCCTTTTTCTACCTTCGATCAGGAGGTCTTTCCCGCCCCCCGACGTGTAGAAAACACGTAATGCTATCACAAGCACAATTATTCGTTCGAGAAAACTTTCGCCGCAATCTCAGGCCGCGCCGGCGGAGGCTCCTCGAAGGGAAATGCGCCTACCCCCCTCGCTCAGCGCCCCTCCAAGGGAGCAAGGGTTGCCCAGACCCGGGTCAGCACCGGGTCAACCCAAGTTCCCAATAACTACTGGGCGCCAAACCCGCCCTATAATTCCGCCCCCTCCCGTAGACCACGGCTTATTCTGGGGTATACTCTGCCCTGGGACGAGCGTCCGCTTCACATCCAAGGTGAGTCCTGTTTCGTCTCGGCGTTGGGTGCGATTGCTTTTTTCGTTCCCCTATGAGGGCGCCATGGAAAGTTCAAGGTCAAATCTTGACTTCTGAAATTATCGACATCCGGCAATTTGACGCAAGTCAATTCATTCCTTTGCTCCAGAATGAATCGCGCATCTGGATCTCTGGCCTCCGTTGGGACTACGCTTCGTCGGTGCGCTTAATCTCCTCCTGTTTGGAAGAGAAACGCCTGCAGGGATTCGCGCTGGTTAATGATCGTCAAATTAAAGGCTACAGCTTCTATTTTTGCGAGGGCGACAAGGGCTTGATTGGTAACTTGTTTGTGGAGCCGGACGGCTCCGCACTGCCCCAGGCCCTCCTTCTGATCCAGCGCGTCATTGAAGCCATTACCAAAATCCCTGGGATCGATCGCGTCGAGACCCAGCTTCCCCACTTTGCCTTTGACGAACTGAACCCCTGCTTTGTTACCTATGGTTTTCAGGGATATCAACGGCGATTTATGGTGGCAGACCTGACCCGGCAACCACCGCGTCCTCACCTTGCCCGAGGCGCGGAGGTTGCTCCCACTGCCGGAATCAAATCCATCTCGGGCGATTTCGTGATGGAGCCCTGGGAGAGGAGGCACGACCGCCAGGCCGCCTTCCTCCTCCACCAAACCTACAAGAATCACATCGACTCCGTCATCAACGACCAATATGCCTCGGAATTGGGCGCCAGCCGCCTGATCGAAAATATTATGCACCAGCGGGGCTGCGGCGAATTCCTGCCCAAGGCCTCCCAGGTGGCCATCCATCGGGCAAGTGGTAAAATGGCGGGCGTCCTGGCGCTCACCTCCGTCCGGCCTCGCACCGCGCATATTCCTCAAATCGCCATCGCCACCGAATTCCAGGGCATTGGCCTGGGGAGCGAAATGCTGGACCTCTGCTTCGATGACCTGCGCCAGCGTGGCTTTGAGGAAGTCTCGCTCACCGTCACCGACCTGAACCTGGGCGCGGTGCGACTCTATCAACGCATCGGTTTTGAAACCTTCCGCACCTTCGGCGCCTTCGTCTGGAACCGCCCCCCGGCGTAGCGCCGGGCTTCAGTCCGGCATCTTTCCTTCCCCAAACTTTTATACCGCCGGCCTCCCGCCCGAAACCCGTCATTTACCTTTCGCTTTCAGCAGATCCTTAAGCTCGTCCATAAACTCGCGCACGTCTTTGAAATCCAGATAAACCGAGGCGAAACGGACGTAGGCCACTTTGTCCAGTTTTTTGAGGCGATTCATCACCAACTCGCCCACTTCGGGCGAGGGCCGCTCGCGATCAGTTGATTCCGCCACCAGCGTTTCCGCTTCGTTCACGATCTGCTCCAGCTTGATGGTCGGCACCGGCCGTTTTTCGCACGCCTTCAGCAATCCTGCCAGAAGTTTTTGACGGTCAAATTTTTCCCGCCGGCCGTCCTTCTTCACCACCATGTAGGGAATCTCGTCAATGCGCTCGTAGGTCGTGAACCGGCGCTGGCACCCCACACACTCCCGCCGCCGGCGGATGGTATCGCCAATCTTGGCCTCGCGTGAATCCACCACCTTGTCTTCCAGGTGCCCGCAGAATGGACATTTCATCTTTCGCTTGTTCCCTCCCGGGGATTGCGTCCTCCCCCGTCGCGCGCGCTCAAACCTTCCCCGCCACCGTTTCGCGCTCCTTCTCCGGCATGGTCCCGAGTTTCTCGATGCTCAAGCCTTCATAGACCAAAAGCACCAGGCCCAGCAACACGCAGGGCACAGAAATCATCAGCCAGAGCATGATGGACGCTCCCGTGGCCCGCTCCGGGCCGACCCGAAAAAATCCGGTCATCACGTAGATGGAGAGCACCTGAAACCCTCCCCCAATCCCCGGCAACGGCACCAGCATCCCCAATACCGAAAACACCAGCACCAGCGCGGCGGCAAACCAACTGAGCTGTCCCACGTCCCCGCCCATGCTCCGCATCACCAGCCAAAACACAGTGGTGTTGGCGAGCCAGAGGAACGCGGTCAAGGCGATGCTGGAGAAAAAATCCCTCCAGTTATCGATCACTTCCAGACCGTCGGCGAACGACCGCAGAAAATGATTCAGCCTCGCCTGCCACGGCGGTGACAGGGAGCGAAACATTTTCGGCGTCCCCAAAGTCAACTCCTCCGCCCGCAGGCGGAAGATCACCAGAATCCCCACAATCAGCACCGCCACCAGAACGATCACCAGGCCCACCCAGCGCGTGGCCCGCAGAATGTGGCGCGCGTGGGCGCTGCCCGGTTGCAGCGGCCCAAACGACAGCGCCACCGCGAACAACAGGATGATAAAGACCATGTCGTAAATTCGTTCCAAAAGCCAGATGGCCGCTTGCGAGGTGAAGGTCACATCTTCCTTGCGCGCGATGTAGGCGGGCCGCACAAATTCTCCCCAGCGCCCGATCAGGTAGACGGAGCTGAATCCCAGAATTTGTCCCACAAATAAATTCCAGATCGACCCTTTCTTGATCGGATCCAGAAAAAACCGCCACCGGCAGGCGCGCAAAAAGTAGGTCAGATAAGTGGCTGCCACCGCCCCCAGCAGATACGCCGGGTTGGCCGCTTTCACCGAATGCCACACCGCCGCCCAGTCAAAGTGCTGCCACTCGTCCCCCCGGCTGAGGTTGTAAATTGCCAACCCCACCACCGCGGCACAAATGCCCAGCCCCAGCCATCGGCGGAGATTTTTACTCATGCGTAGGAATTGGGGGAGATTGCTCCCCGTCGCCAACCTAGCCGAACCCCGGGTTGAAGTCAAGCCAGCCTGCCCGCCCGCATTGCGAAACGGCTGGCCCGCCCGCCTGATTCCCACAAATTTGTCGCACACCCTCACAGGGCCGGACGGCGTCCGCCATCCCTATGGCTCCCCAGCCTCTCCCCCAGTCAGCCTCTCCCTGCTTGTCATTCCGATCGGTCAGCCGACGGAGAGAGCCTGCCCTGAGCTTGTCGAAGGGAATCCCGCCCTGAGCTTTTGCGCCCTCCGGTTTGTCATTCCGATCCGTCAGCCGACGGAGAGGAATCCCGCTCTGAGTTTTGGTGTTCCGTTTGTCATTCCGTGTGGAACGAGGAATCCCGCTCCGAGTCTTCGCCTTCCGTTTGTCATTCCGATCCGTCAGCCGACAGAGAGGAATCCCGCTCTGAGTCTTCGCCCTCCGGTTTGTCATTCCGATCCGTCAGCCGACAGAGAGGAATCCCGCCCTGAGTTTTGGTGTTCCGTTTGTCATTCCGTGTGAAACGAGGAATCCCGCTCCGAGTCTTCGCCCTCCGGTTTGTCATTCCGATCCGTCAGCCGACGGAGAGGAATCCCGCTCTGAGTTTTGGTGTTCCGTTTGTCATTCCGTGTGAAACGAGGAATCCCGCTCCGAGTCTTCGCCTTCCGTTTGTCATTCCGATCCGTCAGCCGACGGAGAGAGCCTGCCCTGAGCTTGTCGAAGGGAATCCCGCCTTGAAATCCTGACAAACCAAGGCAGAGCGAGATTTCCCTCGCGATGCTCGGGACAGGCTCTCCGGCCTCGGAACGACAGACGCAGGGGATTTGTCTTTCCGTGTGAAGCGAGGAATCCCGCCCTGAGCTTTCGAGCATCCCTTGTCATTGCGGCCTTTCGTTGTCATTCCGAGTGAAGCGAGGAATCCCGCTCCGAGTTCTTGAGACAAAACAATCGAGAGGCCATTCGAACGTCGTGAGCATCAAAGGCGCATGAAGACCTACTACGTCTACATCCTGGCCAGCAAGTCTCGCACCCTCTACACCGGCGTGACCAACAACCTGGAACGGCGCGTAGTCGAACACCGGCGCAAACTCGTGCCCGGATTCACCGCTCGTTACAACATCAACCGGCTCGTGTTCTTCGAGGTCTTTCATGACGCCCTGGATGCAATCGCCCGCGAAAAACAAATCAAAGCCTGGAGCCGAATCAAGAAAATCGCCTTGATCGAATCGACGAATCGCGACTGGAAAGACCTGAGCGATGGCTGGCCCGGGAGTGCGCCACGTTTGTCATTCCGAACGCAGTGAGGAATCCCGCCCTGAAGTACTGACAACTCCGGACAGAGCGAGATTCCTCGACCGCTGCAGCGGCCTCGGAATGACGGGCGGACGCGTGCCAACACTTGTCATTCCGATCGGTCAGCCGACGGAGAGAGCCTGCCCTGAGCTTGTCGAAGGGAATCCCGCTCCGAGTCTTCGTCTTACGTTTGTCATTCCGATCCGTCAGCCGACGGAGAGGAATCCCGCTCCGAGCATCGCTCTCCCCGTTCCCGCGACAGCCGCAACAACGACCCGCGCAACGGATTCGCCTTGTCCAAAAACGCCTATTGGACTTTCGATCAAGGACTCTGGACGATTGCAGACGATTGGTCCCAGTCTGTCATCCTGAGCGAAGCGAAGAGCCTGCCCTGAGCTTGTCGAAGGGATCCCGCTCTGATTCTTCGTCCTCCGTTTGTCATTCCGATCCGTCAGCCGACGGAGAGGAATCCCGCTCTGATTCTTTTGAAGGCGAATCCCTCTCAGGTGCTCTATTGCCCAAACTTCAGGGCCAGATTCTTCGCTGCCGCTCAGAATGACATCTTGGACGTGTCTGCCCTGGCGGAGCGCGAAGCACAGATGATTATCATTCCGAGCCCTTCGCTGTCATTCCGATCCGTCCGCCGACGGAGAGAGCCTGCCCTGAGCTTGTCGAAGGGAATCCCGCTCCGAGCTTCAGGGACCCCGTGTGTCATCCCTCTCCGTCAGCCGACGGAGAGGGATCCCGCCTTAACGCTTTTCCCGCTCCGGGTCTTGAGGCCTTCCATTTGTCATCCTGAGTCCGACGAAGGATCTCGCACTGAGTCTCGGCCGCCTTGTAGCTATCGGGCACTTTACAGGAGTAGGCCGGAACCGGGATAATCTACTCGCCAGCGATCACGGCAGACCGCTCCATCTGCCGGAAGATAGAACTTTGTGGCCAGATCCAATTCATCTAGCTTGGCATCGAAAGGCGAGATTCAGAGCGGCCTGAGACCACCAACCAACAGCGCGTTTCGCGCGGATGCACTCGAGCTCATGTTACGCTTTTCACGCAAAACGGGGGCATGCAATGTTAGGATACATCGATGGTGCCACTTTACTGAATGATAGAACTGAGTTTCATAAATATGGAACAAGAACCGATACGATTCCCCAGTCGCTATGATTACAAACACACAGCGCTTATCGACATTGCTTTCAATAGAATACTCGCACTGCGCGGCTGGACAGTTACAGAAAACACGGACCTGAAAGAGTTCGTCGCGCTGCTAACCAAGCAAAAGCTTGACCTTCAGATCACATTTGACTTAAGCAATACAGAGTATATTGGACTAGAGCAAGTTGGGTCCCTCATTATCTTCGGCCGTTTTTGCCACAATGTCTCCGGCCACAAGGTAAAGTTAGTTTTTCCCAAGCTCGCACGCTTAGCTGAGAACCTGCTTTTGCCTTGGAATTTTTTCGAATTCTTCTCCCAATGGGGCGAGCCAGCATCCCCAATAAGTGACAAGGGGGAGCCTTGGCCGCCATATAACTCCCTTCCCTTCACCCGGATCAGGGAGATCAGTGACGTTCAACGAACTGCGCGGGACCTTAAGAAACCGAAGATCGAAAAAATCCTGCGCGAGACCTTCAACTTGGACGCGGATCAGCGTAATGTGTTAGTGGATACTATCGTATCAGAAGTGTGTGACAACATTCCGTTCCACAGCATGAGTGAAGGTGTTGTGGCAGTCCAACTACATGTCCGAAGTCCGATGGTTGTTCATCTGCCAAGTTTCTACCAACCGAAAATCGATATCGTGATTTCCGATGGCGGCATCGGCATCCTCCAGAGCCTCCGAATGCGTTATCCCTCGGTGTATTCCAACAAATCTGCCCGTGACGCTCTCAATGACGTCTTTAGTGGATCGGTGCCGCAACCTGAGGGAAAGAGTCGAGGGGGGATTGCACGAACGCGAAACGCCATTCAGGCGTTCGGGGGTATTTTCGAGATACGTACTCCCTTCAGCACAGGTACCTGCTACCCCGAACGTTTGAATATTCGAACAGACGGGCGCTTCTTCCCCGGTACCCACGTGAAAATCAAGCTCCCGACACCTGAACCTCGAGGGAAGGAAGGAGTCAAGTATGACAGCGACCCTTTATGACATGACGATGGACTTAAAGGACGAGTATACCTCGTTGGTTAGTCGTGTTCTCGGCGAGCAACTTCAGGTCACTTTATATTCAAAGTTATCGGCATGCCCTAGCGATGATGGTGTTCTCCTTTTGGATTTTTCGGTGGTTACCTCAGTACACGAATCGTTTGTGGATGAGTTCCTGGTGCCGGTTCTGAAGTCTTTGGAGCGCGGCGAGGCCGGCGACAAATACATAGTCGGTGTCAATGTCGACCAGGAAAGATTGAACCTAAAAGGTATCGACGACCTGATGCAGCGCAACAATCTACTGTTTCTGACCTTCCTCAAAGATGGCGGTACTCTCTTGCTCGGCAGTCCCAATCGCCAATCTATCGAAGCTATCGAATTTGTTCACAAAAGCGAAAAGGAGACCGCTGCACACTTGGCCGTGCAGCTGAACGTTGCAGAATCGGAAGCACAAAGCATCTTGAGCTTCTTGGGGAAACACAGGGTTATCCGGGAACGGCATGCTCAGGACGTTGGACTGGATTTTTTTCAGGCACTGCTTGATTCAAGCGAACGGACGCGGTTGCTGAAGCACTCCTTCCAAGAGGAGCTGTTGGAGCGCATCGACAGGCAGAGGGCGATTGAGAGGAACGCTCATTATCAACTCCCGTCGGGATATCATGCCGAGGAGTTCCTCCATTTGTCCCGAGTCCTTGACGATGCCAGGTTTTCCGCCAGAATAGCAGTTTTCTTGGCTGATGCGTTCAAGAACGATGAGATAGACGTAATTCTGACAGTTAAGACTCCCAATAATCTCGTGCTCGCTCAGGGAATCGGTGATTATCTTGATGCAAAGGTCGTCCCCGCAATCCTGGACCAGGTCGAGGCTCGATTAGTTCCTGCCTCCAACATCCGCCTGAAGCAAGGGGACAGGGCCTTAATACTGGTGGACGTAATAGGGACGGGCTGGGTAGTGAATCTTCTTCTTGCGCTCGCTTCAAATGGGGGCGCAAACGTGGAAGGAATCGCGGCGGTCGTTGACCTGTCGGAAGCCAAGGTTGGATTTACTCTCACTAAAACAGTAACCGCGGCTTCACTAACACTTAAAATGTATTCTCCGGGGGAATGCCCTCTCTGTGCTCAGAAAATACCCTGGATACCTGCTCGAATACTGCCTCGGGCCTGAAGAGGTTCGTCACTGTGGAAACGAATCATATCCTTTTCCGGACACTGTTCCTCGACAACGAAGCTATTCGGGACGGGCATTTTGTGTTCACACAGTGGTTTCACTCCCGTTTCTTGATTGACTTTGGAAGAGTTCTGCATGACACCCGATCGAGTAACAAACTCCTTGCCAAGATGTTTGAACCTTTCCGAGGCGAGTCAGTGACCAAGGTAATCACGCCTAACATAACCGAGGGATACGTTCTTGCCCATGGGGTTGCCAAGAAATTTAATGCGAAGGTCTATCGTGCTGACCGCCGAGAAGGCATTATCTATACGCCGACCGATCTCGAAATCAGTACTAGGGACAAAGTTTTGCTGGTTGACGATGGAATCAATACGGGAAACAGTATGCGCCAATTGCTGTCCGACATTGCCAAAGCCGGTGCGACGTGTTGCGGTATAACAGTATGTATTTCGCGATGTCCTTTCCCCCTCAGCGACTTCGGAGTGAGAGTAGAGACTATTTTCGACTTGTCGACCACATATCCTATTGTAAACACGCAGGTTGATAACTGTGATCAGTGTGCGACTCTCGGCATTGTCGCTGCTCGTCTCGACTCAGAGCCGCTGGAAAAAGAAAAGGAACGCCTTATGTTCATGAAGGTGCGGCTGAAGCCGACCTCGGCATATGCTGAGTGGCCCTCTTCGACGGTGGACTAACTGTGATGGACGCTGCGCGCGATTTCTTGATTGAACTCGAACTGGCAGAAGAAGCCAAGAGCGTGTACGAGCGGTTGCATCGCGTAATTCGGATGAAGAGCGAGTGGACCGTCAAATCGTTTGTCGAAAACTGGGTGGCTTTGAAACCTCCCATCAAGGATGCATTCTTTGACAGCTTGAATTCGGCAGAGGTCGCCGAGATTCAAGACTTCCTTGCAACGAGCGTTCGAGCACCGATCGTGCCGGAAGACCGCGCTCTGATTATCCAACATGCCATCCACTTTACGGGATTACACTGCTTAGTTCCCATCTTACTTGAGGCTTACCCCGATCTGACAGTGGATCTCCAGCGAGAGGTACAATGGTTTCTACTCAACGTTGGCACTGGCCGAGCGATGCGCTTCCTTAATGAACTAGTCGAGGAATCGACGAAGATAGGCATGCGGCCTCCCGCGATCACCGGTCACATCCTAAGCCAGACTTTCCTTGGCACGAAGTCGGTGGAATTGGGTCAGCTCGCAGGTCGTTTTCATGGCTATTACAGCCCTATCGATGAGTGGGATTTGAAAGCCTGGCTGAGTCAATTCGGCCAGGCGGCCGACCAATCGCTCATGCTACAACTTCTGAAATGTGTGCGCTATTTTGATCAGAAAGCGATAGGAAAGGCCTCAGATGATCTTTGGTCCTCACTTCCTCCCGATGACCGTAGGCAAGCATACGTAACCGGCCTTGGGCCCTTGGCTAAGAGTGGAACCCATATCCTTTATGAGTTCAGGCCCACGAACGGATTTGACAGGAAACAACAAATACAAGATCTGCCGAGCATCCTGCGCAGTGCCAACTCTGATCCGCTTGTGATTGCTTTTCTCGATGACATCATAGGCAGCGGGCACCAGGCATTACGTTTCTACAATGTCCTCTTGGAGCAGACGAATTCGGCAATTAAGTTGTCCCCACGAGAGATTCTGCGTCTTAGGAAGGCCAAGAAATACCTCTTAGCCGTGGCGGGGTTCGATGATGGTAGGGATCGGGTTCGCAACGCCGGTGTCTTCCACGAGGTTTCAGTATCAACAACCCTGCAAGAAGCTGATAAGGCTTTTTCGGCGGAGGCCAGAATTTTCGATGAACTCAACGACCTGAGATTCGCGAAGCAAATTGCAGAGTTCTACGGGAGTTACCTGTATCCTCGTGGCAGAGATGCCGAGCCTGGAACCGGACCGGGACCTCTTGGGTACGAGGACTGTCAAGCCTTAGTCGTTTTCTACTACAACACTCCAAATAACACGCTGCCAATACTTTGGCAAAATGGCCGTGTAAGGTCTAGAGATTGGCTCCCACTATTCCGAAGGCGCGAATAGATTGCCAAATTTCTGGATTTGGCATACGTTCGGCCAGCCTCGGATTCCGAGTTAAACACCTAGCGACACAACTTCCGCCTTCAGTGCGATCAGCACTTTCTTTACGATCTCGTCCGGTTGTTCCGCGTCAAGCGAAAACCGGATCATCTGTCGCGAAGCCGTAGATTCCGGTTTCATCGCCTTGATGACATGCGACGGCTCGTCGGAATCGGCGAGGCAGGCCGAACCGGACGAGGGCCGGAAAACAGTAGATTGTAGTCGCTAGACAGTAGACGGGGCGGACTAAAGAGCGGCAGGGTTTCGGATTCGATGACAGGGAAGCAGTCGCCAGTAGTCAGTTGTCAGTGGTCAATTAAGCCAACCAATGCTCAGGATGCCTTCTTCCAGAAAAAGTTAAAAGTCCACAGTTTAAAGTTCACAGTTCAAGGCGCGTCATTCCGATCCGTCAGCCGGCGGAGAGAGCCTGCCCTGAGCTTGTGGAAGGGAATCCTGCCTCGAGGCGAGACCCCTCACTGCCGTTCGGGGTGACAGCTGTGGACGGACTTGAGCGTCATAGCAAGGCAAATGTTTGCGGGCCAATTCGGCGGCGCGTCCCATGCCGACGATCAGCGGTACATTCTCTGTGTCCGTCAGCCGACGGATTGCGCTCCGGGTGGCCGCCGTATTTTTAAGGCAGCGTAGGTAGTAGGAAGCATGTAGCAGGTAGATCAGGCAGGCGCTTTCTTTTTCTCTTCCCCGACCTACTACCTACAACCTACCACCTACTGATTTCATTGTTCGCCCACATGAGCGACACCACGGCAGTCTGATCCGTGATGGCCGCTTCAAGGTCGGCCAAATTTAACAAGCCCTCCCGGTCAACCGGCAGGTAGGTGACGCGGTAGCCTTGCGAAGAGCCATCCACCACAGAGAACGCGGACGACACGGAGGCAGCCTGGGGAGCTGTTCTCTGTGACCTTTGTGTGCTCTGTGGTGAATCCTGGCCTTGTTTTTCCCGCGCAATGCAGTAATTCAGAACGGAAATGTGCTCCACCTGGGACGTGACGATGTGCCGCTTGCCGGGATTGGCCTTAAGTGCCGCAGCGATAGCGATCCGTCAGCCGACGGATTGCTCTCCGTCGCGCACGAAGTGAAGATCAAGTCCCTCGCGTGTGCCCCAATCAATTCCGCCACTTGTTCGCGCGCCGTTTCGATGACCGACTTCAGCTTTGCTCCAAACTTGCAGGCGCTGGACGGATTCCCCCCATCGGTGGTGAGGTACGGCATCATTGCATCGAGCACCTCTGGCAGTATGGGCGTCGTCGCGTTATGGTCGAGGAAAATCACGATGACCAGCGTCATCCCCGCCCGTCGAAAGCGCAAGCAGCGGCCACCCGGACGGCGGTTTCGCCAACTCGTCGGGTCGATCAGAAAATAAAGATATATCACATACCATTAACGATATATATAACATATCCACCTCAATCCAAAAAACGTCACAAGCGTCACAAGAGTCACAGGAGAAACACTGGTTTGGATATGCGTGAAAATAAGCACCTTGCAGTTCACACTTTCCATCAAATATTTTTCCGTGACCTGTTTTTGTCCCTTTTTGCCTCATGCCATTTTCCCCGCCTGGCCAGCTCTGACAAAATCCCGGAGCTCCCGGCCTCGCTTCATTCACCCTTCCCACGCGAGCGCCTGAATCCTCGCTGCACAAGCCGCGAATTGAAACCTTCTGCTACAATGGCCGGTAAGCTCCAGAGCTGACAGCGTGGAACGATGGTACGAACCGGCTCCAGAGTTTCGGCGGGCCGGGATGAGGAGAGGCTGAGTGGAAGACGACGCGAAGCTGGTGCAGAGATGCCTCGCGGGCGAAAACTCGGCGTGGGAATCTCTGCTCAAAGGGCACACCCGGAAAATCTTTAACCTGTGTTATCGTTTCACTGGTCGTCCTTCGGAAGCGGAAGACCTTACCCAGGAAATCTTCATCAAGATATTCCAGACCCTGCGCACGTTTGACTCGGCGCAAGGGACGTTTATGACGTGGCTGAATCGGGTGGCGCGCAATCATCTGGTGGACCACTACCGGCGCACCCGAAAAGACCGGATGACTTCGTCGCTCGATGATGATGAAGGCGCGGTGAGCGAAACTCCCAGCCCCTCCGCCGGACCCAGTGCCGGGGTGGAATCAAGAGAACGGCGCGAGCTGTTGCAAAGAGGGTTGGACAAACTCTCGCCCGATTTGCGGGAGGCCGTGGTTCTGCGCGACTTGAATGATCTGGATTACGATGAAATCGCCCGTGTTTTGGGCGTTCCCCAGGGCACCGTGAA
This sequence comes from Terriglobia bacterium, assembly GCA_035946625.1. Classification (GTDB taxonomy): domain Bacteria; phylum Acidobacteriota; class Terriglobia; order UBA7540; family UBA7540; genus DASYXZ01. Next base: position 59,866 of record DASYZE010000033.1, on the reverse strand, counting down.
GTCAAGAATAAATCGCGGAAGGTTGGAACTGGCGCGGGTCCTAAAGCGTATGGATGTTATGAGAGGCCCCGCAGAGGCGGGAGGCAAGACATGACGCACCTGGAGCTGGAAAACCTGATCAGCGATTTCTTGGAGGGGCAACTGGACGCCGCCCCCCGAGCCGAGTTTGAAGCTCACGCGGCCGAATGCACTCCCTGCAATGAACTGGTCGCCGGCGTCCGCCGCGCCATGGAACTGTGCCAGTCAGCGGAGGAGTTGGACCCTGCGCCGTGGCTGGTCTCAAAAATCATGCTGTCTACTGTCGGGCAGCGCAAGCCAACTTTCGGCGAACAACTTGCCGCTTACTTCAGGCCGGCCGCACGCGTGAGGCTTGCTTATGCGGTGGCCATGGCCGTGTTTTCCTTTTCCATCATTGTCAATACGGCGGGGATCAATTTGCGCCAGATCACGCTGGCGGATTTGAATCCCCGCACATGGCTTTATCAGGCCAATCGGACCGGCCATTTGGTGGTCGCCCGTGCGGAGAAATTCTACTATGACCTGCGGGTGGTCTACGAGATTGAGTCCCGGCTGCGGCAATTCCGCCAACAGTCCGGGCAGGAAGGCCGCCAGCCGGAGAAAATCGCGCCGAAACCGGAAACGCCCGCCGGCGGAACCACAGACAGCGCGCCGCCCGGGAACCCTGAATTAGCCCAAGCGCAGGATTTTTTCAATGGCCCGTCTGACTTGAGCGGATCTGCGACCCTCCTGGTCAGACTCACAAGGAGTACACTCCGATGAATTGCGCCAAACACACAGAAACCGAATCCATCGCCTTTTGCGGACATTGCGGTCGTGCATTGTGCGGTGAGTGCAAACACGAAGTTCGAGGCAACGTCTATTGCGAAGATTGCCTGGCCGCCCGCCTGGGCACGCCCGGCCTATCGCCCATCCTGGGCCCCAACGCGGGACCCAGCCCCGGCATCGCTTTGGCCCTGGGCTTTATTCCCGGCGTGGGAGCAATTTACAACGGACAAATTGTCAAAGCGGTGGTTCAAGTGCTTCTTTTCGGATCCTTGATCGCCCTCAGCAACCGCGTCCCGGGACCCATGGATACGATTTTCGGGCTCGGTGCGGCCGCGTTCTATTTCTATATGGTCATCGATTCCTACCAGACCGCGCGCGCCAAGCAGTTCGGCCAGCCGGTGCCCGAGTGGTTTGGTTTGGGCGACGTCAAGATGAACGCGCCCATCGGCGCCGGGGTCCTCATCGCGATAGGAGTTCTTTTCCTTCTCGACAACTTTGGCATTGACGTTTTTCGGCATATCGGAAAATTTTGGCCTGTGCTCCTGATTGCAATGGGGGTTTTCATGTTGCAGAAACGGATGGGCGGGGGCGGGCCTCCGCCAAGTTCCGGGCCCCAAAACCCCGGCGCCCCTCAGGACGGCCCCAGCAATATTCCAGGATCACAAGGGCTTTGAAGAATCAAATTCATTCGGAGGAGAACTGACCATGGAATTTATCCACAGCCCGTTTATCGTACCGTTGGGAGCCTTTGTGATGGTCATCATCATCGTCGCCATCGGTTCGATGAAAAAAATGCGCGAAAAAGAGCTTCAGGCGCACCAAGAACTGCGGATTCGCGAGATGGAGCACGAGCGAAAAATGAAAGAAATGGAAATTGAGAAGGCCAAGCTCGAGTTGGAAAGAGATAAGACGAGCCGGCCTTCGTAATGGCCACCAGGCTTCCCCCAAACGGGGGATCCCATTCGACAAAGGAGCACGATATGAATGACCTGACCTCAATTTCACCCATGTTGATTCCGATCGCAGGAATATTCTTCGGCACGCTAATGGTTGCCGTTGTGGTGGGCATTGGGTTTTGGTTTAAGGCCCGCGAAAAAGAACTGCAAGTCCATCAGGAAATGCGTTTGCGCGAAATGGATCACCAGTTGAAGATGAAACAGCTGGAGCTGGAAATTGAGAAAACGAGGAACCAGCGAATTCCGGAACGCGTGGCCTGAAAAAGGTCGAGGCAGGGAGGCAGGGGGTGGAACCTATGGATTCTCCGTTCATCATTCCGTTGGCGTTTTTCGCTATGGTGGTCCTGATTGTGGCCATCGTTCACATGATGAAGATTCGCGATTTAGAAACCGATGTTCGCCTTCGTATGCACCAGGAGGAATTGGAGCACAGGAGAAAGATGCAGGAGTTAGAGCAGCAATTGGCTCAGGTTCGGCAGGGATGAAGGACTTGGGCAGTTTGGACGTAGAGAATGCCGCGCGGAGCGGCCGGAAGAAGTAAAGGATGGTTTTCATGGGTTACTCATCACCACCCCCCCCGACGCCCAGGGCCAGTCTGATGGGCCCGGTCATTCTCATCGCGCTGGGCGCGATGTTCCTGGTGGACCAATTTATTCCTGGATGGAGCATCGGGAGAACCTGGCCGGTTTTGCTGGTGATCATCGGGGTCATGAAACTCCTGGACTCCGCCCGGCCGCCGCGAGCTCCGCAAGGTCCGCGGATTTGAACTTGGAATACCGCACCGAGAGTGCGGAGAGGTCATCATGAGCGTTTACACTTACCGTCGAGGTTCAATCTTCTGGGCACTGACTCTGATCGCGGTGGGGACGATCTTTCTCTACCAGAATTTCAACCCATCCATTCATCCCTGGCAACTGATTGCCAAATTTTGGCCCGTCCTCATTATTTTCTGGGGGCTTTCGAAGCTGATCGATTATATGCAGGCGCACGCCCACCCGGAAACCACACCTCCGCCGCTCTTCTCGGCCAGCGAAGTTGTGTTGCTGGTGCTCATTCTCCTGATGGGCACGGTCTTGTCCAAAATAATTTTGCACCCCTGGCAGCAATGGCCCTCGTCCTTCGGCGTCAACGTGAATGACGACGATTGGGCCAACATGTTCATGAATTCCTACACCTTCAACCAAACGCTTTCCCAGCCTTTCAAGCCGAAATCACAGCTGGTCATCGAAGACCAGCGGGGGGATGTGGATATTCGGGCCACGGATCAATCGACCATCGACATCTCGGTCAAGAAAGTCATCAAAGCGGATAACCAGGCCGATGCTCAGAAACTGTCGGATGCGCTGAAGGTGGAAATCGCCGAGGAAGGAGGTCATTACGTTTTGAAGTCGAACCGCCGGTCACTCCCCAATGACGGCGCCAACGTGAGCCTGGACCTCACCCTCAGCGTCCCCCAAACCACCAGCGCCGAAATCTCGTCGGATCGTGGAGACCTTTCCCTCTCCGGGCTGCGCGGGGATCAAACGCTCACTGTCCTGCACGGCGACCTTCATGTTTCCGGCGTTGAAGGCATGGTCCGCGTCCACAAAACCGGCGGCCTGACCGAAGCCCACGACGTGAAGGGCAATGTCGAAGTGGACGGCCGGGGCAGTGATGTGGAAATGGAGAACGTGACCGGAAGCGTGACCGTGAACGGGGACTTCACGGGCTCGCTTCAATTTCGCAACGTCACCCAAACCCTCCACTACGTTTCTTCGCGCACCGATTTAACCACCCAACATTTGAGCGGGCGGCTGGACATGGAGACCGGATCGATGGATGCCAGCGACATCGATGGACCCTTCGAAATTTCCACCCGGCAAAAGGACATCACGGTGGAGAACTTCAGGAACAGCTTGAAAATAAACAACACCAATGGGGACGTGCAGCTCCGCACCTCCACCGCGCCCACCCACCCCATTGAAGTCACCTTGGGCAAGGGTGAAATAGAATTGGATATTCCTCCTTCCAGCAGTTTCCAGATTGATGCGTCATCTCGTCGCGGCGAAGTAGATTCTGAATTTTCCGGACTCACCGTGAACAAAGAAGGTGACACACCATCGATTAGCGGCAGCAACGGCAAGGGCGGGCCGGCGATCCACCTCACGACCTCTTACGGGACGATTCGCCTGGGAAACGAGAATGGCTCGTCGCCGCGCCCACCCTCTCCGCCCTCAACTCCAACACCGCCGCGGCCCCCGAAAACCACGGCAAGAGTCTTCCCCCAACACCTGACCAAACTACGCCGGCTCTATCTGCCGGCAGTCCGGCAGTCCCATAAAGATTGAGGTTAAATCGCGATGGAATTGAAGGGCTTCTATTATCGCCCGCGATGGGCGTGCGGAGGCGGATAAAACTCCGGCCACGGGTTCATTCCGCCACCCGGCCGAGCACATCAAAGAAACCAGGGAATGAAATATCCACGCAATCGGCGCCGCGAATCATCGTCGTTCCCCGCGCAAACAGGCCCGCCACGGCAAAGGCCATGGCGATGCGATGATCGCCAGTTAGATGTACCGTATTTGGTCTTCGATTTCATCCGCAGTCACTGAGTCGAGGAGGATTAGAACGCGTTTAGATAATTCTTTGGGGTGTCGGCGAACCGCGATGATAATTCCGGAATGAGTCTTCTTTTCCTCAAAATATCTTTGGGCCAAGACTTCGAAGTCAACTCGGTTGTGCGTCAGAATCGCCTTCCTTTGACTGGCGGCGAAAGCCAACTGGCTTTCATCCGTCATCGCCATTTGCCCCGCAGCTCGCGTTGTCGTAACGCGAAAGCCTCTGGCGCGCACCAAGTCCGCAAGGACGACGTTAACGTCTTCGTCCAGGTATAAGTCGATGAAGAGCTGGCTCAAAGATTGGACACCAGGGGATCAATCTGGCGGGCTGGAATCCGGTTCCGTTCGATGTGGGCGTTGATCTCATCCTGGTGGTCGCTGTAGTAACTCAGGGCATCAAAAACCTGCGCCAAGGTCAGATGAGGCAACGCGTTGGGGATCTCTTCCGCGGTCGCGCCCAGCCGCCAAGTCTCGACAATCGCCCGAACCGGCGTGCGAGTTCCGCGGATAATCGGCTCGCCGCCCAGGATTTGATCATCATTCACGATGTATGGGTGTCCCGTTGCAGTCGTCATTTTGGATCTCGTCCCATTATAACGTATCTGCGAGTTGATGTGGTAGCCACTGTTAATCCGCTGCACGATTGACAAAGGGTTTGTGGGTCTGTCAAGGGCCCACTCTGTGTCCTCCGTGGCAAGCAATGACTGAACACGGAGTTCACTGTGGCCCTCCGTGTTTTTGGTGTTGAAGTCCTTAAAGCACGGAGGCCGCGGAATATTCCATTTGGTTGCGGCCTGACTCCGCGCTGGGGTGGGTCTTTACGTGGAGTTGGGATCAGCCAAGATCCGACCCCTGCCGCGATCGCCGCCCTTCTGTTCACTCCGCCGCTTGGGCGAGCACGTCAAAAAAGCCAGGGAATGAAATATCCACGCAATCGGCGCCGCGAATCATCGTCGTTCCCCGCGCAAACAGGCCCGCCACGGCAAAGGCCATGGCGATGCGATGATCGCCGTGACTTTCGATCGAGGCGCCATTTAGCGTTTGGCGGCCTGCCACGTGCATGCCGTCTTCGAACTCCTCAACTTCCGCTCCCATGCGCCGGAGGTTCTCGGCCATGGCGCCGATGCGGTCGCTCTCTTTAACGCGCAGCTCGGCCGCGCCGCGGAAAAAGATGCCGCGCTCCGTCTGCGTCCCCAAAACGCACAAGGCCGGCAGTTCGTCGATCAGACCGGGGATCAGCTCGCGGGGAATCTCTCCGCCCTCGAGTTTGCTGGTCTCAACGTGCAGGTCGCCGAGAAGCTCGCCGTTGACCATTTCCACGTTGATCACCTTCACTCGCCCGCCCATAGGGACCAGCCAATCAAGGATGGCCGTTCGGGTGGGGTTCAAGCCCAGGTTGGGAAGCGTGAGGTTGGATTCGGGAACGAGCAATCCCGCCACCAGGAAAAATGTGGCGGCGGAAATGTCGCCGGGAACGAAAAGTTGCTTGCCGGCCAGCCGCGCCCGTCCGCGAACCATGATGGATTGCCCGTGCCGCCCAATTTCCGCGCCCATTTGTTCGAGCGCGATTTCGGTGTGGTCGCGTGTGGGTGCAGCCTCAATCACCTCCGTCTCGCCTTCGGCAAACAATCCGGCCAAAAGGATGGCTGATTTCACCTGGGCGCTGGGAAGGGGCATGGTGTATTGAATCGGATGAAGCGGGCGATCTATGCTTCCTTCGATTTCAAGCGGCGGCACGCCCCCGGGGGCGGAGTTGATGCGCGCGCCCATTTGGGTGAGCGGATCGATCACTCGTTTCATGGGGCGGCGGGAGAGTGAAGTATCCCCGCCGATCAAAGTGCGAAAGGACTGGCCGGCAAGAATGCCCGATAACATTCGCATCGTCGAACCGGAATTGCCGGCGTCGAGCGCCCCTGATGCCTGACGAAGACCATCGAGGCCCACGCCCTGAACGTGAACTGCGTCCTGTTTGCGGCTTATTTTCACCCCGAGTTTATTGAGACAGGCCAGCGTGCTCTGGCAATCGGCGCTCGGGGAAAAATATTTGATTTCGCTCGGGCCTTCGGCAATCGCGGCCAGCATCGCATAACGGTGGGAAATTGATTTGTCGCCGGGCATCGCCGCTGAACCGGTAATCCGCTTTGCCGGATTGATCTTTCGGTTTTTGTTGGAACTGAATAGACCCATAGAATGAAGTTTTCAGTTCTCAGTTGTCAGTTGCTTCCAAACACAGAATTAATGGCTGCACCAACCCGCGGCAAACGCACGAACTGTAGAAGGAGAGTACTGAAAACTGATTACTGACAACTGATAACTAAATTGAAACGCGAACAAGCCTGTAAGCCGAATTTTGTCTTCCGTCAACCGACGGAATGGCGATCATTCATCTAGTCCAGCCATTGCTGGCGGGATCAAGCGACCTACCCGAGAGTCATAGCGGAGCGGGCCACCCCTCCTCTCCTATTTGGTCTTGCTCCGTGTGGGGTTTACCTTGCACCCGGCATCGCTGCCAGGACGGTGCGCTCTTACATTGAGGCCGCACTAGGCAGCCCGCACCTTTTCACCCTTATCCGTCAACTGACGGACGGTATATTTTCTGTGGCACTTTCCGTATCGGAGGCGTACGGTCGCCTTCGCGACATCCCCCTCCAACCCTCGCCGTTAGCGAGCACACTGCCCTGCGGAGTTCGGACTTTCCTCTCCCCCGCCCCTGCTGGCCTCCGCCAGTTGACGGAGACGCCAAGGCGGGGCAGCGATCACCCGGCTTGCTCGCGCAAGTTTTATGATAGTCTGCGGGATGGGGGCGGTCAAACTATTCCGCGCGGCGATGGTAGGGTCTGGGCCGAATCAAAGTTTTAGATTAATGCGGCTGAGAGCTTTTTTGACGTATTCTGGCATGCGTTCGCTGGCTGCGTCCGCTGCGCGTTTCAGTGTGTCGTAGCCTTTTGTCTCGTCGCCCAACCACACCAAGTCGAGTCGCCGAGCGTCCTGCATGGCGACGTGGCTGTAGGACTCTAGTGAAGCCCAATAGCAACCCTGACATGTCTCAGCTGATTTGAACTCCATCCAATTGCGACAATGTTCGCAGGACCAGGACTTAGCGCGGTTACACGACCCGCACACCAGCATGTATGAGCCTTTGTCACGCTCGTCAAATTCGACATCTCCGGCAACTTCGTAGGGCACTCTATGGTCGATTTGGAGATAGCGTTCTTCGTACTCTTGGAGACAGATATGGCAGCGTCTCCCGTTCGCCTCTGCCAGTGCTGCTTTGAATCCTTTCGAGAACGCACGCCGTCCACCCAAAAAGCCGCGCCGAACCGCTGCCGGATCTCCGAAACGGTAAGCCGCTATAGTTCTCCCGTCACCCCCTTTAACCGAAAACGTTTCTATCGGGATACCTTGGTCCCTAACATCCTTGGCAGCTCGGGGGGGATGATTGTAACCGTACTTATCCTTAAGTTCCTCCGTCGTGATATGACCATGTTTCAAAATGTGGTCTACGAAAGTACGGGAGCGCTTGCCGGTAACGGCGTTGAGGCGAGAAATGAAATCGGCAGAGAGTTTTTTACGCGCCATTTTGCGCCAACAGACTAATCTGTTTTGGCGCAAGGGTCAAACGCGTTTTGCCAATAGCACCGATTCGTTCGACCAGGGCGGGAGACAGGTATACGGATTCGTAGGTGTTGTGACTTCGACCGAGTAGGGTGGCCTGCGATGATCTTCCGGCGTCAATCTCCACATGAACAAGGCCCAGGTTCGCGGGCATCGGCTTGCCGTGCGATTTTTCGCCAGTCTTGCCGTCGTAACTTAGGATGAAAGAAATTGACCGTTCATTTAGTCCGCGAAGGGCAGATGTGAAGGATTCAAATTCCAGCAGCCCGATATAACGAGGGTCGCGGTTCATGCAAACGCCCTGGTAGGGCGGATCCATGTATACGACATCATCCGGCCGCGCTTGCTCAAGAGTCTGCTGATAATCTCCTACTATAATCGTGGCTTTGCCTTTGAGCAAACGCGAAGCCGCCAAGATGTGCCAGCGCATCATGGTAGGATTCATACCACGGCGTCGATTATCAGGACTCTGATTGAATTCTCCATTGGAGTTATATCGGACGGAAGCCTTTACACACCGAGCAAGCAAGTATAGTAGGCAATTTGGTTCGTGAGTTTCGTTGAAACGGGCACGGATTGTGTCATAGTACTCGCGCTCGTTGCCGAGTTGGGCATTCCAGATTGTTTCGTAGGCGCTGGCCGTGGCATCTGGAAAATTGATGATCTCATGCCAGAGACGCATCAAGGGAGCATTGATGTCGTTCAGTAGGACCTTTGATGCCCTCCCTCTACGCGTAGCCGCGATAGAGACGGCGGCAGCTCCGGCAAACGGTTCGATAAGTCTTACTGGTTGAGTTGGGAGGTAGCTTAGAATGGTTGGAGCTAGTAACCTTTTGCTCCCCTGATACGGAATGGGATGTGGCACTCTCATCGCATCAATACTATCGGCATCTTCTAGAACGAGCAAGAGAGTCCTTCAAGCTATAAAACCCGCTGCGCGCGCTCCCAGGGGAGGCGCTCAGTCCGTTGTCTATTTTCGCTCAATCACCATCAGCTCGAATGTTCCCGGCAGGACCGGCGGTCTGCCCCTGCCTGCCGGCGCCGGTCCAAACTTCGCGCCGACGATGTAAATGCGGTGATTAGTCGGGTCGAGCCCCATATTGCGCGACCCCTGTTGGGTCTGCACGGTTTGGGCCACGTGATATTGGTCCGGGGAGTCCTGATGAATCACGGTGAGCGTGCCGTCGGCACAGGAGGCAAACGCGTTCTCGGAATCCGCATCGTACCCGGCGCCGTCCACACCCTTGCCGATGGGAAGAGTTGCGATTACTTTGCCGGCCTGATAGTCAGAGACTGCCATCACCCCGCTGCGGCATCCGCTGAACAGGCGATGATGGGCGGTGTCAATCGCCATGGAGACGGGCTGCTTGCACGGAGCAGTGGACCAGCGCCGCGTTACGGTGGCGGCCTTGGCGTCGATCTCCACCACCTCACTGATGTCGGTGAGGTTGGCGTAAACCTTGCCGTCGCCGGCTGAGGCGCCGTATTCCGGCTTGCCGCCGAGAGGAATATTCGTGATCCCCTTCCCTGCGGCCGGGTCGATCACCGTGGAGGAGTGTGCGTCCCCGTTGAGCGTGAACACCCGGTTCGATACGCCGTCGAACAGGATCGCGTCGGCATCCTCGGCAGCCGGGATACGGCCGAGCACCTTGAAGGTCTTCAAATCGAACATGACCACAGATTGGTCGTTACCCGAGGTGGCGAAACCATGGCCCGTGGCAGGCGCCACCGCGGTTCCGTGCGCCCCCTGAATTCCGGTGACTTCGCCCAGAAGCTTCCCGGTGACTTCGTCGACCACCATCAGGCGATTCTGGCGGGCGATAAACACGCGATGATTGGGCGGATCAGCCACGACGTAGTCCCAACGGCCATCTCCGCCCAACGTGTAGGTGTGGGTGATGCGATAAGACGGCGACTGCGCGAAAAGTACCGGTACAGTGATCAATGTCAAGACGATTCCGATTTTGCACATAGTTGTTCCTTTCCGGCTGAGTATACCCGAGTTGACATTCATTTGCACCCGATGGTGGCCGTTCAATCTCCTGCAATCACCGTTGGGGAAGTCGTCTTTCGACGCCGGGACCAGGCGAGCGCCACACAAGCCGGGGGCTCACTCGTTGCGCAGAGCCACGGCAGGATCGATGCGTGTAGCGCGTAGCGCTGGGAGGATGGATCCCAGCATGCCCGCCAACGCAAGCACCAGTCCGACTGTCGCCAGGGTCGCCGGATCGAACGGGCGGACACCCACCAGCAAGGTGTCCAGAACCTGGGTGACGGCGAGCGAGGCTACGAGCCCCGCCGCGAGCCCGATGAAAATTTGCCGCACTACATCTCCGATTACCATTTGCAGGATGTCGGCTCGGGTGGCTCCCAACGCCATGCGCACACCGATTTCCTGAGTGCGCTGATTAACAGAGTGGGCGACGACCGAGTACAAGCCTACCGAAGCCAGCAGCAGAGCCATGGCGGCGAAGATGGAGAACATGCTGCCATAAACGCGCCACTTCCACGTCCGCTCCCACAGAAGCTCATCGAGCGTGCGCAGATCGGTAACGGGCATGTCTTCATCGAGGGCCTGGACGGCGCGGCGGAAGTCGTTGGCCAGGAGGTCGGGCGGTAGGAGCGTACGCGCAGCAAGCACCATTTCGCGCTGCGGCAACTGGCGGTAGGGCATATAGAGGAGGGGATCGTGTAAACCCTGGCTCGCGTCGTTTTGGACGATGTCCGGAGTGACGCCGATCACCGTCAGCCAAGGCTGGGCCGCGGCGGGAGAGCCGGACGGAAGGCGCGAATTCTGCGTCACCAGGCGTAAGCGTTTGCCGATGGGATTCTCCCCCGGCCATGATGCCTGGGCGAAACTTTGGTTCACGACGAGCACGGGGGAACCGCTCACACCGTCATGGCTGCTGAAGACGCGTCCACGAATGGGCCTGATGCCGAGCAAATCGAAATATCCCGGACTGACGATCACGCCGCCCGCCCGCGCTTGCCGCCGCGGGTTCACCGGAGCACTGCCTTCGCGCTCATAATAGAAATCCGTCCAGCCATCGCCGGGCAGATTGGAGGCCATTCCAACTCGCACAACTCCGGGCAGGGCCTCCAGACGCGCCAGCAGTTGGTCGTAAAACGAGATCTGCGAGACTTCGGTCGGATACTTGGTCGACCGCAGGAGAATGTCCATACTCATCAGGTGATCTGTCTGCGCGCCGATGGGCGTTCGCGCCATCTTCCAGAAGCTCCGAATCATGAGACCCGCGCCTACCAGGAGCACGAAGGCCAGAGTAACCTCTACAATGATGAGAGCACTGGAGAGTTGCCGCCTGCCCCGGCCCATGCCAGGGCCGCGCCCCCCTTGCTTGAGAGACTCATTAATGTCTAGCCTGGAAAGGCGCAACGCGGGCGCCAATCCGGCCAGAATTCCGGTGCCCATCGTAATCGCGGCGAGGTAGGCCAGCACGTGGTAATCCAATGGGAAACTGAGGTATTCAGCACGCTCATCGGGGATGATGGTCTGCTGGAAGAGCCGCACACCCCACATCCCAACCACAGAGCCAAGAACCCCGCCACCCAGGGACAGTATGACGCTTTCCACCAACAGTTGCCGGACCAAGCGCCAGCGGCCGGCCCCCAGCGCGGCCCGGATCGATATCTCACGCGCCCGCAGCACCGCGCGCGCTAGCAGCAGGTTCACCACATTTGCGCACGCGATCAGGAGCACGAATCCGACTGCGCCCAACAAGGCCAGCAGGACCATCCGGGTATCCCGGCCAATGAAATAATCGTTGAACGTCTCTACTCGCGCACCGATGTCCTTGTTGCTGGCGGGATACGCGCTCTCCAGGCGGTGCGCGACCGTCGTCATCTCCGCGCGGGCTGAGGGCACTTTAGCGTGTTCCGCAAGGCGCCCAAACATGGTCAGAGCGCGATACTCGCGCCGGGTCCAATCGCCGGTCGGAACCAAGGGAACCCACAGGCTGCTATCGCCCGGGAAGCGAAGGCCGGGCGGCATCACACCGACAACAACCGTGGGTACCTCGTTAATGCGGATGATGCTTCCGATGATGGAAGGCGCCCCATTATAGCGGGCCCGCCACAAAGCATAGGTCAGAATGGCCACCGGGGGCGCGCCGGGCAGTGCATCCCCGGGCAGGAAATCGCGCCCCATGACGGGACGTTGGCCCATGATGGAAAACGCGTTGGCGGTAAGCCGGGCGCCTTTGAATTGGCTGGGAAGACTCCATGTGTCACTGACGTCGACATCGAATCGCGCGAACGCGCCGAGGGACAGGAACGCCTTCCCCTGCAACTGGAAGTCGTGGTAATCGGGATAAGACTCGCCGCGGCCCCGCCCATCGGAATTGTTGACGCTCGATATGTAGAGAATGCGCTGGCTGTCGGCAAACGGGAGATTCCTGAGCAGGAATCCATTCGCGATGGTGAATACTGTCGCGTTAGCGCCAATGCCGAGTGCGAGCGTAGCCACCACGACCAGCGTAAAAGCAGGGTTCTTCCGCAGGACACGGATCCCGAAACCGAGATCTTGCCAAAAACTTCCCACTATCACCTCTCCGCAATCAACAGACGTCCCAACCAGGATTTCCGTTTTGGCATCCCGGGCCACCGCAGTGTACACCTACCGGCTCGTTTGCAACCACAACCTTGAATTTGAGACAAAGGGCGCGCCATCCTGAAGCCGACAGCGCCCATTCGAGATGATGTCAGCCAGCACCTTGACCCGTATCCCCGCGATTTCCCGGACACCCCGGCCTTGAGAGAAGCATTCGAGGAGAGCTGAATGGGCTGATTCTGCATCTCACCAATTGGATACCGGCCTCCGGAGCGCCTTCATCGGGTTCATGCCCGTAACCCGCCTTGCGGGAACGATGACGGCGCCAACCCTGAGATTTGGAAGTAGCATTCAAATTGGAAATGTGGGCTAATGTCTAAAAACGCCTGGCCAGTGGGGAGAAACATGAAGCGGTTTAATTTGTATAAGTGGTTTTGGCCAATTCTTGCAGGAATAGCGGCCTTGTTGATCGCGCCAACGTGTCGGCATTTCGTCTCTGTGGGCTTGGCGCAGCAAACCGAATCCCAGAGTCAACTGGCGGCCGCGGATCAAGTCCTGGAGGAAATGAGCAAGGCAACGGGCTTGCCCATCAAGGGTCCGCTGCGGAAAGCAGTTCTTGGCCGGCCGGCGATTCAGAAATACCTGATCGAAAATCTTCACGCCGATTACACCCCGGAGGAATTGCACGTTCAGGAAGCAACCATGAAGGCTTTTGGGCTGGTGCCTGAGGATTTCAACCTGGAGAAATTCCTCCTTGCCTTTTACACCGAACAAGTGGCGGGGTTCTACGATCCGCGCACCAAAACCATGAACATGGCCGACTGGATTCCCGCAGAGATGCAGTCCATGGTGCTCGCCCATGAGTTGACACACGCCTTGCAGGACCAGAATTTCGATCTGGACAAATTTCTGCACGCCGCCCGCGAAAATGACGATGTGACGAACGCCCGCCAGGCCGTCGCGGAGGGCTACGCCATGGCCGCCATGATGCAGCACGCCATGGGCGTGGACCTGGGCACGGCGCGGGAGATTGCCCCGATGATGGCCGAATTGGCCGACCAACAAATGGGCGCATTCCCCACTTTCTCCAAGGCCCCGTTTTTCTTTCGGCTTCAGGCGCTCTTCCCTTATTTGCAGGGCATGAGCTTTATGCAAAAAGGCCTGGCACATGGCGGATGGAAGGAACTCAACACCCTGTTCACCAATCCCCCGGCGAGTACAAAGGAATTGTTCGAGCCTGATTATTATTTTGAGCACAAGCCGCTCCCCCAGGTTTCCCTGCCCCGGCCGGCCGCCCTCGCCAGCGTTCACGGGCTGCAATGGCTCGGCGAAAACACCATGGGGGAGTTGGGCTATTACGGCCTCATCGCGCAATTGACCTCCGAGGATGAAGCGAAGCCGGTGGCCATGTCATGGATGGCGGACCGGTATCTCGTCTACGAATATTCCGGCAAAACGCAAGGAGAGCCCAACTACGCTGTGGTGGCGCGGACAAAATGGTCGGATGCGGAAAAGTCGCTGGGATTTTTCAAAATCTACCATACGATTCTTGAGAAGAAATATCCCGGGCTGGCAACTGACGCGCGCTCGGGAGCTGATTTATTCATTGGGGGTGTTGGTTCCAGCAGAGTCATCGTGGTGCGGAATGGTGATGAAGTCCTGTGGGCCGAAGGTGTTCCTGCTGCGCTCGCTGATGATATGTTGGTTTGGCTCAAGTCGCTTTAGCAGGCTGATGAAAAATTCTTCCACGCACTGTCATTCCGAGCGAAGCGAGGAATCTCGCACTGAAAACAAAGCCACTGCGAGATTCTTCGTCGCCTTCGGCTCCTCAGAATGACATTTTTCATCAGCCGGTTAGAGGAGATTGTGATGTCCGATGATCGCAACTACACGCGCGAAGCCATGCTCCGATTTCTCGAGGATCGCGAGGATTATCTGCTCGGGATCGCTGTGTTCGAATGTGACGAACCCACCATCAGACTGGGAGAGTTGGAGCGCCGCTTTGGCCTGGCGAGCCCGCCTACTTCAGGAGGTTAATCAATTCGGCCTCGTTGATGGTTTTAACTCCCAACGATTTGGCTTTGTCCAGCTTCGATCCCGGCTCCGCGCCCACCACCACATAATCCGTTTTCTTGCTCACCGAGCCGATCACTCGTCCGCCGGCGTCTTCGATCATTTTTTTCGCATTATCGCGGGAATAATTCGGCAGCGTGCCGGTGAGTACGAACTGTTTGCCTTCGAAAGCCAGATTCCCCTTGCGGACTTCTTTCTTGTGCTCGAATTGCAAGCCTGCTTTGCGGAGTTTATCCACCACCTGAAGATTTCGTTTCTCGGCGAAGAACGCCGCGATGCTCTCCGCGATTCTGGGACCGACTTCCTCAACTTCGGTAAGTTCTTCGGGACTGGCTTTGGCCAGCTTGTCGAGCGACCCAAAATGGTCGGCCAGGAATTGCGCCGTGCGTTCGCCCACAAAGCGAATGCCGACGGCGAATATCACCCGCGCCAGCTCGGCCTTCTTGCTGTTCTCGATTTCCTCCACCAGATTGGCGGCGGACTTTTCGCCCATACGCTCAAGGTTGGCCAGTTGATCCTGGGTCAGGCTGTAGAGGTCAGCCGCGTCGCGGACCAGTTTCCGGTCCACCAACTGGTCCACCAGCGCATCGCCGAGGCCGTCAATGTCCATGGCGCGGCGCGCAGCGAAGTGCAGCAGGGATTCTTTGAGTTGGGCCGGGCAGGCCACGTTCACGCAGCGATAGGCAACCTCGCCCTCGGCGCGAAAAACGGCTTCGCCGCACACCGGACATTTTTTCGGCATGTGGAATTCGCGGCCGTCGGCCGCCGCTTTCATCACTTTGACGATTTGCGGGATCACCTCGCCCGCCCGCTGGATGAGCACGGTGTCGCCAATCTTCAGGCCCAGGCGTTCAATCTCATCCATATTGTGAAGCGTGGCGTGGCTCACCGTGACGCCGCCCACATCCACTGGCTCCAGATCAGCCACCGGCGTGAGTGTGCCGGTGCGCCCCACCTGGGCGCGAATATCCATCACGCGAGTGGTGGCCTGGCGGGCGGCGTATTTATAGGCCACGGCCCAGCGCGGCGACTTGGCCGTGCTCCCCAGTTCCTGCCAGAGCCGCGTGTCATCCACCTTCACCACGATGCCGTCAATCTCGTATTCCAATTTATCGCGCTGCGATTCCCACTGCTCGATGTAGGCCAGCACATCATCGAACGAGGGACACAAGCGCCAGTTCGGGTTGACCTTGAAGCCCAGCTTGGACAGCGCTTCGAGCGACTGGGAGTGACGCGCGAAGGGTTCGGCGCCATTCACCAAAAGATAGTAAATAAAAATATCCAGCTTGCGCTCGGCGACGATTTTTGAGTCGAGCAGCCGCATGGTTCCGGCGGCGGAGTTACGCGGGTTGGCAAATTTCGGCTCGCCCGCCGCTTCGCGCCGGGCGTTTAATTCGTCGAAGGCTTTGCGGAACATCAGTACTTCACCACGCACCTCAAAGCGTTGGGCGCGGCCGATGGGCTCGAGTTTCTTCGGGTCGATTTTAAGAGGCACAGCCCGGATGGTTTTCACATTGGGCGTAACGTCTTCGCCTTCCACACCGTCACCGCGCGTGACGCCGTGGGTGAGTGCGCCCTTCTCATAGGTGAGCGCCATGGAAAGGCCGTCCAGCTTCAGTTCCGCTACGTATTCCACTTTTTCGCGGCCGGAAAGCTCACGAACCCGGCGGTCAAAATCACGGAATTCGTCCACCGAATAAGTGTTGTCCAAACTGATCATGGGGGAGGAGTGGCGGACCTTGGGGAAAGACTCGGCGGGCTGGCCGCCCACGCGCCGGGTGGGCGAGTCGGAAGTGACCAGATCGGGATGGGCGCGCTCCAGTTCCTGAAGGCGTCGCATCATCTTGTCAAATTCGAAGTCGGAAATTTCCGGGTCATCCAGAACGTAATAGCGATGCTCGTGATGGCGAAGCTCGGCGCGCAATTTTTCGATTTCTTTCTCGACGCTCTTCGCCACGCGATTCCGCCTCCACTCATGAATGACGACTGCAAAACCGGGCCGAAGAATTATACCGCGAAGTCGCAGCGCCGCTATCTTCCGGACGAATACTTGCAATTGGCCCGCACCGCAGCTTGACACGTGCGCGCCGGGGCTGTTAGCTTCGATGAATAGAAGGTTGGGTGGGGCGGAAAAAACCCGGAGGCAGGTCATGAGGACGCGAACCATACTTTTAATTACTTTTTTAGCGGGCGCGCTGGCGGGACCGGCGCTGGTGGCACAGGATCAAAAGGATGCGGCCAAGCCAAACGAGGGCCGCTTTGGCGATCCCAACTCGATTGGGCGGGGAATCCAGGGCGACCTCTACGGCGTCGTCAAAAGCGTGAAGCAAGGGGAAATCGTGCTGGATAAGACCAAATTCGGAGTCGATCAAACCATCAAACTTGAGCCCAAAACGAAATACGTCCGCAACGGGAAATCGAGTTCATGGGCCAAACTCGAGGTCGGCGACCCGATTTACGTTGATATCAAAACCGACAAAAAGACAAAAGTGATGATTGCTAAAAAGGTCATCAGCGGAGTGGTTGCAACGCCCTGAAAACAGCGGCAGGTGGTTTGAGGCTCGCCGCGGCGAGGCAAGCGAGCGGAAAACCATTCCTAAGTTCACCTCCGCCGGTGATCGTCCGTTTCTCCCAAGCCATCCGCCACCAACCACTGCCCCTTGAAGAACGCCACCCTCATTTACAATCCGATTGCCGGGCGACAACCGGGCTCACGCGAAAAACAAATCCGGGGGGCCGTGACAGCCCTGGAGAACCAGGGCTTCGATGTGGACATGGTGGCGACGACGAGGCCGGGCTCCGCGGGGGATTTGGCGCAGGAAGCAGCCCAGCGCGGGCATTTGATTATCATCTGCGGGGGCGACGGCACCATCAATGAGGCCATCAACGGCATGACGCCGGGCCACGCCACCCTGGCCGTTCTGCCCGGCGGCACGGCCAATATTTTCGCCAAAGAAATTGGACTGCCCCGCGATCCCGTTCGGGCCGCGCGGGAGCTGGGCCAATGGCAGCCGCGACGAATCCCGCTGGGCATGGCTGCCTGGAAAAATGAAGCCGTCGCCTCAGCCGAACACCGCTTTTTTCTGTGTCTGGCGGGGATCGGGTTTGACGCCTACGTGGTGCGCAAGCTCGAATCGGATTTCAAAAAGTCCTGGGGCGTGATCGCGTACATCACGGAGGCGCTTCGCCAGTCGTTGCGCTATCCGTTTCAACCTTTCGTTTGCCGGGTGGAAGGCCGCGAAATTCGCGCCACCTTCGCCACGGTGCAGCGGACGGAGCGTTACGCGGGCTGGCTGCACATGGCGCCCGGCGCCCATCTTGATGAACCGCAATTTCGCCTGTGCCTTTTCAAAAGCACAAGCCGGCTTCGGTATTTTCTTTACGCGCCCGCGGTTATACTGCGGCGGCACCTCCGGCTGGCGGATGTGGAGTTGGCGCAGACAGAAAAGGTCGAGTGCGTGCCGGCAAAAGCCGAAGAGCGTATATACTTTGAGCTGGATGGGGAACTGGCGGGAAAGCTTCCGGCGACTTTTGAAATTGTTCCTGACGCGCTGACCGTGCTCGCGCCCTGCAACAAAGTAAATCGTGAAGAGTAGACTGTAGATGGGGAAGACTCGTATGCAGTCTACTTTCTACCTTCTGCCGCTCTTATGGATAACCTGACGCACTCGCTCACCGCGCTGGCCCTGAGCCAGGCCGGCCTGAATCGCAAGACCCGGTTCGCCACGCTCACCTTGTTAGTGGGCGCCAGCCTGCCCGATATCGACTTGGTGGCCACGCTCGGTGGCGGCGCAACCTACCTGAAGTACCATCGTGGCATCACGCATTCCATTTTGGGCGCGGCAGTTCTGGCCACGGCGCTGGGCGCGCTAATATATTTCCTGGGCCGCAAAGCCCCGCCGGCAAAAAAAGCCGGGCCCCCGCTCGACCTGCGCTGGCTCTTGGCCCTTTCGTGGATTGCGCTGGCCAGCCACGTCTTGATGGACTTCACCAACGCTTATGGCATCCGCCCCTTCCTGCCCTTCAGCGCGCAGTGGTACTCCTGGGACATCATGCCCATCATTGATATTCTCCTGTGGGCGCTGCTGATTTTGGGGCTGGCGTTGCCGCCGCTTTTCCGGCTGATCTCAGAGGAAGTGGGTGCTGAAAAAACCAAGCCACGAGGCGGCGCGATTTTCGCCCTCTGCGCCATGCTCGCCCTCTGGGGCGTGCGCGACCTGGCGCACCGGCGGGTGATTGGATTTCTTGACTCGCATATCTACGGCCAGGAAAATCCGGTGCAATTAGGCGCTTTCCCTTCCTCAGTCAATCCGTTTAGTTGGAACGGCGTGGTGGAAACCGACTCGGCTTTCTATATACTCCCTGCCAATGCTTTGGACTCTGATGTGGACCCCGAACACGCCACCGTCCTTCACAAGCCTGACCCCTCGCCCGCGCTCACTGCCGCATCGAAAACCCGCACCGCCCAAATCTTTCTGGACTTCGCGCGTTTTCCCTGGCCGAATGTGGAGGAAACAGACAACGGATTCTTCGTGTCGATTGTAGACCTTCGCTATGCGCCTCCTGCCGGCCAGCCCCGTGCGTTTGTAGTGGAAGTCGAACTGGATAAAAACCTGCGCGTGCTTTCCGAGTCATTCAGTTTCCTCGGCAAGGCGCGTCCCTGATTCCTGGCAAAAAAAAGGAAGGCCCACCCTGGGATCTCTTCCATGGGGGTTCCTTATCGTAAATGGACGGCGTGGCCGGCGAAGGCATCCTCTTCGCCGATAGAAGCCGTACGCCGTTTGGCCCTTCAACCCCGTTTGTTGAGCAATCAAGCATTGCATGACTTCGAAGCGAGTGTTAGACTTCGCTCACTAACGGGCTGGCACGCATGGAACTCCATAAGGTGGCGGGCATCCTTCGCTTCGGTGCGTTTGAGCTGGATCGCAGCTCGGGCGAGTTGCGCAAGTCCGGGCTGAAGATTCATTTACGCGAACAGCCCTTTCGAATCCTCGTTATGCTGCTGGATCGGCCGGGCGAGATTATCACTCGGGAAGAAATCCAGAACATCCTGTGGCCCAATGACACGGTGGTGGAATTCGAGCACAGCATCAACGCCGCCATCAAGGCGCTGCGGGTGGCGCTGGGCGATGACGCCGATAATCCTCGTTTTGTCGAGACGCTGCCCCGCCGCGGGTACCGTTTCATCGCTCCGGTAAGTAGCACTGGCGTCCCGCCCGTGGAGCTTGTAGGGCCGGGGCTTGCCCCGGCCTCTATCGACGCCTCGGGTTCGCCCGACGGCGGCAAAAGGCCGACCCAAGGGTCGGCCCTACAGCGAGTCCTGCCCTGGGCACTTGCGATGGCCACAATCGCTGCCATCGTCTTCGCCATTATCTCAGCGCACTACATGCTCCAGCCCAAAACCGAAGAAAGCGCGATTCGTTTTTCTATCTCGCCGCCTGAGAATAGGAGCTTTGGATACTATACCGGTGGGACCTATTCTGGAGGGTTCAGCCTTTCACCGGACGGCCGCCGCTTGGCCTTCTTGACCGGGACCCTGAACCCTTGGATAGGGACTCAAATCTGGGTGCGTTCGCTCGATGATCTCGCCGCCAAGCCGCTCTCTGGGACGGAGGGCGCCTTGTACCCGTTCTGGTCGCCGGATGGCAACTACCTCGGCTTTATCGCGGACGGCAAACTGAAGAAGGTCGAAGTGGCCGGCGGGACGCCTCAAACGCTGTGTGATGCGGTGGGAGAGGGGGGAGTGTTGACTCAGGAGGGCGGAACGTGGAATCGAGAGGGGGTGATACTCTTTGTAAGTCACGGCAGCCTTTATCGAGTCTCCGAAGCGGGCGGCGTGCCCGCACTCGTCGCGGAGCCTGATGCGGCGCGCAAAGAAACCTACTATTATTTGCCGCAGTTCCTGCCCGATGGCCTGCACTTCCTCGTCTTTGCCGCTTCGAGGTCACTGGGAATAGGAGGGGCCGTTCGAGGGGGGTCTATCAAAGTTGGCTCTCTCGATTCCAAGAGGACCAACGTGTTGCTCCAGGCGGGCTCAACCGGCATGTACACCGCACCGGGTTACTTGCTCTACTTGCGGGACGCCATCTTGATGGCTCGCCGGTTCGACGCCAAACGGCTGCGGTTCACCGCCGAAGCCGTCCCAATTGCAGAGAACATCGGCTTCGACCCCGTTGGGGGTTCATATTATTCAGCCTCTCAAAACGGAGTTCTAGCCTATCAAACCGGAGGCTACGGCAGTGGGGCGGACAACCAAATGGTGTGGTTCGGCCGCAGGGGAGAGAAGCTTGGAAACGTGGGGCAAACCGGGTCCTACACGAATCCGGCCCTCTCACCGGACGGAACCAAACTCGCCGTCGGATTGCGCGACCCGAAGCTCAACACGCGGGACATCTGGGTGGATGACTTGGAGCGAGGCACGAGCTCCCGCCTCACCTTCAATCCCGCCGATGACTTCGCCCCGGTGTGGTCACGTGATGGAAGCCGTATCATGTTTTCATCAGAGCGCAAAGGCCAGCGCGACATTTACCAGAAGCCCGCCAAGGGTCTCGGAGCAACGGAATCAGTTTTCGAGTCCAAACAACAACGGAAAAGCATGAACGACTCGTCGCCTGACGGTCGCTATATTGTGTTCAGCACGTTCGAGAATGCCGTCCCCTTGCGTAGCTTGTGGGTCCTGCCCCTCTTCGGCGAGCGGACGCCTTACACAATCGTCCAAGGCAGATCCTATGTCGACAGCGCTCAATTTTCACCCAACGGACGATACGTGGCATACTCTGCGGATGAAACAGGGAGACCGGAAATTTATGTCCAAACTTTCCCGGAGCGTGGCGGCAAATGGCAGGTCTCGACGGGCGGCGGGATTGAGCCGATGTGGCGGCGTGATGGCAAAGAACTGTTTTATTTGAGCCTGGACAATAAAGTGATGGCGGTGGACGTCAAAACCGACTTGGCGCAGTTCGAAGGCGGGGCACAGAAGCCGCTTTTTCAAGTTCAACTTATCCCAGGCGGTTGGAGAAATCGCTATGTCGTCTCCCCCGACGGCCAGCGGTTTCTGATGATCGTGCCCGCCGGCGACGCAAAACCTTCACCTATAACCGTGGTCGTCAACTGGCCGGCGCTGCTCCAAAAGTAGGGACGAGACGAGGATGGTGGCGAGCGGAAATACAAGATTTAGCATTCAGAATTCAACAAACATTTTCGGAACTGTGAGTCGCCAACCGACGGCTGTGCAGCCCATTCTCTAAGTTGCCTCAGAGGAACGGCGGGTGAACAATTGGTAAGCGACGGTCGCGGCGGCCACAGCCACGGCCAGGGAGACCCAGGCCACATTTGCTTTCAAGTAAGCCTCGGCGCGCGCGCCGTAGCGGACGGCCAGCCAGCCTTCGGCCAGGAAGCGGGCGGCAAGACCCAGCCGCCCCGCCTTACCACCCACGATTGGCAATCGGGCGGCGGAATGCCCACCTCGGTCTTTTTCAAAAAGGTCCTGATCAGGCAAGAAAAAAAAAGCCACCACACTTTGGACGGGCACGATGGCCAACCAACAACCACGGAGTACAGACCTCCGAATACTTACTTCCGGTCCTCTGGTTCCGGGGTGACGCGGGGGGCGTGGCGAAGAAACGACATCAAGCGATTACCTGTAGCGCGGCCTGCCCGCCGCTTGAAAAATTCGGCGGCGGTTTCCACGACTCCGATTTTTTCCGCTACGGCCACGGCGATCCACTGGTTCAAGGACACCCCGTCTTCCTGCGCCAGGCGTTGCGCGGTCTTCTTTACGGAGAGGGGAAGCTTCAACGGATAAGTGGCTTTGCTCATGGCTTGACCTTCCTTAAGAGATCGGCCGGACGCAATATCGGAATCCTGAATCGATGCCCGGCTTCGGCAAAATCTGCAACGTTATATGTGATCAGTGCGTCCGCCCGGCCGTTGATGGCCGTTTCCAGAACCATTTCGTCATTCGGATCCCGGCTCTGAGGCCGCCATTGAAAATGTAGGTTGACCGGCTCGATGAGGGCAGCAAGCTCCGCCAGAAATTCCTCCACTTGATCAAGGCTAAGTCCGTGAACCAGCCGCTGTTCGGCGCGCTGCAAGACCTCCTCATACTCCAAAAAGAGCGGCGCGCTCGTCAACAACACCAAACGGCGACGGGCGACTAAACGCAGCACTTCATTTCCCGCCCCGACCCTGCTGCGAAGGCCGGCAACCACCACCGAGGTGTCCAGTACAATCCGCCGCATCGGGGTACATCCTATAGGATGTCACATCTCATGAGATATTTCAATTGAATGGAGGCGGAAGAGAAGCTCAAAGTGTCTATCGCGTGGATAATACAAATGCGGGAAGGACGTGGCAAGGCTCTGAGCCCTCGCGGCGCGCATGTGCTAAGTTGCCTCGGAGGAACGTCGGGTGAACAATCGGTAAGCGACGGTCGCAGCGGCCACAGCCACAGCCACGGCGAGGGAGACCCAGGCCACATTTGCTTTCAAGTAAGCCTCGGCGCGCGCGCCGTAGCGGACGGCCAGCCAGCCTTCGGCCAGGAAGCGGGCGCCACGGCCCACCACCAGCGCGGCTCCATAGCGAAGGCGGTTCATGCGCAACGCGCCCGCGGTTACCAGAAAAAGTTTAAAGGGCGCCGGGGCGGGCAGGAGAGAAATGATCAAAACGGCGGCAAAGTCGTTCCGTTCCAGCCAGTGTTGCGCCCGCCCCATTTTTTCCGGCGTAAACTTGCGTCGGAAGAATTTCCCACCGCCGTGCCCAATCGCGTAAAGCACGTAGGCGCCGAGCACCGAGGCCGCCGTGCAATCCAGAACATAAAACAGCATGCGCTCCGGAGACAGGCTGGAAAGGTGCATCAACAGCAGGTCATTAACCATGGGGAATGGAATGAATGTTGAATCGAGCAGGGAGATGGCAAAAAGGCCCAAGGCCCCATAGAGCACCAGGGCGTGCGCGAGATTTCGGGTCAGGTTCTTCAGAAAGGACAATCGCCAGCCTCGTCATGCCGTTCGCAAGACGGCAAAACATTCTATGAGACTCTGACCCACCGCGCAATGCTTGCTTTCCACGCCAGGACTCTTCCCTTCGAGCGCATTCGCGATTCGAGCTGCTCGCCCCGATCGGCACCTGGCCCTGCGACGGCATCGCTTTGGTTGACTAATATGCGGCCTGCCGATAAAATCATGCATTAAGAGATTTCATAACAGGCCGTTCCTTATGGCGGTTCGTTTTTACAATACGCTGGCTGGCAAGGTGGAGGACTTCGTCCCGCTCGCCGACAACGAGGTCCGTTTTTATACCTGCGGCCCGACCGTTTACGATTTTGCCCACATCGGCAACTATCGCACTTTTGTTTTCCAGGATGTCCTGCGGCGGCACCTCAAGTACCGTGGCTACCAGGTGCGCCAGGTGATGAACCTGACCGACGTGGACGACAAGACCATCCGCAACTCGCAGGCTGCTGGAATGGAACTGCGCGATTACACGGCCAAGTACATCGAGGCCTTCGAGGTTGACCGCGAACTGCTGAACCTGGAGAAGCCGGAATTGATGGTGCGCGCCACCGACCACATTGACGACATGGTGAAAACGATCCAGACGCTGGCCGAAAAAGGCTACGCCTACTCGAGCGAGGGGTCGGAGTATTTCAGCGTCAAACAATTCAAGGATTACGGCAAACTTTCCAAAATTGACTTCGCCGGGATGCGCGATGGAGCGCGGGTGGATTCGGACGAATACGAAAAAGAGAGCGCCCGCGATTTCGTTCTCTGGAAGGCGGCCAAGGAAGGCGAGCCGCGCTGGGAAACGCCGCTGGGCCCCGGACGTCCCGGATGGCACATTGAGTGCTCGGTGATGTCGATGAAATATCTGGGCGAAACTTTTGACATCCATTCCGGGGGCAGCGACCTGGTGTTTCCCCACCACGAAAATGAAATCGCGCAGAGCGAAGCGGCCACCGGCAAGCCTTTTGTGCGTTACTGGCTGCACGCCGAGCACTTGATGGTGGATGGCAAAAAGATGTCGAAGTCAGAGGGAAACTTCTTCACCCTGCGCGACCTTATTGCGAAAGGCTACAAGCCCAGCGCCATCCGCTACCTGCTGGCCTCATCGCATTTTCGCATGCCGCTTAATTTTACTTTCGAGGGGCTGCACCAAGCGCAGCAATCCATCCAGCGGCTGAGAAATTTTCGCGGCCGGCTGACGACGGAGAAATTCCCCGCCGGGGAGGGCGAGCTATTCCGGACCCGCGCCCAAGCCGCGCGCCAGGCCTTCGAGGACGCGCTGGACGACAATCTGAACACGGCCGCCGCTCTTGCCGCCGTCTTCGACCTGGTGCGGGAGGGCAACACCGCCATGGACCGGGGCGAGTTTCCAGAGGACGCCCGCGCTGGCTTCCTCGACGTGCTGGAGCGCTGGGACCGCATCTTTGCCGTGCTCGACGACACGGATTACGAAAAGCTCAAGCGCTTTGGGTTTATCAAGAATGCTGCAGTTACGCCAACAGGTGAGCCGCTCATATCATCAGTGGGTACTCCAACAGTTGAACCCGGAAATGGCGACCAAAGCGCCGTGCTCAGCGCCGGTGTTGAAGAAAAAGAAATCGAAAAGCGCATTGCCGATCGCGAAGCCGCACGGCAGCGCGGCGAATACGCCGCCGCGGATGAAATTCGCGGCGAGCTTTTGAAGGCGGGCGTCATCCTGGAAGATACTAAAGCGGGCACTCGCTGGAAACGAAAGTAAGTGAAGGAGGCAGGCGCGTCCCCGGCGCGGCGCGCCGCGCCGGGACGGAAATCAACATGCCACCGACGAACCTTTCGCTCACACTCCCCCACTTGGCCCGCCCCAACCTGTTTGGCGGCGACTAAATCTCCTCGGCTGCAGCCTTGCCGGAATGAGAATTCGCCTGGAGACCGATCGATAGAACAGGCCCGAGGAGAAAAATCATGGAGAAAAAATTTCCGAACATTAAAACCGCACTACCGGGGCCCGAAGCGCAAAAGGTGCTGGCCCTCGACCGCCAGTACGTTTCACCCTCTTATACGCGCGATTACCCCCTGGTGGCCAAGCGAGGCGAGGGCATGCTGGTGGAAGACGTGGATGGCAACACCTTCCTCGATTTTGCCGCCGGCATCGCCGTGGTTTCCACCGGCCATTGTCATCCGGACGTGGTCCGCGCCATCCAGCACCAGGCGGAAACGCTCATCCATTTGTCAGGGACGGATTTCTATTATCCGCAGATGGCGCAGCTCGCGGAAAAAGTGGCCCAGATCACTCCCGGCTCATTTCCCAAGCGCGTCTATTTCGGGAACTCGGGCACGGAAGCGATGGAAGCCGCGATGAAGATGGCGCGATATCACACCCGTCGGCCCGGATTCATCGCTTTCCTTGGCAGCTTCCACGGGCGAACTTTTGGATCCCTCTCGCTGACCGCCTCCAAAGCGGTCCAACGCCAGGGATTTGGCGCGCTGCTGGCGGGCGTGGTGCATTCGCCCTACCCGAATCCTTATCGGTGCGCGGCCGGGCATTGGCCCCAGCCCTGCGTGTGCGACCCGGTGGAATTCATCGAGAAAAAATTATTCAAGACCTCAGTGGCTCCCCAGGATGTGGCCGCTATTATCGTGGAACCCATCCAAGGAGAGGGTGGCTACGTGGTGCCGCCGGCGGGCTTCCTGGCGCGGCTGCGCGAGCTGGCGGACCAGCATGGAATTCTGCTGATCTTTGACGAGGTGCAGTCCGGAATGGGCCGCACGGGAAAAATGTTTGCCTGCCAGCACGAAGGCATGGCGCCCGACATTCTCATCACCGCCAAGGGCATTGCCTCCGGCCTGCCGCTGAGCGTGACCGTGGCGCGCGCGGACGTGATGAATTGGCCGGTGGGCGCGCACGCGTCAACGTTTGGCGGAAATCCGGTGGCGTGCGCGGCGGCGTTTGAAACCATTCGATTGCTGGAGGAAAAATACGTTCAAAATTCCGCCCGTATGGGCGAATATATCCTCAAGCGAATATCCAATTGGCCCGCGGAATATTCCATTGTCGGCCACGTTCGCGGCCGGGGATTGATGATCGGAATCGAGCTGGTGAAAAACAAGGAGACTCGCGAACCTCACGCGGAAGCGCGCGCTCGGGTCCTGCAGAGCGCCTTCGAAAAGGGTTTGATGTTGATCGGCTGCGGCGAAAGCACGGTGAGAATTGTGCCACCATTAATCTGCGAGCAGGAACATGCCGACGTGGCCCTGGATATCCTGGAAAAATGTATTCAGCAGGCTGGGGGAGCGGGAAGCGCCCGCTATGGATAAGGCCCAGGGGCCTTCGCGGCTGCCGTGCCGCTCACGGATGGACGAGTGAGTCTATTTGCCCGAATGATGTACCGGGCGCTGGTTTGGAAGGAGCGCCAACGCGCGCGCTCAGGCCGGTCCGTCGGGGGTGCGAAGGGGGAGCACGGCGCGCCCCACCTCATCACGGGTAGGCGCGGCGAGACGCTGGCTTACTGGCACCTGCGCCAAGCGGGGTATACCATCGTCGCGCGAAACCGGCGATTGCACGGGGTTGAGCTGGACTTGGTGGGATGGGACGGTCCGGTTCTGGCTTTTATTGAAGTGAAGACGCGCACCAGTATGGAAGCCGGCCCGCCCGAGTCCGCTGTCAGCCGGAACCAACAGCGGCGGATCATTAAAGCGGCGAATCATTACATGCGGCGCTTTAAACGTGATGCCATCAACTACAGGTTTGATATAGTTAGCGTGGCCTGGGATTGGCAGGCCGGCTTTCAGGTCCGGCTGATCAAGGATGCGTTCAAGGATTAGAGTCGGGTTACAATGCCAGGGAGACCAGGGAGTCAACGCTGAGTTCTAATTCTGAATCATAAATAGAAGGAGCTGAGACATTGCCCGAATTGAGAAAAGATCCCGTAACGGGGCGATGGGTGATCATTGCCACCGACCGCGCCAAGCGGCCCAGTGATTTTGTGCGCGAGAAGGTTAAGATTTCCGGATCAGGTTTTTGTCCTTTTTGTTATGGCAACGAGGCTAAAACGCCTCCGGAGATTCTGGCCTACCGCAGCGACGGCAGTTCCCGAAACACGCCGGGCTGGACGCTGCGCGTGGTTTCCAACAAATTCCCCGCTTTGGGCATTGAAGGGAATCTAAACCGCGAGGGCGAGGGCCTCTACGACAAAATGAACGGCATTGGCGCCCATGAGGTTATCGTCGAAACGCCGGATCACCAGCAGACCCTCGCCACGCTCCCCGTGAACCGGATTGAAGAAGTCTTGTGGGCCTACCGCGACCGCATCCTGGATTTGAAGAAGGACCGGCGCTTCAAATACATCCTGATTTTCAAGAATCACGGCGAAGCGGCGGGCGCGTCGCTCGAGCACACGCACTCGCAGTTGATTGCCTTGCCCGTGGTCCCCAAACGGGTGCTGGAGGAGGTGGACGGCTCGCGGCAATATTACAATTTCAAGGAGCGCTGCATCTTTTGCGACATGATTCGCCAGGAGGTGGAAAAGGCCACCCGCGTGATTGCTGAGAATGACGACTTTATCGCCATGGCCCCGTTTGCGCCGCGGTTTCCCTTCGAGATGTGGATTGTGCCCAAGGTGCATCAATCGGCATTCGAGGAGTCACAGAAGCATGAATTCGAGCAGCTCTCGTTGATCTTGAAAGATATGCTGATGCGCCTGGACAAAGTGCTGGACCACCCCGCGTATAACACCATTATCCATACCTCGCCCTTCCCCGAGGCTTCGAACGACTACTACCATTGGCATATGGAGATCATGCCCAAGCTCACCAAAGTGGCCGGATTCGAATGGGGCACGGGCTTTTACATCAACCCGACTCCGCCCGAGGAGTCGGCAAAATTCCTGCGCGAGGCGGTGATGACCGTACCGGCCTGATCGTCAGCCCGGAGTGACTTGACAGGGCGCAGTTGCGGTACCTATAATTTGAAAGCAAGAGCAGTTGAGTGCGATCACCACGCAGGACCGAGCGGGAATAGCTCAGTGGTAGAGTGCGACCTTGCCAAGGTCGAAGTCGCGGGTTCGAATCCCGTTTCCCGCTCCAAAAGATCAGTAAAAAGTGGCGAATGGCGAGAAAGAATTGGCAAGCTTTCATGATGCTTGCCACTCACCACTACCCGCCTGCCACTTTTTTCCAGGGCGCGGTACCCAAGTGGTAAGGGAGAGGTCTGCAAAACCTTTACGCGTGGGTTCGATTCCCACCCGCGCCTCCAACTCTTTAGCTTCTCTCCTTTCTTGCCTTCCCGCAGCATGAGCAGTGGGTGGCAAAACCCCTATGAAGAAAAGTTTTTCAGGGCGGTGGAATTTCCAACGACGCATTGCAATCCTGGGGGCAGAACTTCAAAGGGTAGATGGCCTTGGGCCGGGCTGGGGTCCTCAATGACGTCGTGGTGAGTATTGCACTCCGTAGAGGGTCATTTCTCCTCCGGGAACATGTTGAATGCGCACAATGTGGCCTTCGAGAAAGATGTTGCCCCCGCCTGAGGTATAAGGAATTGCGACTTCGACTTTTATGCCTTTGGAGTAATGCCGAAGGCTCTCAAAGCAAACTCCGCCGCGAGAGGCGTTCCTGCTTCGGACAACGTCATCGCCGAAATCAACGCTGCGAACACAGGTGATCACACGCACTTCGCGCCGACGTTCACGCCGCAAGTCCTCGGGCTTTGTCGAGATCTGGGCCGCGGGCGGCGCGGTTGCGCCCGGCTCAACCGCCGCCATTTTGAACACGGAGAGGTCAGTGCAGCGCTTGCAATGCAGAGCAAGACTCTTGTTGTTTTCCAGGACTTCAAGCTCGGACTCATCAAGGTAGACCAATTCTCGGGTATGGCAACCACCACACTCCAGTATCACCCGGCCAACCGCTTCCGCCCCGTCGGCTATGGGGGGGAACTCAATACCCCATATTTTGGCCTCAGGGTCGATGAAGGCTATGCCGTAATAAACGCCATCCTCTTCCTGCCCGATGTTGCCAATTACTCGTGCATCCGCTTCCTTCCCCGTGTCATGGCAGAGAATGGTGATTTCCTGGTGGGGGGCAAGTTTGCGTGGCAACAGAATCTTTGCTCCATGACGGCTCAAGAGAATGGTTTTACCGTCAGCCACAAAGACGGTCCCCATGGCATCCGCGCCTGACACGGTAACGCCCATCCTGAGGGAAATTCGGTCACTCCCACGAACTTTATCTGGTTCCATAAACAAGCATCCTCAAATGCTCCAATTGAACTGGCACAGGCTTTAACGAGGCAAGGGCCTTCCGAACCTGACCCGCACCCCTTGTACCTTATCCCGACTGCTGGTCGATATCAAGGTCAACCCGCGCTGAAACTTCGCCCAGGAAGATTGTACGCGGGCCCGATGGAATCCTGCCCGGGGTACTCGTATCCGGCGCCAGGCATTGCGCCCGTGAAACGGTTATCGCAGGGCGGGCAAGTGAGCCTCCACTAGCCTGCGAACCCGCTCGCGGTCAAAAGCGGGCAGACTATGAAATCCCAGGGCGGCGCGGCCAGGGCCTTCAATGCGAACCACGCGCGCCCGGGCGTTCAGAGAGCGCTCATCCTCCCCCAGTTGAAAATGGAGCTCGAGTTCCTCTCCGAATTTGGGAGCCCAGCTCATTTCAAGCAGAATCCCGGTGGTGGAGATATTCACACTGGTGGCCTTCAGCCGCCGCCCCCCCTGCAAACAATTCACGCCGGTCCGGTACGGCAAGCGGCGATTCTTTCGCCGGTCCGCCCGGAGTCTTCGCTTGATGTCCTCCAGATAGGGCAACAAATCGTCCGCACTCGAGGGTTTCGCCATCACCGTAACAACGCCGGGGTCATCAAACTTTACGTATTTTTCTGCGTAAGGCGTTGAGATCAGAACTATGGGCGTCTGACTGTTAAAGGGGGAAAGGCGGACGACCCGGGTGAACCCCTGCCTGGAAAAGTTCGCAATCGAGGGATCCACAAAAATCGCCTCAAACCGATTCTC
The DNA here is from genome assembly GCA_035946625.1 of Terriglobia bacterium. Lineage (GTDB taxonomy): Bacteria > Acidobacteriota > Terriglobia > UBA7540 > UBA7540 > DASYXZ01. Next base: position 29,284 of record DASYZE010000033.1, on the reverse strand, counting down.
GCGCACGCTGCGTCCGGCAAGTTCGGGAGTTTCAAGCAGGGTCAATTCAGCCTCCACCCAGCGGGCAGCTTCCTTAAAAACCAGCACCGTATGCGCCGATTGATGGACGAGTAGCAATCGAAATTTGCCGCGAATAAGCGTGCTCCCTTCGGCCCCGGCTGGCCGCCCCGAATTGTCAAATGAAGATAGGAACGCTCATGCCCGATAGCCGAAAAAGCGCCCGGCTGCTGCTCCCGCACCAACCGGCTGGCGGCGCTCCTCCTTCGCATTATACACGCGCAATGCGTCTGGTAACTTTCTGCCGCACTCCCATGACGAAAGCCATGATATTATCGCGCGTCCAGAAATTCATTGCCAAAATATTGCACTTTAGTATAGACTCAGAAATCTAATCCAAATCGATTTGATGTAGGACAAAAAGACATGGGGTCAGACAAGCGCCGGTCCGATCGGCTTATGTTGACGGTCCCTCTGCTGGTGAGAGGGGCCGATCCAAAGGGCGTCGAATTTAAAGATAACATGCGCACGATTACGCTGAACCGGCATGGAGCGCGCATTATGTCTCCCCGGTTGCTCGCCAGCGGGCAGACCATTCACATCACCAATTTGGTCAGCCGTAGGGAAGCAAAATTCCGCGTGGTGGGCCCGCTCTCTCCCCACTCCGAAAAGGGCGGCGAATGGGGCGTGGAATGTATCGACGGCCAGGAGAATATCTGGGGCATCAAGTTTCCTCCTCCGCCTCCGGGGCAAGATACCGATTCAGCAGCTCTCCTGGAATGCCGGCAGTGCCACACGGTGGCCTTGTTGCGCGTATCCCTTGTGGAATTCGAGGTTCTGGGCGCTTCGGGGATCATGACAAAGAACTGCGAGAGTTGTAAAGAAAACACGCCTTGGGGGTATGCGGAGAAACAAGTAGCCATGAGCGCTCCTTCAGGAGAGACAGCAGCGGCCACTGAAGGAGGGTTAGCCGGCGGCCCGGCCAGGGGAGGAGCGGACCTCCGCCGCCATCGGCGAGTGGCACTTCAACTCCCTGTTCTGATCCGTGACTTTTCGGGCGAATATGAGGTTACCAAAAGTGAGAACGTTTCCAAAGGCGGTTTTTGTTTCTCGAGCGAAAGAGAATTCCACGTCGGTGAGGGCATCATGGTCGCCTGCCCCTACAGTGGGACCAACCAGAATCTTGAAGTAAGCGCCAAGATCGTGCGCCGCCAAAAAACGGAAGGATCCAACCGCAAAATCTACGGCGTCCGGTACTCCAAGAAATAGAAAGTTGAATTGCCTCAGGCCGAACTTCGACCAATGAGACTTGCTCCACTTGCCATAAACTGATCATTCCTTTCCGCCACAACATCCCATAACCGCCACGCTCACTGAAACGAGCATCATGTCATCCGGCTGCCCGGACTTTCCAAAGCCTGGTCCAACGGGCGCTGGCGTCGGGGTTTTCGATCTCACGGGCGAAGGTTGCATCCTTGGGGAGGTTAATCACTTTGAGATCAAATGAAAAACGCCGGGGAATGAGTCGCCCTTGCCTTCGGGCGTGTTTAAGCTTTCCCATATCTTGGGAAGCTCGCGGGAGTAGCATAAATTTAATTCGAAGGATAACCGGGGATTGCCACCCGCGGCGGGGAACAACTACAATCGAAGCGGGGGGGACGTTCAAGGAACGCAGTTAGACCCCTTCAAACGAACCGAGGAAAGGACTCCAACTATGAATGCAGTTCTTCGTCATCCACTTATCAAGCTCTGCAAAAGCGTGGACGGCAGATGTTCCATGAATAAAGTGGCTGCCCGCCGGGTCAACACACTCGTTGCGTGTTATCTCCTCGTGGGGACATCAGCCGCCGTTGCGCTGGGCCGGACATTCCATGCGCCCACCACTTTGCCGCCAGTAGTCGCGGCATCATCGAACTCGCAGGACTCCACAAGTCATGAATTGGAACCCGCCCCACCATTGATATTGACCCCGAAACAGAGGCAGGCCATCCTCAAATCCAATTTTGAGAAGATCAAGAAGGACTCAGATGAACTCGCCGCACTGGCAAAATCACTTCAGGAGGAGGTTGGCAAATCGAATGAGAACGTTCTGTCCTTGAAGATCGTGGAAAAAGCGGAAAAGATCGAGAATCTGGCGAAGAGAATCAAGAACACGGTCAAGTTAGGGTAACTATACAATAAACACCCAAGGCTTTCATCCCCGGGCCCAGGGCAAGTCAGGAACAAAAAAGAACCCTTGCAACGCTGGTTCCAGAACCACCCACCCTCCCAAAGATTGGGAGCGTCATCTCTATGCTTCCCTGCACACGGCTCCCCTGCGAGATCAAACACTTTCGACTGGGTTATCCGCAGCAGCCTCCGTTGCCGCCGCTTCGGCTCCGGGAGTCTGGCGAATCCGCATCCCATAGAACGACCGATAGACGAAGAAAAACGAAATCAGGAAAAACCCGAGCGCCAGCCCGTGCACCAGCAGGCTCCCGCTGGTCACTGTCAGTTTGACGGCCAGCTCCACCGCCAGCAATCCGAACAGCGTGGTGAATTTGATGACAGGATTCAAGGCCACGGAACTCGTGTCCTTGAAGGGGTCGCCCACCGTGTCGCAAATGACGGTGGCGTCGTGAAGCGGGGTGCCTTTCTGCTTCAGTTCCACTTCGACAATCTTCTTGGCGTTGTCCCAGGCGCCGCCGGCGTTGGCCATAAAGATGGCTTGATAAAGCCCGAAAGTGGCAATCGAAATCAGGTAGCCGATGAAGAAAAACGGTTCCACAAATGCGAAGGCCAGGGTGGCAAAAAATACGGCGATGAAGATGTTCAGCATACCCTTCTGCGCGTACTTGGTGCAGATTTCCACCACTTTCTTGCTGTCGGCCACCGAAGCCCTGTCCGAACTCTCCAGCTTGATGTGCGCTTTGATGAATTCCACAGCCCGGTAAGCGCCGGTGGTGACGGCCTGCGTGCTGGCGCCGGTAAACCAATAGATCATGGCCCCGCCGGTGATGAAGCCCAGCACAAAAGGTGCGTGCAACAGGGAAAGTTTGGCGACGTTGGTGGTCAGACCGTCAGTGAGGGCCATGATGATGGAGAAGATCATGGTGGTGGCGCCCACCACCGCCGTCCCAATCAGCACCGGCTTGGCCGTGGCTTTGAACGTGTTGCCCGCGCCGTCGTTTGCCTCCAGCATTTCCTTGGCGCGGGTGAAATCCACATCCACCTTGAAGTCCCTTTTAAGTTCCTCGCGGATGTTCGGGATCTCCTCGATCTGCGAAAGCTCGTAGACCGATTGCGCGTTGTCCGTAACCGGCCCGTAGGAGTCCACCGCGATCGTCACCGGGCCCATGCCCAGGAATCCAAAGGCGACCAGCCCGAAAGCAAATACCGGAGCCGCCAACATCAGGTTCCCGAGCCCCAGTTGGCTCACCAGCGAGCCGATGGACATCAGGACCACCATAGTCAGTCCCAAATAGTAGCCGGAAAAATTGCCAGCCACGAAGCCGGAGAGGATGCCGAGCGATGCCCCGCCTTCCTGTGCCGAGACCACCACTTCTTTCACGTGGCGCGACTCGGTGGAAGTGAAAACTTTCACCAGCTCCGGGATCAATGCCCCTGCCAACGTTCCGCAGGAAATGATGGTGGCCAGCTTCCACCACTGGGTGAAGTCGCCGCCCAGGCTGGGAATGATTTCAAAAGAAACCAGGTAGGTGAGCGCAATGGAAATGATGGAGGTGAGCCACACCAGCGTGGTCAGCGGCGCCTCGAAATTCATGTGCTTGGTGTGGCCATAGCGCGCCTTGGCAATGGCTGCGTTGATAAAGTACGCCCCCGCGCTCGACACCAGCATCATGATGCGCATGACGAAGATCCAAACCAGCAATTGCACCTGAACGGTATGATCCTTTACCCCCAGCAGGATAAATGTGATCAGGGCGACGCCGGTCACGCCATAAGTCTCGAAGCCGTCGGCGCTCGGTCCCACGGAGTCGCCGGCGTTGTCGCCGGTGCAGTCCGCAATCACACCCGGATTGCGCGCGTCGTCTTCCTTGATCTTGAAGACGATTTTCATCAAGTCGGAGCCGATGTCCGCGATTTTGGTGAAGATGCCGCCCGCGATGCGCAGCGCCGCCGCCCCCAGTGATTCTCCGATGGCAAACCCGATGAAGCATACACCGGCGTAGTCGCCCGGAATAAAGAGCAGGATAATGAGCATCATCAGCAGCTCGACGCTGATGAGCATCATGCCGATACTCATTCCCGCTTCCAGGGGGATTTTGTAAATGGCAAAGGGAATCCCCCGCAGACTGGCAAACGCCGTGCGCGAGTTGGCGTAGGTGTTCACCCGGATGCCGAACCACGCCACTCCGTAACTGCCGGCGATGCCAATCACACTGAATAACAGGATGATGAGCACGCGGCCGATTTCGTATTTCAGCAGCAAGCCGAAATAGAGCACGATGACCACGGCGATGAAGACCCAGAGCATCATGAGGAATTTGCCCTGGGTAATGAGGTACGTTTTGCAGGTTTCGTAAATAATGTGGGAGATGGATTTGATGGCCTTATGTACGGGCAGATGCTTCAGGTCCCGGTAAATGTAAAGGCCAAAAAGCAGGCCGAAAACGCAGAAAATAATTCCGAAGGTCAGCAGCGTGTGACCGTCAATCCCGAGGAATTGTACTTGGGAGAGGTTGGGAAGTTTTAAGTTGGCCTCGCCGCCCGCGCTTCCTTCTGGAGTTTGGGCAAAAGCCCGCGTGACGCCCGAAAACATCAGCACACTGGAAAGAACTAACCCGGCGAACTCCCACCGGCGTGGCCGTTTGCCTCTAAGTGTATTGGGCATGGACTGGATGAAGCTTCCAATTCTTTTCGTATTCAACAAAAACATACCCACCATCAAAATGACAGGGAGAAAGTACCCCACCCGCAATACCGCCGTGGCATTCACCATGATGTCTCCTCAAGCTCAGTTTCGCTCTCTTGCCCCCACGGCGGATTAAACCGAGCCTGCCAGCCAAGAGTCTTGGGAAGGAAATTGCTCCGGGACGAGCAGCCAAAGAGCTAATCTAGTAGAGCTAAATTTTATAGCACATATAAAAAATTTTAGTCAAGCAAAACGCTGGGCCCACGCGGCATCTCATTGTATGCGCTCGAGAGTGATTCGGTCACGGCCCGCCCAATAGAGGCAGTGGGGGCAGGACTTGCCCTCGGGGAAATCAATGCCTTCCTCATGCGGGCAGCCGATGATGCCCTCGGTGACGGCCACTGAACGCACGGTATGGGTTTTAATCAGCTTCAAAATCTTTTCCTGGATGGCAGGATCGTGACGGGCGTCTTCTTCCTTCGCAAACAAGCGCTCTATAACATTGGCCGCCTCATTTTCCTTCAAGAAAATACCCACAGCCACTTTGGAAGCGCGCGTGTTATCCGGCCCGTAATAAGCGATGGTGGCTGCGGGGTGGCCGCGAAAACCCTCGCGGGCCCTTTGGATAGTTGCCGTCTTTTCAGGGACGCGTCCGCACATTGCTTCCGCCTGACGCCCATTACCGGGGCTTTGTCCAATGCCTTTCCCATGCTCGAGCCGAGATCGGACAGACTTTGCAAACCTGTCCTATTTGCGGCGCCTGAGAGTTTACCCGCTAGGGTGCGGGAGAGCAAGGCGAATGGGCCACCGAAATGCCAAACGACCCACCCTGGCGCTTGACGGTGCTGGCGCTCTTTGGGATGATGAAGTAGATTTATCAGTAGGCTGGCTCGGGGGCGATTCTAAATGGGGAGCACCCAACCAATAACCGCTATCCTTCCATCGGTTTCTTTCAACCTCCGAGGACTGGCCGCACGGGCGATTCCAAGCGAGTGAGGAGAGTTGCATGGCGACAACTGAAACGGCTACTCCGGCAGGAACACTGATCAATTACCAGACGGAGAACGGCATGGCCTGGATTGAGATGAACGATCCGCCCGCCAATACTTACACCCACGAAATGATGGTGCAAATGGACGCAGCCATCCTGCGCGCCCGATTTGACGATGGCGTTCACGTGATCATCCTGCGGGGGGCGGGCGACAAATTCTTTTCCGCCGGGGCAAACATCAAGATGCTGGCCAGCGTCACGCCCGAATTCAAATACTATTTCTGCCTGCACGCCAACGAAACCCTGAACCGCCTGGAGCAGACTCCCAAGCTGGTGCTGGCGGCGCTGAATGGGCACACGGTGGGGGGAGGACTGGAGATTGCCCTGGCGGCGGACATCCGCCTGGCGCGGCGCGATGCGGGCAAAATCGGATTGCCTGAAGTTGCGCTCGGCGTTCTGCCGGGCACGGGTGGAACGCAACGCCTGGCGAGGATGGTGGGCAAATCCCGCGCCATCGAGTTGATGGCCACGGGCCGGACTTTTTCCTTCGAGGAGGCGGAGGAAATAGGGTTGGTGAACCAGGTTTTCGACCGCGATGGGTTCATGGAGCAGGTCACCGAATACGCCCAACAATTTGTTCCGCCGCGCAAGGCCGCGCGCGCCGTGGGCCGCATCAAACGCGCGGTGTGCTCGGGGATTGAGATGTCGTTTGCGGACGGACTATCACTGGAACGGGAATTGCAGCAGCATTTGTTCCAGAGCGAGGACGCGCACGAAGGGCTGGCGGCGTACGTGGAGAAGCGGACCCCGGATTTTAAGGCAAAATGAGAAAGGAGAAGTCAGGAGCCAGAAGACAGAAGTCAGAAACACCAGTTATTCATTCTGACTCCTGACTTCTGACTCCTAAAAGAGATGAATATCGCCGTTTCAGTTGCCGAAAAAGAGAAGGCGAAGGGAAAAGAATCGCCTTATTTTAAGGCTCTGCTTACGGCAGGCGCCTTGCCGGAGGAAATCCGACTGGTCACCGCCGGCGCGCCCAACTTCCGCGCCGAAGATTTTGATGGGATTCTTTTGGGAGGGGGCGAAGATGTGGACCCGGCCCTTTATGACGAAGAGAAAAGATACGACAACGTCAAAACCAATCGCCAGCGCGACGATTTTGAGCTGAAGCTGCTGGAGCTGGCGCAGGAATCACAGTTGCCGGTGTTTGGAATCTGCCGCGGAACGCAGTTGATCAACGTGAAATTCGGAGGAACGCTCTACCAGGATTTGGAAAAGGATGCAGAAGTAGAGATCGATCACAAGCAAAATGGGGCACGTTCCGACGCCACCCACGGCGTTACCCTCACTGAGCCCGAATCGCTGCTGGCCGAATCGTTTCATGGACACTGCCAAGTAAACAGCTTCCACCACCAGGCGATCAAGCGCGTGGGGCGCGGGCTGAAGGTGACGGCCTACTCCGAGGACGGACTGGTGGAAGCGGTGGAGGCGGCGGAGGGTTTTCCCTATCTGGTGGCCGTGCAATGGCACCCGGAGGAAATCGCCGACCAGCCCGAGCAGAAAAAGATGCTGCGACAATTTCTCGATCGGTGCCGGAAGACGGCGGAACAGCGGCGAAAAAATGCCACGGCAGCTTCCTGATTACCTGCGGCCGGGCCTCAAAGTCGTTTTTGTGGGCTTTAATCCCGGCGAACGGTCGGCGCGCCTCGGACATTATTACGCCGGGCGCGGCAACCAATTCTGGAATTTTCTTTTCGAGGCGGGATTACTGCCGGTGAAATTGGGTTGGGAAGAAGACTGTCGCGTGCTGGAGTTTGGCTTCGGCTTGACGGACTTGGTGAAGCGGTGGTCCAAATCTTCCAGCGAGGTGCGCGCGCGCGAATATCGAAAAGGAATCGGCCGGCTGAATGACGGGTTGCAGCAAGCGGCGTTTGGGGCGCGGGTGGTGGCTTTTAACGGCAAAGGTGCATATGAAAACTTCCGCGGCAGCCCGTGCCGCCTGGGATGGCAGCCTGAGCCGATGGCCGGCGCCCGCGTCTTTGTGCTCCCTTCCACCAGCGGGCGCAACAGAAGATTGACGCGAACGGATAAGCTGGAATATTTTCGACGCTTGGCGCGATGGGTGAATCGCAATGCCGAATGATGCCGTGGTTCTGACGCGCGATGGCCCCATCGCCACCGTTCTCCTGAACCGTCCAAACAAATTAAACGCGTTGGATGAAGCAGAGCAACATGGGTTGGCAGAAGCCATTGCAGCCATCGCCCATGATCCCTCCTTTCGCGTGGCGATTGTCACCGGCGCGGGCCGCGGATTTTGCTCGGGGGGCGACATCGAAACGCTGTCGAACCTCCGGACCAGCCATCATTCCGCCACCTTGCGATCACTTTTGGATGCGGGGAATAATCTGGTGCATGCGATTCGTCGCCTGCCGATTCCGGTGCTGGCCTCCATCAACGGCCCGGCGGCCGGGGCGGGTTTGAGCCTGGCGCTGGCCTGCGACATGCGCATTGCGTCCGACCAGGCCACCTTCGTGCAGGCATTTTTGAAAATCGGCCTGCACCCGGATTGGGGCGGCACGTTTTTCCTTCCCCGCCAGGTGGGTATCGGCCGCGCCATGGAAATGTTTTTTTTGGGCGACCCGGTGAAGGCGGACGAGGCTCAACGCATGGGTTTGGTGAATTTCGTGGTGCCACATGACCATTTGGCGGCGGAAACGCGCCAACTGGCCGAACGCCTGGCCTTGTTGCCCTCCTTGCCGGTGAGTTTGCTGAAGGAAGCCCTGTACACGCGGCTGGAGACGCAGTTGGATTCGATGATGGAACACGAAGTTCGGGCCCAGATGAAATGCTTTGCGTCCGAAGATTTTGCCGAGGGCTTGCGCGCCCTGGAGGAGAAACGCAAACCCCATTTCAAATCCGAATGAGGCGGAGCGCTGGCCGCGGCGCGCGGTTGAGCGTTAAAATGGGTTGAAGGGAAAGCACGCCGGCTGGTGGGGGGGAGTAATCAAATGCTCAGGATTTCTACTTTTGACGATTGGACCGATTACTTTTACGGCTGGCAGAAAGATATCGGCCTGGACGCGCCCGAATTCAAGGATTACAGGTTTTCTGCAAAATATGGACAGGTGACGCCGGAAATCGAGTTTGGGGATTATAAAGGACAGTTGCGCTGGAAAACGCTGATGCACATTCCCGACCAACGCATTCGCGACGCGGTGATGAACCTGGTGGTTTATCAGGGCGACACGGAGTTTGCCTCCGTCGAACAGCAGCGACGGTTGTTTGAAACCGCGCCCAGCCGGTACGATTATCTGAGCCTGCTACGGGTGATGACGGAAGAAATGCGCCACGGCTGGCAGATGGGCCACGTGCTGATCAACCACTTTGGCCGACCGGGAAGGATCGAAGCGCAGAAGCTGCTGGAGCGGCGCGCCTTTACTGACAGCCGCCTGCTGGGCGCGTTCAACGAAATTGTGAACAACTGGCTGGATTTTTTCACCTACGCCCACTTTGTGGACCGGGACGGAAAATTTCAACTGACCATGCTTTCCCATTCCGGCTTTCTGCCCCTCGCGCAAAGCATGCCGCCCATGCTTAAGGAAGAATCATTCCACTTGGGCACGGGCAACAATGGGTTGCACCGGATTGTAAAGGCGGGCATGATTCCCATTCCCATCATCCAAAAATATTTCAACAAGTGGCTGCCCACCTCCTACGATTTGTTTGGGACCGACCGTTCATCTTCCGCCCAATGGGCTTACGTCTGGGGCTTGAAAGGCCGGTACAACGAGCGCGCCGCCGAGGACAAGGCGGACAAACAACACTTGAATGAGTCCTCGCGCAACCTCTACTACGAGGAAGTTAAGAAACTCACGGATCTCCTGAATAGAACCATCCCTGAGGATCAGCCAAAAATCACCGTGCCCGATTTGAAATTCAACCGGCAGATCGGCCAGTTCGCCGGCCAATGTTTTGATTTGCAGGGCGAGCCGTTGTCCGCTGATGAATACGAGAGATATTTGCCCTCCGTACTGCCTTCGGCGGAAGATCAACAAACCCTGGCGTCCATATTCAAAGAGAAGGGTTGGATTCAGCCGAAGAGAGAGGAAGAGTTCGTGCCGTCGGAAGGAGCCCGAGATCCCAACACGCTCATCCAATAATCCCGAGTTAAGGGACGGTCGAGGCCCATGCCAGTGGCTCAAAGCACGCCCCTGAATTTTCTTGTCGAAAGTCGTGGACCCGCGGCAAGGTTGGTAATCAACCGGCCTCCTCTGAACATTTTGGACCTGGGCAGCCTGCGCGAATTGCGAGCCACGCTGGAAAAATTGATCAAAGATCCCAGTGTGCGCCTGGTGGAATTTACCGGCGCGGGCGAAAAGGCATTCTGCGCGGGAACCGACCTCCGCGACCACGTGCGCGAACGCGTCCCCGAATTGCTGCGGGAATTCCATGGCCTGATTCGCGAGGTGCTGGGCGCGCGCTGCCCCACCGTCGCCATCGTCCGAGGCCACTGCCTGGGCGGTGGCATGGAACTGGCGATGGCTTGCGATTTCATTCTGGCTTCCTCCCGCGCCCGCTTCGGACAGCCTGAAATTAAAGCAGGCGCAATCCCACCCGTAGCCTCGATTCTCTTGCCCAAACTCCTCCCCGAAAAAAAAGCTCTGGAAATGATTTTGACGGGCGAACCGATCAGGGCGGAAGAGGCTTTCCGATTGGGGTTGGTCAACCGCGTTGAATCTGAAACTGCACTTAATCACGAGGTACGAAAATTTTCGGACGCATTGCTGGCGCAGAGTCCCGCCATCCTGGCGCTGGCCCGCAGGACGGCCCGGCTGGGGTCGAGGCAGGCTTTTGAGGCCGCGCTGCGCGAGACAGAAAGAATTTATCTGGAAGAATTATTGTTCACGGCGGACGCCGCGGAAGGCGTTCACGCGTTTCTGGAGAAACGCCCTCCGAATTGGAGAACCTAGCGGCCGGGAGAACGGTTGAAGAAGGAATTGATTCGACTTCACATCAACGGCCAGGTTCGGGTTGTGGAAGTGGAGCCCAACCGCATTCTGCTCGACGTCCTGCGTCAGGACCTCGAACTGACCGGCTCCAAGCGCGGCTGCGACGATTCGAGCTGCGGTGCGTGCACTGTCCTGATAGACGGCGAGCCCCAAATGTCCTGCCTGATGCTGGCCGTTTCCTACCAGGACCAGGAGATTACGACCATCGAGGGCGTGGCCGACGGCTCCGCCCTCGATCCGCTGCAACGAGGGTTCGCTGTGGAAGGCGGGGCTCAGTGCGGCTACTGCACGCCCGGGATGATTTTAACTGCCAAACACCTTCTGGCCAGAAATCCCAACCCCACCGATCAGGAATTAAACGAAGCCCTGTCCGGGAATCTTTGCCGGTGCACCGGCTACGTGCAAATCCTCGCCTCGGTGCGCAAAGCCATCGAACTGATGCGCGATATGCGCCCCTTGGAGGTTCGACCTCGGTGAGCCCGTCCTCCACCATTCGTCCGAACAGTGGTTCCATCATCGGCGCGCGCATACCGATGGTGGATAGCGTGGACAAAGTAACGGGGGCGGGGAAATATGCCGATGACCTGGCGCTGCCGGGCATGCTGGTGGGAAAAATTCTTCACAGCCCGCACGCCCACGCGCGCATCCGCTCGATTGATTCATCGGCGGCGGAGCGACTGCCCGGTGTGTTCGCCGCGGCAACAGGACGCGAGGCTCCGGTGAAATACGGCATCCTGCCTGTTGGCCACGACGAAACCATTTTTGCCCTGGACAAAGCCCGCTACATCGGAGACAACGTAGCCGGCGTTGCGGCCGAGTCAGAGGCCATCGCCGATCAAGCGCTGCGTTTGATCCGCGTCGACTACGAAATCTTGCCGGGATATTTCGATCCCGAGGAATCGATGCTCGCCGAGGAAAATCTAATTCACGAAGACCGGCCACATAACATCGAAAAAGATTATCACCACCACTTTGGGGATGTAGAGGCGGGGTTTGCCGCGGCCGATTACATCCGCAATGACCGGTTCGAATGCGCCGAAGTCACGCACGCGGCGCTGGAGCCGCATTCGACGCTGGCCAGGTTTGATGCGGACGGCGCGCTCACCGTTTGGTCTTCCACCCAGGTGCCCTATTACCTGATGAAGACGCTGGCGGCCACGCTGCAAATACCGGAGTCGAAGGTGCGGGTGATCAAACCGCTGGTGGGTGGAGGATTCGGCGGGAAGAGCGAAGTGATTCCGCTGGAACTTGCCGCCGCCGTTCTGGCGCGCAAGGCGGGCCGACCGGTGAAGATTACCTATTCCCGCGAAGAGGTGTTCTACGCGCACCGAGGCCGACCGCGGCAAATCGTTGAACTGAAGACGGGCGTTACGCGCGAAGGGAAGCTGACGGCCGTCGAGGCGCGCATCGTTCAAGATGGCGGCGCGTTCTGCGGCTACGGCGTGGTCACCATTCTTTATTCGGGACAATTGCTGAACGCAATGTACGACATTCCGAGCGTCAAGTTTGACGGCTACCGCGTGCTGACCAACAAGCCCGCGTGCGGCGCCATGCGCGGCCACGGCACCGTAAACACCCGCTTTGCCTTCGAGCAGCAACTGAATATGATCGCCGCCGTGCTGGGCATCGACCCGGTGGAAATCCGGCGCAGAAATCTTTTGCAGGCGCCGTGCACCACGGTGAATGGATTGCGCGTGCTGAGTTATGGATTGCCCGAATGCATCGACAAGGTGGCGGAGCAATCGAAGTGGAAGGAAAAATACGGGAAGCAGCGCTTCGGAAAAGGAATTGGCATCGCAGGCAGCCACTATGTGAGCGGCGCCGCCAATCCCATTATCCGTGCCCAGATACCGCACACTACGGTGAACCTTTCCATTGATGCATCGGGAACAGTGACGGTTTTTACCGGAGCTTCGGAAATCGGCCAGGGTTCGGACACCATGCAGGTGCAAATTGTTGCCGGCGAGTTGGGCATTCCGGTCGAGCGGGTGAAAATTGTGGCGGCGGACACAGCTCGGACGCCGATTGATTTGGGCAGTTATTCCAGCCGCGTCACGTTCATGGCCGGGAACGCCGCGCTCGATGCCGCGCGGAACGCCCGCCAACTGGTCCTGGCAGCCGCCGCAAAGAAATCAGCCACCCCAATCGACGGGCTGACCTTCGACGAAGCCGTTCGACTGGCGATTAGTCCCAACGAAACGCTGACGGCCACGGGAACTTATTCGCCACCCGCCAGCGCGCAGGGTGGAAAATTCAAGGGTGCGGGTGTGGGGCCGTCTCCGGCATACAGCTACAGCGCACAAGTGGCGGAAGTGACCGTGGACACTGAGACAGGTGAAGTGCATGTGGATCGCATCACCGCAGCGCACGATTGCGGCAAGGCCATCAATCCTGTCAACGTCGAGGGGCAAGTGATCGGTTCGGTCTGGATGGGCCTTGGTCAGGCGGTTCAGGAGGAAATGGTGTGGGAAGGGGGACGTCTGATGAATCCGGGATTGCTCGAATACCGGAGCGCATCCACGCTCGAATCGCCGCCCATTGATCCCATTATCGTGGAGAGCATGGACCCGGAGGGGCCGTTTGGCGCCAAGGAAGCGGGTGAAGGATCGCTGGCCGCTACCATTCCGGCCGTGGCCCACGCCATCTACGATGCGGTAGGGGTATGGATCAACACTTTGCCTATCACACCGGAAAAAGTATTGAAAGCACTGGAAGAAAAGAAGAAGACATAAGACAGGAGTCAGAAGTCAGAAGTTAGAAGCCAGGCCGTCGACTGGATCGCCGGCGCCTGGTTTAGACTCTGCGGTTTGGGAATCGTTCCTGGGCAACTTTCATGAGCATGCCAGTTTTTGATGTGGTGCGGCCCCGGACGCTTGATGCTGCCCTTGAAGCGCTCGCGCGCTATGGCCCCGACGCGCAGATGGTGGCGGGCGGCACCGACTTGATTCCCAGCATGAAGCAAGGGTTGTTTGCGCCGCGAGCGCTCCTGGACCTCAAAGGAATCCGCGAGCTGGATTTTATTCGCTACCACCCTGGCGCAGATCTGACGCTAGGCGCGCTGACGCGAATATCGACGATGGTGGAATCCCCCGAGATTGCGCGATTTTTTCCCGCCCTGCACGAGGCCGCCAAAACAATTGCCAGTCCCCTACTCCGCAACATGGGGACGCTGGGCGGCAATCTGTGTCTGGACACCCGATGCCTTTACTACAACCAGTCGAGCTTTTGGCGCGATTCAATTGGCGGCTGCATCAAGAAGGATGGCATCGTCTGTCACGTGGCGCCCGGAGGACAATTGTGCTGGGCGGTGTTTTCCGGAGACACCGCTCCGGCCCTGCTTGCTCTCAATGCCACCGTCCAGTTGTCCGGCCCGCGCGGGCAAAGAGAATTACCTTTGGCGGAATTTTATGTGAATGACGGAATCGCGCGCATGGCCAAGGCTCGCGATGAAATCGTCACAAGCATTCGCGTGCCCGCCTCCAACGCCGGATGGACCGGAACGTACAAAAAACTTCGATTACGGCAATCCATCGATTATCCTCTTGCGGGCGTGGCCGTCTCTATGCGAAAAGATAGTGCAGGGAATTGCCTGGAGGCGCGTGTGGCGGTGACCGCCGTCAATCCCGCTCCACAACTGGTCAAGGCCGCGGAGTTGCTACAGGGTAAGCAGTACGACGCGGAACTGGTGGAACGAGTGGCCCACGAGGCCATCCGCACCGGCAAACCTCTGCGAACGTCTGCATCCACGCCCGAATACCGGCGGCATATGATTCGAGTATTTGTCCGCCGCGCGCTTTGTGAGGTATGGACGAATGGTCACGCGGGAGGGGCCGCAAACCGAATTGGTTGAATGATGCCCACTGAAATCCACATCACCGAAGGCGACATCACGGAAATGGCTGTGGACGCGATCGTTAACGCGGCCAACAGCGATTTGATTCTGGGCGGCGGCGTGGCGGGCGCCATCCGGCGCAAGGGCGGAGTTCGCGTCTCCGACGCATGCGAGCAGATCGGCAAGATTCCCGTGGGCGAGGCGGCCATCACCGTCGGCGGCAACCTGAAGGCGACTTACGTGATTCACGCGGCCAGCATGATTCTGGGGTGGTCCACCTCCGCGGAGGCACTGCGTGCCTGCACGCGCAACACCCTGCTGCGCGCGCAGGAAAAGGGCTTGAAGAGCATCGCGTTTCCGGCGGTGGGAACGGGCATCGCGGGATTCCCGGTGGACCAGTGCGCGCGGATTATGCTGGGAGAAGTTTTGGCCTTCGTTAAATCGTCCACCTCGCTTGAACACATCCATTTTGTCTTATTCGACAACGTCGCGCTCAAAGTCTTTCAGGATATGTACCAAAAGTTGATTTCACCGGCGGGGGTAGAATAGAATTTTTGTTACTGCGCAGGGGCGCCATCAAGTTCCCCATAACCTTTTGACCGCAGGCTTCCCTAATTCACCTTGAAGGACTCGCCACTCAAAACGTTTCTCGAGGAAATGCTTCGCCAGTCGGGCCCCATAAGTTTTGCGCGTTACATGGAGCTATGTCTATACCATCCTGAACTGGGTTACTACATGCAAGGACGCGAGCGGACGGGGATTTGGGGAGATTATTTCACCAGTCCCGATCTTCATCCCATTTTTGCCCGGCTGGTGGCGCGGCAGGCGGCGGAAATGTGGGAAATGCTCGGGTGCCCGGCGCGGTTTTCATGGGTGGAAATGGGGGCGGGGCGCGGCCTTTTTGCGGCCGATTTTCTTCGCTGGGTCAAAATATCGCGCCCTGATTTTCTGGAAGCGCTCGAATACGTGGTGGTCGAGCCCGGACCTCGTCAGCGCGCCCGTGTGCTCGATCGCGTTGTGGGAGAGGTTGATCGAGCGCGTTTCCGAGCCGTGGCATCAATCGAGGAACTCCACTCGATAACGGGCTGTTTTTTTTCCAATGAGTTGGTGGACGCCTTTCCAGTATCGATAGTCACCCGGTACGGAGGACGGTTGAAGGAAGTATATGTTGAAGCCCACGGGGAGGGCTTGAGGGAATCCCTCGGTCCCATCACCGATTCAGCAGTGGCAGCCTGGGTAGCGCGATATGCCCCACAGCTCGAAGAGGGTTACCGTGTGGAGGTGAATCGCCGGGCGACTCGGTGGCTCATTTCGGTGGCGGAAAAACTGAAGCGGGGCTTTGTCCTCACCATCGACTACGGCAGTCTGGCGGAAGCTTTGTGCACTTCGACGCGGCCGCGGGGCACCCTCATGGCCTACCTCAATCATAAAGCCACGGAGGATTTCTACTCCGCTCCGGGAGAACAGGATTTGACCTCCCACGTGAATTTCAGCGCGCTGATTGATTGCGGGAAGGAGGCGGGCCTGACTTTCCTGGGATTGACCACCCAGGAGCGGTTCCTGATGGCGATTGGAGAGGCCAACGAATTTGCAGACCTGTATGAGCCCGGCCAAACTATGGATGAAAAACTTCAGGCCCGACTGAAATTGAAGCGCCTGATTTTTCCGGGCGGGTCGGAGGAATCTCAAGGCATGGGCAACATTTTCAAAGTTCTCATCCAGGGCCGCGGAATTCCTTTACCAAGGCTTACCGGCTTGAAGTTTGGGTAAGGGCAGGGTTTGCAGCCGATCTCATTTTGCCGCGTCGCGTGGTGGCTCTGCGTAAGCTTTCTGAATGTATTGGTTGGCTTCGTCCAGCGCGCCCTGGGTATTGTTGTTGGTCTGCAAGGCTCGCTGGTATTCATTGAGGGCGCGATCGCGCTGTCCGGTCACGTCAAAGATTTTCCCGATCTCCAAGTGGCTCCACACCTCGACCCATTTGGGGTCCATATCCCCGGCCAGCGCCTGGCGGAAGGATTCCATGGCCGCGTTGTAATTGCGTAATTTGAAAAAAATCTCTCCGGTACGGTAATGGGCCAGCGAGCTGTTCTTGTTCAACTCCAGCACGGCCTGATATTGCTTGATGGCTTCGAGGTAGGCCTGCTCCTGCACCAATTGATCGCCGCGCGCCATTTCGACCGCAATTTTGGTTTTGTCGTCAAATTTCAACAGCCGGCTGGCGGGATCGACAGCCACGCGCAAAGGTTTACCCCGGGTGTTGATGGTAAAGTCGGCGGTAGTGCCGGTCATATCCACCCGTTCGGTGATGGGTTTGGTGGCCTCGGTGTAAACGCGGACTTCTACCGGCATACGGAAGATGTCCAGGTCCTGCTGAATTTTGCCCACCACCTGATAACCGTTGGCGGTCCGATAGATTGCCCAGGTGCGCTTGAATTGCGGGACTCCCGTCGAACTCACCCATTGCGCGAAGAAATACGTTAACTCCTGCTTCCCTTCTTTCTCGGCCAGTTTTTGGAACTCGTCGGTGGAGATGGAACCCCAGGCGTGCTCCTTCGCCATGTCCTGCAAGGTCTTCAGGAAAGCGTCGTCGCCAATCACCCAACGAAGCATATGAAAAACCATGGCCCCTTTTTGGAATACAATGGAATCGTAATCCGGGGTGAATTCGTGCAGGTGGCCGGCCTGGCTGACGGGCGCAACTTCTTCATGGGTGAGAGCGCCCACGTCGATTTGGCGCATGACATCCTCAAAGGCATTTTCGCCGGCCATGTCCTGCACCACCAGGGCGGCTGAATAAGTCGCCAAGCCCTCGTCCAGGAAGGCATCATCAGGGGTCGCCGGACTGACCAGGCAACGCCACCACTGGTGAGAAATCTCGTGGGCCAAAAGGCGGTAATTGACCGGAGTGGAAAATGCGCGCGTCGCCAAAGCCAGCAGACCCGGCGCCGAATATCCGCTCACCGTGTTGTCGTCCATCTCGACCAGGGAAAGGTGTTGAATGGGCAGCGGTCCGAAGATGCGGGAGTAGAACTCCAGAATCTTGGCCGCCGTCTCCCCATAGCTGGCGGCGAATTGCTCGTGGCCCGGCTTCAGAAACAATGTTATGTCGGCGCCCACCGCGGTAGACGGTTGCACCACGTATTTACCCGCCAGCACCGTCCCCGGAAACGAGTTCTTATCAAATTGAAATGTGTAAGTCACCTTGTCGGCCTGGCGGTTGGGCGAGGCCGCGGTCCCCGAAGCGATGACGGTTTCGTCCGGAGGCGCCGAAATTCGCATGGTGGCGGAAAAACGATTCACACCGTATCCGTTCACCGGAAACCAGCGGGCAGGATAAAGCAGGTAAGATCCTTCCGGGCCCACGTAGGCAAGCTTCAAGTTTTCCACCGGACTGCCGTCCGCCGTCGCCAGCGCCCCGCTATACTCAACCGTGACGGAAGAAGGCTGGGCGGGCTGGAGCGGAGTTAGAAAATCCAGGTTGAGATTGAGACCATCCTGCCGGTAATTCAAATTCTTGCCGGCGGAATCCACCGCGCTGGAGACTCTAAGTGCGCTGTGTAATTCAAAGCTGAGGGAGCTGGTTTCCGCCTGAGGAACGAAATCGATTTGGGCTTTGGCCTTGAGAATGTGGGTGGTTGGAAACAGTTCCGCGTCAATCGCGTAATGAGTCACCTCAAAGCGCGCCGCCGAGGACTGGGCTGAGGCGTTTCGGGACCCGGCCAGCAGCATCATGAGGGGAAGCAGCGCCAGGCCATACAGCACCTCCCGCCCAGCCGATTTCATCACCTGAGCCATCCTACCTTCCCACTCCGGTTTTCTTTTCCCAAATCTCTGTTCAATAGTTTGGATTGTTTATGGGGCCCGTCGGTTGTATCACCCAAATGCGTATTCCCAATCTGCGCGATGCCTTATTTGTTCTAAATTCTCAACCGGGCGATGACAGCTCCCTGAGTACCGCCTCCGCCGCCTTGGGGATGGCGCCCCCGGGGCCCAGGCGCGGTTTGAGCGCCCGGAGCGCCTGCACCATTTCGCTGCGTGCTTCCGGATGATCCAGCAGGTATTCTATCTGAGCGGCCACTGCCTGTGCAGTAAAATCGCTTTGGATCAATTCCTTAACGATGCCTTTCCCGGCCAGCAGATTGACCATGCTGTAAAACGGGACATCCACCATATATCTTCCCAGCCAGTAAGTGATGGGCGCCACCCGGTATACCACCACCATGGGACGCTCGCACAAGGCCGCTTCCACGGTGGCCGTGCCGCTGGCCACCGCGGCCACGTCAGAATAATAGAGGACATCGTGAGCCGCCTCAGTCACGGTGCGCAAGAGCGCCCGGCCCACATAATAATCCTGCAGCTTTGATTCCAGCCACGCAGGATCGAGCGACTGGGCGACAGGAATGACAAACTGGATCTTGCGGGTCAGGGCCATCCGGCTGGCGGCGTCCAGCAGGGCGGGCAAATTGAAAAGGACCTCGCGCTCGCGACTGCCGGGGAGGATAGCGACGGTGGGGGTTTCCGCATCCAGGCCCGCCCGCTCAAAAAACTCCGGGCGCGAAAGGTGGGGACGGACCAGGTCCACCAGGGGGTGGCCCACAAACTCTACTGGGATTCCCGCTTTTCGATAGATGGCTTCCTCAAAATCAAAAATGCACAACATCTTGTCAATTCGGGTCTTTAAGTGATGGATGCGCCATTTTTTCCACGCCCAAATCTGAGGGCTCACGAAATAGATCACGCGAATATTTCTTCGCTTGAGCTTCTTGGCCAGGCGCAGGTTGAGGCTGGGTGAATCAATGAGCACGGCGAGCGAGGGCTTGCGGTGGTCCACTTCCTCAATCAGCCGGTTGAAGGTCTGGCGGGCGCGAGGCAGGTGCCTGATGACCTCGGTGATCCCCATCAGGGCAAATTCCCGCAAATCGACCGTGGTTTCCACTCCGGCCTTGCGCATCGCTTCCCCGCCGCAACCAAACATGCGCAGGGCGCTATTCCGTGCGCGCAACGCGGTGGCAAGCTCCCCGCCATAAACGTCGCCCGAACGCTCGCCCGCCACTATGAAAATATTGGGTGATTGGATCATGGGGTGATTGGGCGATCGAGTCGTTAGTCGCAGTCTTAAAATCGTGACGCAATTATTTCACGGCTCAAACGGGTTCACTAGTTGGAGATTCTCCACCCAGTCAAAATCCTTTGTATTGCGCGTGACCAGCGTCAACCCGTAAGCCAGCGCAGTTCCATCCGTGAGCGCGACACCCAACTGCATCTTTCGTAGCTGACGAAGGCGCACGGCTTGGTTGAGCACGTCGTCGGAGATCGGCAGAATGGTCGCGGAGGCAAAGAATGCCTCGAAATGTCGGCGCTCATCGTTGCAGAGCATTGGATAGCCCAGAACTTCAACGTAACTAACCGCGGAAACCGCTGGCGAATTCTGGGCGATATACCGTCTCAGGTGGGAGTATTCCGGCTTAGCGGCGTATATGATGTTGCTGTCGATGAGCGTCACGAATCCCTGTCGATCAGGCTTCGGTCTTTGCGCCCCTCACGCTCCCACGCCGCCGGATCGCTGATGTGGGTCAATGAGTTCAGCCGAGCCAATGCCTCCAAAGCTTCGGCCATGCGCTGCCCTTGGGATGGGTGCGCTTCCAGAATTGTGACGCTGACTGCGACCGGTTGGTCCCCGGCGAGATGCTCGGGGATCTCTTCAACCCACTCCAGCCGATTTCCTTGCAACACAGCTTTGTAAGTATTCAGCATCTGCGCGCCTCACTTCTACATGGGTTAGGATGGCACAGGAGCGCCCGTGACGCAAGGCATTCGGGCCAGGGGACCTCTCCTGGGCACCGAAGATTACCTGCCTGCGGAATTGGCGGCCTCCCGCTTCCGTGACGTCGCCCGTCTGGCGGGCGCTACGCCGGCTTTGATGATAAACCCGCGGTCAATCCCTTCTCGCGGGGCGAACTAGCGGTGGGTAGATCTAACGTTTTGCAGCCAAGCGAGTGACCCTTGAGGCCGTCGGTTTCAGGCGGTGAATCGAGGCGCGAGGCCGGCGGGGCGACGGGCTTGCGGCCGCCTCAGCGGTATTGACCAAGAGACGTAGAGCGCGGTTCACCGATTCCGTATCTGGGAAGATACCCGCCAGATCGTGTTCGATTAAGACTAGATTGGTCCCAGCGGTGGCTCGCCGGTAGTACTTGCCCCGAACTCCTCCCTTGAGCTGCGAGAGGTCATACTCCGGCCGCAATTCGTCATCAAATCCCTTTGCCAATGCCTTCTTCATATTGCTTGCGCTCTCCTTTGGTGGTCTTCCGCGCGCTGATGATTCGGACGCGGTTCCCGCGCTGGCAATGCGACACGATAATAAACTAATGCTTGCGGGAACAGCCGATGGTAATCTCACGATCCTCTCCACGGGAGTGGTCCGGGTCGAGATAGGTCAAGGCCAGTGGATCGAGAAAGACCGTGGTCGCGTCCTCAAAGGTGATAGGGTGTTTCCGCAGGTTGCGCTTTGCTTTCTCCGCATCCCACTCATAGATCACAAGCCCAGTCTACCCCACACACGCTCGAAAGCCAACCTCGATAGTGCACTACTGCCCTTGCCATTGGCGAAGCTGCCGCTTGAACTAATTCGCGAACGGACCTTGTGCAATCATTTTCATTGACGTGAGCACCGTTTCCGAAATGAGCCGATAGCCATCACGATCAGCAACCGGAGCGCACACCGCCGCAGGTGAGGTGTGCGGCCCTCACCTGCCTCTCGGGTCCCCGGAGCCGTCCTTTGACGAGAAGAGCCGCCGACTTCAATCCCTGAGCCGGCGTACGGAAGTCGGCGCTACGGTCGCTACCAATTTCCATTTTCTATTTTCCAGGCTCTATTCCAATGACTCAGCCATTCCGCCCACCACGGACGGCGGACTGCTGACCACGGAAAGTTCCTGGTCCTTATACTGAAGCTGGTAGAGCTTGAAATAAATGCCACGCTTGGCGAGCAATTCCTGGTGCGTGCCCACCTCGCGCACCCGCCCTTTGTGCATGACGACGATCTTGGAAGCGTTCTGGATGGTGGACAAACGGTGCGCGATCACCAGCGAGGTTCGGTTCTCGATCAGCCGGCGCAGTGCCTCGCGGATCAGGTACTCGGTTTCCGGGTCGACGCTCGATGTGGCCTCGTCCAGGATCAATATTTTTGGATCGTGGGCGAGGGCACGAGCAAAGGAGAGCAACTGCTTTTGCCCAACCGAAAGCGTGGAGCCCCGCTCCTTCACCGGCTCGTTAAATCCTTGGGGAAGGCTCTCAATAAAATCGAGGATGTTCACCTTGCGCGCGGCTTCGCGCATCCGCTCGTCGCTGATGCCCGGAGTTCCAAGGCGAATGTTGCCGGCAATTGTCCCGGAAAAGAGGAACGGGTCCTGCAGGACCATGCCGAAATTCCTGCGCAAGTCGCAGAGGCGCAAGTCGCGCGTGTCAACGCCGTCGAGCAGCACTTGCCCTTCCTTCACCTCATAAAAGCGAAGCAGGAGGCTGGTGAGGGTCGTTTTGCCCGCGCCGGTGTGGCCCACGATGGCCAGCGTTTCTCCCGGCTCGAGAGTAAAGGAAACGTCCTCGAGCACACGTTGACCGTCCGAGTAGCCGAATCCAACTTGTCGAAATTCCACCCGCCCTTGCGGATTCACCAATGAGACCGGCTGGACGGGATCCTGGATGGTGACCGGCGTATCGAGCAGCTTGAAAATGCGCTCCGCGCTGGCCATGGCCGACTGGAGGATGTTGTATTTGTCGCTCAAATCCTGGATGGGCCGGAAAAACCGCTGCGAATACTGGATGAAGGCGATGGCGGTGCCGATGGTGACCGCCCCGTTCAACTTCATAATCCCGCCGCGATAAAGGATGATCGCGGCCGCCAGAGTCCCCACCAATTCCACCGCGGGATAAAAAAGGCCGTAGGCCATGATGGAATCTTTGTAGGCATCCATGTGGACGCGGTTGATTTTCTCGAATTCCTCGAAACTGCGAGACTCTCGATTGAACAGTTGGAGCACCGTCATCCCCGTCAAGTGTTCCTGCAAGTAGGCGTTGATGCGTGCAATGGCCACGCGAATGCGCCGGTAAGATTGCCGAACCGCCCGGCGAAATGACAGGGTGATCAGCACAATGATGGGCAGAACGCAAAACGTGAGCAAGGCCAGTTTCCAATTGAGCTCCAGCATCACCACCATGATGCTGAGCAGGGAGAAAACGTCGCCAAAGAGGGCCACCACGCCGGAGGCAAACAGGTCATTCAAAACGTCCACGTCGGTTGTGACCCGCGTCACCAGGCGGCCCACAGGATTGTGGTCGTAAAAGCTCAACTGCAATTTTTGCAGATGGCCGAATATTTCCTTGCGCAGGTCGTACATCACTTTCTGTCCCACCCACTGCATGGCAAACGATTGGGCGAATTCCAGGAAGAAAGTCAGAATAACGGTGGGGAGAAAGAGCGCCAGGGCGATTTGAACGATTCCGGCAAGGGGGTTGGGGCTTAGGAAGTGAGCAAGAAACCGCGGAATCTGCCGGCGGCCGCTCGGATCCAGGTAACGATCCACTTCCACCTTCAACAAATAAGGCGGAGCGGCCTGAAGCACGCCATAAAAAAGAATCGCCGCCAGGGCCGCGGCGGCGATAAACCAGTACGGCCGCAGGTAACGGAGCAATCGCCTCATCAACCGCCCGTCGTATGCTTTACCGAGAACTTCTTCTTCGTGGAAAGTTTCAGCCATTTTTCAAATAGGAGACAGGAGCCAGGAGTCAGGATGAAGAAACTCCAGACTTTTGCGCTCCGACGAACGGTCAGGAATCGTGCATTGCAATCGCCTTCGAATACGCATTCAGTAGCCTGCTTACTTCTTCCAACAATCTCATCCACTCTTCAGTTTTTCCGTATCCCACGGTTTACGGCTATGCCTTCATTCTGACTCCCGTCTCCTGAGTCCTTCTCATCAAGCTTCTTTTTCCAATTCCTCCTCAATCAACTGTTTGTTATAAAGCTCGGTGTAAACGCCGTTCATCGCCAACAATTCTTCGTGGGTGCCGCGCTCCACAATCTCTCCATCGCGCAACACCACAATCTCGTCGGCGTTTTGGATGGTGGAGACGCGGTGGGAGACCAGCAGCGTGGTGCGGCCCGCCATCAGGCCGGTCAACTGTCGTAAAATTTTCTCTTCGGTGTAGGTATCCACGCTGGAAAGCGCGTCATCCAGGATCATGATTTTCGGATCGCGGATGACGGCACGGGAAATTGCAGTGCGCTGTTTCTGCCCGCCGGAGAGGGTCAGTCCGCGTTCGCCCACCATGGTGTCAAACGCCTTGGGGAAGCTGCGAATTTCGGGAAGGATATTGGAAATTTCCGCCGCGCGTTCGACCACGGCAGCGGAGGCGGAAGCCGCGCCGAACTTGATGTTCTCCCCAATGGTATCGCTGAACAAAAACGTTTCCTGGGGCACAAAGCCGATGTGTTCGCGCAGAGTCTTCAGCGGAATCTGGCGAATGGGCACTCCATCCATCAAAACCATATCTGCCTCGGGAGCGTTATACAGGCGCGGAATCAGACTAATCAAAGTGGATTTGCCCGAGCCCGTCGCGCCCACCACCGCCACCGTCTTTCCGGCTGGAATCTTTAAATTGATGTTCTTGAGAATCTGTTTCCCGTTGTAGGCGAAATTGAGATTACGGAATTCGATTTCTCCCCGCAAGGATGTGAGGCCACGCTGGCGAACTTCGCGGTCATCGATTTCGGCCTGGGCCAGAAAAATGGTGTTCAGCCGTTCAAGAGACGCGAGCCCTCTCTGCACCAGATTCGTCACCCAGCCCAGCGCGATGATGGGCCAGATGAGATAAGTGAGATAGATGTTGAAGGCGGTGAATGCGCCCACGCTAATGGCGCCGGAGAGCACGTGCCGCCCGCCCACCACCATGATCAGCATGAAGGCGATGGCAAACAGCAGGGTCAAAGCCGGCCACAGGAAGCTGGTGATCCAGATTAGGCGCTGATTTTTATCCACGAATTCCTGATTCATGCGGTCAAAATGCGCGCTCTCCGCTTCTTCCTGACAAAACGCGCGGATCACCCGGACGCCCGCCAGATTCTCGCGGACTTTTTCGGTCAACTCGGAATACATGGCTTGAATTTTTTCGAAGCGGTCGTGAATTCTCTGCCCGAAAAACTTGACGGCCAACGAAGCGAGCGGCAGGGGGATGAGGGTCAACACCGTCAACCGCCAGTCGATATGGAGCATCAGGGCAATCGTCGCGATGCCCGTCACCACTGTATTGGCGGAATACATGATGCCCGGCCCCGCCATATTGCGCACCGCGTTCAGATCGTTGGTCAGCTTGGACATCAGGTCGCCGGTGCGCGTCATGGTGTAATAATGCGGCGAGAGGAGCATGAGGTGGGAAAAAAGGTCATTGCGCAGATCGTATTCCACGTCGCGCGAAATGCCGATCAGGATCCAGCGCATCCAATACTGGAAGAAGGCCTTGACCAGTGCGACGCCGAGCAGCAGCCCGGCAATCCAGAGCAACCGGGAGTGGGTCACGCCCAGCATCAGGCCGTCAATCCCGGACTTGATAATCAGCGGGACGGTGATTCCGGCCATCTGCGTAATGATGAGGGTGATGAAGCCCACCACAAAGCTTTTCTTGTAGCGGGCAAGGTAGGGTTTTAGCGGGCGCAGACGACGAAGCATTCAGAATTCTTTGTAACCAAGAGTTACAGCCCAAAAAAAGATTATAGCGGACGCGGGATGGTAGCGCCATTAAGTTTGGTTGCGCGCGTTTCCGCTGCTTCAAAAATTCAGCTTCAACGAGAACTGGATCTGTCGCGACGGCCCGGCGGTTTTGCTGATCAGGCCAAAGCCGCTGCCGCGCACCACATTGGAAGGCAGGCCGAAATTAACCAGATTAAACACGTTGAAAAACTCGGCGCGAAATTGCAGGATGGCGAGTTCCGCGTTGCCTCGACGTCCCAAGGTGGTGTTCTTGATCAAAGCTACGTCATAGTTCTCAAATCCCGGGCCGCGGAATGTGTCACGCCCCAGGGTGCCGAAGCGGCCGTGGTTGGGCCCGCTTCCGCCAGGAACGTTGATGGGAATATAAAAGTACGAGGCATTATTGGCGCCACGCCCAAAATAATCCTCGCGCACAGTGCGATGGGTGGAGAAATCAGGCTGGGCGACCTGATCGGGACGGTCTGCGCCGCCGGCGCCCGCGCCGGTTTGCTGAATCCCCGAGAACACGGTGAAGGGCGACCCGGTGGCGAGAGTAGTGACGCTCAAGAACTGCCATCCGGAGGTCAACGGCCTTCCCAGCGGCCGGAGGAAACTTATGCGGTCCAGCGGCAAAACCTGAATGGCGCTCATGCTGAAAGTGTGAGTGGCATCGAAGGTTGACGGCCCTTTTTCCGCCCCGGGATTCCACGGATTCTGAGCAAAGCCCTGCAGGACCACCCCCGCAGTTCCAAAAAATCCGCCCAGCACCGAACTCGTGTCATCGATCGATTTGGAATAAGTGTAACTGGCCTGAAAGCCCAGGCCGGCACGCTCAGAATTCTTGCTGAGGCTCGTCTGCAGAGCGTGATAGGTGGAATGCGAGCGCGTATTCATCAGGGATTCCGCGCCGTAGCCCCCGGTGGGATGTCCGGTGGAGTCGAATTGGGTGAACGGCGCAAACGCCGGGTCCGCGCCACCATAGCTATTGGGAAAGAAGGCGCTGGCCAGGTGCACGCCCATTGTGGCCACATAGGCGGCGCTGAACTTAATGTCCCCAAAATCATGGTCCACGCCGGCGGTATAGGTTTCAATGTAGCCGTTGCGGAAATTGGGGGCTATGCCTGCCGCCGTGAGCAATTGTATCTGGTGCCCGGGGGTGAGGGCCGCCAGGTCGTTTTGGAAACGTTGGATGTCCATCGGAGTATTGGCAGGCACCGTAGCGGTATTGCCCGAAGCAAAAACCAGTTGGCCTTGCGGAGTGTACACGCTGGGCAGGTTGACGGGCGTCACCGCGTTTTGGAACGGCAAAGGAGTTCCCGGCAAGGCCGTGGCAAAAAGGGGAAAGGCATAAGGAATGCCTCCCGTCACAAAATTATCCTGCCAAAGGTTGGGAAGAATCGTGTTGATCGCTCCTGCCGCGTGCAGCACGGTATGATTTCCCACGCCGTAATCGAGTGACAACCGAGGTCCCCAGCCGTTCCAGTCCATGGCGAAGGGGGGCTGAAGGTTATCCACAAATCTCTCTTGCGTGCCGGGCTCCCAAAAGGTTGATGGCTTGCCGCCGGGCCCCAAGAATATCGGGCCCGAAGTGCGGCTTCGGGCTTCCTTGATGCGGCTGTTCACTTCATAACGCAAGCCGGCATTAACCGCCAAACGGGAAGTGGCTTTCCAGGTGTCTTGAAAGTAGAAGTTGTAAGCCTCGCGCCTGACCGCCGCCTCGTCAAAGCGGTCCCCCTGCGCCGTAAAGGCAGAGGCCACGCTGACGGTGTAGGAATAAGGCGTTGCGGTCAGAAGTCCGGTGAGTGAATCGGGCAGGGGAGCGCCCGCCTGAATGTTGTGCGTCCCACTGGCCGATTGAATCAATACGGGCGAGTACGCCGTCCCCCCACCGAACGAGTACAGGCCATTCGGGTTGGTTCCAAAAATGGTGGCATCACGATTGAACCTCATCTCCGTGCCCCACTTGAACGTGTGGGCGTTGTGGATGTAAACCATGTCGTGCTTGAACTGGAACAGATTGCCAAACGATCCAAGCACCGAGCCATCCGCTGAGTTGAAGGCCTCCAGCAGGCCGTCGCCGAAAGTTAGAGCCGGTTGGGTGTGATTGATGGACGGGAAAAACGGCGTACTGCGTATGTACCCGAGGGAAGTTTCTGAACTGAGATGAGGAGAAATCGTGAGCGAGTACCGCAACCCTGCGTTGCGCTGATGATCGAAATATTGGATGGCAAAGCTTGGGTCGATGGCCGTCTGGTCGGGATTGGTGAGCGGCCCGGTAATCTGATTCAGGCTGAATCGCGCGAACAGCGTGGATTGGTCCGACAGTCGATGGTCGATGCGCACCGAGAACTGGTCCGTGTGAGTGGAAACTTTGGAAGAAGTGGCGTAGGTGCGCGCGCCAAAAGCGCCTTGTGGATCGTTGGGCAATGGATAGCGCGCGAGCAGCGGCGCAATCTTGGGACTGACGGGAACCAACAGCGTGTCACCCGGAATAGAGGAACTGTCCACGCCCTGGCGCTCGGCCGCGGTGGGCACGGCGAATACTTGGGTGGTGCCGAGCACTTGCCTGAAGCCCTGATACTCGCCAAAGTAAAAGGTGCGATGGCGACCACGCGCGCCTCCCGGCAAAATTACCGGCCCGCCCATGGCGAAACCAAATTCGTTGCGGACGAAGGGCGGGATGCGGCGCTCATCCGCGAGGTTCCGGCGGTCAAAAAAATTCCGTGCGTCGAAGGCGGCGTTGCGCGCGAATTCAAACACGCTACCGTGCACGTGATTTGTTCCGGACTTCGAGATCACGTTGGTATAACTCGCCGCTCCGTGGCCGATCTCGGCCGGCATCACGCCCGAATTCGATTGAACTTCCTGAATGGCGTCCACGTTGAAATTCGGAAACGTGGCGCCCCCCATTTCCGGGTCAGTGGTGTCCACCCCGTCGATGGCAAAGACGGTGGCGGTGCCACGCTGGCCGTTCACGGCAAATTGCTGGGTGAAATTGGCGGCGCCGTTGGCATCTGTCATGGTGCCCGCGGCGAGCAAAAGCAATTTGCTGAAATCGCGCTCATTGAGGGGCAGGCTTGAAACTTCACCGCTCGTTAAATGCTCGCCGCCGCTTGCTTGCGGAGCGGCGGCTGCGCCCGTCATCGCGGGTTCGACCTGAATTTCCTGGGCGGGGGAGAGCCGCAGTCCCATCGTCAGCGGGGGGCCATCCTCAATCTCCAGCGGGCCCGCCTTGGTCCACGCCTTTCCGTTCCATGTGGCGGAGAGTTCATACTCACCCGCCGCCAGCCGGGCCAGGGTAAATTGTCCGCCAGGCAGGGTCGTGGTCTCAACGTGGGCAGCACTTCCTATTTGATGGAGCTTAATGACGGCCCCACCGGCAGGATTCCCCGCGCTATCACGAACCGTCCCATTCCAGGACGTTGAGCCAAAAGTCGGCGCGATCGAAAATGTGCACGCAAGGGCGACAGTTCCCACGGCTCGAACGCAACGATGCAACGAATTAAACATAGTCCTTACATTATACTTATGCTGATTCATTTGGCGTGCGAAGTGTAATAAAGGTGGTGACGCACTTTGACGTTGCGCCGCCCTACAGGGCGGCAGATGCCGGGCTAAAGCCTGGCGCTACTAAATCAAAGTGCGTCACCACCGTAATAAATTGAACCGTAGATCAATACTTTTGAGAGAGTCCTCAAACAAATCCAAAGGATGCTGCTTAGTAGTACTAGGTTAAGTATCTAAGATGAGTTTTCGAATTCAGACTTACACCAAGGGCAGCGACCGATGAGCCTAATCAAGACCATTTGCAGCCGCCTCCTCACTTCCGGCAAAGTCGCACCAGAAGTTTTTTTTAAG
>DASYZE010000032.1:0-164636 GCA_035946625.1 Terriglobia bacterium | reverse complement strand
GGGAGCGGGAAAAGCAGGAGGAAGCGCCCCCTGACGCGCGCAGTGGGCGCTAACCTCAGTCGCCCTACGGGCTCCTTCGGTTAGCGCCCACAGGAACTACTTACTTTGCTAAGAACAGGATCTTCTTACTTTGCCTTGACAGCATTACTCTCCGCACTAAACTCCGCGCGTTGCGCGTCCCTCGATTTTCCCTAACCCGGCAAAGCCGGAACCAAACAGGAAAGTTGGCCGGATTTCAAATTGCCACCGCGACCTCATAAACACAGGGCGAAACCGAAGCGGGCAAAAATACTCTGCCAGAAAATGGCAGAATCCAACTCTTAAGGTACAAAGAGGTGTCTTCTCCACGAGGGCATTGCCTTTTCGAGATTTCTCCAACCTATTCCTGTTGAATCAGGGCATGGAAGCGCCGCTTATATTTTCAACGCAACTTGGGCAACCGCGGCAAAAATTTGGGAATAATTTACACGCGGGCTGTAAATTCGCCAAGGCGATGATGCTATTTTGGAATTCACTTCACGCCTTTCAATACCTTACAGCCAATCATTTTTGGCATGTAAAATGCTCGGCTTCGGCTGAATTCTGGGATACAGAAGAGAGCGATTTTCCGAGGCTTGTCCAGCTTGCGTGACAGAAAATGAAATTCTTGCGCTCTGACGCAGACAGCGCCTTGGGCGGCGCCTATGCGTTGCGGTTTGGGCTCCGGTTTATTCAGCGAACCCTCCCGGCCAGGATCGACTGCCGCTTGTGGTTTTGCGGTAGATAATTGGAACCTGTGGGCTGCCGGATTTTGTATCGCGGACTACTTCAGATTGCTCCAAAAATGAACTTTGAGGGACATGTTTAGGGTTAAATGTGCTCGCATCAATCTGACCTGGTGCGGGACAGAAAAATCCATCTAACCAAAGTGCAAGGACTGGAACGCTTTTAGCAGGTGCCCCAGTTGACCGGGCAGCCAAAATCCAACGGGCAAATTCCATCGCCTCAAGGAGAAAACCCAAATGCGGTCCGGGGCGGTAAATTTCCCTTGCGCCCACTCTCTATTGGTTTGTTCACTGTTGAGCTTGCTTTCTTGCGGAGGCGGGTCGGCAACTCAACCCGTCGCCGGCGCCCAGCAAGCCGATCCGCTCAAGATTTTAACCACCCAACCGGCGGAGGGAGTGGTGGGCCAGAATTACTCCTTTCAAATAGAGATGTCGGGAGGCGGCCCGCCGTTCACTTGGTCACTTGTGCTTGGAAGCCTCCCACCGGGAGTGTCGTTGAATGCCAATACCGGGGTGCTGGCGGGGACACCAACCCAGGAAGGAAATTACTCTTTTACGGTGAAAGTCGCGGATTCGACCTTCAGCGGGCAGCAAGCGTCGATGCAAAGCCTCAGCATCACGGTCTCTCCTCTCGCCTTGTCCATCACCACGCCCAGCCTACCAGGTGGAATTGTGGGCCAACCTTACAATTTCCAGCTGCAGGCCACGGGGGGAATTTCGCCATATACATGGTCGATTCTGACCGGGTCCCTCGCCCCCGGCGTCGAACTCAATGAATTAACAGGTGAAATTTCAGGGACTCCGACACAGGCGGGGACAACTCCGGTCACCATCCAAGTCATGGATTCGTCATCGCCGCAGAATTTAGCGAGATTAATTTTAGGCGGTGCAGAATCTCAACCCTCTGCAAGCTCTTCAAACTGAAAACTGGAAAAAACACCGTTGCCAGGTTGCCGAGGAACGTCGTGCCAGGGAGCACACACTGGTCAATGGAAAGGAAGATGCCGTTCCACCACCAATTTTGAGGAGACCAGTTTGGTTTTTACGCACCGGTTTGTCGGATGAATAACCGGTAATGGACCGAGGAACCGAGCTTGCGCCGGCATCAAGGGCTGGTAACTCCGATTCCGTTCTTCGTTCCAATCTTTTCCGACAAGCCGCGAACGCGCCGCACGTTTAGCCCCGTGTGGAGCCGGGTCGTGAGACGGCCTCAATCCATGCCCCTGACGGCCGCTCCCTCCTCTTCCGCAATGGCCTCGAGCTTTTTGAGGTTCAGTCCTTCATGCACTAACAGAGCCAATCCCAGGGCAAGGCAAGGTACGGAGATCATCAGCCAGATCATGATGGCACCGCCGGTTGCGATCTCGGCCCGCACTCCAAAAAATTCCGTCAGAGCAAGGATGATTCCGACTTGGTATCCTCCTCCTATCCCTGGAAGCTGCACCATCAGTCCGAGTGAAGCGCAAAACATCAGAACGGCGGAAGACAGCCAGGAGATTTCCGCCAAGCCACTTCCCAGTCCCCTCATCACCAGCCAGAATACACTCGTATTCAGAAACCACAAAATCGTTGAAAGGCCCAGGCTGGCCCCAAAATCTCTCCAGCTACGAATCACACCCAGTCCGTCGGCAAACGACCTCAGCCCATGCCCAATGCGTTGCCGGGCGTGTTCGGGCAGGGTACGGAGAAGTTTCAAGATCGCGGCAATCACTCTCTCGGTTCGTAAACGGAATAATACAAG
This sequence comes from Terriglobia bacterium, assembly GCA_035946625.1. GTDB lineage: Bacteria > Acidobacteriota > Terriglobia > UBA7540 > UBA7540 > DASYXZ01. The sequence continues at coordinate 162,131 of DASYZE010000032.1, read as the reverse complement.
GATGGGAACCATGAGGACCGTTAACCCGAGCAGGACTTCTCCGCCACGACGCATCGCATTCAATAAAATGCTTTCATGGGAAGCTATCGGCGCTGGCGGCAGGAAACTGAGGGCAACGGATGAAAGCAGGAAGATAAAAAATGAGTCGTAAACCCGTTCCAATACCCAAACGGCCAGCATGGAGGTGAAGGGCAAGCGTTCCTGGCGTGCAATGTAGGCAGGCCGGACGAATTCGCCGGCGCGCCCGACAAGGTAAACAGAACTGAATCCCAAAACCTGGCCCACGAAAACAATCCACAACGATACCTTCTTAATGGGTCTCACCAAGGCGCGCCAGCGATAGGCGCGAACCCAATAAGTGGCATACACGGCACCGAGGCTGGCGAGCAGGAATCCGGGGCGGGCATGGGTCAACAATGTCCAGGTCCGCTCCCAATCAAAATGCCTCCACTCTGGGCTGCCCCGCAGATTGTAGATGATCAATCCCAGGAGGGCGACTCCCCCTCCCCATCCCAGCCATCTTTGCAGATTCTTTTTCATGCCAGATTTATCATGCGAAGCATTTGTTCCCTCGCGCTGATTCAGGCACTATATGAGACCACGCCCGAGGGATGATTGACCTCATTTCAGCATCATTTTGAAGTACGATGTTTCTTCATAGATTGATGATTCGAGAATTTAAAATATGCCGCAGCCTTTATTGAGCATTGTAATTCCAGCATACAACGAGGCTCACCGCATTGGAGACACGCTTGAAAAAGTCCTTCGTTACTGTGATTGCGGGACGTTCCCTACCGAATTGATCATCGTGGATGATGGCTCAACTGATTCCACACCGGAGCTGTTAAAGGAAATCCAGGGGCGCCGCCCCGCCATCCGCATTTTGCGCAACGAACCCAATCGCGGCAAGGGTTTCAGCGTGCGGCGCGGAGTTTTGGAAGCCCAGGGTGAGTTCGTGCTTTTCACGGACGCTGATCTTTCCGCGCCCATTGATGAGACCGACAAACTCCTGGCCGCCCTGGAGTCTCTCCGCGCGGATGCAGCCGTGGGATCACGGGCCATCAACCGGCAACTGATTGGAGTCCACCAGCCCAAATTCCGGGAATTTTCAGGGCGATTCTTTAATCTCTGCGTGCGCCTCGCAACCGGATTAAAGATTCACGACACGCAATGCGGCCTGAAACTCTTTCGCCGCTCTTCCACCCGCCGTGCCTTTGAGTTGCAGAGGGTGGACGGGTTCGGGTTCGATCCCGAACTGTTGTTCCTAATTGAGCGGCTGGGCGGGAAAGTAGTGGAAGTTCCGGTGCGATGGGATGACAACCCCGCCACCAAAGTTCGCTTTCTTCACGATGCTCCCAGGATGTTCTTCGATCTGGTGGAGCTCCGGTGGCGAGCGGTCACGGGAAAATACACGACCTCAAAACCGTAGATATTTTTTGGGCCGGACACATCCACCAGATGCCTGTCCCTCCATATAGCGTGCCTCTGAGGCCGGGCCGATCAGCACGCCAGCGACGCTGGCAATCCCAGGATACAATTTATAAGTCGCCATGAGGTGGGCACGCTCATGCCTCAATGTTATTTCGGCTCAACCGACGATAAATACAAGTATGTTCTTCAGCCAGACAACGTCCTTAAATTCCACGGCAACCTGCAGGATCCAGGCGAAGACAATCACCTCACTGAGCAATTGCAGGCGAGGTTTTCTCTCGAGGAACGGTCCAATTTTTGCGGTTAACCGTGCTTCGAGAAAATATCGGGCGATGGCATAGCCGGCCATCCCAATGACGAAACCGGTAAAAATATCGCTAAGGTAATGTCCGCCCATATACATGCGGGGGAGCGCCACCAAAACGGCCACCATGACCCAAAGCACCCAGCCCGTCGCTTTATGCAGTGAATAGATTCCCGCAGCCACACAACTGTAGAGCGTGGTCGACTGGCTGGGAAAACTATTGGGGTCGGTATTCATGTAGATATAACTGGGAAATAGGCTCTTTAGGTCAGGATTGTGGGCCGGCGGAGGACAGTGGATAAGGTTTTCGGCCAGCAGCATGATTAGGATGGCCACGGTGGATCCGATCAGGGTGGTCAGCAGGCGGAGTTGCAAATCGGACCTTCCCACCTTTTGCCCTTGCATCCAGAGGATAAAAAGTGCAGCGCCGAACCAGAAACCGCCTAGCACATTGTGCGCGATTGCGCTTTGCACTCCCAAGTCGAACAGCGGGTGCACTTTCAGGTAGCCCGCGAGCTCCTTCGCAATCCAAAGGTCCAACCAATTAGGAGATAGGATCATACTGCGCAGATTATATCAGATAGTTGTATTCTGCAAACTGGCGGCAGCAAGCCAGTTGGGCCAGCGTAGAGAATTGCCCCGCCCGCAAATGGATAAATTCCGGGCGTGCAATGATATCCAGTGAGTTGCCTAATCTCATGATTTTAGAGCGTTTGGGTTGTGCAGTGTGAAAGGGCAATAGAATTCCCAACAATCACAATCATTTTCACTTTCAATGCAGCCACGGGACTATAGTTTAGTGGTGAGGAGCGCGCTGGTTGCAGTAATCTATTGAAAACAAGGTGTTTAATTAACGCTCGGTCAAACGCCGAGGTTTGCTCTTTTGGCCCTCTGAGTGCCTGTGCTTTGGATAGATCAACGGTCCGGAGCGATTTTAAGTGCAGATGTTGGCCTGACGCTAAGGCCGGATTTAAGGCACTTGAGCGCTTTCGGCAGTGACGGGAGAAGGACTGATATTTTTATAATTTTCGCCTGGGATTGAGCTATAATGCATCCCATTCCAACAAGAAAACTTTTGGAGGGCCAATGTCTAAATCGAAGGTAGCCGGTCGTGTTGTGACGCTTTTCCTCGCGATTGTTCTTCCCGTGTTTGCAGCCGGGCAGAAGAATCTTCCGGTGTTAAGCTCCATCTCCCCGGTCAGCACCACGGCGGGAGTGGTCGTTACCATCACCGCGAATGGTTCAAACTTTTCCACTGGTTCGCTGATATTGTGGAACGGGGTGGCTTTGACCACCACTTATGTTAGCACGGCGAAGTTGACGGCCGCGCTGACCAGCACGCAGGTGACAGTGGCAGGGACGGACAAAGTTTCCGTATATACGGCAGGCCGATACGGAGGCTCTTCTGCTGCCTTGTCCTTCACGGTAAACCCGGCTACCACGTCAACAACTTCCTCCTCCTCCTCATCCACAACCTCCACGCCACTCGCGATCACGACCACTTCAATTCCGATCGGCACGACGGGGACGGCTTACAGCGCCACCCTGGCGGCTACGGGCGGCACCACGCCTTACGCCTGGTCGTTGGCGGGCGGCGCTTTGCCTCCAGGCTTGGCTCTCTCTGCGGCCGGTGCGATCAGCGGCACACCCACATCGAGCGGGTCCTATTCATTCCAGGCCTCGGTGAAGGACGCGGCCAGCAGCACGCAAACCTACACCTATTCCACCAGCATCGCCCAGGGCTCGACTACTACGACGAGCGGCATATCACTTACATCGCTTTCGCCCAGCAGCGCTTCCGCCGGCGGACCTGCGTTCACTCTGACCTTAAACGGGACGGGGTTCCTTTCCGGATCGGTCGTATATTGGAACGGCAAGGGACAGACAACAACCTTCGTAAGCGCGACACAGGTAACAGCTGCGATTCCGAATACTCTGATTGCCAGCGCTGGCACAGCCACTGTCATAGTGTGGGTTCCAGGGACATCTGGGGGCAATACCAATACAAGCTCATTTACGATCGGTGCGGCTACGACTACAACGACCACCACGACGACCACCACGCCGACCACGCCGACCACGCCGCTCGCCATCACCACCACTTCAATTCCGGCTGGGACAACGGGAACGGCGTACAGCGCCACCCTGGCGGCTACCGGTGGCGCCACGCCTTATACCTGGTCTTTGTCGGGCAGCTCACTGCCACCGGGTCTGACCCTCTCTTCCACCGGCGCCCTTAGCGGCACGCCAACCACCAGCGGGTCATATTCATTCTCGGCCACGGTGAAGGATTCGGCCTCATCCTCGCAAAGTTACACCTATTCCACCAGCATCGCGCAGGGAACGAGTCCGCTGGCCATCTCAACGACCTCCGTGCCTAATGGAACGGCCGGGACGGCCTATCCCACCACCACCATCGCGGCCACTGGCGGCGCTACTCCTTACTCGTGGACCGTATCTGCGGGCACCATTCCCGCCGGACTGACACTTTCGAGCACCACAGGCGCCATCACGGGAACCCCGGCCGCGGCGGCAAGTTATTCGTTTTCAGTCACGGCCAAAGACTCCTCCAATAATACGGCCACCAAAAGCTACAGTCTGACAGTCGCCTCAGCGACAACGACAACCGCTACGACTGCCACAACCACGGCGAACGCCTGCTACAACAGCACTTATGGCGACTGCGGCGATCCCTATGAGGGTCTCGGACAACCCGCAGCGACCAAAACCATTAGCGCGTGTGGGACTATTGCCCAGGCCACGAATGACGTGTTCAGGTTGACGGCTGATATAGGAACTGATCCAACCGTTGCCTGTATCACAACGGGGTTTACGAATACGCATTTTACGATTGACCTTAACGGACACACGGTCATAGGCCAGATTAACTTACAACAATCCGATACAACCGGAGTGATCATCGAGGCCGGAACCTTGGTCTGTGCAATAACCTCCGGATGTATAAAGAACAATGCAAGCAACCAGACTTCCCAGAGCCGGTTTCATCACCTGGTCATTTCCCAGCAGTACATCGGGACCTCCGTTTCCATTGGTATTAACAACCAAATTTATGCGACCACACTCTACGCTGGGGGCGGCTCTGGCAGCGGCAAGATGATCCGCATGGACCACATCTTCTTTGTGAGCACAGCTGGCTCGAGCAACCGGACATACGGCCTGGCATGCATCGCAGCAGGGAGGACCGATGTAGGTGGAAGCTGCGAGTGGGATCACAACTGGGTTGACGCTCCTGCTACCGCAAACCAGGCATGGCTTCAGTACTCCTACGGCACGCAATACTCAATTTCGGACTACAACCTGATAGTTCTCGAAGCGAACACTGTAGGCAGCATTAGCCGAGGGATGACCTTCGATGGCGATTTGGGGATGCCGGCCCTGAGCGGTGCGTCATTCCAGGACAACGACGTGACCGTAAACAACAATGTGGGCGTGCGAAGCCGGGCAGCAACACCGGGCAGCACAGTAGGCGAGACGGACTGCTACTACTACGGTCTTGATGTTGGCTTCAACACATTTAGGTCGGTCAACAATGGCAATGCAGCAGTCTTTGTGGGCAATAATGATAACTGCATAAGCCACTTTTCGGGAGGCTCAATTCACGACAACACTTTTGAAATTGGGAATGGGCACGCCATTTGGAACGGAACCGCTGATGGGATAACCGTCTCTGGCAATGCCATCACCTGCGTGGGAGGAAGCTGCGGTGCGGCGCCGCCTGGTGCTCTCGTCCGGACAGACGCGCCGTACAATAGCACTGCGACCTGGGCCCAAACGGGCACAAACATCACGGTCACGGGCACCAATAATGCTACCGTGCTTGGGACCATACCTGCAGTCTACATTTGCGCTTCACCAGGCACATCAACGGGGGTATGTACGGACGCTGTAGATACCCGGCAAACCGCTGCCACGGTCTCGACCGCGATAACAATAGTCGGAAACGGCACGATTACTCCGACGCAGTAGCCGTGGCTGGGGATGTTCCGTAATCGCTGCGATCGAAATTACCGCGGTGGTGGCAGGATTACAGGAGAGGCCAGGCCAAAGAGTGGTGGCTTGGCCTCTACCCTGACATGCCCGTTAAACCTAGCCTTTCCCCTGCCAAACAATCTGCCCTTCAAGCTGTGTTTTTGGGTCCTGGGTCAGATTTGAATCTGGGTGTGCTTCACGCCCGAGGGCGTTATATTTTTGCAATAGAACGGATGCTTGAAATCGTGAAGGACGTACATTTGCTCGGTCCAGGCGTCCGGATGTACCCGCATATGGCGAAGCATGTGGATCGGACAGAGCTTGAGCATTTCGTGCGACTGGTTAAACTCGCGAATTGCGCAAAGTTCACCGATATACGGATTGTGGCACGCATGGTGAGGCCACATGATGTCATCGAAATAACAGTAAACTCGTGGCAAATGAAGCTCGTGCCTTGAACCTTCGAACACAGACAACGCCTTTTTTGTGGATGAATAGTAGTCGAGATCAAAGGCAACGAAACCAACAGGCGCTCTATCCTTGGGCTTGCCAGTGAGCCATGCGGGAACAGTCTCCGCCACATCACCGATGACCAACTCTGTTCTCGGCGACAGCCGGGAACGAAGCTTGTTCTCATCCATAGTATAGAATCCCTTACCCCAAACGTAGGGGAGATCGCGATAATCGACCGCCTCGGGCATTCCCAGACCACCGTCAAAACCCACCACATCGATGGAAACACCAGAATACTTGGTGACGGTTCCCGCGATACTCTCAAGGGCCAGTAATCCACGGCCTCCTGCAACCCCGAATTCGATCACGGAAATTGCAGAAATGCCCAGACGTTTTGCTAAATCGGCAGCGTAATAAACGCCGTATGCGTAGTGAGGACGTTGGAATACTCCATAGCGGACGCGAAGGGAAACTGAACCAACCGGAAACCTGTTCCACAAGGCCCTCGCGCCTGGAAGTTGCGTTAATCGGGTTAAAATTCTGTCAGCGATCATCTAATTGAGGAAGTCATCTTGTCGACTAATGTACCGTGTTCGCGTCAATTCGAAAGCTGATTTCTGATACTTTTCAGTTGCACCATCATACCATCGGTACCCTATCAATGCGTTGCGGGAGTCCGGCCTTCTTAACTTTGACGACTCGCTCGAGGCCGGGGCATCGGCTTTGCTCCTCCCTACAGGGAATGATATTCGACATCTACCACTTGCAAGGTCAGGGCCCCTCATGAAGGGAGGGGTTCCTCCAGATCCCACTTATGGAAGCCGAGGTTTCACGGTGGTTGAATCCTGATTCTTAATTCCCCTTCATTTCGCGCTTCCGCCGCCAGAGCATTTGGATACCCACCACGAATGGATCTCCCGGAAAGAACACATTCGCTGTGTTTTCTCTCACTAAGTCGTAATCTTCTTCCAGACAGATTTTGAGATTGGCGGGGGTAAGGCGCCAGAAGTCGCCGTAGCCCCTCTTTTCATCAGCCCCATGTATGGGAAAGAAGAATGGCATCGTGAGCACAAAATGACCGCCCGGCTTCAACACCCTGGTCATTTCCGCCACAGCTTGGAAGAAGTGGGGGGTGTGTTCCAATACTTCACTGCAAATTAATCCATCCAAGGAACAATTCCTGAAAGGCAACCAGCGAAAATCACAGAACAGGTCCAGCTTGCACTGGGGCCATGCTACGAAATCGCTCCTCCAATAGTTTGTGGCGTTGGTCTTGAAGCGCCGCTTATTATGTTCTCTCCCTCCGGCGCCGACTTCAAGAATATTGCCTGTCAACAAGGCGTCTCGACTCAGGTTATCCAGAAACCCTTCAATCGCATTCCGCGACAAACGACTCAGTTTTTCTTCCAGCCGGACCTCCGGGTGACGCAATTTATAGAGAAACATTCGAAAGCCGGGCGGCAGGATCGTTCTATAAATTGATTTGAGAAATTGTCCCGGATTTGATGGCATATTGGCCGAGTCTGGTCCCCGTGCTTAAAGTGTAGTTCAAGTCCTCAGCGGTTTCAAACGTATTCCCGGCCACTTCCTCGCGAAACTGGAAATCGCGTTCACCGGCCTCAGAGAGCGTCGAGCCCGGGCAGAATTCAACTTTTGAGCCATGGCCCAGCTCGCTAGGATTTGCCCATTGTCTTGTGCAGACCTTTCATCATCCCCTTAAGACTCCTGAGTATCGGTGATGGTGTATAGGCAGCTCCCATGAGCATCCAGGCCTTTAAGTTGTAGGGTTTGTATAGGGTGGCTTCACGAAGTCTCTTGCGAGCCATCGGCAACTCCACCGATTGCAAGTGGTATTTCGCGTGTTTTATGCAAATTCGAAATGCGCACTCTCGAATAAGATCGGGCCGGGCACTCAACTGGGGAATATGCTCCTGAAGGAACCGTAGGTTGCGGTAAAAGCGTTCAATCCTCCAATCGGCATCTGCTGCGCTTATACTTTCAGGGTGGACCCGGTGGCGAACGAGAACTTCGTCGATGAAATATACGGGAAAGTGAGCGGCGATCTGCAACCACATCAGCCAATCTTCACCATACTCAGGAGGTTCGGCAGCAAGGTTGGCGACTTTTTCAAAGCAATCGCGTTTGATCAGTGCCGCCGATGGCGAAATCCAGTTCGAGAAAAGAAGCTCAGTCAGCACGTGCCCATTGGTGATATTGCACTCCGCTTTTAATGAAGGGCGCGTCACTCCGGCCTTGTCGAAGGATTCAACATCGGTGGTCACAATGCCGTATTCAGGGTGTGCTTCAAGGAATTGCACCTGGCGCTCCAGCTTGCGGGGAAGCCAGACATCATCACAGTCCAGATAGGCAATCCACGCACCTCTGGAATGATTCAGCCCATTCCGCCTGGCAGCAGTCTGGCCCTGGTTGGTCTGTGCAATATAAGTAATCCGCCCGGTGTATTTTCCCACCCGTTGTTCTGTTCCGTCTGTGGAACCGTCATTTACAACGATAATTTCAATGTTCTGAAAGGTTTGGCCAAGAACACTCTCGAGAGCTTCCTCGATGTATTTTTCACCGTTGTAAACCGGAATAATCACACTAACCAACGACATAGTTGCCCCGTACCATCCTTCTTATTACATGAGAGATATTTTCTTACTCACCTAGCCCGCTATCTCCTGCTTCAGCCGATTCCAAGGAATGAATCGGCGCGCCATCAAACGCTCCGTTTGGTTCAACACGAATATTAAAACAAAGGGTACGTAAAGAACCAATCCGCATGCAACTGCCGCCCCGATCATCAAAAAGCTTTGGCAGACTAAAAACTGCCTGAAGCCGAGCACGCCTGCGCAAAACACAAGCGTGGACGCGAGTGGCGGGAATATGGCCGAGCGGAAGTATGGAAACCATGAAATACCAAGAGTCCGCAAATACCCGCGGGGGAATATCCATCCGCGTACTATGACAATCCCGATGGTCGTGCTCAATGCAACGCCGTAAATCCCAAATGATTGGACAAGAGCAATGCTCAGCCCCAAATTGAGGACAGCCTCCAAAATGGTGCACCATGCGTTGATCTTATGCTGACTCAAACCGAATAGAATATGCGCGGGAATGTGCTCGGTAAAGGACACAAATTGGCCGCATGCAAGGATCATCAAAACTTTACCCGAGGTCTCTTTGTATCCATTTCCCATCCACACCTGGATGAAGTCAGGGCCCAGGATCAGCAAGCCGGCAATGACCGGGTAACTGGCCAACAACAGAAACTTGCACCCCTGCACCAACATCGCCTGGATCTCATCGGTTCTTTGCTGAGCCTCCAAACCGCTCACGATGGGGGCAATAATCACGCTGCTGGCATTCACCAAATCCCGCAAATATTGGACCAGTTTGAAGCCTATGACGTAAAAAGTTACAGCTTGAACGGGCAGGAAAGCCGCGATGACAATCGTGTCAACCCCATAGTTGATCCGGTTACCGATGCCAATGAGAAACGAATAGAAACTGTGAGCGAATACTGGCCGGAAAAAGGTCTGGTCCCATTTGAAGAGTGAGATTTTCGTATTCGGCATTAGTTTGAAAACGAGGATGCCGCACGATCCGTAACCCATCAGTGTTGTGAGGAGATTTATTATCCCCAGCGCGATAAGCCCATGGCCATTGAGAAGGAAAATGACAATTAATGCCGTCCGTAACAGAAGCGTGGAGATATTTACGGCATTGGTCAGGTCCCACCTGGAGAGACCCGATAATACCGCCTGAAACAGCCCCAAGGGAAAGCCAGCGGCAAGGGTAATCGCCGTTAGCATGAGCACCACCTGCGAATCCCACCTCATCGACAGGGGAATTTGCATATGAGGCAAGGCGAGAGTCGCAAGCGCCAAACCGACCGCGATTGTAACTGTAGCCAAACCGCTGTACATGGTAAGTGTCATGCTCAGCAGGCGATTCATGCTGCCCTGGTCACCTGCCGCGCGGAACCGCGCGACAAACCGCACAAGCGCAGACCGAACGCCTACGTCAAACACACCCATATATCCGGTTAGCTGTATGACCAACGCCCATATCCCATATGACGTGTTCCCAAGGCGATGGACAATGAATGGTGCAAGTAAAAAACCCACGACAACATTCGCACCCATGCCGGCCCAATTAGAAAAAAGACTTCGCGGAATACGTGATTTGGTGTCTCCAAAAATGGCCTTGGCTTGGAAATTCTGAGTGAGGTCAGATTTTTGTTCGGTTTGGTCCATCTAGTCGTAAGATCCTAAATCGGTTTCCCGCCGATTATCCAAGTCCTTTGGAATGCTTTGAATCCCGAGGTAATAAAGGGCCTAAAGAGCCTCAGAAGCCAGGCTCACATAATAACTTTGGACGCGCGGACGCAGTGCTTTTGCATCGTATTGTTCGGCGCGGCAGCGGTATTCCGACCGAATTTTCATTTGCCCATCCCGATTACTCCACAGACTTAGAACTTTATCCGCCAAATCTCGCGCGTTCCCGGGCTCGAAGAGAACCTCATTCACGAGCTCCCGGTTGGCAGGAATGTCTGAGACCACTGCAGGTATCCCTGTGGCCATGTACTCAAGAACTGAATTGGAGGAAGCCTCGCTAAGGGATGTCAACAGTCCCATGTCCGCTGCGGACAAGTAGCAAGGCACGTCAGCCTGGGCACCTTCAAGCCTTACAGTCCCCTTTAACCCCAGGTTCTCGATCAGAATTTCCAGGTCAAGGCGCAGCGGGCCCTCGCCCACCAAGAGGAATTGGGCATCGTGTATGAGCGGCCTAAGATAGCTTGCGGCCTCAATGAGCGTTCGCGGATCTTTCACAGGGTATAGGGTTTGCACTGCAACAAAAACCGGAGCGCTCGGCGAGAGTCCGAGCAACTGCCGCGCTTTCTGGCGTTGCTGCGGGGAAGGCGGAGAAAATCGGTCCAGGTCAATTGCATTGGGAAGTATCTCGATCCGATCCGGTGGGATTCCTTCGCTATGAGTCAGCGATCGCCAGACAGTCCTTGAATTGCACTGCCAAGTGTTCGCCATCCTTTGTAGCAGTCCAAGGGGAATTCGATCGATAATTCTCTTCCAATGGCCAAAGTTGCGCCTTCCGATGACAATTTTAGGGACTCCTGCCAGCCATGCGGCCATGGTTCCGTAAAACATGCTGCTCTGGAATAGAGTCTGAACGATGTGAGGTTTACGGGCCTGGATCAACCTTTTCAGTCGTATCAATGTGCTAAGGCGTGAGTGGTCCCAATCCGGGCGCGAATTCACTATCCGGACAGGGCACGGAAAATCGTCAGATTTCAACCTCTTGGATGGACGAAGAAAGTAGAGTTCGGGCTCAAAATAACAACGGTCCAGGGCTTCGAGGATTTTGGCCAGTTGTCTCTCCGTGCCTCCGTCCTCCCAGGAATCGATGGAATCGATCACGAACGCGATGCGGATGCGCTCCGCCGGCTGGCGCTGCTTCGCGGCGTTTCGCGGCGATGCGCGCTTCAATGACCTTGAGGCGATGTAATAACTGACCAGCCCCGCGCTGAATTCTTCGCGCCGACTCTGGAGAAATGAGCTGCTGACGGCCAGCCGGGGCAACGTCCAGGCGTCCGGCGCGTCTTTGATCAGTTCCCCGCGCGTGGTTACCGCATAGGCGTAGCCCGCCTCCTGCGCCTCGCGCTCCAGCCGAAAATTCACCGCGCCCCAAGGATAGGAGAATCCCGACGGGGGCGCGCCGAGGCGCGCCTCCATCTCCTGGCGAGATTGGCGGATCTCCTGTGACGCAGTGGAAGGGTCGGCGTGAATCAGCAGGGTGTGATTCAGGGTGTGCGAGCCAAAGGAGATGCCCGCCTTCTGCATGGCGCTCACTTCCTCCCAGTTAAGGAACGCCCTCCCGTCGAGCGCGGCAACCGGCCCGGTGAATTCCTCCAGCCGCGTGACAAATGCGTCGGCTTCGGAACTTGACCGGGTGAGCAGCAAGCGGCGCAGGGAATTGAAATTCATTTGTCCGGGCTCGAGCGGCGGGCACCAGGGGAAAACGTTGAGGGCGCGGGTGACGCAGGCATTGATTTCATTTCTGCGGCCGAGTTCATCAAGACAGGTCCGCAATTTCTCCTGCCAAAAACGGCGGTTCGTGCCAATGAACCGGACGGGGAGGAAGATGGTTGCCCTCAGGTTGCGGCTTCGCAGCAGCGGAAAGGCGTAGGTGAAATTGTCGAGCCAGCCGTCGTCGAAGGTGATGGAGCAGGCTGGCTTGGCGCCGTTTGCGCGCCCGGGCCCCCTTCGGACCAACTCGTCGAGCGGAAGGGGCTGATATTTGTCGGTCGCCCAATCCAGAAAGCCTTCGAATAATTTCGTGGAGGTGGCCATCTCGCGGTCGTAGCAAATTGTGCCGTCGGGAATCACGCGGTGGAACATGAAGATGGGCGTGCCCGATTGACACAGCTGTCCGATGGCGCCCTTGATTATGGGTACGCCAGCAAAAACCTCTTTGAAATTGCGCTTCAGTCCCGCCACTGACTATTCCTCACCACCGGTTGAACGCCGAACAGTGCCCTCAATAGTGCTTTGCATCGGATGGGGCGTTGGGCTTGCCGCGGGCTTGGCCCACAACGACCTGGCCGCTTCCAGCCAAAAACCCGCGCCCAAACCCAAGTGCATCAGGAAGTAGACCAGAGGTGCACAAACCACCTCCCGCAAACCGTAGCGGAATCCCAATCCAATCGAGTACCACAGGACAACAAGGCCATAAGCTGCGAGAGAAGCGAGGTAGAGCATGGCCGCCGGCGTGGAGAAGAATGAGCCGATGGCACCCAGAAGAAGCCAGGCCACAAATGCCGCGGGGATAAGCTGCCCGAGACCCATCGCGTCATAATGTTTCCGCACAAAGCGGAAGCGACCGCGGCCGTAACGGAAAAGCTGGCTGAAGACTCCGAAAGGCGTTTTGCGTGGCCGGTAAGTCACCGCCAGACTCGAGCTCAGGTAAGAGCGCAGCCCGGCGGCGTGAACACGGTGATTGATCTCCACGTCCTCGCACGCATCAAATCCCTCATCGTGCAAACCCACCTTATCGAACACCGACCGGCGGTAAAACGCCCCCGCGCTGGTGGGATTCACGAAACCTTCAAAGTTGTTCACATAAATGGTGGAATCCGGGCCGTGCCCGAGGAATGTGGAGCGGGCGTGCGCCACCACGTTCTGAAACCACGTATTACCGTGCGTCTCAAGCTTGGCAGGACGGCAGAGGCAGTCGGCACCCGTGTCCTGAAACAATCGGACGGTGTGGCGCAGATAAGCAGGATCCGGCAAGCGGCAGTGGCCGTCAATGAATATAATAAACTCCCCACGGCTCGCGATGATCCCCACGTTTCGCCCGGCGCTCGAAAGGCGGCGCGGGTTGGGCAGGCAGAGTGTTCGCACGGGAGAAGTCCGCGCGAAGTCCTCAACCACTTCCCTGGTCCAGTCAGTCGATTCTCCGTCGGCCACCAGGATTTCGAAGCGGCCGGGTGGATAATCCTGCTTCAAAAGGTCCGCGAACAATGCCCCCAGATTGGACGCTTCGTTGCGGACGGGAATGACAATGGAAACCATCGGAATCGATGCTGCTTCACTTCCCGGCGCTGAGGACTGCGAAAGTTCAGGCATAAATTTAGACATCCGCACGATGAAAGGCGTCGGCTTCCGAGGCAAGGCCGGGCGCAAGCTGCTCCGACCGGAGACTGGGAATCAGTTCCTGATAAAGCGCCAACAGTTGGGCGCTTTGCCGCTCCGGTGAAAACGCTTGTCGAACGCGCTTTTGGCCGGCGATCCCGAGGGCAACTGCGCGCACCGGGTCCGCCAGCAATTGTGCGATTGCGCTGGCCAGGGAGAGCGCATCCGCGGGCGGGACAAGAGCCAATGCGCCGCTTTCTCCGGCAATTTCCGCCACGCCACCCACACTGGTGGCCACCACCGGAACCCCGGCGGCCATGGCCTCCAGGACTACGTTGGGCATCACTTCGGTTAACGATGGGTTGGCAAGCACATCGACTCCCGGAAGGAGTGCGGTGAACTCGGGAACGTGGCGGGCAAATATGATCCGCCCCGCTGCACCGATCGTTTTTGCAATTTCTTCGAGCTGCGTCCGCAGCCGACCATCGCCAAAGATAACAAATCGCGCGTCAGGAAAATCTTTGCTAATGTGGGGGACAGCTTGAATCAAATACTCCGCCCCTTTTTCAGGGCTCAAGCGACCTGCAATAGCCACGACAGAGGATTCTTGCGCTATTCCAAATCGCCTGCGGATCTCCTGCCGCGCCTCCAGCCTTTGCTTTGGACTGACGTTCCGATTCTCCACCACGTTCAAAACAACACGAAGTTTATGACGAAGTCTTCGCCGGCGTCCAAGCTGATTGGCCTGGACCTCTGAAAGACAAACCACCCGGCTTGCAAGTGGCAAAAAAGACCGGTCGGCTGCTTCATAAACACGCACCTTCCAATCCTCCCAGGTCCAACCGCGAATGAAGCATGCTACAGGGAGGTGTCGAATTCTGCCCGCAAGGATGCCCATCAAGTCTGCCTGGTAACCATGAGTGCAAACCAGGGCGATCTTCTGTTCCCTGAGATATCGCAGAAGACCCGGAAAAGCAGCACAATCACCCAGCGATCCGGCAGGCAGCGACAGTGACATGCCCCCACGCTCCTCAACCGCCGCCACGAAGGCGCGCCCTTCCCTCTCACCCACGAAAGTCCCGAGGATGGTTTCCGTTGAGGCCGATTCGTCCAGTTGCGCGTAGTGCATCAACTGGCGTTCGGGTCCGCCAACAAAGCTGCTGGGCCGAATGTGAAGAATGCGCGCGAGTGGTCTCACGTGCTTGATTCCCCCTGCGCACCCACGGGGGAGGCCATAGGTTCGGAGAAGTTTTTGACTCCCGAGACTTGTTCCCAGGCCCATTCCAGGGCCAGGGCCATGCGGTCCCAACTGTAGCGCTCAACCGCCAGCTTCCGGCCCTTTTCACCTAGGCAGAGGCGCAATTCCGGAGAGGCCAGCGCTTCGATGGTCCGTCGCGCAAAGTCAGAAGGGGAATCAGCGATTAAGAGATGCTCGCCGTCACGGACTTCAAGACCCTCCGCGCCGATGGATGTTGAGACCACAGCCTTCGCCATGGAAAGCGCTTCGATGATCTTGATTCGGCTCCCGCCGCCGATTCGCAACGGTACTACCACCACTCCGGCTTGCGAAAGGAAAGGCCGCACGTCAGCCACTTCACCCACCAGTTCGACATTGGACCGGCCTGCGATTCGCTCTCGCATCACAGCAGAAGGACGGCGGCCCACTATTCTCAGTTTAATTCCCGGTTTCTCCCGCTCGATCAATGGAAGGATTTCTTCCAACAGGTAATCCAGCGCATCCAGATTCGGGTACCAATCGAGGGAGGCGAGAAAGAGAATTCCGTTTTCGGAGGAGAGATTGCGGGTGGGCGCAAAGTATTCCTGGTCCACACCGTTCTCCACCAAAGAGACCTGGCGTGCTCCCCAGGCGCGCGCACAGTCCGCATCCAACTGGCTCACCGTCGTCACCCAATCGGCTTCAGCAAAAACGCGGCGTTCAAACGCCTCCATCTTTCGCGCCTGAAGATTGAAAAATACGCGTTCGGTCATGGAGTGGCTGGTTTGGGCGCGGCGAAGCAAAATTTGGGATTCAATGTTGTGCGCCATGACCAATCTCGGAGTTTTCACCGCCGCGTCCAGAAACCTCGCGTATGGAGTGCATTCACAATGTACGACGTCAAATTGTTCGCGCTTCAGCAAATTTCTCAACTGCTCGTGGAAACGCGGGGTGAAATGCTTCCAAACGGAATAAGGAAAGCGCGAAAGCGTATTGGCCAGCAAATCGCAATACAGTGCGATTCCCCGGTGCTCTCGGAAAGGTGGAACAGCGTGTACGGTAATTTCTGCCGCACGCATGAGCTTGCACGGCTCGGTATCAGGGTCGCTGTAGCAAAGCATGGAAATTTTATGGCGCCTGGCCAGCCGCTCTAGAAGACCCCAGGTGCGAATGGTCCTGCCTGAGTTGGCAGGAAGGGGCGGCCATTCATCGATGACAAGAACATTAAATGAACGGTGCAAAGATTCGCACGAACCCTTTTTTCGTGCCAGCCTCGATGAGAGGTTCATAGAACCACTGACGCATCCCCTAGTTCTCGATTTGTCCCTGGAGATTGTTAACCTTTGGAGGAGGTGTAATTTTCACCAAAGGTTCCTTACTTTTTTCGGGCAGGAATGTGACATAGCCACGGTAAATACGGCACCGGGTGCACTTTGTTTCTATCCCATTGGTCACAGGTTTGTTCGTATGCAGGGAACGTGATTTGATAATTTTTTGGCTATTCCAAAGAGAGTCGAAATCCTCCTCGAGAATATTGCCAAAGCTGTCATCCACCGAATCGCAGCAGGGAGAGAAGCTCCCGTTCCAGTTAAAACAGGCCATCAGCCATAGCGCACTGCATCGGTCCGGCTGAACTTGTTTTCCATCTTGGATCATCGCCTCTTCACGAGTTTTGCTTTCAATCAGGGTCAGCCGATCCACTCCCAATCGGAGCGCCACCTCCCGAACCTTGGGCAATTCCTGCCGATTGTGAGGAAACACAATGAATTGAAGCTCGACAAACGGATAACGCTTCTTCCTTTTGCGACGTTCGGCCAATATTGCCTCCACGTTCTGAATTACCTTGTTAACCTGGCCGCCTATACGGTAGATCTGGTAAACCTCCTGGGTCACTCCATCGAGGGCAACAATCATATGCTCCAGGCCCGAGTCCACCAACTTCACTGCATCGATCTCCGGACGGAACACGTTCATATTAGTCGAAATTTGCACTGCCACATTTTTCTGCGAGGCATACTCGATCATCTTAAAGATGTTCTTGTTGATGAACGGCTCCCCCCACATGTACAAGATTAGTTTGAAGGCGTACGGCGCCATTCGATCGACCATCTTTTTGAAGTTCTCAAAATCCACCATCCCCTTCGGACCCGTGTCTTCACCCGTACCCGTACGGCATCCCGGACACTGGAAGTTGCAGAAATTAGTGGGCTCAATTTTAAACACTACGGGCTTGGCATGAATTTTCGTCCGCCTCATGGCCATCTCCAGCATAAGGTACATGGCATTGCCCAGACGCGGAATAGTTAAATGATGAATGACGCTGTCTCCGTGGCGCTGATAGCGATCCCACCAGGCACGAAGGCTTGCTCCCCAGCCCTGCTCTTGCAGCCAGATGGTCTTCATGTCAGTGATCCCCCTTCAGCAAAGGTTCGGGCGTCAACATATCGTCGCGCATCGGCATCGATTCTCTCCCTGCACCCGGCTCTTCCTTCGTTACATCAGCCTTCTTGCGGGCCAACAACTGATTGGCAGCCACAAACCCACCGAGGATGTACCAATAAGGCCGATAAAGAGTGTGGCCGAACATACTTGCTAACGCCGCACCGAAGAATAACGCGCCACAGGCCACTGCTACGTTGTAATTTACTTCGAACCCAGCCCTCTCATCTAATTGTAGGAGATATCCGTTAGCCTTGACAAGTCGGACGATGTAACTTCCGAAAATAAACAGGCCGATGACTCCAAGCTCGCAGGCGGTTTGAATTATCAGATTGTGTGGCTGCATCCAAGCCCCGTGCCGCCTGCTTGAATAGGTCAACCCGTAGGCGGTCGGAAATTGGCCCGCACCTACGCCCAAGATCGGATGGTCAATGAACATCCTCAAGCCCGCTTCCCATACGCGAAGGCGAAGTTGATTCGATTCGTCAAGCTTTTTACCTTGGGCATATTCGACCGTGGAGAAGTAGCGTTGTTGGTATTTAGCAGGCAAGCCAAGCCAGAAGACTATCGCGGTAATTGTAATCAAAGAGAGAGTGATAAGCTTTCGCCTGGACTGGTAAATGTAATAAATGGCAATGCCCATCAACGCGAGCAAACTCGTCCGAGAACCAGTCACAGCCAAAGCTGCGAACGCCAGCAGCGCAATTATCATGAGGGCCAACCTTGGAAAGAACTTTCGACTGAAATGAAAAGCCGCCACGAGGAATGGAATCAGGGCGATGATTAGGCCGCCCAAAGCATTCGGGTCGCCCACAATGCTGCTCTCACCAACAGCACGGTCAAGGCCCTCACCGACAGCAAAATCCCCACTTGTGTAAGCGGTGATAGCGCTTCCCGCATACCATGCCAAGAGCCCGACAAGCACCCAGACTATGAATTTCATTTGACCTTCGGTTTCGATCAACGTTCCGAGGAACACCATAATGACGACGAGCTTGGCCAGAACCGTCACCTGTTCAAGAGCCCCGCCTTTCCATACCGCAAATGGCACGGTGAGAGTTGCGTACACGAGTAAGATGATTGGGCCTCGAAACACACTATTCGAAAAAACGGTGGAAATCGCGGGAATTCCGTTCCTGAGCATCCAGACTATTGCCACCAGCAGTCCATAGGCGAGCTCGATTCGGAAAGGTGCCAAGGCAGGTATCAACTCGGTGGGCTGAAGGAAATGAAGGATGACGAGCACAACCAATCCGACAAATGGCCGAACCAAGCCTGCCAGCGCAAGAGCCGTCATTGCGAGGATTCCAAGAACGGCAATCACAGGTGAAATACCCATACGCGTGCAAGTCCCTTGATTTCCCTAACTCGTACGATGCAAATAACCCAAATGAATCCGCAGTGTAGCTTCAAGGTCTAAGACAGAGCAACGTATTACTCCGTCCGCGTGGCCTCCTGCGGGTCAGGCACCCCCAGGGTCGAAGGGGCCGTGACGTGCGAAATACAGAGGCGCGTTTTCCCCGAACGATCTCTTTCGATATCGGGGACCCTCTCAAACTGCCAGTGCAGCGGGGCGCCGAAATATCCGTCCAGCATCTTATGGAGTACGGCCAGATCCTCTTCCCGGAACCCATCGCCAGGCACGTAGCGTAACTTAAAATTCTCAAACGTTTCCTGTATGATTTGAACTTTCTTGAGGGTTGGGCTCGAATTGCCAATGGCACGGCTGAGCAACGAACCACCCATAATGATCGCACCGTTGGCAAGGCGGAACAGGGAGCTGGTTCTTCCCACCAAACCGCTAAACAGCGGGTAACCTCTCCCGCACGGGCAGGGCTCGGAGATTTTCACCGCACAATCGTTCACCCGGTACCGGATCATCGGCATCCCGTAGTTCAACAGATCTGTGACCACCAGCTCGCACAATCCCTCCACGGTAGCTTCATTGATTGGCACAAATTCAAAATACGCGGCGGCGGGATTCAGATGCATCCCGCGATGGAATTCACACTCCCCGGCGGCCAGCCCGAAATCGCGCGTTCCATAATGGTCAAACACGGGGCATCCGATGACCTCTTCGATCACCCGCCTCTGGTCCGGGTAAAGGATTTCGGCGTTGCTAATGGCGGCAACTGGGCGTACGTAAGGGCGCCCGCCATCCCGGAGAAACTCACAGAATGAAGCCAGCGCCCGCGGATAAGCATAAATGATGCGCGGCTTGAATTTGTTCAGCGCCACCCGATAAGCTTCAAGCGTGGCTTCGCCCAGGTCAGACGTGGGCGCCCAGACTCTGCGCATCAGGCTGTGGTCATATAGCCGCCACCGCCAACCCGGGTCTTGGGGATAATCGAATGTGGCGCCCCATAAGTAAAATGCTTTATCCCCCGGACGAAAGCCCGCCCAAAGATTGAATCGCCACTGGATAGCCACTTTTTCCCGAATGCAATCCGGGTCGCGAAGGAGAGGCACGGGCATATCCGTCGTGCCTCCTGTAGTTGACCGGAGCAGCTCCTCCCGACGATAGCGGCGAGAACGTAAGTCTTCAAGATGGTGGCGGATTTCATCGCGTACCAAATAAGGAATTTTTTTCATGTCAGCGAATGAAGTAATGTCCGACGGTGTGATTCCACTTTCATCGAACCGCTGCCGATAGAAAGGACTTGAGTCGTAAGCATGCTGGAGCATTTTCTTAAGAGCCCGCCATTGAAGGTCCAGGTTGGTTTGGAACGACGCATTTTCGGCCCGTTCGTACTTGCCAAGGCGGGCCCGAAACCCCTTGAAATCCCGCGGGGTTGTAAAGGGAAAAATGAGACCTGCATAAACGCTGTTCAGAAAGCCCAACTCGCCGTTTCTCGATTTTGCCGGCGCGTTCATTTTAGATTTCTCCTTTAGGCCCGGTTGGACGGCGGGCAGGAGACGGAAGAAATGTCCCGCAGGCACTCCCAAAGCTTTTGGAGTACCCTCCACTGTGCTTTTCGGTTATTCCTGAGGAACGCTGCTTCGCGGCGTTCCTCGCGGGGATCCATTCCCCAGCCGAAGAGAGTTTCCTGATATGCATTCGCTTCACTCGAACCATGTTACTCCGAATTGCCACACCGGCGGCTCATTCCGGAACGTCGCCTCCAAACCCGTGGTCCCGCCCGCATCGGGAGATGGTCACCCGGATCTTCCCGGACGGCTCAGGTTTTAGACTCTCCACCCATTCGACAGAATGGTTCATGCGCTCGCCGAACATTTTTGGGACGTGTTCTTTCAAATAGTTTTCGGCTTCCCCACTGCGAGGCCCGTTCGAGACGAGCTTAAAGAACAGGTGGTCGCATTTTTCCTGAAGGATTTGAGCCTGGCGCACGCCGGGCAATTGCGAAATCAAGTAGGTGTTGATGGCAATTCCCGAAAGCCATTTATTGTCGGGCGTATGGATGAAGTCGGTTACTCGCCCTGCAATCATCTGCATGCGCGGCAGGCCGCGCCCGCAGGCGCAGAGGCCCTCCAGGGGTGTTCCCATGTCGCCAATCTTGTAGCGAACGAACGGCATCGCCTCTTCGATCAGGTCCGTCACCAGGATTTCCCCCACTTCGCCGGGCCGCGCCGGCCGGTCGCCGACCACGAACTCAATCACCATCGTTTCGGCGGCCAGATGCATTCCGTCGTGAGCCTCGCATTCCGAACCGATAACGCTGAATTCCCGGCATCCGTAACGGTCAAACGTCCGGCAGTGCAGAGCCTGCTCGATGAAGGCGCGCTCAGCGGGACCAAGGCACTCGGCCGTAGTGATTGCCGCTTCGAAGTGCGGCAGTGCCACCTTTTGTTCTGAAACGTACTGCGCAAACATCAGCAGCGAGCGGGAGTAGGCGAGAAGGTGGCGGACTTTCTTCTCGTGGAGTTCACGGACAAACTTTTCAAAATTCGCCTGTCGCACGTCGAATGTATTGAGCGTGACTTCACGATACAACAGATGGTTGCGCAGCCTGCCCCAAGTGGACTTATCGCCCTGCTCGTCCGGGTGACCCCACAGCACTCCCATCAAGTTGCCCAGCTTCCATCCGGACCACAGATCGTGCCGCAGCGTCATTGCTTTGCGCGAGGCCCAGCGACGCTTGGTAACCTTGAAGGAGATCGGGCTCCCGGTTGAACCGCCGGTGTAATTGTCCAAGTAACTCTCAGGGGGGACGCCGCGGGCCAGCAACCCGGCCTGATTATTGCGAATGTCATCCTTGGTCAATATGGGAAGGCGGGACAAGTCGCCCGTTTCTCGGAAGTCTTCGGGGCGAAACCCCGCCTTGCCGAAACTCTCAGCGTAATATGGGCAGCGCTCGAATGCAGTCCGGATTGTGTTTTGAAGCCTTTGCCATTGAAGCTCGCGAATCTTTTCCGCCGGCCAAAACTGAGTTTGTTGATACTCGCGGAAGAAGGTGTTGAGGCCGGGATGGTCTCTTCTGGCCCACATGGGGTAGATCACATGCCGGATTGCAGTTTCCATCAAGGTACTCACGTTGGTTGCCATCTCCCCAAATCCCTTTTGGGATTCTGGTCAAGGCGCTCCATCTGCCAAATTCCGATAACGACTTCAGCTTTTTCGCTTGTCACCAATCCGGCCCTTCGCAAGGGAGCCTTCTGCGCGGCCGATGGATGGATGTTCAGTGTTTGCCAATGCCGAAGACTGATGATTTCGCCTGCCTCGTTTAATTCTCCCTACAACGGGGCGACTCATGCGAATAAGATGCCCTCGCAGAGATAAAGGCGCAAACCTCCGTAGGGAATTCCACATGCGCCAGGCAATGCGCAAGAGTTTAAACCTGAAATCGGCGATAATTCCAAGCTCGCCCGAGCTGGGCACCGTTCCATTCGCTACGCAGCTCACGAACGTGCCATTCCGCAAGGAATCCACTACATCGCGGGCCGTCAAAGCTGAGACTTCACATTCAATCCATACATCAAGAGATTGTTCCAGGTCGTGAAGGTCAAGACCGAAAATAGCATGGCGACCACGCCCGTCTTGGTTCTCCTTGCGTACACAACCGAGTAAGAAAGGATTTGGACAGAGAGTCCCGTCCACCTTCCCGTTGAGAACCTCTACGGCATCGCTGTCCAAGAATCGCTCAAGCTTTCGCCCCCGCTTAAGAGGGTGCACCCAAACAGAGTAACCCTGCTGTTCCCGAATCTTAGAAACAACTTCACAGGGTACATTACCATTTACAAATTTCGTGACTCCGATTGCTGCGACCTCGTTCCCGTCATCAAAGCGAATCTCCAAACCCGGAACCACGACAAAACTGTCATTGCTTTCGCTCTGACATTGGGAGACGTATCGCTGGTAGTCTTCCTCGCTGACACCCTTTGCATGCTCGGTAAGAGCTACAAAGGAGAACCCCTCCTGCCTTAAATGAGTACACAGCCTTTCAAGACTCATGTTGCAGTCATATGAAAGGTCGGAGTGGCAATGAATGATTCCCTTCACCACGGATTGGGAGCGCGGTGGGGCACCCATCAGTTTCCACCTCCCATGTGGCTGGCAAACCACCGGGCAATCTGGAAAAGTCCCGGCTTCGGGTCCCGCCAACTAATCTCTTCACTCTTGAGGCCCGGATACCAAGGGATGATTACCTTGAATAGGCTCCTAAGGAAATTCGGATATGGTACCGGCCAGCCCAGAGGTGTCCCACCCCAAAGATTTTCCAAGTGAGTCAAGTCGGCCGCTATCGAGCGGCAGGTAATCCCCGTGTGGTAATTAATCCGCTCCGGCGGCAAGCGACCATCGAGGTACCATTGGGCAAGCAATAATGGGTAGTTTATGCCACATTGGATCGGGAGTTGCATCGAGCCCCAAGGCCTACCGTTTATTTCCATGACCGTCAATTGCTCGCTCCCAAGCTCTCGTTTAAATTCGACCATGGCTGGGCCGGTAAAGCTTGCCCGCTTGAGGAGCAATTCGGATAACTCGATGATGCCAGGTTGCAGGGGTAAAGAAATTCTGGCGCTGCTACCAGAGCCCCGGGGGTCCTTCTCTCTGACCCTCAACCATTGAAATGGAAGAGTGATTTTGCCTTCCAGGACAAGGCATGCAAACCCGACCCCAACCCCCCGCGTGAATTGCTGCACCAATACGTCGCCCACCCTTTCCAATTTCTCTTGAACTTTCTCCACGAGCTCGTTTCGAGAATACGCATAACCCGTAGAGCCAATCATGCCTTTGTCCCCGCACCAGCGAACAGAATATCGATCTTTCACCACAATTGGCGGCGTCCAGTCTTCTGTGGCTTTCAGGTCGGAAATCGAGTGAACAAGAAGCGTTTCCGGCACCGGAATATTGAACTCATTCGACCGGACTACTGTCCCGTACTTGTCGGAAACTGCCTCAAGTGCATCCGGGCTGGGCGCTGCAATCCGCGTGAAACTGCCGAAGCTTCCTGCAAATTCCGCCATGGGTCGTACAGTGACTTCGGTCATAGGAATAATTAGTTCAATCGACTGCGTGCGGCAAAAATCAAGCACCGATTCAGCAAATTTCTCTGCTCCCTCGGTGGGCCTTGGGTACTCCATCCGCAATCGACAGTAGCGCGACAGCGCAGCAGGGGAGAAAGAACCCGCGCTGGAGCCAACGGCTACAAAGTAGCCCGCCCTCCCGAGCGATCTCACGAAAGCTAGGGCGGCAGAACAATGACCGTCGAGAATCAAAACTCCCAATTCCCTTTCACTCCTATAAAGAACCCTGCCCCCGCTTGAAGAAGGCGGCATTCTTTGAGTTTACACTCGGCGGCCGATCAAGGTACAATCAACAACCCATCGAAATTCTTTGAGTTCAAAGGGCACCGTAATACGTGTCAATTGCAAAGGATTGTGCCCCGCCCGAACAGGTCCTGAGGTACACGTCACGGCTGTCCGGTATCCCGCTTTCTTCGTGGCCGTTATTGTTTCCTCTGTATAATGCGGTTGTAGGATAGGTGAGGGGTAAGAAAAATGGGTGACTGGTGCATCCAGCAACCGTTCAAGTTGTAATTTCGATTCTATAACCTCTCGATGGAGATCGTCGTTTCCTATTTGAGCCAAATTTGGGTGAGAGACGGTGTGAGATCCGATGATGTGTCCGGCCCGCTGCAACTCCTGGAGCTGCTCACTATTCATCATAGGACATTGTTGCTTTGTCAGCGGCGCGACCTCCAGTTCGTCCTCGATGGTTCGAACCGCTCCAGATTGCATTTCTCCGCACAAGCACGCGCAACGGCGGCTTGCGATCAAAAACGCCGCCTTGCGGCTCGGGTAATCGGCAAGCTCCCGCTTACAATTTTCCGTCGAATCCGCCCACGTTTTCTTTGAAGTTGTTGCGAAAGCGTGGTCGAGCCGCCGGTACCAAGGAGAAGTCGAACCGCCGATCGAGCTCACCATGATGTAAAATGAAGCGCGAATTCCCAAGCGGTGAAGAACAGGGGCAGCGAGTTCATAGTTGTCCTCATACCCATCATCGAATGTCACCGCAACCGATCGCCTAGGAATCTCCCTACCTTCGCAGAGATAGGTGAAAATATCTTCCACGGTCACGGGGTTATAATGGTGGGCGAGGGTCTCCATCTGCGCTGAGAAGACAGAAAGGGGGTGGACAAGCCCCCTTACCATTGCGCCTCTTTCGCCATCGCAAGAGGGCTGAATCGAGTGGTACCGCAAGATAACCACATCTGGGCGCACAAGGTGGGTGGCCACACCAACGGCCCCAGTTCCCTGCATTACCCCTTTAATTGCGCCTTTGATCGATGTGCTTAAAGGCATCCGAGTACCTTGATTTTCGTCGTTTTGTCCGGAACTGGCCAAGTCTTTAACCTCAATGTGCGCCGCGCACCCTCCTCAGTTCATTAACAAAGGTCACCCCCTAGGGGGCTGAACACAGTCCTTTGTGGCGCTATTTAAGCCCTCGAAATTGCTCCCACTCACGGCCAACAGTCCGAAATACTTCGCGGATATGGCGAAAACGAACACGGTGCAGGCGTTTCCATATTCCGCGGCCAAGACCGATCTGGCTTGAGGTTGCTGCACCACGTGCCTTCAGCATGGCGCCTAACCAAACAAATGAATAGCCTGGTTTATGGAAGAATTTACTGTCCTGTTCCAGTTGGTTGATTCTTTCACTGTTTGAATCAGCAACTACGCGGAGGTCTCTCCCCAGATAGGCAGGAATGGCCTCGTGGCTCGAAAACGTGCCGTCCTTCCCAATCCGGAAAATAAGAACTGTCGTACGTCGTGAAGTCTCACCCAAGCCCATGGACATCGTGAATGGAACTCCATTGCGGTCTGTCCCGACCCAAGGCTCCTCGGCGAATGTGAAATTGCCCAGGCTGTATGCAACCAGCCCTTGTCGGATTTTCTCGATTCCTTGCATGACATGCGGATGATGGCCGATGATAAGGTCCGCTCCGGCTTCGATGATTTGGCGCGCCAGGCGTCGCTGGCCTGGAGCAGGGTATCTGACATGCTCCTGCCCCCAATGCAGAATGACAACAACCATATCACTTTGCTTCTTTGCCGCAAGGACGTCTTCGATAATCCACTTACAATTCAGCGGAGCGATCCCGGGTTTGTTGACGTCGGCATACAAATGAAAGGGTCTTGTGATTGGAACGCCGCAATATGCCAGGAAAGAAATATTTACCCCCTTTACAGATACTCGGATGGGCCGCCGTGCTTCCTCCAAATTCTTTCCTGCGCCGACCACTTGTATGCCCTGGGCGGTAATTTTCTCGATGGTTTCCTCAACGCCGGGCCAGCCGTAGTCCATCATATGGTTGTTCGCCAGGCTCAGCACGTGGAAGCCGGCTGAACGCAGCACGGGTGCGTAACCGGGATCTCCGTGAAGAGTATGCCGCCAGGGAGGAGAGGCAGAAGGAGCCGAAGTCAGCGGGCCTTCGAGATTGCCAATGATGAGATCGGCGCCGGCAAAATGAGGTGCGACGCCGGCAAAGACCTCATGTCCTTTTCCCTGACGCAACAAATCTCCGTAGCCGCCATTCAGCGCGATGTCCCCAACTGCCGCAAGCCGAATTGTGTCCGGATTTGCCATAAGTTATTTCCAATACGACATATTCAAAGGCCGGTGCATTTCCATGAGCCCCAAGAGTGCCGGTTGGTTTCCCGGAACCACAAACGCGCACTCTCCTGAGACAAGACTTTTCACCTTGCCCCGCGGCCCAACAGGATGATTTTCAGAGTCTCCATAATGATCATCACGTCGAAACTCACTGAAAGGTGCTTGATGTAATAAAGGTCGTATCTCAGCTTCTCCTTCGAATCTTCAAGCGATGCGCCGTACTGATAGCGAATCTGGGCCCAGCCGGTAACGCCAGGGCGGACGATGTGGCGGAGGTTATAATAAGGAATTTCCTGGCTCAGCCACTCGACAAATTCCGGCCGCTCGGGACGGGGCCCGACAAATCCCATATCTCCCCGCAGGACATTCCACAGTTGGGGAATTTCGTCCAGCCGAATTCGCCGCAGCCAGCGGCCGACCGAAGTAATTCGGGGATCGTCATCTCCTGCCCATTGGGCGCCGCTGGCGGCCTCGGCGTCTGCCCGCATGGTCCGAAATTTAAGGCAATAAAATGGCACTCCGTTTCTTCCCACCCGCTTCTGGCGGTACAGTACCGGGCCGGGTGAAGTTAGTTTGATCAATATTGCAATCACCGGGAGCAGGGGCAAGACCACCACCAGGGAGACCAATGAAACTGCAAAAGACACCAAGCGGCGCACGTACCTAAACGTCTGCTTGAGTTCGAAGCCCTCGGAAAAGATCAGCCAGCTTGGAGAAATGGAATCCACGTCCATTTTGCCTGAAATCTTTTCCATAATTCCGGTGGCATCTTCAACTTTGATTCCACTTAATCGGATATCCAGCAATTCGCGGACGGGCATGGTGCCGCGCCGGTCCCCCAACGCCACAATAACGCGCGAAACGGCGTGCCTTCCGGCTTGATCCACTAATTTGGCCCCCAGCGACTCCCGCGTTTCTGTTCCATTCCCGCGATCTCCGGTCCAACCCACCACTTCCATGCCAAGTTCGGGTTTGGTGCGCATGGTTTCTACTAACCACTTCGCTCGTTCGCCAGACCCCATCACATACACGCGTTCACGCAAGAACGGCTGGCGGATCATCCAACTGTAAGCTGAACGCCAGGCGAAAAGCGCGGCGGTCAGGATAAACAGGCCCACAATAAAAGTCTGGTTGCCCAGCACGAATTGGGGAAACAAATACTCAAGCCCTGCCAAAACAAAAGAAAGGATGCCCACCACCACGAGCAAACGAAACCACGTCTCGCCCCGGGGAGCAATCCTTTGCAGGTCATAAAGGTCAAAATAGTGCAAACAGAGCAAAGCAAGAACGGTGATGGCGAAAATCTTTTGAAATCCATATTGATAATTCAAAACGAGGAGTGAATCCGGCCCTAAACGCAACAGTGCGGCCCCGAGAAAAGATGCGCAAATTATTGTGCCCTCACCCACCACGAGAACTAAAATCCGTGTTGGATAGTAGACATTAAACAAGCGTACCAAGTTGCTTAACCCTTCCTCTTATGCTTGCGTCCTTTTTCGTCCCCGCCCTGATAGTATCCATAATATTTATAGCTGTAGCTCTTTCGCGCTTCCGCACGATTCAGGACCACGCCCAGCATGCGTTTGCCTTTGAATTGTTGGCTTGTCTTTTGGATGATCTCATAGGGCCCTTGATCCGCCGCGACCACCAGCAATACGCCGTCACACGTGTCGCTGAGCACCCTGGGGTCCGACACCGCCATCGCCGGCGGCGAATCCAAGATCACCCAATCGAACAGCGGCGAAACCTGCTGAATCAGATTCTTCAAACGCCCGTTGGCGATCAGCTCGGAAGGGTTGGCGGCGTGTCTTCCACCTGCGATGAAAAACAGGTTTTCCAGCGGCCCTCGCTGCATCACGGTCAACTCATCGGCTTCCCCCTCAAGATACTCTGTCAACCCGGGGGCTGTGGGGGTCCCGAGCGAAAGGTGCAGCCGCGACCAACGAAGGTCCGCGTCGATCAACAACACGCGCCGGCCGGGTTGCTGGACAAGAATCTGCGCCAAGTTAGCAGCGATGAATGACTTGCCGTCTCCGGGCGACGCGCTGGTGATCAGAATCGTTCTGAGGGGCTGCATATCGCGCAATCCATAGAGCCGCGACCTCAAAGTGCGGAATTCTTCCGTCCCCAGAGCGTAGGACTCCGGACCAAAGAAAAGCATGGTTTTGAGATTGGGATTCCATTTGACCCTCCGGACCTTGCTTTTCAGAGTGTCAACCGTAAGTTGTTCGTCCCCTTTTTCGGCCTCGAGGGCGGCCAGCGGACCGGCGTCCTCGACCTCGGGCAGGAGAACATCTCCCGGAGTGGACTTACCGATGGCGGAGAGGTCAGCGAGACTTGACTCCCGCGAGTCGAGGCGCCGCGATGCTCTTTCCTCTTCGGCCTTTTTTAAAGCGTCATGAATTCGGCTCATAATATCCTTGTTACTATCCTACCTGGTTGGGACTTAGCGGGGCCGCCGCATCTTTTCCATGAAAGTCGCCAGAGTCTGAAAGGCCTCCAATAATTGTGTGCTTTCCGCATGACTAGCGGAAGGGGGCGGATCAACCACGTCGAGCTTGAACTCACTGGCAACCTCTTGAATTCGCTCCGCCGGAACGGGGTTTTTCTGTTCGGCAAAGGCGCCAATCAGACCGTGCTCGCAGAGCAAGTTGATCACTCGGGGAATTCCCCTGGAGTAGAATTGAATTGCCTCAATGGCTTCCGGAGTGAAGATGGCACGGCCATCCGCGCCCGCAATGCGCAGGCGAGTGGCAACGTATTGCTCTGTCTCCTCGAGCGACAACGGCTGGGTCTTGCACCTTAAAGTGATCCTCTGCCGCAATTGTCGGAGTTCGGGCCGGCTGAGTTTTTCTTCAAGTTCAGGCTGGCCGGACAATACAATCTGCAAAAGCTTCTCCGTCGAAGTCTCCAGATTAGTCAACAGGCGGATCTCTTCCAGCACTTCCGCTGAAAGGTTCTGCGCCTCATCCACAATCAGGACCGCCGTCCCTCCCACCAGATAGCGCTCCAGCAGCCATTTGTTCAGCCGCATCAGCATCTGGCCCTTCTGTCGCGATTCGATATTCAGACCGAAGTCGGCCAGCATGTAATCGAAGAATTGATCCGGATCGAGCCCCGGATTGAAGACAAACGACGTGGCCACCCTTTGTCGACGAAGCCATCCCAGGAATTTGTTGATCAGCGTCGTCTTACCCGTGCCCACCTCCCCGGTCAATAGAATAAAGCCCCTCCGGCGCTGGATACCGTAAGTGAGCGTCGCCAGTGTTTCCTCGGTATGAGCCGTCGAAAACAGGAAGCGCGGGTCCGGATTAACGTTGAAGGGATTTTCCTTCAAGCCGAAAAATTGCTTATACATCAATATTCCTAGACGTGCGCGGGTTCAGGAAGCTGGGCGCCCTCACCCTTGATGGGCTTGCCCGTGCCGCCTTTCTTACCTTCTCCATCGCCGAGAAGGGGAATCATGGCCAGCGTGGGAAGTCCCAAGAATTGCTCGACATCATTTTCCGTGTGCAGCGATTTGTCACTCATCTCCAGGAGCAAGGTGATTCCGAACCCCAGAACCAAACCCCCGGCCAATCCGGCACCGGCGAGTTGTGGCCGGTTGGGGAATGAAGGTTTCTCGGGTAGGTTGGGCGGATCCATCACCGTGAATTGCTCGCCTTGCTGCGCCCGTTCCAGGCTGGTCGCCATCTCAGCCTGGTTCTTCTTCGTCAGTAAGTCGTTGTAAAACGCCAGCGCGGTCTGGTAATCCCTGGTTATTTCTTTGTATTGTTGCTCGACTCCCGGGCTCATGGATAATCGGCCCTGGGCAAGGCTCAATTGACCCCGCAGCCGCGTCTGTTCGCGAGTCTTGTCTTTGATCATGACGTCGGCCTGATGAGACTGAAAGCGGAGCTGCTGAATAGCCTGGGGTTCGGTGGCAATCGCCACTGCCTTAGCCTGTGCGGAGTTCTCCTTAGGAGGTGCGCTATCCGCTACCTTCTGCTTGAGTGCGGCGATGTCCGCCTTTAATTTCACCACATCCGGGTGATCATCCGTATATTGGGATCTCAAGGTCACCAACTGGGCCTGTAGATCGGTCAGCTTTTTTTGAAGAGGGTCTTGCTGCTGCGCCCCCCCGACCAGGCTTCCGTTTTCGCTTCCACCTTTTTGCGCCAACTGCCAGGCGGCCAGTTGCTCGGCAAGCAGGGAATCGATATAAGACTTGTCTTGCTGAGCACGATTGAGTTGGCTGGTCACAGCATCAAGCTGGCTGCTAATCGCCGACATCATCGTCATGTCAGTCTGCTCGTTGCCCGGCATCGAGCCGATATATCTGCGCTTGAATTCGGCCAACTTTGCATCCTGTGCGTCGAGACCCTTTTTGGCTTGGTCCAGCTGATCTTTCATGAAATCTGTTGTTCCTACTGAACGTGCTTCACTCTGGTGAAGGTTCTCCTCAATGAACATGGATAGGATTTCCGAGCAGACCTGCTGCGACAACTTCGGGTCATCGCCCGTGAAGCTGATGGAGAATCCGGGAAGCTCGCCCGTTTTGGTGGTCACCAGAGATTGTATGGGAGTAACGACAATAGATTTCCGCAATTCATCGACCAAATCTTCCATCGCTACTTTGCCTTTTTCCTTTTTAAAAAGACCGAACTTTTCAATAATCGGTTGCAGGCGGGTGCGGCTCAGAATCTGCTGCTGCATGGTCCCCACTCTTTCCCCGATGTCTTCCGTATCCACAGGCTTCACGAAGGAGTCAGGCACTTTCTGCTGTTCGACGAGCACCAGAGTAGTTGAAGTAAATTGATCGGAGACAGCGAGGGAGCCCAGGAAAACCCCAATGCATCCCAAAATCGTGGGAATCAATATCACCCACCATCGCTTGCGCAGAATTTCCAGGTAATCTTCCAAACCGAGTTGTCGATGGCCCAACATGAGAACCTCCTGCCCTTCCCAGTGGAAGTTGCCCCGGTCAGTCGACCGTAATCTGACGGGGATGAAAGTCGAAACCGAAACCTAAAACATGCCGGTGCAAACCTGACCTGCAGTTGCCTGTACTGCAAGGCGCCGCATTGGATCTTTGATTCTGGAAGTTGTAGGTAAAAAACATGGATGTGTTGCGGCCGAACTTCCGGCTCACGCTGGCGCCCACATACGCTGCGTTAAAAGTCACTTCTGAACTGCCTGCCGTGGTTTGCGGAAGGCTCCGGTTGTGAGCGAAGCCGGGATCCAATGAGAAAGTCCAGTGGCGGGCAAATTCCGTACTCCAATCCCCGCGCACGTTGTCCGTAAACGCCCCGGCCAGCACCCCTCCACCGTTATTGTTGCCCCGGATAAAGGTCAGGGCCACCGACTCTTTTTGGTAATGATAATTCAGCGAGCCGTCTGCCGTCCAGGAATGGGATGTGTCAGTGCCTGACAGCGGATTCTTGATGATTGTAATTTGTGGGCCGGCCCCAAAATTCAAAGCCCATCGCCCGCTGATCTGATGCCCATAGGCCAGCTCGATCAGGTGTGTGTCAAAACCTTGGGGCAGATGTTTGTACCGATACAGGCTGTACCCGTAACTGATTCCCACGTTGTCTCGCGCGGTAAATGAGTGGTTGAATCCAAAGAGGACGTTCCCGGATCTGGTATCAGTAAATCCAGGCGCTCGAAAGTGAAGAAGCCCAAAAGAGCCCGTCATGGTGATGGCGGAATGCGCGCCTGCTTTATATTGGGTCTGGACCACTGCCGTGTTCAGGATCCGGGAACCCCGGCCCGTCAGTAGCGTTTCGTCGGCACTGAACGCTGGATTGAGACTAGCAAGATTCGAGCCATTGGCGCCGCCCAGACTTGTACCCAGCGCGCCCATAAAGCCGAGGCCGCCATAACCAAAGGGGGATTCTGGAAGGTATGAAGCACGATCATCCAATAGAAAGCTCCAGCGGCGTCCCTGGTAGGAATGCGAAATTCCAAATTGCTCGGAGGTGGAGTTGAATTCGGTGCGATGCGTATAAATCGAACCTCCTCCAATAAATTCGGCCGTGGTGGTGGAGAACCTTCCCGCCCTTTGTAAATCAAGGCGGCCCATGATCGAGGACATCGTTTCAAATTTTTGTGGTCCCGTTCCGAAATTTAAATTCGAATCTCCATTTTCTGAAAACTCAAAGCTGGGCAGGAAATAGCTGTGCGCCGTCCCCGGCGATTGGACAGAAACTTCCTCCGCCCCCGAAAATGACCGCGGATCGGGGGCTAAAGGGGTTGTCTGGCCTTCCTCGGCAACCTGTGCTGACTGATCGGACGTGACCGGCGCCACGGGTTGGGTCTGCTGGTCGCCTGGCGCAGTCTGCTGCCCTGGGGCAGCGCCGGGAACACACAGCACCATAATCAAAATCGGTATCCATCCGCCCTTTTTTAACTTCATCAATTGTCACCCCTAAGGAACTACGATGGTGTCCCCTGGTTTCAACATGATGTTCTGCTGGGAATTCTTTCCTCGAATTACTTCCTTATAATTAAACGGGAAAGTTGACTGGCGGCCATTTTCGGTTCGCATCACATAGATCCCATTCAATTTGGCATATTGGGAAAACCCGCCGGCAGACGACAGAGCCTGCAACACGGTCATGTTGGGAAGCATCGCAAAGGCGCCGGGGCGGGTAACCTCTCCCAGGACGAAGATTCGGCGACTATTAATTTCCTTCACAATGACCGTAACTTGGGGTTCCGAAATGAATTTCTTTAAACCTTCCTTAATAGATTCCTGCAATTGCATTGGCGTGAGGCCGGACGCCTGGATATCGTTCAGAAGTGGCACCGATATCTTGCCGTCCGGCCGGACAGGCACCGACCGGGTAATGTCCGGCTCTTTCCAGACGTTGATGTCGAGCACATCTTCAGGGCCAATCACGTAGGTCGAGGCGTCGACGTCGCCTGTTTTTTGCTCGGTACTGGCCGCCGCGGGTGTTGCCCCTGACTTACCCGCCTGCTTCTTTTTTTGGCCAAGCGCGGTCTGCCCAAGCCCCGCCATCAGCAAAACGACAAGCATGGCTTCCAGGCCCCTCAAGTTGATTCTTTTCATGTCTCATCCTCCGGAGTCTACAGAGTTCCCGACTCGTCCAATCCCATTTGCCTCAGCTTGTATAACAGAGCTTTGTAACTGATTTGAAGGTGTTGAGCCGCCCGTTTACGATTCCAGTGCGTCCGCGTGAGAACTCTCAAGATCATTTCTTTTTCTACTTGACGCGAGGCGGCGCGCGCCGCTTGTTTCAATGAAAGGTTTTCAATATTTCCGTGTGAACTTCGCGTGCCCGGGTTTGAGGGTTCCAGGTCAGAGACAGCCGAATCGCTTCCCAAAGCTACTATCTTCTTGACCACATTCTCCAGCTCCCGAATATTTCCGGGCCATGGGTATTCCTGCAAAATCTGAAGGGCTCGCGCGCTGATCGAGGGTTGGGGCCTGCCCAGTTGGGAGGCGTTCTTGCGCAGCAGGAATTCGGCCAGAGCAGCAATGTCTTCTTTGCGCTCTCGCAGAGGTGGAAGGCGCAGGCAAACACCTTTGAGCCGGTAGAAAAGATCTCTCCGCAAACTGCCGCGGTCGAGCATCTGTTCCAATTCTTCGGGGGATTTCGTGGTGGTGGAAATGATGCGCGCGCTCAAGAAATGTCCCAGGGGATTAATTTCACCATCAGGAAAGGCTTGCAACAAACCCGCTTGACAGGGTGAAGCCAAATCGGTAATCTCATCCAGGAATAAAGTGCCGATTTTTGAAGATCGGCCATGACCGTTCTCCGACTCAGATTCGCGCCGTAGAGTTTCAAAACTCTCAGGCGTCAAGGCGCCGCAAATTATTTTCGTGAACGACTTGTCGCTTCGAAGCGAGTGGCGATGGATATGCGACGCAACCGCCTCTTTGCCCACTCCACTCTCCCCCATCAAAAGGAGAGGAAAATCAGTAGGGGCCACATTGGCAATGATTTGCTCGACCTCGCGCATGGCAGGGCTGGATGCGGCCAGGAAGTAGTGGCCTTCACCGTTGGACCATGAAGCAGCCCCGGTGTGGTCAATCGCTTGGGTACTCGTCCTGTCCATCTTCATCCTCAAAAGAGATGTCCGCCAATTTTGTTGCCCGTTCGAATTTCTATTTCGAGAATGACGGAGCAAGACACTTACCATCCGGCCTTAAACCGCATTGGCCGCAAGAACTTCAATTAACCGATGTGTTTAGAACCAATTGCGAATGGCGATCGCATTAAGGCACCGTCCCAAGAATGTCCTTGAAATTCTAACATAATTCCACTAAGTGGAATAAATTTTCCCTTGTAGGGGCACCCCTTGTGGGTGCCCTCCTTGCGCCTTAGCGCCTTGGCGCGAGATTGTTTGCCTTGAAGTTTACCAAAACCGAAACATCCTCGCGCCAAGCCGCAAAGGCGCAAAGGAACTCGTAGGGGCGAACAGCGTTCGCCCTTTTCCTCTGTCTATTTCGTGATGTGCTCGTATGTTTGATTGCAACCATTCAAGAGATAAGCTAATCTTTCTTTCGGTCTGTCCCCATGGGTCCAATTGAGGCAAATTTGGTCGAACCCGTTGAATTCCCGGAAAAATTACGCGGCGGCGCATTCTGGTTTAGAGCCGCGTTGTTAGGCGTTCTGGTTGGCTTCCTTTATTACCGGATACTTTTTGAGTTGGTAATAAACTGGTGGACTGACCCCAACTTCTCCCACGGATTTCTCATTCCGTTCTTCTCAGGCCTGGTCGTCTGGCAGAAGCGCAAACAATTGGGCACTTTACACCCCAAACCCTCATGGTTCGGGCTGGGAGTCATTGCGTGCTCACTCGTGATCCTTTGCCTGGGAGTTCTGGGCGCTGAATTCTTCCTTGCGCGCTCCTCGTTCGTCTTTCTTTTGGCCGGCCTGTTGATCTTTTATTTGGGATGGGGCTACTTCCGCGTTTTGCTTTTTCCCTGGGCGTTCCTTTTCTTTATGATTCCCATTCCCGTAATTGTCTTTAATCAGGTCGCCTTTCCGCTCCAGTTTCTTGCGGCGCACATGGCGGGCTCGCTCCTGACTTTTATAGGCGTGCCGGTACTGAGGGACGGCAATATCATTCAACTGCCCACCATGACCCTTGAGGTCGCGCAAGCGTGCAGCGGGATTCGTTCCTTGATGTCGCTTGGCGCTCTGGCCGTCATTTTTGGATATCTGGTGGAAACCCGAAATCTGACCCGCATTATTTTGGCCCTGGCATCCATCCCCATCGCCGTGGCCGCCAACGGCCTGCGCATCATGGGCACGGGATTGCTTGGCAACTATTGGGACCCCGATAAGGCCCAGGGTTTCTTTCACGAGTTTCAGGGCTGGGTCATCTTCGTCAGCTCACTGGCCATGCTCTTTGCCCTCCAAGCTGTAATGCGGTGGACTTTAAACAGATGGGATGGTAAGAAGGGAGTCAAACTGTGACTGAGAAGAACAAGTGGATCCGTTTCTCGCTTGCCGTTGTCTTGATCGGCGGCACCGCCGTCTTTCTGCGTTCCAGAAGCAAGGCGGAAACTTTGGCTCCGGCACGCCCGCCTTCCGAGTTTCCCTTGCAAGTGGGCAATTGGAAAGGAAGGGACATTCCCATCCCACAGTGGGCGCTTAACGTGCTTGGTGACGGGGAGTTTGTTGAGCGCAGTTTTAGCCGCAGTCCCAACGAATTCCCGGTTGATTTCTTCCTGGCTTATTTCCCCACCCAACGGACGGGCAGCACCATGCACTCTCCGCAAAATTGCCTTCCTGGCGCCGGATGGACGCCGGTTGAATTCAGCCGCGTCTCGCTGTCGATTCCGGGTTCCGGCAACATCAGGGTAAACCGCTACGTCATCGCCAAGGGATTGGACCGCCAATTGGTGCTCTACTGGTATCAGGCTCATGGGAGAGTGATCCCCAGCGAGTACTGGGCAAAATTCTACCTGGTAGCCGATGCCATCAGATTGAACCGAAGCGATGGCGCTTTGGTGCGCTTTATGACCCCCATCGCACAGAACGAAACTGTGGCAAGCGCGGAGCAGCGTGCGGTCGCATTAATTCAGGACGTCGACCCCCTCCTCGTCCAGTACGTTCCGAAGTAGGGGCACCCCTTGGGGTGCCCTTTTTTCTTCCTGCCCTCGTGCGTGCCCTCTTGCTTGTCGTTATTCTTCCTGTCGTCCCTGCCCTAAATTTTCCAGCCCTCGTACTTGCCATTTTTCTTCTCGGCATGCAAAAGGGCACCCACAAGGGGTGCCCCTACAGGGAAATGGCTTTCCACCGGACGGTAAGTCCATTCCACATCAGCCAAATCCCCATGGCGAATTCAGACTCAGCCATTGCGTATGGATGCCCATTAATAGCCACATCTAACTGGAAATAATAGATTAACGGTAGGGGCGCCTCCGTCACCTGACGGATGGCTACCCTTATTCCTTCTTGGCGTGCAGGAGGGTACCCATCCGTCAGGTGACGGAGGTGCCCCTACGATTCATTGAAACTGTTAGCCATTTAAGTGAAGCATTGTGCACATCATCGGTCCACCAAACCCCCGATTCCAAAATTGAAATCCCGTGGGCAATTCGCATCTGCTTGATAATGGCTGACTTATAGGAATTTGTTAGCCGTGCGCCGAAAACTGCAGATTGGCG
Organism: Terriglobia bacterium; assembly: GCA_035946625.1. GTDB lineage: Bacteria > Acidobacteriota > Terriglobia > UBA7540 > UBA7540 > DASYXZ01. Next base: position 124,946 of record DASYZE010000032.1, on the reverse strand, counting down.
GGTCGATTGCTACTAGCATGGCGTCTTCGCAAATGCCATACGAAGTAAAAAGGGTAGTCTGAACTCATAATTCTGCCTGGCTTAAAAAGCTTGAAGGCCCAAATGATCGGGTCTCAATCTGTAGGATAGGGGTGGAGGAAATTCGATGAAGAACAAAGTTTTTAGCTTACTCTCAGCGGCTGTTCTGGTGCTTGCTCTGGGTTCAATGGCGAAGGCCGACTCATTTACAGACACTGCTGGCGATGTCTGGTCAGTGAGCATCGCGCCAGACTCCGGCGGAGACGCAGGGAACGTCTTTGACGTGACTATTACGGTGGTTACCGCGAACACCACCGCTGGCACTCCATATTTCTTGATGGGCGTGTCCCTCGTCAGTGCCAAAACGGGAGGCTGGGGCAACAACGCAACCGCATTTGCCATGGATCCTACTGACACCTCGCTGTCAACTGGTCCAATAAACCCTGGCGCTGGTGCTTGTGCAGGTAATGTAACAGAATCCGCCTGCTGGAACATTAACCCAGGACTGGAACTGAACGGCAACACTTACAGCTGGACGGTGGATGTAACGATGGCGTCCGGAACTTCGTTCTCGGCAGTTCACGTGCAAGCTCTTGGCAGCCCCAACCAAGGTGGCGTCGTTAAAGGGGATGGGTCGCACAACCTGCTTTCCCAAGATATTGATGGCAGCACTCCGGTTCCCGAGCCCGGCTCGCTGGCCCTGTTCGGCACAGGGATCCTCGGCATGGCAGGCTTCCTGCGACGCAAGCTGCTTTCGTAATAGTTTTAGGTCAGTCATTGAATCATTCCACCCTTGAAAAGGCCTCGGTTCCGCGAAAGCGTGACCGGGGCCTTTTCCTTGTAGGGGCACCCCTTGTGGGTGCCCTTTTTGTTTTCCGTCTGAATATAATCCCACACCAAAAGGGCACCCACAAGGGGTGCCCCTACCAGTTGCGCTGGGAATCTGCTAATCTATTCGCATTGAGGAACAAGAGCCTCAGTTGGAGAATGCCGTTATGAAAAACCGATATGCATTGCGCTATGGGTTGGTTATCGTCCTGCTGGCAGCTTTTGTGGCGGGATGTTCGCACGATCCCAACAAGGAAAAACACGCCTACTTTGACAGTGGCACGCGTTACTTCCAAACCGAGAAGTACCGCGAAGCGGCCATCCAATTCCAAAATGCCATCAAGATAGACCCCGCTTACGCGGACGCACACTACCAACTGGCGCAGTGCTACATGAAATTGAAAATCTTCAACCAGGCTTACGCGGAGTTGCAGCGCACCGTCGATCTTGCTCCCAAGAATAACAAGGCTCGCGTGGATCTTGGCAATCTTCTTTTTGCGGGACGAGAATTTAAGAAGGCGGAAGAGCAAGCCAAGATCGTGGTCGCCGCCGAACCCGATAATGTGGACGCTCACACCCTGCTGGCCGACGCCCTGGCCGGCGAAGGAAAACCGGATGAATCGTTGGCACAAATGCAAGCGGCCGTCCAGCTCAATCCCAACCTCTCCAAGTCCTATCTGAACCTTGGTGGATTGCAGGAAATTGCCAAGCAACCGGCGGCGGCCGAAGCGAGCTTGAAGAAGGCCGTTCAACTCGATCCCAAGTCGGTGCCGGCCCTGATGGCCCTGGCCAGCTTTTACGGGCAGCAAAAGCGCTGGTCCGAAGCCGAGGAGCAATTGCGCCACGCCATGGATCTTAATCCCAAGAACCCGGCCACCTACGCCGCCCTGGCGCGCCTTGATATCGCTCAAAAACAACCGGACAAAGCGGAACAAGTCTTGAAGGACGCCAAGAGCAAGATGCCCGACAATTCCGAAGCCTATCGAATGCTGGGCGACTATTACTTCAGCTTTGGTGAAAACGACAAGGCTTTAGCTGAATATGCCTCGCTTTATCAAGCCCACCCCAAAGACCTGCGCGTGAAGAAGAATTACATCGAGCTCCTGATTCTAAAAAACCAGTTGGCCGATGCCGCGAAACTAAATGACGAGATTCTGAAGAACGATTCCAAAGATCTGGACGGACAAATCTACCGGGCCGAGATTTTTAACCGGGAATCCAAATCCGCAGATGCAATCCCCTTGTTGCAGTCGGCACTGAAAGCTGATCCCAACAATGCCATCGCCCATTACCAGCTCGGGATCGCCTTCGCGCAATCCGGCGACGTGGGACAGGCTACTTCCGAGTGGCAAGCCGCGGTCAAACTCCGCCCCAACATGACCGGCCCACTCGAGGCCTTGGCGCAAGTTGCGGTGCGCAAGGGTGATGCGGACATGCTTGAGCAAGTCAGCCAAAAACTCATTGAGGCCGCGCCCGCCTATCCCAAGGGATACCTCTTGCGTTCAAATGCAAGAATGATGAAGAAGGATGCTGCGGGCGCTGAGGCCGACCTGAAAAAGGCCATGGAATTAGCGCCTCAGGACCCGGCAGCTTACACCAGCATGGGCGTGTTGCGGCTCCTCCAAAAACGTTCCCCCGAGGCCGAAAAGCTATTCGAACAGGCCCTGACGCTCAATCCGAATTCGAGCGAAGCCCTTCAGGACCTGGTGGCAATTGACATCCAGCAAAAACAGATCCCGAAGGCCCTGGACCGGGTGAACGCGCAAATCTCCAAGGCGCCCAACAACAGCACTTTTTACGCTTTGTTGGGCACACTCTTGATGGGAAACAAGGAACCGGACAAGGCTGAAGCGGCATTGCAGAAGGCAGTCGAGCTCGACCCCAATAATGGCAATGCATTCTTGTTGCTGGCCCGGGTTCAGGCCGCGCGGGGATCCGCTGACAAAGCGGTGGCGGACTATGAGACCATGATTCAAAGATACCCGCGCGACGTTCGCCCTGTGATGATGCTGGGCATCCTGGAAGATTCACGGGGCAACTGGCAGAAGGCGCAGACCCTTTATCAGAAGGCGCTGCAGATCGTCCCCGACTATCCCCTGGCCGCTAATAATCTGGCCTACTTGCTGCTCGAGCATGGTGGCAATAGTGACGTGGCCCTCAGTTACGCGCAAGTGGCCCGTCGCGGATTGCCAAACTCACCCTACTCTGCGGACACCCTGGCCTGGGCGTATTATCAAAAGGCTTCCTACCGGCTGGCCATCGACCTTCTGGAAGGAGCTGCGAAAGCGGAACCGAATAACCCTAATTATCAATACCACTTGGGCATGGCTTACGAGGGCGCCAACGATCGCGCGCAAGCCAAAGAACATCTGGAGCGCGCGCTGCAAATCGACCCGAAGTATCCGCACGCCGACGATATTCGCAAGGCGCTCACCGTGCTCGGCGGATAACCTGAAGTAGGGGCGCCCCTTGTGGGCGCCTTTTGATGTCGTTCCGGCGAACATTGTCCGTGTCCAAGAAGAAAGGGGCAGGCCTTGTGCCTGCCCCTACATATTCCCCACCGTAGGGGCACCTCCGTCAGCTGACGGATGGGTGCCCTTTGTTGCCGTTCCTCCGACGCTTGTCCGTGTCCTAAAGAAAAGGGCAGGCACAAGGCCTGCCCCTACGCAGAAAAGCAAAGCCCCTCGGGTTGGACCGAGGGGCTTGGGAGAAAGCAAGGAGATCAGAGAGAAGGGAAGCGAGTAAGGCTTAGAGTCGGGCGAATTTGCGGCGCAAGAAGCCCGCCATGCCCAGGAGGCCAGTTCCAAACAATGCAAGGCTACCTGGCTCGGGCACCGGGTTCAATTTCAAATCCGCGCTGGCCCACGACCCGCAGTACGTAGACTCGTTGCAGTTGGTACCTACCGCTCCCAAGTTAATCGAAAGCCCACCGTTGTATAAACCAGAATCGGGCGCTATCCCTAGCGCAGTAAACACAGCCGAATTGATGGTTGCATTCACAAAGCTGATGTAGACTACATCGCCGCCCACCGGGCCAAAATACTGGACATCGCCACCAGTAAGAGTACCCGTAAGGCAGGTCCCTCCGCAGCCTGCTATGCTAATGGTTCCACCGGAACCAAAGTCCGCGACTACAGGGTTGCTCAGGTTGACGCTGCCTGCCGCTCCCGTAGTCCAAGAGAGGCTCGACCCAGCCAACACTTGCGGAGAATTGGCATTTGGGGGCACTGTGGACGCCGAAACAAGGTTAATGCCGAGACCCACCAAGCTAGTCCCCGCACCATTCCAACTCCAAGTGCCGCCACCGCCGCCAGTGTTAAAGTCGATTGTGTCAGCTAATGCGGCCGCGGGCAACAAAAACAAGCATACAGCTAACAGATAAGCCATTTTCTTCATGTCAGACGCTCCTTGGATTCACCCAGAATTTGAATTGCACTTACAAGCTAAGCACGCTGGCCTCCAAACTAAATACTAATGATAATTGCTTGTTTTCAATGAGATGCGGACTGTTTGGCAGCCAAGTCAAATTTGAAATGTGAAGTTTCCTGCACATAAATCCAAGTCCCTTACTACCTCTTTTAAAGTCCAGATACCAAGCCGGCTTTTTGCACGATTATGGGCTGGGTTGGTTTGCCCACAAGAATCTTACTTGTTTGTCGGCTGTTTAGGGGGGGCAGGCCTGTGTTCAGCGGCATGAGGCCCAATCGGCAGGCTTCCTGAAGCCCAATACTCCCGCAGAAAAGTGCTCATGGAAACGAATTGACCCATGCACAGCGGCATGGGAATTCCTGTTGCATTGGTTGCGAGCTATGGTAGCGGTTGCCGCGAGAGTCGCCAGAGGTTCGGTAATAATTCCGAATCAGCGCTTAATGGAGCGTCGCAGTTTTGAGCAAGCCGTTGTTCCACCCACCGCTGGTCCACACCGGATGCGCAAAGCCGGCGCTGGCGGCTATGCCCATATAGTCCCCAATGAAGCCGGTGTTTCCGGCATCGATGGAGGCGGGAGTAACCCGCACGTTAGCGGAAAACTTGCTTCCGTCCGAGACTGAGTTGGTGGCGTAGATATCATAAGAAGATGTGTTCTTGGAGCTGTTCCGGGTGTCGAACCAACTCACGTGAATTTCCCCTGTACCGTCCACGGCGATGCTGGGAAAAAACTGCTGGCCTCGGGAGGGGTTGTTGAGCACTACCGGCGATGTGAAGGTGATTCCGCCATCTTTTGAAAGGATAAACTCAACTTCGGCGCCCACGGTAGGGTTGGGTTGGTCGGAATAAACCACATAAACGTTTCCGTTGACCGGGCTCACGGCCAGCGAAGGGAAACTATTCTTGCGATAGGTCGAATTGAAGTTCAATTCATTGAACAGCGGCGTGATGGCCACGGAAGGACTGAACGATTGCCCCCCGTCTGTCGATTTCACCAGGTAAAGCCCTCGTTGGTTGCCGACAAAAAAAACCTCGTATGCCAGGTACAACTCGCCGCCCGGCCCCACTGCCATCTGGGAGCCCTGCACGGCGTTATTCTGCCACGCGTCGCTTACTTGTAGTGGAGCCGACCAGGTCTTCCCGTGATCAATGGACTTTGAAAAGTAGATCATGTTACTGGCCGATCCAATGAAGTGGGTCCAGGAAACATAGACATTCCCTGAGGTGGCCGCATGGTTGGTGTTGTCCACCGTCATCCAGTCCTTATCTTCATCCACGCCGGCGGTGGGTGATAGGTTCGCGACTACCGGATAAGTCCCCGCCACGCTGAAGCCGAGATCGGGACTGGTGAGTTGCCCCACGCTGACGTAGAGGCCGTTGGCAGAATTGCTGCCGTTAAGGTATAGGTTCGACGCAAAGACGTTTCCGCTCTTGTCGATGGCTACTACTGGATCGCTGTTGGCTTCCCACGTTTGCGAATCACTGGTGGCGGGACTCCCATTCAAAAGGGGGACAAAGTTTTCGGACCAGGTCCCGGCTCCACCGTTGCTGAACGAAACCGCATACTTGGTTGTGTTGTAGCCCCCGCGCAATGAAAAATCGCTGATGACCGCCACCAAATTGTTCATGCTCGTGGGATCCACTGCGATGTATTCCTCACCTTCGGGAGCCGAAGTGGTCAGTGTCACCATGGGGCCCACCGTATCGGGTGAGCCACCCATATTTGAAAGATTGGAGGCCCTCCCGTTATTTGATGCCGCCCCTCCGCTAGCGCCAGCCTGAGAGTTGATGTGAGGTACGTGAGTCCTGAATACGGCGTGATAATCGAGGGGGAGAGGTTGTTGGGCCCACATGAACGATGCCACAACAGTTGAAGCGAGCACCCACAGGGCAGCGCGGACACAAATGCCCGTAAATTTCATTTGATGCCTCCTGAAATTAGCGCATGGAAATCTTGCGGTTAGCCCGGGCTCAAAAGCCCCGATTAGAGCAAGACTACAGGCGTGAGCAATCCCCTGTACACATCTTGGCGTTGGCTGTTCAGATTGTCAAGTCGAAAGCGTGATTATACTGAAGAAAGAAAAGGCAGTCAGGATGTCGTCGGGAAGAAGACAGCTCGCCTGGAGGGTTGAACCCTACCGGGGCGAAAGCCGCGTTAGCCCGCGCTGGGACTGAGTTCTGTTTGGATTTGGCCATTTTCAATTTGGCTTTCAAGGAATGCTCCCAGCGATACAAACTCGCCACCCCTGAGAATTTCCCTCACGCGGTTGCCCATGCGGCGCAGATTGGTGTAGTGGCGCAGCCTTGACTTCAATTTCCCCGGCAGTCTTGGCTGGTCGGGGTCGACTTCCCAAGGATGGAAATAGACGATCGCGGCCCGCCCTTCGCGCTGGCGAATGCGGCGCATGGCCCAGCGGGTGAATGCCATGGGAAGTATGCGCAAATGCCCCCCGCCAGCAACAGCGACGTTGCGGCCGAGCACACGCAAAGTCAAGGGGGGAATCTCATAAAGAACGCGCCCCTCTCCGCATGCCCAGCGAAAGGGAAACCTGGGTGCATTGGGCATGCCATAAAGATCGTGCCTGATTGGGAAAACGCTGGAATCGTAAAGGAACCCTTCTTCGGCAAGGATCTCAAGCGCCCAGAGGGATTTTGCCGAAATCGAAAAAGTCGGTGCGCGATAGCCGACCACCTTGACCCCTCCCGCGTCTTCGATGATGCCTCGAGCTCGGCGAGTATCCTCGCGAAATTCTTGCGGTGTCAGATTAAATACACGCCGGTGCAGATAACTATGGCAACCGACTTCATGGCCTGCGGCCACAATCTCCCGCACCAGGGCGGGCTCTTGTTCGGCCACCAATCCAAGCACAAAAAAGGTGGCGCGCGCCCCGGATTCTTGAAAGATCTCCAGCACCCGGCGAGTATTGGCCGCAACTCTGCGCGGGTACTGCGACCATGTGTCGGGGTGGATGCGGTCGGCGAAAGCTTCGACGTGAAAATAATCTTCAACGTCCACACTCATTCCATTGAGAAAACCTGAATGCGTGGGAGGGCCCGGATGAACCTTCATCTTGTCGTGAATCCGGGTGGTTCGGGGTTGCTCAGAAACGACGCTCATATATCAATCAAGTCTGCTCGGAACCGCCCAACGCGTTTCCGGCCGGGACTTCCAGCGGGCGAATGAGGAAACCTGGAGGTGCTCAGCTTAATTGGCCACGGTTTGCGTAAGCTCCATGGCATTGCCGCGCGTTCTCGCGGAAGGCAGATTCGCCTGGCGGATTTTGTAGAGCAAAGCGCGGTAGGAAATGCTTAAAGCCTTGGCCACGCGCTTTCGATTCCAGTGGTTGGCTTGCAGGGCCTTGAGGATGAGGTCACGCTCGAGCACCCGCACCGCGTCGCGCGTTACCTTTTTGAGAGAAATCGATCCTCCCGTCCCGATTTCAGTTTGGTAATCGGACCGGCCTCGATTGGAAACCCCCAATTGGCTGACAATCGAATCCTCGGAGCCCAGCACGACGTACCGCTTCACCAGGTTTTCCAGTTGCCGGATATTTCCGGGCCAGTCGTAGCTATACAAAACTTTGGCAACTTGGGACGAAAATTGCCGAACGGGATGATTGAATTTCCCGCTGTAGAACTGGAGGAAATATTGGATGAGGTTTGGGATGTCGTCAGGGCGTTGAGCCAGCCGGGGAAGGTGAATGCTGACCACATTGATCCGGTAGTACAGGTCTTCCCGAAATGTGCCCTTCACAACTTCCTGATCGAGCTGGCGGTTGGTGGCGCAGATGACGCGCGCCTCCACTTGAGTGTCTTCCTTGGCGCCAATCCGGCAAAATCGGCCATCTTGGAGGAATTGCAATAGTTTTGCTTGCAAGCCTAACTCGAGCTCTGAGATTTCGTCCAGAAAGAGTGTGCCGCGATCGGCCAATTCCATGCGCCCCGGCTTGGAGCCATAGGCTCCCGTGAATGCACCCCGCTCGTAACCAAAAAGCTCGCTTTCAATCAGTGTTCCGGGGATGGCCGGGCAATTCACCTTCACCAACGGCCCTTCCGACCAATTCGACATGCTGTGGATTAATTTGGCGACCACTTCTTTCCCAGTGCCACTCTCACCCTGGATGAGAACTGGGATGTCCGCTCCAGCTACTCTCTCCACCACTTGCCGAACCGCTTGCATCTCCCGGGATTGCCCAAAAATCACTTGCTCCGGAGGCATCAGCGCCGAATCGTCTGACACTTGCCCCTTCGAGGTATTCGCCATGGTTGCCATGTTCACCCCTCAAGTTTCTGTGTGTTTGTGACCAAGCCAACTACGTTGCACATGTAGTGCCAAACTAAGTCACTTTACGGGTGGAAGATCAGTCTCAACCCGTGATTTTTCATGGACTGCCACATGACTTATTTTCAATAAAATGGGGGCGATCCATGGGATACGACGCGAGGTTCCTTGCCCATGGACTTACGCGGACAAGCGCTGATAAAAAGGGAAAACTTTTTCACATATAGGAAGAATACTTCTCTTTGAGAGGTTGAAAGAACGCCACAGATGGCGACATATTTGTGCATGCCTTGGAAGGGTCGAGCGGTCGCTTATTTCGGTAAACGGGAGGGTTTAAATCCGGGCGGCCTTACTGCTCAATTCCGTATTGGCGGATCTTATAAAGCAGGGCCTTATAGCTGATGCTGAGGAGCTTGGCAGCCTGTTTGCGATTCCATTTAGTCTCTTCAAGGGCTCGGCTGATGGCCTCCATCTCCGCTTCGTCCTTGAGGCCGCGAACCAGCGACTTCAAGCCTCCGGAGGGTTGACTGCCGGCAGTCTTGGATTGTTGCCCGTCCGCTTCCCTGGTCTCCGCTTTCACTTCCAGCTCGCTTCGCACCAGCGATTCATCTCCGAGGATCAGGTAGCGCTTGACGAAATTCTCCAGCTCGCGAAGATTTCCCGGCCACGAATAGCGCACACAGGCATCGACCAGGCCGGGGGAGAGTGGAAGCGGCGGGCGGGCATAACGGCCGGCGTACCGCGCCATGAATTGTCCCAACAGAAGTGGAATTTCCTCACGGCGCTCGCGCAACGGAGGAAGATTGAGCGTGAAAGCGTTCATCCGGTAATACAAATCCTCGCGCAGCATTTTGGCCGCGATCGCCTGCGCAATGTCCACGTTGGTGGCGGCCAGAATCCGCACGTCGACTTTGATGGTCGTGCGGCTGCCCAATCGGGAAAACTCCTGATCCTGGAGGACGTGCAACAATTTTGCCTGCAAACCAATGGGCATCTCGCCGATTTCATCCAGCAGAATCGTCCCCTTGTCGCAAATCTCAAACTTGCCTGGTTTGGGCCGGGTGGCGCCCGTAAACGCGCCCACTTCGTATCCAAATAATTCGCTTTCCAAAAGATCGGCGGGGAGCGCGGCGCAATTTACTTTCAGAAAAGTGCGGTCCGCGCGCGGAGAAATTTGATGGATCAGTCGGGCCACAATTTCCTTGCCCGTCCCACTTTCTCCCAGGATCAGCACCGGCACATTCACTGCCGCCATCTGCTCAATCTGGGCACGGATCTTCCGCATGGCGGGACTGGCGCCGATAAAGCACAAATCATCTCCCAGTTCTTCAATCTTGTCTCCACCCTCGGAAGGTTCATGGGGGGCAATTTCCAAAGTCAAAGAGTGCCGAAGCACCGCTTCCAGGTCGTCCAATTGAAATGGTTTGGTCAGGTAGTCCACCGCACCCAGGCGGATGGCCTGCACCACCTTGCGCGGGTCGGTCGAGCAGGATAGCATGACCACTCTCTGGTTGGGACGCGCCCGCTTGAGCATTTCAAGGGTTCTGATCCCATCCAAATCCGGGATCAAGACATCCAGCAGAACCACGTCCGGCGCGGGTTCTTCTTGAATACGGAGCAGCGCCTCAGACCCGGTTTGCACCGTGTCAACCTGATAGGACCCAGCCTCCAGCACCGTACGCAAATACTGGAGCATGCTCGGCTCGTCGTCGACAACCAAAATTCTCGCACGGTCGTTCATGGTCTGTAAGGCTCCAACCCACAATCATTCTATTGCGGAGTCAAGGGCAACAGGAAGGAAAATCTGCTTCCTGCGCCGGGCTCGCTCTCCACCCAAATCTTTCCTCCGTGGGCATGAACCAGACGGCGGGCAATCGCGAGGCCTAATCCCGATCCGCCGAATTCGTCGCCAACTCGTGGGATACGGAAGAAATCATCGAAAACTTCCTGCAGGTACTCCGGCGCGATTCCGGGTCCCGTGTCCGCAACCGTGATGCGAATCGTATTCTGTTCTTCGCGAGAGCCCGATGGGCGCGAATCATGGGAGCGGCCCTCCGCGCGCTTCACATAGTCCCAGTGGTATAGCTCGGCGGAGATCCACACTGTTCCGCCTTTGGGCGTATACTTCCTCGCGTTCTCAAGAAAGTCTGAAACGATTTGTTGGACTTTAAATGAATCAAACGGAAGAAGGGGCAATTTGTCCGGACATAAGAAATATAGGGCAATGCCTTTCTCTTGAAATAGCGGAAGCCAGATTTCATTTACCTCCGATAAACACGCACGGAGGTCACCGGGCTCGAGCTTGAGCGTAATTTTGCCCGTTTCGAGGGCGCTGTAGGCCAGAAAGTCCTGAATGAATCGCTGCAGTCGTTTGCAGTTGGAGCGTGAATCTCTTAAGGCACGACGCTGCTGTTCAGTCAGGGGACCGGGCTTCTCACTTAACAAGTGCTCGATGTATCCCCCAATAATCGCCAGGGGTGTTTTCAGCTCATGGGCTGCCGAGGCCAGCCCTACGGTGCGTTTTTGCACTTGCTCCTGGAGTCGTGCAAACTGCTCCAGCATCTCTTTGTAGAGCGAAGGCAGCGCAACAGAGTCAACAGGAGGCGTCGGTTCGGAGGGCAACATCAGGTCTTCCGGGGGATTCTTCTGTGTTCCCACTGCCAAAACTCCTTGCCCAAAGCCATCCTGGAATTCCGGCGACTCCGGAACTCCCTGCCGGTATTAGGAGCCACCCGTGGAGACAACTCCACCATCTTGGGATATGAACCTGTTCGGGGGGCGGACTCCCCACCCCTTATCTGCGCTTAACCTGCACTGACGACTCAAATTTCATTGAAGTGTTCAAGCAATATTACAAATGACTTGGGCTTAAGTCAATGGAGGAAATGGAAAATTTTTGTCCTTCCAAGGCAAAAGCTTGCGCTTGACCAACTAAGTTAACCGCCCTCTAACCACTATTGCGCCGGCTATAAAGTCACATCGACATCCTTAAGCTGTTGTTTTTATTAGTGTTTAATAGTCTTGGTAAAATCCGCTGGTGCGCCGATGTTTGGCCCGATGGATGCTAGGGATTCCGAGAGCGATCAAAGGAGCCAATCCGTGCCCGAGTCAATTTCTAGTGCTGAGAGGCGTCGATGGCAACGACTCCCAGTTCCGGTGCCGATGTTTATTCGGGGTGTGGATGAGCAGGGAAAGGACTTCCTGGAGTTTAGTACCGCAATTAATATCAGCGCGGGCGGAGCCCTCCTGGTGACTCGCCGCTATTTACCCAGTTCTTCCAAAATCTCGGTGGAGATCCCTCCACCGGCTTTGCCCAAGCATATGTCAGCCCAATCGTCCAAAGCACGAAATATAAAGGCAAAGGTGATTTCGGTCACCTTGTCTGACCGCTATCATCTCTGTGGCCTCGCCTTTTCCCGCCCTTTGTCCATTCATTAATTCCTCTCAACGGCTGCTTAAGCCTGATTCCCGGAACGGTTAGTCAGCACCGTAACCTCTCTAATCTGGATTGTTAGTTCACTCCGTCTTGGCCCCAAAAGTCTGCTTGAACCGGTGGATCAGTACCGTGAACTTCTAATCGCATATTTTCCACTTCTTGCAAAACCTTGCCATCGGACGGTTTGAGTTTCCGACGGTGCGGAATTCCAAGAAAGCGTCGTACAACAAATATCCTCCCAGATTTTCGAGCATCCGCTTTCCGGTGGCGGACGCCGTCCGTTGCGCTGGCGGCAGGTAGGCGTTCGCGGCGGCGGCCATCATCATGGCCCCGGGTATTTTGGAAACCGCAAAGCGTCTCCGCGAATGATCGTCAGACCTCGTCCAGATCAAGTGCTCCAGCACGTGCCGGGCGCGCTCCTTCGGGTCAACGCCGGGTCCGAGTGCGCAATAGCTCTCGTCCTCATGGAACAAAGCTGGCAGGGCAAACTTCTCCACAAATTTTCCGCCGACGTTTCCAATCACGCTATCACGATAGTGCCGGCCGAACCCCGTCCAGTCACTGCTGTAACCCGCGTGCGCAGTGAGGGCCTGGCCGGCACTGCTGGTGATGACCGGAAGGATCACTGTCCCGGGGCTGATCAGCGCCCCGGTGAAATGATCGAAGTGGGCTTTAAGGGTGGTTGGCTTATCTTCGGTATCACAACCTAGTGGGGCTGGTGAAGTCTTCTTCAGGGCGGCGCCACTCTGCGCGCCGTCAATCGCCAGCGCGGGAGCTTGTCTCGTGATTAAAATCAGAGCGAGTATTACTGTTGTTCGCAAGCTGCCTGGCATGTGAACTGAAATAGCACAGGCAAACGTAAACCACAAATCAAATGTTCGTAGGGCGGCCAAACTATTCCGCCACGCCTCTCTTATCTTGCAGGTTGTAGAGGCGTGGCTTGCCGCGCCCTTTTGGTTTGGCGGGAGGGTAGGTCAAGCTCGCTAATAAGGAGTCCGTGCAGGCTACCCCTTCTCACCAAGTGGCGACGCGGGAGAAGAATCTCGCTCTAAGCTGTTAACCGCTGCCCGTCAGCCCACCGGCTCTGACCAGGTTATCCGCTGTGCGTTGCTCGCTCTGCTTATGAAATCCGCTTGCCTGTGGGATGTTGCCCCGGCAGAAGGAAAGGTTTGATCCATTCGCCCTCGCCGCAAACCGTCACGCCGGATAAGCGTTTGTACCACGCCCCCTCGGGCACCTCAGGTTCGGTGTCCAGCCACGCGGAGAGCAACACCAATTGATCGCTGGGAATTTGGCGCGAGTGAATCCGATCGAGCAGATGCTGGAACGGCGCGGGAGGAATATCGTAACGTCGAATCTTGGGCATGGAAGTCTGGTCTCATCCACCGGCCGGAGCTTGGCGCGCCGGCGCGGGCCTCTAGCCCCGTCTAAAGTTTACAATTCTTGGAACTAATAGCCCTCGCCCCCTTGGAGGAGAGGGTGTCCCGATCTCATCGGGACGGGTGAGGGGGTGCGGTGGCGGTAAGAGCTTCAGCGCGGCAAGCCGCTATATCCCGTAAAATCCCCGCGTGAGGCGCTCTTTCAGCCGCGCGGCTTCGGAGGGGTCGGAGGCTGCGGCCAGTTTTCGAGCCAGCAAGCCCAGCTCCTTGGGGGTCAGGCGATTGCCTTTGCCCTCCAGCGACGCCAGCTCGGCCGTTTCGAGTTCGAGTTCCTCACCCGTGGGTTTGCGCGCCACCACCCGCGCTCCCGTAATCGCCTGCCGCACAAACCAGTGGTAGACCGCCAGGGCGTTCTTGATCACGTCGGTGCGCTTGGTCCGGGTCAGTTGCGCCACCTGGTCCACCAGCTCCGCTTCGGCTTTGGAAAGAACTGGCTGAATTCTTGTCATACTCAAATTACCTCATATTCTGCTCTAATATGCAACATAAATGAGTGGGGTCGTAGCCGCCGTCAATTTGTCGGTTGACGAATTGACTGTGGGTTTGACGCCCCGACGAAAAGGCCCATGGTCACAAACCCGGTGACCGAGGCGATCAGCTGACCGAGGCGACCAGCTCTATAGGATTGTTCGTTGAAAACGTCCGCCGCTATGTGGCTGGTCTGCTCTTGTTGAATGAGGTGCACAAGAAAAGGGGTTACTGAAGAAATCGCGGGCGCGCGGGGAAAGAGCACACGATCAAGAAAACTCGCTGCGGGGAGACCAAGGCATCGCGCTGGCAAATATCATGGTTTTCTCGCCGCGATCTCCGCGCGGATGACTCTTATATAGTCGCGGCAGGTTTCCAGAGCCTCCTCGGCTTCGTGGTGAGAAACAAATCCGGTGTCGTCATAAAGGGCCACATTCCGCTTTCGCCGGAGACGGTCGAAGACCGTCAATAGTCCAGCGTGCTTCTTGTCAATCCGCGTCCGAACGAATTCAATAATCGCGATATGATGCCCCGGCTGGCTTCGTGCGCGGAAACCGTGGCTAAACATAAACCCGAGGGAGGCTTTCAACATCGCTTCATATGCTTGCTCGAGGCAAGCTTCTTCGTCGAAAGCGAGAATCTTATGCGCCGAGGCAAGTTTCTTATCCGCGCTGGCGAGAAACCGGTCGATTTGCACCCAATCAACGGTGTGAGGCTTTAGCTTTTTCATTGGCGCCCAGAAGCGAAACGGGCTTATTGTGCCAGACGTTTTCAAGGAAAGCATCCATGTGACTGCGGCGCGAGCGGAATTCTTTCCGGGTCATAACCGTAGTGTTGATTTCGCGCCCCAGGCGCCGCTCCAGCTTCCCCACCGCTTGCGCCAGGGCTTCACGAGGAGGGACGCCGATCACCAGCACATCGATATCGCTCGCCGCATCCTGCCGGTTGCGTGCGAATGACCCGTAGAGATAGGCGTCCTCAATGGCCTCAATGCTCCGCAGGGCTTGTGCAATCAAAGGCGCCGCGCCGATGGTTTTCGTGACGATGCTGCGCACCTCATCGTAAAGGGCATAATCCCGGTTGAGCTCGAAATACTTTTGGCGGCCAATCACTTCCGACCGAAAAAGTCCCGCGCGCTCCAGGTGCCGCATCTCTCTCGAGAGGTTGGAGGGATCGATGGTCAGACGGTCCGCCAGGTCCCGCAGATGACGCCGGGCGGTGGGGTTGGTAAAATAATAGGCCAGCAAACGCTGCCGCGCCTTGGAACGCAAGTCAAGCATAGGGTCAAATTATACCACAAATGTGGTCAAGTTTGACCTGCGCCACCGGCTCCCGCCGTCCTGCCAAGGTGTGTCGCTTGACAAAGCCGAGGCCATTACCGCCCTCGGCTCAAGTAGTCGCGAAGGTGTTCGAGAATTGTAGCACGCACACGCCGGGCTTCCTCGACCGCGTGCTCGGCTGTCTGAAGATCCGCCACTTGGTCGCCTGGATAACGAAATTCAACGCCGAAGGGCGTCAACGACTCCGCCGATGCCAATTCCTGCTTCAGTGAAGCGTCTTGCGTGGCGGCCAGCTCGATAAGTTCATGAATGTCATGCGTCTTTCCGAAAGGAACCTGATGGCGAACCAGGAAGGCTTTCAAAAGTTTCTCGGCTGCTTGTTGGGCGTGAAACGCTGCGGTGAAATAATCCTGCTGTTCAAGCGCCAGAAGGTGTTCGGCAGCCCGAAGATCGCCCTCGGCCTTACGCATCCATTCCTGCACGAAATCCCAAATCACCTGCTCACGAGTTCTGCTCATAGAGAAGCTTGCCGCCGTGGGAGGCGGGATAGGCGATTCCGCCGATCACATTCCTGGTTTCTTCAAATTGCCGGCTTTCCATAAAGAGGATTTGCAGTCTTGCTGGAAGTTGAGATTGCCATTCGGATTTGATGCGGGAAGCTTCCTGCCATCCCGGCGGGTTCGCCATGACCACCAGTAAATCCACGTCGCTGTCGGCGGTTGGCATGCCTGTGGCGTAAGACCCAAACAAAATCACCCGGCAAGGCTTGAACCGCTCCGCAATCTGATCCGCAAGTTTTTGAATGTCTGGCATTGCCACCGGCGCCGTCGCTTGGGCCATTACTTTACCTCCCGCACAGGCAAGATTACGGCTGCTTCAAACTTACCATCAGCACGACCCTGTTGTCTTGAAAATCGAACGTGGCGGCGCTCCAATCGATTGAGCTACTGGTAGCCGTTACCGCTTACCGTCCCCGCATGTTATTCTGATCCCGCAGGCGCGGGAGAAGAATCTCGCTCTGCGCTGGTAACCACGGATTGACTCTGGGTTCGTGATCGCGGGGAATAGCCTAAGGTCAAGAAACCGTTGACCGAGGCTTGTATCTACCGGCTCATCTATCGCCTTTGTTTCTCCAACACCGCTCTTCTGCGCCGAGCTCCCGGAGCGAGCGGTCGACCCTACTTGGGAGACAGTCAGGTTATGCGTCCTGGTCGGTAGATTCATCGCGTTTGCCTTTGAGTTGCATTGTCGAATGACGTTCTAATGAATCTGTCGGCATCACGCAGCCGAGTTAAATTGTCAATTGCTAGCTCAACTTCTCCCACGCCCCAGTGTCCGATTTTGGAAACGTCCCTGGCAAAAGACACCGATGGGTCCAACGCCTTCGGATCAGTCTTCACCCATACGCGCAGACCACCTTGCTGCAAATGCGCGCAGCAAAAAATCGCTTTATCCAGGGACCAACTTACGTGTTTGGCTTTGTAGGCGCGTATAATACGGCCCGGTGCGAGGTCTTGGCATAACCGGTCCAAACCCCGGTACAATTCGATCACCTCGCTTGGTTTGCCCTGAATATGATGACTTTCCGGGTACTCTACCGGCCCACGCTCTATTTTGCGTTTATCCTTCGGAAGCTCTGGATGCTCAAGTACGGGGTCGGGAGTTGATTTGCTTCCATCCCATATTCGAACCAACGCCTGCTGAATCTGTGAAGGGGTGACGGAACTATCTCCTATGGCTCTACGGATGAGGCGGATGAGCGGTTGCGGTACGTCAATGAACATGCGATCAAGGGCTTTCCTGACTTTGCCAGTTGTAAAGATTTCCGCGCCCAACTTGTCGAGAACTCCCTGAGCCAAGGAATCCCGCGAAAGCCGGTTAAGTTGAGCCGCAATCTGTTCGACTGAGAGACCTCCAGAATCGCGAGGATCGATGCTCACCTCGAATAGCAGTTTGTCTGGCGCGCTGGCTTTTTCCGAAGTTTTGTACACCTTGTACCGCAAACCGTTGCTCAAGACGCACCAGTCGATCCCGTCGTTGGCCGCATAGCCTACTACTTGTGTTATGGATTTCACGTCGTCAAGGGCATCGGTAAGCTGCTTCGCCTCAAGCAGGAAGACAACCGTCTTGTTAATTTTCATCGCGTAGTCAACCGACTTTGCATCAATTGTCGGGTACTCAAGCTCGACCTCGTCTGGATCGCGCACGTCTCAATCGAGAGCCGCGAGAAGTGGGTCTATGAAGATCGTACGTGTCGGGTACTCTTTCAAACCCGACTTGCGATGGCGTTCCAGCTGCGCCCGAAGAGTCTCGATACATTTGACGACATCTTTCATGTCCTGTCTCCCTTGTTCTCACTCTTGGCTAACTCATCTTTAGGCTGGCTTGGATAAAACCGGTTCTGGCCGGCCAAAGTTTGAGCGACTGCCGCCGCGCTGTTCAAGCCGGTTTCGCTCGAAGCCTCGCCGCCCGCTCCGTACCAACAGACCAGGAATATCTTTTGGACTCCGCGCCGGGGGATAATCTACGCTTCAATAAGGCTAAATGCAACCGTGAAGGCGGCAGGCTGTAGACAGTAAACAGTAGACGGTAGACAGGAGGGCGGGGGGAAAATGGACTTGGGGACTTGGGACGGGGGAAGGAAGGGACGGACACATGCAAAAATTGTCATTCCGAGCATTGACAGCCGTAGGGCTGCCCATGATGAGCAGAAAGTCGTCGCTCCTGCCCGGAGACGCTTTGTTGAATCCAAAAGAGTTACGCATCGACTTTCCGCAGAGGCCGCAGCAGCGGACGAGGAATCTCGCCCTGATGCAGCGGCATTCGATTTCGAAAAGTCTGGGAAAAGCCTGCGTTCAAGAGCCCAGATCGGGATCCCTCGTCGGACTCGGGATGACAGCGTGGGGATCAGGGGTGAGGCAGGGCACCCTTAAGGCAGCATCAGGGTTCTGCCCGATTGACTTAGGGCTGGGGGCGGTAGACTGTAGACAGGGTCAAGAAAGGGTCCTGGGATTAAGCATGAGAGGCGGGAAAACGGGGACTGGAGACTGGCGGCCGAGGACAAAAATGACAAACGAAGCCGGAATGTCCTTTAATATCAACAAAAAGATAGCAAAACGCTCCCCATTCCCGTTTCCAGGCGAAATGGGGCGGGGGGAAACGAGAAAGCTGTCAGTTTTCAGTTAAATTAAGGAAGGTAAATGGCAAACCCGAAACGGAAAATTCGTCCGTCAGCAATCCGCGCTGCCTGCTTGTTACTCGTCACCTGTCACTCGCCACTGTTAATCTGTCCCACAAGGGGAGATTGACTGTGGGTTCGTTATCGCGAAGAAAGTGCCCACGGTCCCGCGCGGCGGGACTGTGGCTAAGTGTAGGAAAATGGGAATTTGCAAATGGTCAATCGAAAAACTTGCTCTGAGCGCGGCGAAGGATCGGCAATCAGAAATCCCGCTTGTCACTCGTCACCTGTCACTCGCCACTGTTATTCAACCGCTTAGCGCCAGGCTTGATCGGTAGTAACGGCAAAGACCGGGACTTTTTCCCGCTTGCCTTTTACCGTAAACAGGCCGAGAGGTTCGCACGGGATTTCTTTGGCGATGGCGGCGTGTACGCGGTCATTCACCAGAATTCTGCGCTTCACTTCCTTGGTCAGTCCTTCCAGTCGCGCCGCCAGGTTCACCGGGTCTCCGATCACCGTGTAGTCCATGCGCCGCTCGGAGCCGATGTTACCTGAGATGACGGTTCCACTGGTGATACCTATGCCGATTTCAAGCGTCTTTTGGCGCTGGCGGGCGCGTTGGCGGTTAATCGCGTGCAATCCTTTTTGCATTTCGAGCGCGGCGCGCGCGGCTCGAAGCGCGTCATCTTCGCGGGGAACGGGGACGCCGAAGACAGCCAGAATGGAGTCCCCGATGAATTTATCCACCATGCCTTGGTGGCGAAAGATGATGTTGATCATGCCAGGGAAGTATGAATTCAAGAGTTCCACCACGTCCCAGGGGTCCATCTGCTCGGAGATGGAAGTGAAATTGCGGATGTCGGTAAGAAGAATCGTCACCTCCGTGCGCGTTCCGCCCAACTTGTGTTTATCTTTTTCATGCAGCACTTGTTCCGCAACTTCTCGCGCCATATACCGGCACAGGGTATTCATCAGCCGCTGCTCGTGGGTGATGTCCTCGGCCACCAGGACGCCACCCAAAAGATTTCCGTGCGTGTCGTGAAGCGGAAGCGCGCTCAGGTTAAGGCTGAAGCTGGAGTTATCGCGGCGCAGGAATCGGATGTCGTAAGCGGTGCCAGCTTTTTTCCTGCTCAGGACTTCCCCCGTCAGCGAAGCCAGGCGCGCGTTGGCCGTTCCGCTGAAGAGTGCTTTGAAGTCCCTGCCCGTGTCGGTGCCTGGTTGGAATCCAAATATTTTGCACCCGGCCTGATTGATGGTGGATAATTTCCCCGACTTGTCGAAAGTGAGGATGCCGGTGGCGATGCTCTCCATGATCCTTTCGTAGTAATTTTTCATGCTGCGGATATTTTCGTAGAGGCCGGCCTCCCGCAACCCCACCGCAATCTGGCTGGCTACGGCCGTGCCCAACGCTTCGTCTTCACGGCCGAAATTGCTGTAGCGCTTGTTGATGATCACGAGCAGGCCCGGCGAAACCCCGTGTTCCCGGCTGAGAGGCACGCAGAGGACAGACCGCGTGTGTTCATCAAAATATTTCTCCACGTCGGGCCGGTAGCGGCGGTCGGCGGATAAGGATGGAACATTGGTCGGCCGCGTGCGCACGGCCGCCTTGCCCACCAACCCCTCTCCCCAGTGGATGCGAACCTCGCCCGCGGTCATATTGTCCGTGGGGCGCAAATGCAAAGTTTTCTGGTGCGGGTCATGCAGAAAGAGGAAGGCCCTTTCCGAATCCAGGGCGCGTTCCGTCGTTCGGCAGATTTCCTCGATCACCGCACCCATTTCCGCGCCCGGGCTAAGCGCCTGGATGATCCCGAGCAGAGCCGAGGAAGTGCGAATCTCCATCCGAAGCAATTCGCTGAAAATTACGCTGGCGAGCTCCGCATCCGCAAATCGCACCGCCACGGCCTTGCTTTGGCCCGGGCCTGAATTGACCACGCGAACCACCTGGGCCGGAATCTGCCGCAAGCCCGAAGAAAGGTGGCGGAGGTCCACAAAGCTTACCTGAAGATTCATCCCGGCGCGATAGGATCGCCGGGTGGCAAAGGATGCCCCGCCCCGGGAGAGGTCCAGCGTGCGGGTCTGCTCTGGTGAAGCCTTCCCTCTCCCCGAAACTCTCACCCCAATGGGAAGTTCAATGGCCAGTCGCTCGGCCAGGCGGCGCGTGGCCGTGGCGCCGGAAAGCTTGGGGGCAGTCGATTGCTTCAACCTCAAACCTCCGCAGAACAATGAAGCCGATAAAACCCAATGGCACCGCGAAATGAATCGCCAGGGGAGGGTCATTCAAAAATCGGACCCCGGTTGAGATTGCCTCAACGATGCACCGCAGAGAACAAATACCAGGTGCTCTTAATCCTTGGAAGTGGATTGTGGAACCAAGGGGTCGTCGACGCCCTCGAGGGGATCGATGCGGCGCGCCGCCACGCCAACACCCTCCGCATCTGTTCCCTTCCAGCCGGCTACGGGTTCCTGCCGAATCGCCTCGGCGATAAAACGAAATGTCAGGTTTCCCTTTCCGGTGATTTCGTCCGGAATGACCACTTCTATTTCCATCGGTTCTTCGGCGCGGACGTCCTTGGGAACTACAAAGTAGATTCCTGACTTCGAAATATCCCGCGCCAATCCCTCGGACTCGACTTCGGTCCCATCTTTGCTTGTCCATGCTACCTTGATGGGAATCTGCAGCCGGTAACGGCGCTCCTGGCGGGGTTGGGATGGCGCGTAGTCGTGAACCTCTTTAAGCTCAGGAAGAAATATTTCCATTCCTTCGGTTGCGCCGCCGGCATTCGAAAACTCCTCTCGCGCTCGTTCCACCAGCCCGTCCACAAAATTGTCATCATGATCGGGGTCATGGTGGAACAAGAGCAGGCGCTTCACCCCGGCCTCGCGGGCGACGCGCGCGCCTTCCAGCCACGAACTGTGCCCCCATCCCTTCTTCTCCCCCTGGAGTTGTTGGGGGGTATATTGGGCATCGTAAACGAGGACGTCCGCTCCGCGCGCCAGTTCGCGAATTGCGCGATCGTGAAAATCGGAACCGGGTTCCGTGTCCGTGGCAAACACAAACACGCATCCGTCCGCTTCAATTCTGTAACCAACGCATCCCTGCGGATGATTCAGCGGGGCCGAGGTGATGACGGCGCCTTGGATATCAAGGGGACTGTAGTCGCGATCGAAAAAATTGCGCGTGGATCCGAGCGCAGTCATGTCCACGGGGAAATAGGGGCTGATGATCTGGCCTTCGATAGCCCCAATCAGTTCCTCTTCCCCGCGATGGACGGCGTGAAAGGCAAAGAGGTTGCCGCTCTCGTACAAGGGACGGAAAAAGGGAATTCCCTGGATATGATCCCAGTGAAAATGAGTGAGAAATATATAGCCGTGAATGGGCTGCTGGCCAAACTCCCGGATCAGGTTTTTCCCCAACGACCTGAGTCCACTGCCACAATCCAATATGATGAGCGTGCCGTTGGCGAGCCTCACCTCAACGCACGATGTGTTCCCCCCGTAACGGCCATTCCGCTGCTCCGGAGTGGGGGTTGAACCACGGACGCCCCAAAATTTGATCTTCATGTCTTGCCCCCGCACTTAACCGGCACTGACTGTCAACTAGCGTTTGGAAACGACATGAATCACGCAGAAAGGGGGATAACTTGCCCCTGCACCACCAACGCGCCGTGCGGAAGAACCAGCAGCGTCCATCTCCCCACCCATTCATTCCTTGACGGTTGACCTTATAAATAATCCCGGCGCGCTTGGGAAATCACCCCCGGTAGAATCCATGCTAGAGCCGGGAATGGGTGAAGTCAAGCGGCCCGAGCCAGCTGAGTTCCGCCCGTGCGTATTGCTCTGAGATGGCTTACGCGACGGGTCACAATCTGAGGAAGACCTTGAAGCCGACGCTCGGTGTGATACATTTGTTGAAGCGGCCAACTTTCAGCCCGCGGGGGTGGCGGAATTGGTAGACGCAAGGGACTTAAAATCCTAAAATAATCATCTCAAAATTAAATCAACTTACATAAATTAAATAGGTTATTGACATATAGTCTGTTCCGGAGTACTGTTGCACAACTCTTTCACACTTTCGCGATTTTCTGAAAGAGTTGGGGGGTGTCCTCCGTGGCGGAACAATACACGATCATGGGCGGCAAAGTTCACGTCTACAAACGCCCGAACAGCAGTTGCTGGCAGAGTTCCAGCTATCTCGGCGGGAAGAACCGCCGGACGAGCACAAAGGAAGAGAGCCTCTCCAAAGCCAAAGAGATCGCCGAGGATTGGTATCTCCAACTCCGGGGGAAACTCCGCAACGGAGAAATCAAAACAGAAAAAACTTTCCGCGAAGCGTCGGAACAGTACCTGCGTGAATACGACATCATCACACAAGGAGAGCGCAACAAGGACTACGTCAAAGGCCAGCACTGGCGATCCACGGTGCACCTCGTGCCGTTCTTCGGCCACTTGGGCCTTTCAGAAGTCACCTCCGGCAAGGTTCAGGAATACCGCATTCATCGCCACGAAGAAGCGGTGGCGAAACGCGGCAAGCCGCCGGCCCACAACACCATGCATCAGGAAATGGTGACTCTCAGGCAGACCCTGAAAACCGCCGTCCGGCAAGGATGGCTCGACCGCCTTCCCGATCTTTCCGAGCCGTACCGGTCATCCCCGAAAATCTCGCACCGGGCCTGGTTCTCTCCCGAGGAATACAAAAAGCTTTACGAGGCCACAAGAAAACGCGCGCGCGAGCCGAAGATGGCACGCTACAAATGGGAATCGGAACAGCTTCACGACTACGTGCTGTTCGCGGCCAACACCGGCCTCCGGCCCGATGAAGCCTGGCGTCTTCAATTCCGCGACGTGACAATGGTTGAAGATGACGAGATCGGTAAAATCCTTGAGATCGAGGTGCGCGGCAAGCGCGGTGTCGGCTACTGCAAGAGCATGAACGGCGCCGTGCGCCCGTTCGAGAGACTGAGGGACAGACTCCGCCCTGCACGCGCGGACGACGCACTCAAGGACGGGAACGAACCGCCATCCGCGAAGAATGGGTCCGAGGGATGGCGCGTTCCGGAACCGACGGACCTTATTTTTCCGAAATGGCAGCGCGAGTTATTCAAGACGATCCTGGAGGAGAAAAATCTCAGGTTCGACCGTGAAGGCCGGCCCCGCACGGCCTACAGCCTCCGGCATACATATATATGTCTGCGCCTAATGGAAGGTGCTGACATCTACCAGATCGCCAAAAACTGCCGCACCAGCGTCGAGATGATCGAAAAGTTTTATGCGGCGCACATCAAGACAAACCTTGACGCCGCCGCGATCAACATCATGAGGCAAAAAATAAAAAAGAAACAAATGCCATCCGAAAAGCCGAAACCGACCGGGAACGATGACATATCTGACGTGTAAATTCCGCTTGGCTGCACTATGATAAACAGGTGTAGATGGCCGGTCACGCGGGCGTGGCGGAACTGGCAGACGCACCGGACTTAATCACAACTTGAGTGCTCGCCGGGAAACCGGCGATGCAGAACTGCTCAAATTCGGGGAAACCTGTCAAATGGCAATCCCGAGCCAAGCCCGGACGGAACATTCCGACCGGGAAGGTGTAGAGACTAGACGGGCAGCACCTAAGCCCTGGACCCAATCAGAGGTAAGGTGAAGGGATAGTCCAGACCACAAACGCCGGACGGCGGCGGCGAAAGCCGCAGATGGCAAGAAAATCCGTTGGGCCGCAAGGCCTGTGGGGGTTCAATTCCCCCCGCCCGCACCATCTTTTTTTCATTTTGCTTGCACTGGAACACCATGATCCGCCTCGGCGCATCCGGATGGAACCATCCTTCATTAACGCCTCACTTTCCAGGGCAGGACATCCCTGCCTTCTTTAAGTCTTGATCTCACGCCGTCGCTGACGGCGCGCTCATGCGGAAGGCCGATAAAATTCCTTTATTCCGTATACTTTTGTTGACTTGTTTCTGGAATCGATTTAGGACTTTCAGACAGGGAGAAACTCAATGACAGAAAATAAAAAAATGAGCGACCAAATAAGAGTCTTGAAAGCCGCTATTAGGACTTTGAAAATCAATGTTGATGGCACCAAACTTCATTTGGCTGCGCTTGAACGTCAGATGAAAACAATTAGGCAGAAAAAGTAAAAATCGTGTAATCCCTTCGCTGTGGATAAAGAAGATTGTTGAAAGTGAAAATAGAATCAGAAATGTGATGAATGACCGATATTTTTAAAGCCTCTCTCCAGAAGAAAAGGGATGTCAATACTCTGATAATCGTACGCGCGGCGGCGAGATGTGACGGTTCTGGCTTTGGGTGAAGAGCCTTAGCGTGATTATTTACCATAGCCTTGACAGTAAACAATACTGGGATAACATAGGTGGGCGAGTTCCTAGGTCGTACAGCCATGGAAAGTCATCGCATGCGACCGATCAGAGGAACACGGCAGTCTGCGAGATCGACAGTGACAAGGCTAGGAATAAATCTCAAGAATAGTAGATTCACAGGAAGAGCGGCTGTGCTTCTGGCCGGTACTCTTCTGTTTCTAGTGTGGGCGCTTGGATACGCTGCGACTACGGAGCCTTCAATCACTCCAGGCTCGGAAGCAAAAGCACTCGACTACTACGTCCACATTTCTAAGGACCTTAATTTCGACGCAAAGCCCCATGTCACGACCCTCGACAACTTGCTCGATTTCGCCGGATATCCGATTACAGGGGCCAAGCTGGAAGCACTAGATCCTGCGACCTTAATGAATCCCGCGCTTGCCTCTTCACCAAATGATGGTTTGGGCTTGCAGCTTCTCGGCTTGTCCGGGGCAACTCTGCGAGATGGAGACATTCTTGCGGCTCGCTTCTTCGCCCCAAAGATTGTCAATATAAATGTAGCCGTGCCGGTACCAGGATGGCGGAAACTTGTTCGACTTCGCACACGTCCCGATTCCCGCGCCGCACAAGTTGGCGTTGAGTCAGTGATCATCCTCTTCAACTTTCTTGTTCCTGCTGATCAACAGCCGTTCTCAGGACATTCCTTCAATACACAAGTGATGCTGCTGGCTCCATTTCTTAGCGACCGACTCTATTGGATGGATTTCGATACGGAAGGGAAGCTGACATTGGCATTGAATGCCAGCTTCGACGCTGCCGATCTTGCCAGCGCCGGTAACCATGACTACTTCGTACCAGATGGATGCAACGCTTGCCATGGCAGCCCGGCTAACTTCGCTCCCCCGATGGTGAATTATCTCGACACCGATCACTGGTTTGATCGCCTCGACGATGATTTCAAGACCCTCAAAGCGGTCGGTACGCCGGTGTTATTCGACGCGCAGACGAATGACCCTTCACAACCCTCATTTAAGCGTGCTTTCGACGTGATTAGGCGCTTCAATGAAGAGGCGTTGCAGCAAAACGCTCTCGTTCGACCCAGGTCATTTGAAGCAGAGGCCGCGCGGACTTGGCTCAAACTTCACGCTGACACTGATGAGCATATGCCGCCCATTTCCAGAGGGATATCGTTGAATGGGGGGCCGAAGTGGCAAGCATCCGAAGCCGATGGACTGGGAAGATTGAACCGCTACTGCTTCCGTTGTCATGGGTCAGTTCACTTCTCCATATTCGATCGCCCGACAGTCCTTTCCAACGCGGGAGGCCTTCAGCAGCGTATAAAACCGAATAAGCACCAAATTGCCCGTCTAGGATTCAAGATGCCACCTGACCGTGACCTTGACCCTCAAGAGGTGCAGGCCCTCTATGACTTTCTGGCCGCACTAAAATAAGGTAGATATGGCCAAACTGAGAATTTATCCTGCTATAGGCGTTGCCCGGGTGGGCAACTCGAAACAGTCATTCATCGGTCCGGAGAATCCAGGTATTCCCGCGAACTGGGATTCGAACACGCGCAAGTTTAAGCGATTCAAAGACGACGATGGGCGAATTCTCCGTCAAGCCGCCCGGTTTAGAATCTTCGAATTCGATGAGGGCGGGAATCCGCTAAAAGAACTGACCTTAGCCGACGGTTTCAAAATAGAGTGGCGTATTCACGTCGCAAACCGCAAAGCATCCTTTTTCTCATTTAATGGACAAAGCGGCGCTCGAACGGGTGAAAAGCCGCCGTATGTGGACCGAGAGCAGCGGCCTGCCAATGATATTGAGAAGGCGCGAAAGGGACGAGGTTATCCCGAGCGAAAGAACAAGCGCAATGCCGACATCGCGGATCGACGCGGGCTAGAGATTGATCCTGGAGAAGTCGCCATTTCTGTTCCCGGCACCGTCGAGCTAATTGATTCGACCACCCACGCACCCATTCAGTTTCTCGGTGAGGCCCAGATGCAGCCTGATGGCGGGCTTCTTTTCCTCGGTGGGTTCGGGAGATCCGAAGCTCATCAAAATGCGCTTCCTATCGAGGAATACGCCAGCAACGATGGTTGGTTCGATGACATGTGCGACGGAGTCATCCGAGCAAGGGTTACTTTTCCCGACGGACATACGGAGCAGGCAGATTCAGCCTGGGTCATTGTAGGCCCCCCTGATTTTGCACCTGGAATTGGCAACGTGGTTTCGCTTTACGACACTATTTGGGACCTTTCAGTTCGCTTTCGGCTTCCCTGCCAGGCAGGCAATGATCCTGACCTTCAGGACCTCATCTCGCAGCAACAATCGTGGCAAGACCAAACGAGCGACCTCGCGGCAACATATGA
Source organism: Terriglobia bacterium (assembly GCA_035946625.1). GTDB lineage: Bacteria > Acidobacteriota > Terriglobia > UBA7540 > UBA7540 > DASYXZ01. The sequence goes on along the minus strand of DASYZE010000032.1, from coordinate 97,899 downwards.
ACCCTCGTTCACGCGACACGTTTATCCTATTTTGTCTCGGGCACTTGCCGCTCAAGACGTCCACGTAAGTAGCCGCAGGTCTTTTCACGACACGATATGGGATTGGCCGCGTCTAGCGAGCCGTGCCGAAGCCAAGATTCGACAAAGTGTCTTTAATCGACTTCGTGATCCCAACTCCGAAGAACTGAATCGAAAAGGTATGCCGCGCGGACTGGGTGACGATTTCACGAGTTTGGACGAATTCGAAACGGATCAGTCTAATCCACAACCGTCGCCCCGTGCATTTTTAAGTCTAACCCGTGTCCAATATGCAATTTTGAAGGCTTGGTCTCAAGGAAGATTCAAGGAGGATTGGTCTTTCGGTGAGGATTTAAAGTACGTTCCTATTCCAGCGCCAACTCCAATCACGCCCCACGGGCTAAATATCGCTGCCTTAGAGAACTGTGTTGGTGGCCCCTTCTTTCCAGGTATTGAGGTGAGTTGGCTCGTTCGAGAAATCGAGCTGTACGCCTCCGCGTTCCGGTTCAAAGAAACAGGTTTTAGCATAGGTCCATTGGCCTTCCAAGCTGGCTTCTTTTCGCAGCAGATGGCACTTCCATGGCACGCCGATTTCTATGATTGCCAGCGAGAAGAACACACGCCACCCGGCTCTGATGAGCAGCAGTTTTACATGTGGTGGACTGCGCAACGCCCGGACTTTATTCGTGCGGATGCGGAATCTCCCTATAGAAGATGGGTTGAAAAGTTCGATCCGTTTAAAGAGCCGGACGCGCCGGATCCAGATGACATCACGAATCTCGCGCGGTTCGAGCAAATGCGTACCCGTTGGCCCGAGTTGAGTTTTGTAGTTCTCGATGGCGAAGAAAATGTTGAGCAGAAATGACGGAGTATGATGCACTGGTAGTGGGCGCTGGCGTGGCGGGATCTGCGACAGCTCTTGAATTGCTATCGGCAGGTTGGCGCGTTGGCATCCTGCATCAACATGACAAGGTATCGGCAATCGAGTCGCTGTCACCATCGGCTGCTCGCAGCCTGCAGAGGTTATCGATTCAAACTGGATCAGCCCTCACGGAAATCATCGCATGGTGGGGTTCTGAACGCGAGGCACGTGCGATTCAGTCTGATGCTCGTATTGTCCTACGAAGTGCGCTGGCTGACGCCGTGCGCGGGCGCGCGATAGAACGTGGTGCCGTAGTCATAGAAGGCAGGAAACTTCCCTGCATCGAACGATACCGTGAGGGATGGCTTGTTACATGCGAGGCAGAACGCGGAAGCACTCATAGGCTGACCGTTAAATACCTCATAGATGGGACGGGGCGCGCTTCAGCGATTGGCCGTCGTTTAGGTGCGCGGAGGATGTGCGTAGACGAGCTGTTTTGCATCTCAATGTCGGTTCATGAACCAGGTCTCCTGGGAACGTGGACGGAGAGTAGTTCTGAGGGTTGGTGGAACCTATGCTGCATGCCGGAAGAGGGAACTCTTTCATTCTACTCAACCGCCGGGAGAATCCGGAAAGCAAAGCGATATATTGCCGCTGGTCTTTACGATACCCGTCACCTTCAGCATTTGTTGCCAGCACCGACGCTCGGTAACAGCAGGGTAAGAGCGTGCGGTTCGTCCCGACTGATCCCATGCGCCGGCCCAGGCTGGGTATCCGTTGGAGATGCGGCTGCGGCGCTTCAACCACTCGCTTCAGCAGGGGTTTCAAAAGCACTCCGAGATGCACTGATGGTTCGGGATGCATTGGAGCACGGACCAGCAGCCTATGATCGATTCCAAGCTTCCGAGTTCCAATCGTACGTCCGGCAATTGATACAACACTATGCGCTTGAGAAACGGTGGTCGAAAAGTCCATTCTGGACCGCCCGCCTCCTGCCGACACCTTCCTGATCGTCACGCGTGGAATAACCATCCGTGACCGGTTGCGCGTGGTGTTGCCGAACGACCCGGACAACTACTGCCGGCATCGTGACCAGGATGCCCATATAGGCGCCAGAATCTCAACCAGGGAGGAATCGTGAGGCTTGCGTGGAACGAGATAAGACATCGGGCCACGAGGTTCGCCCAAGAGTGGAAGGACGCTCACTACGAGAAGGGCGAAACTCAAACGTTTTACAACGAATTCTTCGAAATATTCGGCATACAACGCCGCAAGGTGGCGACTTTCGAAGAACCGGTAAAGCGCGCGGGGTCAAAAGCGCCGGGTTTCATTGATCTCTTTTGGAAGGGAACGCTCCTCGTCGAGCAAAAAAGCGCTGGCCGCGATCTGAGCAAAGCTAAAGAGCAGGCACTCGATTATTTCCCCGGCATCAAGGATTCTGAACTCCCCCGCTACGTTCTCGTTTGCGATTTCCAGACTTTCGAACTCTACGACCTCGACACCCGCGAAGAGATCAAATTCAAGCTTCATGATCTTCATAAAAATGTTCACGCATTCAGCTTCATTTTTGGTGGCGCGCCCCGTGTCTTCAAGGACCAGGACCCTGTCAACATCGAAGCATCGGAGCTGATGGGCAAGCTCCATGATGCCCTGCTCGCTTCTGGCTACGAAGGGCACGACCTTGAACGCTTCCTCGTACGACTTGTATTCTGTTTGTTTGCGGACAGCACGGGCATTTTTACACCCAAGGGCATCTTCCTTGATTTTATCCGCGATCGTACAAGCGAGGACGGCTCAGACTTGGGCCCATTGCTCGGCCAGCTTTTCGAAGTTCTCAATCGTCCCCATAACAAGCGCCAGAAAGCCCTCGACGAAGACCTCAAGCAATTCGAGTACATTAACGGCGACCTCTTCGATGAACGTCTCTCCATGCCTGCTTTCGACAGCGCAATGCGCAAGCTCCTGCTTGATGCGTGCACCTTCGACTGGTCGGCAATCTCCCCGGCTATATTTGGAGCCCTCTTCCAGAGCGTCATGGACAAGCAAAAGCGCCGTGCCATTGGTGCGCACTACACCACAGAGCAGAATATTCTGAAGCTCATCCATCCCCTCTTTCTCGACGACCTCCGCGCTGAACTCGACCGGCTCATGGCTCGCCGGGACACCGGGCAAGCAGCCGCCCTCCAGGCATTCCAAAGGAAGCTCGCGGCAATCCGTTGCTTCGATCCCGCCTGCGGTTGTGGCAACTTCCTCGTCATTTCCTACCGCGAACTGCGCGCACTTGAAACCGAAGTGCTGGTGCAGCTTAATCTCAATCGAACGTTTGACGTGGCTGAACTGTCTCAAATTGACGTGAACCAGTTTTACGGCATTGAAATCGAGGAATTCCCCGTACGTATCGCCGAGATCGCACTCTGGATGATGGACCACATCATGAATATGCGCCTCTCGGAGGCTCTCGGCGGCTACTTCCCCCGCATTCCTCTGAAGGCTTCGCCCACCGTCAAGAACGCCGACGCTCTTGACATCGATTGGGCGACAGTCCTCGACCCGGCGAACTGCACCTATGTCCTCGGCAATCCGCCCTTCGGCGGGGCAAAATACCAGACGACGGCACAACGCGCCCAAGTCGCACGGGTTGCCGCCCTCCCTAAGAAGCAAGGGACCCTCGATTACGTTGCCGCCTGGTTCATCAAAGCAGGGGCTTACATACAGAACACCACGGCAAAAATCGCATTTGTTGCAACCAGTTCCATCACGCAAGGCGAGCAAGTCGCAGAACTCTGGCCCTTGCTCTTCCACAGGTATAATCTCGAAATTACTTTCGCACATCGCACCTTTGCATGGGGCAGCGAAGCGCGGGGCAAAGCCCATGTCCACGTCGTCATCATCGGCCTCGCGCTTAGGGATCAAGCACCGAAGGACCGACGAATCTTCGACTACGCGGATTATGACGCTGATCCCACGGAATCCAGCGTGCGGGTGATCTCCCCGTACCTTTTCAATGCTGCCAACCTTGCTGACCCCCACACCGTTGTGTACGAACAAGCGAGACCCTTCGATGCTATGCCCTACATGATTATCGGCTCAAAACCGATCGACGACGGGAACTTCATTCTTTCCGACGAGGAGTACAACACCCTCGTCAAAGCAGAGCCTCACGCGGCCGCCTATCTTCATCCTTACATCGGTTCAGAAGAATTCATCAACGGCGGCAAGCGTTGGATTCTTGCTCTCCACAACGCCACACCTTCGGACATCCGCTCCATGCCCGATGTTCACAACCGTATTGAGGCCGTCCGCAATTTTAGAAGAGCAAGCAAGAGTGCTCCGACCAAGAAGCTCGCCGATACCCCGATGCTTTATCACGTCAACGTCATACCAAAGCAACCGTTTCTCGTAGTTCCTGAGGTGAGCTCCGAGTTACGAGAATATGTGCCAATCGGTTATCTTCAGCCGCCCGTGATCCCCAGCAACTTGGTCCGTGTAATCGAAAACGCATCCCCTTCACTCTTCGGCCTTATCACGTCCCGCATGCACATGGCATGGCTTCGTTATATCGGCGGCCGTCTCGAGAGCCGCTACCGCTATTCAATTGGACTTGTTTATAACCCGTTTCCGTGGCCCATTCTCACTCCAGCGGCAGAAACCCAAGTCGCCAAGCTTGCCCAAGGTCTCCTCGATGCCCGCGCAAGCCACCCAGATTCTACGCTTGCCGACCTCTACGATCCCGCAGCGATGCCGGCAGATTTACGCAAGGCACATCAAGCCCTCGACGCGGCCGTAGACAAGCTTTATCGTAAGGAACCGTTCACTGGTGACCGCGAACGCGTCGAATTCCTCTTGGCACGCTACGAAAGAGAACGCGCGCCACTGGTAGTGGCGGCCCAGCCCCAAAGGAAGAGGCGTCGTACCAACTAGCGAAGCGAAATGGTCCAAGCCCCGAATTTAGTGCCCTGGAGGTTGATCCTACCCCCATGATTTAACAAAAGCTAAAGCTGGAGCATCTCCTCTTGGCCGCAGGCGGCCTGCTCACAGGAGCATGGTGGGTAAAAAACCAGCATGACCAAGCGAAGAAGAGTCGCGCTGAAAAGGATGATCCCGACGGTGGCCTTGAAGACCGCCACATCGTCCGTGCCGTCCCCGCCGAAATGGTCGTCCAGTGTGCTTCGAGTGATTTCGCAACGCATATGGGTAGGGGGGCCCGGCCCATCGGGGCACGTGTTGCGGCCTGAATTTGAAACGGCGAGTGGAAGAAGAGCGCCGCAGCAGACCAACCTGGAGATACTGATCGATCCGTCGGTTACTTAAATTATTGTTGTTCGCCCCGCTTGAAGTGTGCTCTCGGTTTAAGTAGCGCGGCCAAGGCGACAGTGGGGCTATGGCGTTGGGGGAAGCACCCCTCCAAAAAGGCGTCGGCCGAGAGCCTCAACGATGGTTATGGCCGCATTAACTTCATCGTGGCTGACACCGATCTTTCGACCTGCAACTGCCCCAGGATCGTTTGCTTTCTGGAGATACTCCTCATCTATGACGCCCATTTTGTGCGCCAGAAGATGACGCTTCTGAAAAACCCGGCAGGCACAGACCCATTCATCAGCGCTAAGGGAATCGGCAAAATCGAACCCAAAAGCCTCCTGTACTTTGCGCCTGGCACCCGCAATATTCTGAAAGCGAATATTAGCCGCCTTCTGCAGGCAGATTTGCCGCCCGAAACCATCGAAGGCAGAAACCGCATTCTCCAAAGCGTCGCCGATCAGGTGATTGGCCAATTCCGCCTCTGCCGATTGGGCCAGCGCCAGTTCCTTTTTTGCAAGCTCAAGATTTTTGATCAGAATTTGAAGTGAATTGTGCACACCGCAGTCAGGGCACCACCCAAATACGCCGTAGATGGCGTATCGGAGCGTGCAGTTGTCGCAGATAACCTCGGTTTCGAGCTGTTTTTCCCGGTAGTACCGGATGGGCAAAGGCGCTGAGTCTTGCAGCTTCATGCTGATCCCGATGCCGAAGAGCCCCTGTGGTTTGTGCTCGAACTCAAGAGATTTCAGATCTTTCCGAAGGGCGTCGTTCACCTTTCGCATGACAACCGACCGGGCGTATTCAATTTGCTCTTGAGTAAAGAAAGTATTGCTTTCCCCACTGTGTCCGCAGTACGGACAATGGCAGGGAGCGGGACCCTTTATGCCAGTACCAGGCGTGATCTTGAAATATCCGAGACACTCCTCGACAGGACATTCCCGACCCAAATAACCGTCCTCGTCTGGACTTATCGAAATCCTGATCTGTGTGCCAAGATTTTGGAGATGGCTCATATTGAATTGTCCCTTTGCTGAAGTTCTTCGACTTTATACTTCACTCTGCGCAGACTATGTCCGCAGAGAGCAGCTCGGAATATATCCAGGGTCCTGATACTCGAAGAGCTGAAGTTCGCCAACCGAAGTCAACTGCTGTCCGAGGAACACCGCAAGAGCAAAAGGGCCATAGAAGAAAATGCGAGTTCTGACAAGCTGGTGCGCCTTCAACAGCTGGCCAAGATGATCGCGGACTCCGCGCGAAAAGGCGCAGGCATCCCCCGCCCCTCCAATGGACTGCGCCCCTTGGGATGGCGGAGAGAAAAATGAGAATATCCTCGGTCGGTTTCCCGTGCTTTCCACATAGCGCATGACATCTCCGCGACCGTCGCCCTTGATGTTCAATCCAAGAACCACATCCGTACCGTCGGCGATGCCGTCGATAACCTCAACCCGCAATTCATATGGGCTAGTCGCGGGAGCATCGGATCTCCAGTCATCCTTCGAGGGTGGCTGGGGTATCTCAAATACCCAGCCGCCCACGGCAGGGAAAACGGTTCCCATCGCGATGCCGGTCGATAAAGCGCACTTCCCCCGAAAGCGGATAAAACGTTCCGTTCGTTCCGCAACCATCTTCTTCTGAAGCGAACTCAATTCCGGCAGTAGCTCCGCGTTCCACACCTGCTGGGACGGTACACGGCGCGAAGCACGGTCAAAACGCGAGGACCAGTCCAGGGCATAGTCCGCTGGCGGAATCAAAGATTCTTTTGTCCAGTTCTGAATCCAGAGCGTGATGCTCTTCTCGCCATTCACGCCCGTCGCGACTGCGGATCGTAAGATTCCATCGATCGCTGCCCGGTCAAGGACGACGCCCTTGCTTGCAGCAATCGCCCTCATTATTTCCGAAAATGCCGGTTGCACCATAGATCGGAGTTTTCCGGCATACTCTGGGTGGTCTAGCAGCCGCGCGATGAAGAGTTCCACGGCGCGGTCATCGTGGCACAAATCCCCGTGGCCCACGTCGATGAAGACCTTCGCGTGAATGAAATCAATGAGGTCGCCAAGGTTCCTCTTGTGCAACCGTTCGTCCAGGTCCTGTTTTGTGGGGGCGAGCGCCCCTGGGGCATCGTCGTAAAACGGTGTGGCGCCCCGCAAACGGGCGAGGCCCGTCTCAATGGGTCGAAGCGTTGCGGATAAGGACGGGCACGCCAGGGTGAAATGCTTATAGACTTCCGGGAGACTGGAATCCAGGTCCCGGAAGTGCTCGATCACTGACTTGAATTCGCTCGGAGAGACCTCGTGGTCTTTGACCTGAATGTGATTGCGGGATGATTTGCCTTGATCTTTGAAGCGAATGTCGATGTCGCCGGTGCCCTCAAAGAATAGTTGGTGAAACGACCCTTCCAGCAGCCACAGCGGCAGATGACATGCTGCATAGCGCGTCTGGAAATCGAAACCCTTTCCTGCTGTGATGCCGCCGGTGGCCTCCGGGGAAAGGAGAGATCCGCGGCTGGTGCGTAACTTGCGTGGACGTTTCTTGGAAGCGGTCATCGTCGCCTCATTGCCCGAATTGCGAACCAAAGAGTTGCCGCCAAAGCTTGCGGCTCTCTCTCTCGTCGGAGCTATCGAACGCACGGCGTGCCGTCGCGGCTGCGGATTTGACCTGCGCCATGAAGTCGTTAAACTCCTTGGCTTGCCAGTGCTTTGCCACGTTGACGGATGAATATCCCGGATCGGAAATGTTGGGCACGAGGTTCATGTCGCGATACAAGCCGTAGCTCTGCTCGATACCTTCGAGCGCGTTTACGATGGCGGCTGCAAGAGAGGACGGGTTGCCGATCGTCTGGTGAATGAGCGTCTCAAGAATGTATGACTTCAGCTGGCAGGATTTGGTCGGCAGCCTGTCCCGCCAGAACTTCAGCAGTTTCACCGCCTGCACAAAATACCCGCTGGTGCTCTTGTTCTTGTTGATCCCGGCATCAATCTGCCCCTTCGGGTGAGTCTGCACCCATTCATGGGCGTCCCTGTCAGGTATCCACAACGGCCCGTCCTCGGCCGACACAAGCGTGGCCGGGACGATGTCCAGCCAAACGTCCTTAGCACCTTTGGCGCCTACAGACCGGCCTTGAAGTCTCGTTTCTTTGTAGTGCCGGGCGAGTACGCTTTGAAGCCACGCCAGGACAACCTCCGGCTTTGTGATCGTGTGATCGATGTCCAGGATACAGATGACATCAACGTCGTTGATATCGTTGATGGCCGTGCGGCGAGCGTAAGAGCCTGAAAGAAATGTGTCCTTGTGCGCATCTTTCGATTCACTGTCGGTTCGCAGTTGGTCGCGAACTTTTTGATGAGCCGCTTTTGCAGCAGCCACGTCCTCCTCGCCGGGCTGGAGAGAAGAGAGAAACGCGCTGAAATCGCTTGCCAGTTCCACGATGCATTACTCCTTTGTCGGCGAAGACCGGAGCGGCCCAAGAGAGGACACGTCGATACCGTATGAGCCAGCGATTGTCGAGATGAAATCTCCGCAGACTGGACAGCCGGTTTCGCGGTCGAAGTAAATCCCATACCATCGATTGATTGTCATCTCATCAATGCTCGCGCTCAGCGGCGGCCAGCTGGCGTACTGCGTGCCGGGTTCAGGTCTGTTGAGCCAAAGATACCAGGGTGCGTCGAAGTCTCTATTCAAAACACTGAGCGAAGATGCTTTGTCCGCCAGAAGCTCTAACAGCGCCAACTTTGCGAGCATCATTGCGATCGGCAATACATCCAGTGACAGGCCTGGCTCAACGGCCACCGGTCGATCAGAGTACGCGATATCGCCGGCATCGGAAGCGGAGGAGATTTCGACATCTGAGGCTTCGTCCGGCATCGCCGTCACAAAGCACTCGTGGCAAGGCGATTGTTTTGGGCGTACCCGAAGAATCTGGCCACCGTAAGCCCTGCGGAAGGCTCCTCCGTAAACGGCGACAACATTCGCTTCGACACACAGCTGGTTGACCAGCAATTTGCTCGGACGGTTGTCGGTGCCGCAAATCACGACACTGGCTTGGGCGATTAGCTGCTTAAGCGTCTCCCTGTTTTCATAGGTCAACTCGATGGGATGCGTCATCACCTGAGCATCCGGATTCTTTTCGTGAATCAGGTCGCGCACGACGTTCACTTTGAAGCGGCCAACCTGTGAAATGCCGCCAGGATGACGGACCACATTCCCAACCGACAGCCTGTCCCGATCAACTAGGGTGAACCGCCCCACGCCGCATTTTGCTAATTCAATCGCCGCCTGTGCGCCGCCGGTTCCGAGACCAATACAAAGTACGGACTTGTCGCTCAGAACGGTGGTTTCGAGAATACTTGCGCGGCGAATGTTGAGTTCAGGTTGCACATCGGCAAAAACGGGGGTAACCGCTTGTTCAGCATTGTTGAGTGTCCGCCATGCGACGGCACGGTGGGCTACGCCGTCCGGCGCAGTGAACGTTGACGGATCAGAACCGGAAGCTTCCATCGCCGTCAGAACAACACGCAACTGAGTTCCGTCCGGCGGCGCCGTTCCCTCACCTAACAATATTGTGCCCTGAACGACAGACGGCGATGGCTGTACACCAAGACAGCATTGCGTCAATGCATCACCGTCATCCCAGGAGCTAAAGAGCACCGAAACCATGCGATCGCGCGTGATCTGAGGCCACTGTTCCCGGAGCCATCGACTTGACAAAGTCATCACGGCAAACATATCAGCGTCTTCAGCCGTGATGTTCAGCGCGCGCGGCGGCTGAGAACCGTCGGCGACGGCAACAATTGTGCGCTTGGTTTTGTCATAGACGAGTTTGGTGCGACCAGGTTTGCGCTCGGCAATTGCCTTCATCGCGTCTCGGATCATTTGCTGCTGCTGTGGGTCATTGTTGCTCATAAGGTCTCCGCCATTGTTCGAACGAATTCCGCCAGAGGGCGTCCTGTAGCCATGTGTTGCTCGTAGGCCTCGATCCAGATCAGGCCCTTCAGAAATACTTTCTGAAGCAGAATGCCCGAATGCCATCGGGCATCTCTCCAGTGGCAAATCTGTACCCACCCGTTTGAGGACGGCGCCAGAGTGTGCATCTGATGAGAAACTCCCAACCTTGAAATCGGGGTGCCGTCCCACATCAGGAGCGGAAGCGGGTCGGTGATATACATAGGCGGACGTTGGTACGGGAATCCGGACGGGATGGGAATGTAGAGGCGGTAACGATATCCGGCGTTGGAGAGAGTCCAGCCCGACGCATAATATGAATCCGCCACCGTGTCTCGATAAACGCTAAATTGCGTGAAGCCTTCTTTCTGAAGGACTTCATTCTCCAACACGAGCCTCTGATATTGTTTAGCTGTCCACACGACTGTTTACCTTCACGTTTGCCTTTGCGGCTCGAAAGACTTCGAGTATCCCGGGTATGTCCGGCGCTACCAGGCCGACGGGCGTCTTGATGAGGTCAGTCGTACCTGCGTCACGATCAAGGCGATGCACTTCCAGGACTGTCATCGGCCATGCGACGCCAAGAGCAAATGCGAGGTACCGTGGCTCCTCAAGTTTGGCCACGATGACGCAGCCGAAACCGGTTGTATGATGCTCCACAGCACTCCCGCTCTCGTTTTGCAAAGCTTCGGCAAGCTGTGAAAGCGTTCTCTCCCGTGTTGTTGTATCAACATCGGATGTGGCCTCCAGAGTGGGCGGCGCAGCATCTGATCCGATACGGATTCGGGGCAACGAAATCTTTTCCCATGCAGAAAATTCTTGCTCGGAAAATACCCGTCTGGCCAGCAACGCTTGGCGAATCGGACTTAAACCCGGCAATACTTTGACCCGCAGTGGGAATGGTCTGCTGTCTTCGCTTGAAAGGTCGTAAAGCCAGGGGTGAATCCTGATCGTATGCTCGCCACGGGTGTCCTCCAAGGTGACGATGATTTCCGCCATTCCCGTGAACTCGTTGCGCCCTGCAATGCTGTGAATGCGTTTTTGGTCGCCGCCGCTTGGAGCGGATAGCCCGAGCCGGTGGTGAGAGTGCCAGTCACCGAAATACCGTAGAGCCCAATCGGACGCGAGCGTTTCGCTGAGCTGCCGTAAATATTCCACGTCCAGACGGAAGTGTGCGTTATTGCGCTGCGCATTTGGTCCAGCCTTCGTCGCAAGAAGGATGGTCGGCATATCTTGCCACCGCCCGAACAGATCACCTCCCGTTTCAATCGACCACGCCGAGGCTTCCGCTGCGATTGCGCGCAATTCTGATTCCCATGTCACCAGAAAGCCGCGCGGAACTTTGGGCGGTGATCGACGGAAGATAAATCGGGTAAGACGCTGGATCAGCTTATCGGACTCGGGCGACGCACGAAGGGAACGAAGGAGGGTATTAAGCTGCGGGCGTTCTTCGATCCACTCCCGCAGGTCGGGCGACAGACGGTTATCTGCGGCTGCAAGTTCCTCCCCTGGAATTCCGAGAACCGAAGATATTCGCACTTTCAGCTCGGCGCTGGGGAGGCGGCGGTTGGCCTCGATGTCGGCAACGTAGGCGGGCGTTACACCGATCTCCTCCCCCAGGCGGCGGAGCGACCATTTGCGTGCCAGACGACTCTCCTTAATAAGCTCTCCCAGTTCGGCCATGAACAGAATTATGACAACATAAGCATGTTTTGTCAAGGTTCTGTTAAAGCTTTATTTTTGAATTTGATGCTCCACTTTATTCGGTCATCGACTCCTCACCAGCATCATGGAAAAGCCTGCCAGCGGGTTGATCCCTGCGAGCTTAAATTCTTAATTTCCCTGGGCGAATCCGCTGCGCGGACCGGGCTCTATTCGCTGCCGCTCACCGAGCCTCCCTGCCGGGGTCTCGGCGCCTTCGGGTGACGATCCCATTCGCAAAAGCGGAATTGAAAACCAGTTTCTAAGGGAACGCCGCCCCTCGCGCGCGCAAGGGGGCCGACCGGGTTTCCCCAAGCTTCCTCGATGTAAATATTTCTTTGAATCGTGCAGCTTGTGTGATCCCCCTCCCGGATCAACCCCCTTGCGCTTGCTACCCCCCGTTCTCGCCGAAGGGCAAGTGTGCATGTGCAGGGGCACAAGCCCACGTAACTCAAGAAGGAGAAAAGATGATGACTGAATTATTCGCGCAGCCCTACGACATTTCCGCACAGGGTTTTTATTTCCAGACCGCCGAGGCGTATCAGGAGAAATCCGCCAAAACCAGAAACGATTTTGGATTTTCCGTCGAGGAATACGAAATCCAGTTCATCGACGGCGAAGCCATCGACGCACAATTGTTCGAGGCGCTGCGCGTCAATCAAGGTAACTTCCCGCAATTTCTGAAAGCCTGTGACGATTGGGACGACCACCAGAAGAAAAAAGTCATCGTCTCGGTGGGGGAGTGCGGCTACAGCTTCGACCTGAATTCAAGCGACCCCGACGACTTTGATGTGGATATCTACGAACTGGACAGCCTGCGCGAGCTTGCCGAGCAGTTTGTGGATGAAGGCCTCTTCGGGGAAATTCCCGAACGGCTGCAACATTACCTCGACTACGATGCCATTGCCCGTGACCTGGGCATGGACTACAGCGAAACCGTCATTGGTGGAAAGCGGCTGATTTACCGCTGCACCTAGCAAATAATCTAACCAGACAAACGCCGACATCATTTGCTCCCAATTGCCAGACGCAGATCCTCATGTTCAAAAGCGGACGCCATGCGGTCGATCGAGGCTTTGCTGAGGCCGTGGCGCAAGGCTTCATCTCGCCATTGGGAGACGACGTTGCCAACCCCCGCCGCAATCGCGCGCGCGTTCGCAGCGTCCAGATCGAAATACCCGGCAACATCCATTGCCAGAGCGAGAGACGCAGTGTTGTCTTCCTCGTTGATCGCCGTCGCAAGAATGCGCGGCTTGATGTCGGTCGGCACGGGATTGAGGTCATAGGCCGGCGACAGACGCCAACCTTCCGGACCTTGATACAGAAAACCGTGGTTGCGCAGGTGGTCGTCGGTGTTGGAGACCAGAATATTGAACACCAGGCGTCGCCACAGCGCTTCCATGTCCACCTTCGGCGCGGCCCCGTGCTGACGAAGGACGTCCACGATTTCCAAATAGCTTCTGGTTTCGTTGTCTTTTGATCCGAGCATACTCATGGCCGAGAGAAACGGAATCCGCCGTTTGCCGTCCCGGTCAAATCGCCGCAGCAGAAGCACAGGCGTGTCCGCTACGGTTTCAATGCGTCCCGTAGGGACCGCGATGCCAGATTTCTCTGCCAGTGCGAGGGCCACCGCTTCCCACACCACGGTGTTGATTTCATCATCCTTGCGCGGAAATTTCGCAATCGCGAGATGACCGTCATTCTCAATAACCGACGCTTTCGGTCGTGCGCCGCCGAGCGACGATCCCGGCGCAAACAGCAGGCGCAGATCCTCTTCGGTATCTTTGTCCTCCATGACGTGTTCAGCCGCCGAGAGCAGCTTCGGGAGTTCGACCAGCGGCGGTATGCGCTTAACCCCTTCTTCGCGCAGGAACGGGCCGCCTTCGCGTTCCGCGAAACGTAGCGCGCCTTGACGCGCCTCATCGTCTACCAGCAGCAGGAAGTCGATTTCCTGGAGCGTACGCGGGGCACCTCCCTCACGCTCCGCCCGCCTTCGTTCCATGCGGCGCATCAGTGTCCGTCCCCATCGGTCAGGTGCCGAGTCGCCGATTGCGCCGAACATCGGCGTATCGGCGGGCGTGTGAAAGGGGCCAGGCCCGAGCTTGAGCGCCGGTTCTAGCGAGAACTTTGCGGGATGTTGCAACCAGCCGTCATCGTATTCGAAGGTGGCGCTCTCTTTATTCTTGCGCACGTGGGCCCATAGCCGCCCCATCAGGTGAGGAACGCCGTCCAGATCCACGTATACAAGAGTCTCTCTGTCCATCATGTTCCTTTCGTGGGCGTCTGCTTCCGCGCCCCGCGAATCCGTTTCGGCAGATTTTCTTCTTCAAGTTGCAGGCCCACCGGGTCGTTCTTGGCGTCGGCGAGATCGGCCAGCCGGTCTGCCATACCCATGACAAAAAGAACCGTGGCGTAGCTTCCGACTGAAACACCGGGATCGCCCTTTTCAATTTTAACCAGCGTTGTCCGGCTTATGGAGGCCCGCTGCGCCGCGATTGCGACGGGGATGCGGCGCCGCCTGCGGGCGTCGCGTATATCGTGCCCCAGCTTGCGCATCGCATGCCTGACCGGTATGGGTAGTATTAGTGATGATTTGCTTTTTCTCATATTTAACGTCCATATTTACGTTCATTAACCCTAGTTAATGTACACAATTATGAACCTTAAGTCAAGAGTGTTTTGAGACCCAATTTCCACGGCAAATCCGCTGCGCACACCGGGCTCTAGCGCTGCATAGCGCTATTGAGGACGCGTAGGACCCTTCAAGCGTTCCGCCAAATAGTTCGTTATTTATGCTTTCTGGAAAATTAGTGTGTCACATTTTGCGTTGATTATATCAAGGACCTTACCTATACATGTGCGGCTGGTGTGCGGCACGATCTACACAGTTCCTGCACAGCGAAAATTATAGGCAAAAAATATAAGGAATTCAAAGACATGGCAGCATATCAATACATCTACGTGGTGAAAGTATTCTGCTAATTAATTGAAAAGTAACACTTTTATTTTAAAATTGATCCTACACAGGTCCTGCACAGGTACGGAGAATCAAGGACTTACAAAAAATATCTGCACGGAATCTGCACAGTTTTGTTTCGGAGTACGACGATTGACATTCATCATAGACCAGCAGGAACTCAAGCCCGGATTGATCATTTTCCGGCGCGGCGATGTGGAGCATCGCCGCTGGTATTGCCGGATGAAAGTGCCGAAGGAAGACCGATACAAAACCATATCGCTAAAGACATCAGACGTGAGCGAAGCGAAGGACAAGGCTTATGACCATGACGCGGAACTGCGTTTCAAGGTCAAGCACGAAATGCCCATGTTCAACCGCACTTTCGCTCAGGTTGCACAGGAATACGCCAACAAAGAAAAAGACCGTGCGGACGTGGGGCAGATCACGCACCACCGGTGGCGCGTGCTGGACTCCCACATCCGCACACAACTGAACCGCTTTCTCGGAAAATCACAAATATCGCTTCTCGCCCAGGACCGCTGGCAGGAATATCCGATCTGGCGGCAGAAGAACGGCAAAGGACGCTCCGGCGGTCGGGTGAGCGACGGAACGATCCGCAGTGAGATGGCAACTTTAAAGGCCATCATGGCTTATGCCGCCAGCAAGCATTACATCCGCGAAAATCAGGCGTTCAAAGGGAAACTCCCGCTGAGCAAAGTCAGTCGTGAGGAGTTTACACCGCAGGAATACCGCAAGCTCCACACCTTCGCCCGCAAATGGATCAAGGAAGGGCGGCACAACCTGCACATTCGGTATAGAACGATCACCTATAACTTCATCCTTATAATGACCAATACAGGCATGCGTCCAACCGAGGCAAAAAATCTGCGCTGGCGTGATGTCAGCGCTCACACGGATAAACAGGACAGGCAATTCGTTCGCTTGTCCGTGCGCGGCAAGGACAAGCACCGCAACCTTGTCGCGGCAAGCAACGTCGCCACATACTTCGAGCGTATCCGCGAAATCAGCAAGGCGACGAAGCCGGACGGTTTCGTATTCACGAACGATCAAGGCAAGCCGGCAAAAACCTTATATCACTCGCTTATCGAGAAGCTGCTTATTGAATCGGAGTTACTGCATAGCTCATCCGGCAGCCGCCGGAGCACCTATTGTTTCCGTCACACCTACGCCACCTTCCGTCTAACGGAGGGTGTGGATGTGTATTTCCTAGCAAAGCAAATGGGCACTTCGGTCAAGATGATCGAGGATCACTACGGACACGTAAACCCAGTGAAGAATGCCGAGCGCATTCTGCAGGGTATACCGGGATGGGAACCGATCGCGGATGGCTCAGGCGGAATAGCCGACAACGTGAACGCTGGCGCAGCCGGAGCCAAACCGCCGAAACCTGAAAAGAAAAAGTGACACCCGATTTGCCGGGTTGCCACTCAAGCGTCGAGTTCGACGCCGCAACACCTGACAGCGGCAAATCCCGGCAGCGCATTCCGCTGAAGCGGAATGCGTGCGCGCCAAAATGACAACTCCTCGCTCGACCTTTCACCTGCCTCCGTTTTTCCAAACGGCCTCTCCGTCTTGACGCCCGCACCATATTTTTCTTGCTTATTTGCGCGGGGAAAGCGGGACACCATGATCCCGCCCCGGCGCACAGAAGGAAGGCACCATCCTTTTTTAACTCCCCGTTTTCATGGGAGGGGATGCCTGCCGTCTTTATCTTCCTCCGAATCTTAAGCCGTCGCTGACGGCGCTCTTTGCAGCCCACCCGTGTTTTTCGGAGGCCCTGTCAACGCGACGACGACCCTTCACCGTCAGCCTGTCGCGTGGTCCGTTTCCGGTGTTGCCGGATTTCTCCTTCAGCCATTTGCATCCCTCCCGGTTATCTTCTGCCCCTGCCATGCGCGGGCGCTTCACGCGTCAACGGGAAGCCTCGGTTCCCCCTGAAGGTCTCCCCCAATTTTCCTGTATGACGCCGCGCCCTGGCGCATGGCTTGACGGAGGCATACCCGAAAGGGAACCGCAAACAAAGGAGAAATGCAATGACAACCCAAAAGGCCATGACCAATGCCCTACATTTCAATCTATCCAGCTTCGACGGCTTCGAAGTTCACCCAGTCAAGGACGACGGCGACTGCTGCGAGCAGTGCGAGCCGCATGAGGCGACGTTCTGGACCGTCTACGGGCACTACGACCCGGCCAGCGGCGAGCTCGGCGTCGAAGCCCTCATCGACTGCGCAGATCAACACAGCGCCAACCTTGTATACAACCTGCTGGATTTTCTCAAAACTGTCGTCACCAAGGCCGATGACCTCATTGCCGCCATTGAAGGCACTACCGACCAGTTCGAGCCGGAAGTCGCCGCTCTTAGCAACGCGGCATCCGGCGCGGAAAAGGTTTTCAAGCCCAACAGTAGAGTCTCATGACCAATTGGAAAAATACGCACAGACGCTTGCGGACACAAGCGATACACGGTGTGTTAGAAAACGCGGTATCTTGACATTTTTAATGCCACCGAGGGCGAAGGCCGTTTAGTGCAGTCCAATCGTGAGGTGTTTAATTTAACCGAATCACCTTACCCGAGCGATAACCAGCAACGCCGACCGCTGCAAAAAAAATGAAATCTCCCGACAACGGCCCACGCTCTTTCCGGTAACTTCAGGCATCTCCTTCCCAGACCGCCGCATCGACAGTCACCCTCGTGGATTCCTCATCCCAATTGATGAGCAGCAGTATGTAACGTCCATCCTCCGGCGCCACGAAGGTGTACTCGCCTTCGAGCACTTCCGTTCGGCACCAATAAGAGTCTGGCAACGGATCTTCCTCATCATCACTATCCAGCCATGCCTCGATATCCTCCTCATCGCAGATGACGGCATCGAGACAGTCTTCCGCGTTAATCGAGAACACCAGCGCGTCGCCATCCTCCATGTCAAATGGGTATTCCTCATGCTCATCAGCGTCAATCAGCTTCGATTCATGAACCTCTTCGACCGGGGACTCAATTTCATCTTCGGCAGCTTCGGCACAGCGCTTCTCCCAATCCTTCTTGTAATGCAGAACTTCGCCAGGCGTGTAGCTGGCCCCCAGATTACTCTTCGCCGTCACAAGCCCGTGGCAGTTCCTGCAAAGGACGGCCAGGTTATCCCAGGCGTAATCGCCGGGGTCACAATTGATATGGTGCTTTTCGACGGGCTGGCGCGGCTCGTGGCAGATGCAGCACGTGTGGCGGTTTGCTGCCATGAGGCGATCCTTTACGCTGCCCGGAATTGCGCGCCGCTTTTTCATCGGAACCGAAGAGGATACCACACCGAGCACATCAACCCGCCCGGACGATGGGGCACGTCCCTTCAAAACGAGGATCTGTGTGGTATTCTGCTGCCATCGGAATGCCAAAGAGGAATTTTCCGTGAACAGCAAGGCTCCTTTGCCGACCATCGAACACGTTTTCGTACTCATGCTCGAAAACCATTCCTTCGATAATATGCTTGGGTTCTCTAAACTCAGCGGCAGCAATGCCGTCACAGGGCAGCCTACTACCCTCAATTGTCTCACGGGTAGTGAAACCAACACCTTTCGCGGAATCCCCTACATAGTCGGACAACCAGCACCTACCAAAATGAAGGTGGACCCAGGCCACGAATTCTCTGACGTTCTTGAGCAGCTTTGCGGCGCGGGCGCGAAATACCCGCCTCACGGTGCGTACCCGCCCATCAACAATCGCGGATTTGTGTCCAACTTCGCCACCTTGCCTAAATTCACCAAGTTGGCATCCACGCCAAGTCCCCCAGGTCAGGGCGACATCATGCAGTGCTTTGCCCAGTCCCAATTGCCGATACTCAACACACTCGCAGAAGAATTTGCCGTCTGCGATTCCTGGTTTTGTTCAATGCCAGGCCCGACATGGCCCAACCGCTTCTTCGCACTTGCAGGATCTTCTGCTGGTCTCGACCACAGTCCGACCCCGTCAGAAACAGGCATTTGGCAAACCATCAGCGGTTTCAAATTCCAGAACGGCAGCATCTTTGACCGAAACATCAAGTGGCGGATTTACGCCGGCAATGTCCTGTTTACGTTTGCCCACGCATTGAAACGCATTCACATCAACAACATCCGTAGGTTCAGCAATTTTGCCTCGGACATTAACGGCGCCACTCCTCAGTTCGATGCGCAGTTCACCTGGATTGAGCCCGACTACGGGCACGTCCTGACGGATTTTACTGGCGGAGATTCTCAGCATCCCCTTGACGGCGTTGTGCGTGGTGAGATCCTCATCAAGAATATCTATGAAGCCATCCGTCACTCGCCGATCTGGGACACAAGTTTGTTGATCATTACATGGGACGAGCACGGGGGCTTCTACGACCACGTTGCTCCACCCGCCGCAATTCCGCCACGCGACAAGCCTCAGTTCCGGTCGGCAAATCAATTCGGTTTCGACTTCAACCAGTACGGCCCGCGCGTCCCTGCCGTCGTCATTTCACCACACACTCCCCGCAACATCATCGACCATCGCGTATACGATCACTCTTCCATTCTGGCCACGCTTGAAAGGCTCTTCAATCTGCAACCTTTGACCAAGCGTGATGCACTGGCGAACGACGTTCTCGCTCTCGCCTCGCTGTCCGAGCCGCGCGTGGATGCCCCCTTGGTTCTGCCAGACGCCCCTAAATCCGAGGATGGCGCGGATAACCAGGCCCTTGACGCGCTGGAAGTCGAATTGCCAGAGGCAACCAGAGGCGACGATCTCATTGAACGAGAACGGGACAACCTGCCGGGATTTCTGTATCTGGTGACGCGCGCGTACCTACAAATGTCTCCGATGACGCGTTTTCTCCCAATCCTCATGCGGCACGCCCGCGTTCGCACCCGCCGCGATGCCCGCGACTACTTCGAAGAGGTGCGACGAGTACTCGCCTCCGCCCGCCGACTTGAAGCGATACGATAGATTCGTTCTCTGGCGGCTTGTCGTCCGGCGTTGACCTGAGTGTAGCGCAATTTTTGCTGTGGAAGATCTTCCATCAGGGAGGCTGCGTCGGACGTTTTTATATCGGCGCGTTCCGACTCAACTTTTGAACCGCTTCCGAGATCATAGATTATGACAATCATTATTTCCTATATTGTAACAATTCGTGACTGGACATAGTGCAGAATCATATTTAAGGTAAGCCCCTTGAACAGTCAGCGGAGCGTTGCATATGAAATCACAGCCCGATATCAATCGCATATTCAACAAATTCGCGGGACGCGAGGTGCGGATGAAGGAGAAGCAGGTTACCTCCCTCGGAAAGTTCGAAAGCCTGTATAAAAGCGGCGCTACATTTCTCCCTTATACAAAAATAAAGCCCAATTGGACTGATCCCACGCTGCTAAAGATGCGCTTCACGGCGTGGGCGCATGGCCTAAGGCTGTTTGTTATGTACCCTGGACATACTGTTCCGCTGCACGCCCCTTTTGGCCCAGAAACAAACCGGGAAAATCGCGTTAATGCGTTCCTGGAAAAAAGCCCGGACGGAAAGTGGCGCGTCCATAGCTCATTCTCTCTTGGTTAAGACTCAAAGGCATGATGTGAACAGGGCTGTGAGGCAATTCCGCTGATACTTCTACTTCCGAGGTTTCGCAGCTCTGGCTTCAACGCCGCCAGTGTTCACGTTGCTGCTTGTTTCACCAATCTTAGGAGCGTAGACGCCTTGTTAATCCTCCTGCTTCCTCCTCGATAGGCAATTGGCCGGTGAGCCCAGTTTCATCGTCGCCGTTCCGGTCGTTGCCATCTTTTCTCCTGAAGCCGTATTTACAAATCCCTCCGGCATCGTCTGATTCCCTGCTATGCGCGGGCGCTTCCCGCGTCAACAGGAACAATCGGTTCCCCCGTAGACGGTCTCCCCCAATTTTCCTGTATGACGCCGCGCCCTGGCGCATAGGCGACGGGGACCATCCCCTCGGGGATTTGTTCAAACACGAAAAAGGAGAAAAAGCGATGACACCACAAACCGAAACGACCAAAGAGAAACAGATACCGGCCTTCTACATCTTCGACACCCTCGAGAGCGACGGCAAGAAGGAAAACAAGCGCGTCGGCGCCGCCTTCGCCCACAAGAAGGGCACCGGTTACAGCTTCCTCATCAACGGCAAACGTTACGCGGCCTTTCCGCCGAAGCCGAAAGCCGTAGCAGCAACCGTTCAACCAGAAGCAACTGAGGGGAAGGGCGCTTAGCGCTCTTCCTCCTTGAAAAGGAGATCATCATGCACTACCAAATACAGCCACGGGCGAAGAGAACTCTCGCCGAACGCCACATCGACGACTTGATTGAAGTCCTCGGGGAACTGCTCACGGTGCCGGAGCTATTCTGCTTCGAGCCCGACGAAATGTTCGACCACACGCTGGAAGTTATGGCCAAGGCGCGCGTCATCCGCGCAGCTGTGCTCGACGAAATAGCCGAAATGGGTGCGTCATGAGCCAGCGCACCGAATTCTCGCGTCGGCCGGTCAGCGTCATTGATTACGTAAATCAAAATCTGCGTTTTGTAACAATTTGTGATTGGATATCTTCCCTGCTCTCGCCTATCAAGAAGTCTGTCCCATGGAATTCATCTGTGACCGGTGAGCAACTGAAAGGGTTCGCGGAATGAGCAAGAAATTCGAACTGTTACATAGCGACAATATTACTTTTCTGGACGGCGATGGTTACCACACTCTTTTCCGAATCCGTGCTACTAAGGATTTCGGCTTCGTCAAGAAAGGGGATCTTGGAGGTTACGTTGAGAACGAAGCCAACCTTTCGCACGACGGCACTGCTTGGATTCTTCCAGACGCGAAGGTCTATGCGGCCGCCCTAGTATGCGACGACGGCCTCCTATATGGCGACGCGGAACTCTTCGGCAACGCAAGACTCTGCGGCAATGCGCAGGAAGGGTACGAACACATCGGTGGTGATGCCATCATCGGGTGTCCGCCAAAGCCGCCCAGCAAACAGAAGCCTCAGTTCCCGAGCCCTCCCGCTTGAGCCCCTCTTGCAGGTAAAACCAAGCTCTGCCCTCCTGCGATTCACGATGACGATTTAACCTTGAACTTAAGTTCGATGCTCGCCTCAGCCCCAGCACTGGCAATACCGATATCTCCCTCTAGACTGACCGCAAGGCCAACGCTGATTTCGTCTAACGTCGCGTTGTCAACGACCGATTGAGCGAGATGTTGAACGATTACCGCTAACTGCCCCTTCAGATTCGCGATCTCGTCAGTCAGTTGTTTTACCGGCTTGCTGGTGAAGTGAGGCCATCGAAGATGCTCTTCGGCGACACCGGGAAATTCACCTTCTCGCGGAAGTGACTCCGGCTCAGCGCCAGCAGGCGTTGGCGGCGGGCCGCTGATGATCTTGATCGTGCTCTTGTCTGTGGGCATTGACCACCTCCTATTTCAAATTGACAACTCCGCTTGAAGAACGTACTCGGCCTGACCCAGATGCTGAGCGACACCCTCGAACGTTGCCATTGTGGCCGGAGCCCCTATGAAAGGGGGCACCAATTCTCGTCCCATATATAGCGCCACACCCAGTCCAGTGTTCTTTTCTCGGATAAGGGCGCCGCTGTCTCCAGAAACGCCGTACTTGTCGAAGAAAACCCGCATCGGATTTCGGCCACTCAGATAGGTCGGATGTGTGATTGTATGTGTAATCCTGGCGTGCACAGTACCCGCCGTACCGACTCCATCAAAAAAAACATCTGTCGTCCCGATTGGATGGTACTGAATCGGCAGGCGCGACGTGCCCGAGGGAATGCACCCAGTCTGGACAACCAAAGCCGCATCGATCTTACAGGTCCCGCGATCACCAAGGTGCCAGAGGCCTGGCGCATCCATCGACACGGGACCACGCAGTCTGGCTTGTTGGACCACGTGCGCAGCGGTCAGTACTCCATCCGACGCTGGTTGTATTTTGCGCTTTTGCGAACGAGCCCAGCACGCACCCGTACCCACTGGGAAGTTCGGGTTCGCCACATGCAGCTCCGCTAGCCGACGATTAAAGACGCAGGCGAACGGAATATTCTCATATCGTAGCAACTCTATGGCCTGGTCTGGGCTCTCGCCAGGTTCGATTTCGATGGCGACTCCGAATACGTAGCTCCCGAATTGCTTGATCCCGCCATTAGCTCGGCTTCCTTCGGCAACCGGAACAAAGCCATACGTGACTCCTTGAAAACCAGGGATGTTATTCGCCCAGTTCAACCACAGCTCGTTTTCGATATGAGCCTGCAAAGTAGTCACCCAAAGGAGTGCTTTCCTCGTGACTTGTGATGGCAAGCGTTCAGCAAGCATGAGAACGGCCTCACGCTGTACACCTTCAGGAAACCGAGGAGGCGCGTCGATCTCTGGCAGCACGCGAAAGGCGATTTCATCTGTCAGTGGCGGCATTATCGCCCCATGGTCTCTCGTCACTTGAACGTCGTGGCCACTCGGCTCTGGCCAGTCCGCCCCAAGCGTTGTCAGAGTGAACGCGGCCATAGTAACACAGCGGAAATCCGAAATCGTGATCGAGTGCAAACACAGTGGCCCTGACCCTGCCATGACTTGACGTGCACGCCGCCGTCGCTTTGGCTGCGAAGGGGCGCGGGGCTTTAGCACTCCGGACCGCGAGGCCGTGTCCGTGTTACCGCGCGTCTTGCCGCCTGTTCGCGACGGATGTTATCCAGCGATATCGTGGCACCGTGCCATTCAAGCGACCCTTGCTTCGCATGAGCAAACTCGCTCGATATCAGGGCGAACAATGCAGCCAGTTCGGCTTCGCTGTGATCTGTCAGTTCCATGCGCGTTATCAAGTTCATGTTTTCCTCCTCTGTTTCGAGGCCCCGGCACCCGAGGCCTTTCATGCTTGAGGGAAAGCGCGGCACGGCGTGCGCTGCATCCGCCAGGACCGCAACGAAGAGAAGGAGCCTTGCGCTTGCGGCTTCACACGCAGGGCGTGCTACACCGGAATCTTGAAAGGCCTGTGACGGGGGAATCGGCAGAAGGAAGAAAATGCAGCCTCACGTCCGCGCATCGAACTGCGCTTAGCAGCACGGCTGGACTGAAGTTCACGCAGTGGCTCTATGTCGGAATCTCATGCGTGTTTCGCGGAAAACAGAAAGCCAAGTAAGGGATTGAAAAGAAACAGAAATACCGTTTTTAGGATCGGCTTATCGCCTCTTTGTAACAATTCGTGATTAGACATAAGGCTGATTCGCCTTTAGGGTGGTATTTGCTATGTGAAACGTAAATGGAGAGAAAAAATGTCGAAGCTCAGTAAAACCTTTAATAATACCGCTGATTTTGCCACTCGTGTGGTTTGCGGACTTGCTCCGCTTGCTGTCTTGAGTGTTTTTTTCGGAGAAGTTGCCTGCGGCATGTCTGCGGCCTTTGCTATCGCATCTACTGGAACCCTCCTTGCTGTCGCAGGCGGTGTCACGCTGGGTCTGGCTACCCTCCCTGTCGCAGTTCTAACTCTCGCCGTTGGCGACCGTATCTCGCGACAGCTCGCCCAGTTCTAAGCGCACGCCCGCCGCAGCCGGACCGGCTGCGACGGAGCGCGGGGGTCATAACCCCGGACCACGAGATACTGTAATGCGGGCGAAAACCGGTGGCTGTGAATAGATCGTGAGCGGGTAACACAAAATAAACGCTTTCCGGTGTAAAAGCAGTGATCTGCAACACCTTCAACAACGGAGAACGTTATGAACTATTACTGTGGTTTAGATATTTCCTTGAATAGCACATCTATATGTATCGTCAATCATGAAGGTGAACTCATCAGCGAAGGGGAGGTTCCAACCGAGCCCGCGGCCATCAATCAATGGCTGAAGGCGCTTGGCCTTCCCATGGAACGAGTCGGCCTTGAAGCCGGTGGCTTGACGCCGTGGCTCTGCCACGAGCTGCTCGGTATGGACTGGCCGGCGATCTGTATCGAGACCCGGCACGCAAAGGCGGCGATGAAGGCTCAGCAGGTGAAGACAGACCGCAATGATGCTCGCGGTCTGGCGCATATCATGCGCACAGGCTGGTTCCGTGAAGTGCATGTGAAGAGCCATCAGAGCCAGAAGCTGCGGGTGTTGCTCGGCAACCGTCGATGCCTTTTGGACAAACGGCTTGATATTGACAGCCAGATCCGGGGAACCCTGAAAGTGTTCGGCCTCAAGACCGGCAAGGTGACGCCGGCAAAGTACGAGCAGCGCATCCGGGAACTGGTCCAGGACGATGAAGAGTTGCGGGCTTACGTCTTTCCGATGTTGGAGGTTCGACGCCACCTCGTCCAACAGTGCGCCGCTCTCGAAAAGATGGTTCTGGATTGTGTAAAGAAAGATCAGATTTGCATACTCTTCATGACGATTCCTGGTGTGGGTCCTCTGACCGCCCTCGCCTTCAAGACATTTGTGGATCGCCCGGAACGCTTCCGACATTCGAAGGCGGTCGGTGCCGCCGTGGGGCTGACGCCGCGCAAGTACGCGTCCGGCGAGGTTGACTACGACGGCCATATCACGAAGTGCGGCGACGCCTTCCTGCGAAGTCATTTGTTTGAGGCAGCCAAGTGCATGCTGAGCAGGGGTAAGCCAAACGCGTTGAAGGCCTGGGGCTTGCGGCTCGCCAAGCGCGGTTCGAAGAAGAAGGCATGCGTGGCGGTCGCCCGCAGGCTGGCGGTCATCATGCATGCGATGTGGCGCGACGGAACGGTGTTTGAAATGAACGAAGAATCCGCCGCGATGGCGGCCTGATCTCAGTCACATAATCAAGAAGGAACAAGGTTTGTTTAGATATTCTTCGCCGTAAGGCGTGGCCGTCCGGCAGGACGGGAAGAGACAGAGGTGAGAACGACACCACGGCAGCAAAGCAGTACATCACTGCCTATTGCGTCCACGAGATAGTTCCCCTCGCTCTTCGAATGGACAGTCACTTGGGGCGGCGCCTAAAACAGCACATCGTGCCGACGCCGACCCCGGAAAGAAGCGTGATCCCATAGTGTAGCTGCGGGTGCGGTTTTCTAAATTTAGCGGTAGGATGCCTCTCCCGTAACGCAAACATAGGAGAGATAGATGGAATATTACATAGGGTTAGATGTCTCACAACGGCAAACTGCAATCTGCATTGTGAATGGCAAGGGCACCAGGGTCGCGGAGGGCAAGGCTCTCACAGAGCCTTCAGGTATCTATGCCTGGATAACAAAGCATCTCGATACCAAGCTCATTACGACGGTCGGCCTCGAAGCTGGAGCCATGAGTGCCTGGCTGTATACGGAGCTGAGCAAGATGGACTTGCCGATGCTCTGTCTGGAATCGTACCAGGCCGCAGAATTCTTAAAAGCGCAGCGCAACAAGACGGACAGGAACGATGCGCGGGGGTTGGCGCAGATGGTGCGCATGGGCGGCGATTTTATCAAGCCTGTAATCATCCGCAGCCAGTGCAGTCAGGAAGCGCGGGCATTGCTCAGGATGCGCCAATTTCTGGTGCACCAAAAGGTAAGCCTGGAGAACAACATTACGGGTTCACTTAAGCCGTTTGGCCTGATCGTCCCGCGTGGCAAGGCCTGCGCGAAAACCTTCCGCGACCGCGTTCTTGCAATCCTTGATCGGGCCGACGAGCGCGGCATTCTTGTTCGCGAGTCGGTGATGCCATCGCTCGACCTATACGAAAATCTTCGCAAGCAATTGGATGTGGTGAGCAAAAAAGTCGTGGCCAAGGCGAAGGCTGATCCTGTTTGCCGTCGCCTGATGACGGCTCCTGGGGTCGGCCCCATCGTCGCACTGTCGTTCGTCACTGCCGTTGATAACCCAAAACGGTTTGCAGACGCCGGCGATATTGGCGCGTATTTCGGCCTGACGCCCCGGCAATATCAATCCGGCGAGACCGACATCAGAGGCAATACTTCACGGCGTGGAGACGTGATGACGCGCTACCATCTGGTTCAGGCAGCAACGGTGGTTTTGACCAGCACCAAGAATTGGTGCGCGCTGAAAGCGTGGGGCATGAAGATTGCCAAAAGACACGGATTCTCCAAAGCCCGTATTGCAGTCGCTCGCAAGCTTGCCATCATTCTGTGCAAGATGTGGCTCAGGGAACAGGATTTCTGCTGGACAAAAGTTCCGGCCAATTCGGATTTGGCGGGCGCAATAGCCGCCTGATGTGACCCTTTCGGCTCAAACCGGAAGGTATCCTGCGAAGGACGGAGGGGTGGTGACTGCGGTTGGCAGATGATGGCAATAGATCAGCAACGGCCCATTGCACATCGACGAGCCCATGGCGGCACCACTCTTCTGAACGCAACCAACACGGATTTGGAGGGAGCAATTCCCGCCCAATGTGATCCTTTCGGCTCAAGCCGGAAGGTATTCTGCGAAGGACGGAAGGGGCGGTGACTGCGACTGGCAGGTGATGGCAATAGATCAAACAACGCTCCATTGCACATCGTTGATCCCATGGCGGCACCACTCTTCTGAACGAACCCTGTACTGCGGCCGGCAACCCAACCACAATCATGCCGATCAGACCGCGAAGAGACCTATGCCCTCTCGCAGAGAGTTCTTGATGCTAGCACCGGCCCAGGCTGGTGTGCTCTGTATGACCAACGCTTGACCGCTTGGGCGGCCAAACATTTTCGCCTGCCTGCTTTTCTCAGCCAGTAATCGCCCTCAGCCTGTTTCGTGGTCGCCGTTTTGAGTGTTATCAAGCATTTCTCCTCAGGCGTGTTTAACAAAAACAAATCTCCTTGACTCATCCGCAGCTAGAGACCTGCCGAAGGCCATCCTGGAAGAATATCTAGAGCCAGAGAAGGAAGAAGTTATGAGCTGACAAATGTACTTGACTCGTACCGCATTAAAGAAGGCCGTGGTAGGGTGACATTCCGTGCCGCCTGTTCCTGACGGATATTGGCCAGCGATTCCATGGCGTCCATCCATTCCGGCGACCCTTCCTCCGCAAGTGCAATTGCATTCAAGACCTTGGAGAGTAACGCATCCAGTGCGCCTCTGCTGCGGTCTGTCAGTTCGTTGCGTGTGATGATTCTCATATTTTCCTCCTCTGCTTTCGAGGCCCCGACACCCGAGGCCTTTCATGCTTGACGGGAGGGCGCGGCCCATGGCGTGAGCCGCATCCGCAGGACCGCAACGCAGAGAAGGAGCCTTGCGCTTGCGGCTTCACACGCCGGGACGTGCGACACCGGAATCTTCAAAAGGCCGGTGAGAGGGGAATTCGCAGAAGGAGGAAAAACGGAGGGCTCGAGTCAGCGCATTTGAACTGTGCAACTGAACAGCACGGCTGGACGGACGTTACGCCGTGGCTCTTTCTAGGAGTCTCATGCGTTCCTCGCCGGAAAAGGCAGCAGTTAAAAGAAAAATAATATTTTCGGCA
The DNA here is from genome assembly GCA_035946625.1 of Terriglobia bacterium. Lineage (GTDB taxonomy): Bacteria > Acidobacteriota > Terriglobia > UBA7540 > UBA7540 > DASYXZ01. The sequence goes on along the minus strand of DASYZE010000032.1, from coordinate 69,745 downwards.
GGCAATATCACAATGGGTTTATAATACATTTCAACCGGGGACAGGCTGACCCGAACAAATGACGCGCACACCATGGGCTGATGCCAGGAGGGTGCGGCGGTACCTACCGCTTGTTCTCATCCTCTACCTGTGCCCCGCGTCTGCTCTTGCCCAGGTCCCCGACGCGACGATCCAAAGCATCGTCAATCTCAACGTTAAAACCGCAGAAATCCGTTACCTCTACGACTCCGGGCAGATCGACGAGACCACGTGGCGTGCCCGTGGGGTCGCGATCGACTCAGACATGTACGCGGAATGGCGGGTTCTTACCGGGTATTCTCCCGCCGAACAGAACCAGGCCAAGAGCCAGATCAACGGCTTGACGAAACTCCGCCTCGAAACCCTTCAACCCGGCTGGGATGCCAAGATCGCCGTCGCCAAAAGCCATCGCGAACAACATGAGCACGCTGTCAATGATGCCATCCCGACCGATGCGCGCGCGGCGCTTGAGCTGCAACGCCGCCGCCTGTCGCTCCAGCAGCGCCGCGACAGCGGCGAGATCAAGCCGGAAGAATTCGCGGTCGAGGATAAGAAAGCCATCGATGGCATCATGGCCCTCCGCAACAAGTACGTTTCCGAGGGCCAGGACTACGCCGCCCGCTTCGACTGGCAGCTTGCACAGCTGACGCAGGGTATGGAGAAAAACCCGGCGATACCGCCGTCTGCGCCGGACGCCAATGCTGTGCAAGGCAACGCAACGCAAGGCGGCACGTCGGCAGACGACTATAAGCGTGATGTTGCACGGGCCATCGACATCTCGTCCCGGGTGAAGCAGCTCTCGCGTCGCCACGAGAAGAAAGAGATTGATGACGCCACGTACCGGGAATCCTCCAACAACCTGAACGCTGACCTCATGAGCCTGCTCAAGAAATGGCGGGCGGTTGGAAGGGGAAATGAGTTCTGGAAGGATTACTTGCAGCCAGATGTGGACGCCGCTGTGGCTGCCGAGCAGGCTAAGCCGGCGCCGGGCGGCACCTCGGAGGCCGACTATAAGCACGATGTTGCATTGGCCTCCGATCTCCTCTCCCAACTCGCGAACGCCCGTGATCCGAAAACCTACCGCAACCTCGATGCTGGCCTTGCCCGCCTCTATGAGAAATGGAGCGCCGTTGGAAGGGGGCACAGCTTCCAGCACGATTACCAGCAGCCACTTTCAGACGCGAATGCGGCTGCGCAATCTCGGGCGCAGACTTCGGTAGGACATGGAGGTGTGTTGCTTGGCTTCCTCGGATTCTTCGTCCTTCTCCCTATCGCGGGCTTCGTCGGATTCTATCTGCTCATTCGCCTCCTGAGCAAACGAACCCCGGCGAAGGGTGGCGTCTCTGATGTGTACGGCACGGCGCACTACGCATCCGTCCTTCTCGATGTGGTGGACGACACATGCCTGGCGTCCGGCGTCTTCTTCGGCAAGAGCAGCGCGCCCGAACTGGCCCGCCTCCCGCTCGAAGCCCCAGGCGCGCCTGTCTGCTCGACACCGGAACACCACACGCTCATCGTCGCGCGCACCCGGACGGGTAAGGGGACGCGGGTCATTGTTCCGACCCTGTTGTACTACGGCGGCTCCGCCTTCGTCATCGATCCAAAGGGCGAGAACGCCGCCGTCACGGCCCGCGTCCGGCGCGACCAGTTGCACCAGAACATTCATATCCTGAACCCGTGGAACGAACTTGGTGAAACATTCCCAAGCCGCAGCCTGGCATCGGCCACCTACAACCCGCTCGATATCCTTGACCGGTCCGATCCCAATGCCGTCGCCGTTGCCCAGACGCTCGCGGGCGCGATCTGCCCTGCCCCCACCGGCGGAAAGGACAGCTACTGGCATGGAAGTGCGGCGAACATGCTGACGGCGGTATTTCTGTGGCTGGCCTACTGGCCGGAGGAGCGGAAAACGCTGGGCCGCGCCAGAGAGATCGTGAGCCTCAGCCGCAAGGACTTCACGCAGAAATTCCTTGTCCCGATGGCCGCAAGCGAAGCCTTCTCCGGGGCGATCCGCGAAATGGCCGCGCCGTTCATCGACCTCGCCCCTGAAACCTACAGCGGCGTGATGTCAAATCTAAGCGAAAAAACCAAGTTTTTGAGCGACCCCCAGGTGAAGGCTTCGACGGCCAAATCGTCGTTTTCGATGGAAGATCTGGTCACCCACAAATGCTCGGTCTATGTCGTTATTCCCACGGAGCGGATGGATGCCCAAAAGACGTGGCTGCGTCTCGTCGTCGCATCCGCCATGCACACCTTTAAACGCCCCCGGAAACGGGACGAGTCACGGCACCGGTGCCTGTTCCTGATCGACGAGTTCGCCGCCCTGGGGCGCGTCGAGGAACTGCCCCGCGACATTGCCACGATGGGCGGGTTCGGGGTTGATTTTGTCCTGGTTGTGCAGGGCCTTGACCAGTTGAAGGACCACTACGGGGATGCCCGGAACACGATCCTTTCCAACTGCGCCTACAAGTGGTTCTGCAACCTCAACGACCTGGAGAGCGCGGAATACCTCAGCAAGACGCTCGGAAAGAAGACCGTGGAGACGACCAGTACCTCGGATTCCTCGTCTTCCCACGGCGGCAGCAGCAGCACGTCGCACGGGGAGACCGCGCGCAACCTGCTCAATGCCGACGAAATCCTGAATCTGGGGAAAGACGTGGCCATCGTCATCCAGCCTAAGGATCACCCGCATTACGTGCGGCCCGTCGATTACTGGGCCCTGCCCAAAGCTTTCGGCTACCTGCGGCAAGGGCACCCGTCGCTATATTGGGAACCACCATTCATCTACGACGAGAATCCCTATTTTGCGCCCCTTGGATCAGACGGGAACGGGGCAAAGACCGAAGAGAAGGCCCAAACCGAGCCCTCCCCGGTTTGACCAGAAATGACGGTCGAAGCTGATGTCGAAGGTCCATCCCCATCATGGCGGCTCCAATTAGTTCGCGAAACAGCTTAATGCGGCGGGGGAAATACTGCTTCGGCTGTGAGAACGAAGGGTCTTCCTTGCGGCTCGTTAACACATATTAAGGCCGAATCATGTTATAATTCGTTATAGAAATATGAAATTTCGCATATCGATTGCCGACGTTAATTATTCATAAATCAGTCGGTGGTATTCTGGGAATAAGAGAGCCACAGCACGATTATCGTGCTTTGCAAGCCATGTGCGGCTATGCCGCACAGGCTTGGCAAGGGGGTACCTTCGGCCCCCGTTGCATCCCCCGGAGCAGGGGTTTTTCACAACCCCTGCACCCTCTGCGCGACGGGAAATCAGGTTCCGCGCAGACCAGGCCGTTCCGCCTGGACCTGACCAGTGGGGCTTCCGCGCCCCCTGGACCCACGGCCAGGAGTATCCCTCCTGGACCTGGACCAGCCGTCCGCTGGACCGACCAGGGGCTTCGTGCCGCTCCTGAACCGGGCAGGTCATTTTCGGCACACGCAACGTGAAAGGACGCAGCATGGCAGGCAGTGACAAACGGCGGCGTCTCCGCCAATTCCTCGTCGGATGGACCGACGAGGAGTTTAAAGAGATCTCCGCCAAGGCGGTTAAGGCCGGTCTTTCGACCGCCGCCTTTATCCGATCATGCGCCCTTGGCGACCCCGAGCCCCTCGAGGTTTCCCCCGAAGTCCGGGACCTTCTCGAGCGGGCTGATGACATGGCCCTGGCCTACGGCCAGTTGCTGGTCGATGCGGAGGCAACGGGGAACATCGACCGCGCCCGTCTACGGGATTGCCTTACCGCCTATGGCCAAATACGGCGCGACCTCCTGACCGCCCTGGACGAAGATCCGGACTCCGAAGACCTCATGCCGCTTCCCGTCGAGTTGCACGATGTCTGACCGCACGTAGGAACACAACCCCGTTCCACAAAGGAGGGGCACATGACGAACGAACCCCCTGTCGAGGGCGGCAAAAAAACGAGGCGCGGCGGCTCAAGCAAGCGGCAGCGCAACAACCAATACGTCGTCCGGTGTACCACAGACGAGTTCAACGCCATCGCCGCCAAAGCCATCAAGGCCGGCCTAAAGGGGGCATCCTTCCTTCGCGCCGCTGGCCTGGGAGACGCCGGACCCCGCGCCCAGCGCAGTCCCACCATCCAGAAAGAACTGCTCATCCGCACCCTTGGGTTCCACGGACGATACGGGAACAACATGAACCAGATCGCCCACTCCGGGAACGCCGGCAACCCCGTTGACCTGCCCGAGCTGCACCGTGCCCTGAAGGAATGGGGGGTGCTCAGGGACGCTCTCTTCGAAGCCCTCGGCAAGAAATACGGTCCCGTCCCATGATTATCAAAGGCGGCAGCCGCGCAGCACCGGACCAGCTCGCCCGCCACCTCCAGCGGACGGATACCAACGAGCGCGTGGAGATCCTCGAACTCCAGTCAGCAGCCTCCGGCCTGAAGGACGCTTTCCGCGACTGGCAGACCTTGTCGGAGGGGACCCAGGGCTTCAAGGGCCTCTACCACGCCAATATCGACCCCGCCGCACAGTACGTCATGACCCCCGACCAGTGGCGGCGCGCCGTCGAAGTCCTCGAAAAGGAACTCGGCTTCGAGGGCCAGCCCCGCGCCGTCGTCATGCACGAGAAGCACGACCGCCAGCACATCCACGTCGTCTGGGCGCGCACCGATATCGACGAAATGGTCCTGCGCTCGGACAGCCAGAACTACCTCGCCCACGAGCGGGCGAGCATGGCGCTTGAACTGGAATTCGGGCACGAACTGGTGCCCGGCAAGCACGCCAAACGCGACCGCGAGAAGCAGCCGGAATTCCCCAGGGCTGAAGCCAATCACGCCGAATGGCAGCAGGGGGAGAGGACAGGCCTCAAACCTGCTGACCGCAAGGACCAGATCACCGCCCTGAAGCAGGCTTCTGATAACGCACTGTCCTTCAAGGCCGCCCTCGAAGAACACGGCTATGTGCTGGTCCAGGGCGACCGCCGCAAATTCGTCATCATCGATCAGGCGGGGCAGGTTCACAGCCTCGGGCGGCAAATTCGCGGCGTCAAACCTGCCGAGCTGGACGAATTCATGAAGGCCATCGACCCGAAGACCCTCCCGACCGTCGAGCAGGCCAGGGAGGCCCGGAAAGAAGCCCTGAAACAGGCTCCCGCTCCGGTCCCTTCCGAACAATCTGCCCCCAAACCGCCTGAACCTGTAGCCGACCTGGTTCAGGCCCAAAGGGAACTTGAGACCGAGGCTCTCCGAAAAGCCGTTATCGCCCGCCACGAGGAGGAGACACGTCGGCTCGTCGAATCCCACGCGGCTGAACTCAATCAACTTCGCCATGACCTCGATCTTGACACCCGCGAGAAACTCGAACGCCTCGATGCGACCCACAAGGCCCAGGTTGAAGCACAGCGCCTCCGGCGACAGCAGGAACAGACGCGCCCCGGCGTCACCGGCTTGTTCAGTTCCATCCGGGACTTCTTTTCTCCCGCCCGCGCCGCCGAGCGCGAAGCCGACCTCCGGCGTGAACAGGATCAACTTGCCCTTCGCCAGAAACAGGAGCGCGACGAATACGCGGCGCTGTTGAACCAGACGAATGGACTGGAAATCGAGAATTTCACGGAAACACACGCGCAGCAACTCCGCGACCATGCCACCAAAGGTGCGGAAGACCTTGACCGCCACATGCGCGAGCAGGAAACCGCCCGGCAGCTCCAGGCTGAATTCGAAGAGCAAGAGCGGCAGCGCGAAAACGAACTTACCAGGGACGGCCCCAAATGGCCGCCCCCATTCATACAGTGAGCGGCTCTCGCTTCCTGCGACCAAAGCTGAGCCGCTTCTTTAACCGGGTTGCACAGGCACAACCGAAGATCACCCGCTTCGTGGAGGGCGCGGCTGAGCTCATGCCGCCGATGCCGGATATCTTCTCGTCGATCTTTTACACGAGACCGCGAGCGGAATCTCCGCTGGCTGCGACCAAACCGCGCACAGCGAGCGACTCTATCTTCCTCCAACCCAAAATGCTGAGCCGTTTCTTCAATCAGGCCGTGCACGTGCCCCGGCGGACCTCGGGCGCCATGAAGGGGACGGCCTCGCTCATGCCGCCGATGCCGGACATGTTCTCGTCGCAGTTTTTCGGCAATCCGAAGACTCCGCCGACTCCGCCGAAATCCCTCCGCAGTCAGTGGAAACCCAAAGGGCCGGGTGGTTTTGGGAAGTAGTCGATTTCTGTCCCCCATTCAGTCATCGCAGGCGAGGACATTACGGCGTGCGAGGCTCGACCCATTCAGACTCCAAGCCCAGTCGGGGCAATGTGATAGGATGGATCATTTGCTACTTACTCAAGTGAGCAGAGGCAGGAGCATGGCACCAATCACGGACACGTTTTGGCGCGAAGGAAAGATACGCAGCGCGGTCTTCACTTATATCCTGCTGGCGCTTACTGTCGGGGCTCTGGCCGGCTGTGGCAAGTCCAAAAACACCGATTTTTATCATGGCGAGATTAATATCCCGAAAGCAGCTGGGCTTTCGCAGCAAGAGCGTGAAGTCGAGGAGCGCTTTGCGGAGTATGTCGGGCAAAACCCAGAAAAGGCGGTCGAGGCCTACAGGAAACAATTTGGTAAAAAGGTGAACGTCGACAACGCGCGCGAACTATCGAAGGACTACGCACCCCATGGCCCAGACGTGAATGATGACACAAACAGAGAGCATCGTACGATGTATAGCGATGCTGTCCAGGAGCCGTCGCGCGCTCTCGCCAAGGCGGTTTATCTCCAGATGCTGAAGGAGCCGGCTTCGAATGACCCGCCCGTGGTTGTATTCACTGCCGGCGGTGCCGCATCAGGTAAGACAACGAGCATCGCGAAGAATGGCGCAATTCAATCTATCCTTAATTCAGCCCAGATCGTCTATGACACGACTATGTCTGAGTCTAAAACTTCGTTAGAGAAGATCGATCAAGCATTAAATAGCGGCAAGTCGGTGTGTATCGTCTTCGTGTACCGCGACCCTGTTGAGTCGTTCTTAAGCGCTCTGCAGCGCGCCATGGACGAGGGGCGCACGCTCTCACTTGGCGCGTTTGTCGAGACCCACGAATCGGCTCCTGAAGTTTTGCTAAGGATTGCCGATCAATACAAAGATGATAAGCGGGTTGAGATCAATGTTATTGATAACTCACGCGGGGAGGGGAAAGCGGTGGAGAAGAACTTAGCATTCATCGGGAAAATGGCTGGGCTGTACAAGCCAGACGAATTGAAGCAGAGACTGCGGAGTGAGTTGGATGCTGCCCGAGCCAATAACAGAATTTCGGAAGCTGTCTATCTGGCGTTCAAGGGCAAATGAGGCGGACCGAATCTGTTAAAGGTTGTGACAAAATGGCTGAACCTATTGTGGCTTGACCGAATACCGGGGCCATTCTACAGTTCGTGATGTCATCACGTGATGGCCCAAACGAAAGACAAGCAAGAATGAACATAGACCAGAAGAAAGAACTCGACTTGGCGTTTATTCTCGCCGCTGAAAAGGGGCAGGATGCAATCGTTTCGCTACTCTTAAAGGCGGGTGCCGACATTCATGCCAGCGGCGATTTGGCGTTGATTCTCGCTGCCGAGACCGGCCAGGCGGAGACGGTTCGATATTTGCTCCACCAAGGAGCAAACGTACACGCGGGTGAAGATGCAGCGCTGCGCATGGCGATGAAGAACAGCCACAGAGAGATCGCGATGTTCCTCCAGCAATGGCCGGGCAAGGAAGTTTTTGATACAGCGGAGGAAGAGAAGTGGGGGAAAATATCGGAATGTTACGCGCATAAATCGGGATTTGGCCAGAAACTCGTCCAAGAAATGATCGACAACTTAAATGCCAATGTGCTGGCAGAAAAGAAGAAGCGAGAGGTAGAAGAAAGCGAAAAAGGAATAGGAAAAGGGACATGGAAGGGGCCACCGCCTCGTCCATAGAAAAGTCTCTGCTGCCGCCCACTTCCGCGACCAACAAACTATGAAGCGAGTTATCGCCATCGTCAACAAATGGTGGGAATGTGACGCCGCCTTAGTTCCAGTCTTTGATCTTGACTCTCGTGCCAAAGACTTGCTGCCGTGGCCTTCACCAGGTGACCTTCATCATCCCCATCAGAGGACAAATCCCACCAGCGAGCGGGCCCCTGACCTGAAGATCGTCCCACGCGTCACGCTTCATTTGAATAGCTTGGTCGCGGAAATATGGTGTATTTCAGACATTCTCGAACACCTTCCGGACCGAGCAACTTACCAATCGAGTTCGTGGCAAAAGGTTCAGCGACTCCCGGCGATCATTGCAGCAGGGGACACGCCGGATTGCGTAATCGCCGTCGGCACGGCAGCAATGTCCGACCCAGCCTTGAACTTCAACGGTTCTGTGGTGGTGGGTACGCAAGTTTTCTTGTTCGATCCGTACGCTGGCAAGCAGAACCCAGACAGCCCGTGGGGGGACGAGTCGTTCGGTAAGGTGTTGCTCTCAACCATTGACTCCAAGTTGTTCGCCTTCATGACGCTGAAACTTCAGTCATTTCAACTGAAATTCTTGGCGACAGGCCGCACGGGAGACCACCAACGGACTCTAATCTGTGAGCCGCGCGGAATCGCCCTGTGTGATGTAAACGTTACAGATAACACTCTGTACGCGACGGTCGATCCGCAAGCTGTCGCCGCATGCAAGAAAGTCACCTCCGATCCAATCGTTTCCGTCGAGACGACCCATGGCGTCATAAGAGCTGTTGCAGGGTCATCCTTCCTTTTTGTGTCAGGAATATCGAACAGGTTCGGACGCTTCGTCGACGAAGTCGGTCCTGCCGGATACTCGCAGACCTTTCCGGCGGCGCACAACGCGGGGCTTGTTCTGTGCGGGGTCATTTCTTCCCTGAACGAATATTGGAGTAACGCTCCGCCTCGCCACTCAACACAACCGTTCACTAGCCCATGACATGTTTTCGCAAGAGTTGAGGCCATTTTATTATTTGATAGACGGTCGGTGCAGACGAGTTGCCTTGAGACAAAGGCCCCCGGAACTCCGCGAAAACGAAAAAAACAAACCTGCGACCTGCCCAAAGAAAAGACCCATTCTTTGAGGGCTCCTTTCCCACCTCCTTTTTTCTTTCCATCCCGCTCTTCCCTCCTGTCCGACGTTCCACGGCAGTCCTCGCCGTCAAGGGTCTTTCGATGGACGGGCCTTACCCGCCCTGTGACTGCTGCGGGCCGCCGCGCGGTTTTTCTTCTATGAGGGAACGCGGGAAAGAAAAAGTTCCTTGAAGGAGGAAAGGACGATGTAGAATGCTCAACGTCAGGATACGTGCGGCGGGCACTCAACCCGAATCCGAAAAAACGTGAGGACCTTCCACATTTACTTACACATTTTCACATCTGCCGAACCTATGTATAAGAATATAAATTACTTACAATCATGAAGAGAGGACTTAAAATCCCTCGGCCCGCAAGGGCTGTGCGGGTTCGATTCCCGCCCCCCGCACCAATCTCCGACACTATAATGAAAAAGCCTCAGAGGCCTCTCATTTAGCCCAGGCCGGACAACCTTTCACCGCGTATGCCGGGTGCCGGCTGGTGCTTCGCGATGTTAATCGAAGCTTGGATTGTTGCGGATTCAGGGCGATTAAGCGATTGACTGCTTTTTGCCGGGGGTGTACAACGGCAACGGACTGAGCCAAATTAAAATCCCCGAGGTTACTCCCATGAAGCGACGAGAATTCCTTTCCACAACGCTGGTGGTGGCGGCAGCCAGCTTGGCGACCCGATCAGCGCGCGCCACCGACGGCCTGGTTGAGATTCTGGCAAACGAACCGGTAGGCGAAATTGCTCCCGACCTGCACGGCCACTTCACCGAGCACCTGGGCGGAGTGATTTATGACGGTATCTGGGTGGGCGAAAATTCGAAGATAGCCAACGTGAGCGGCATCCGCAAAGAGCTGATCGAACACATGCGACAACTCAAAGCGCCGGTAATCCGCTGGCCGGGCGGCTGCTTTGCCGATAGCTACAATTGGCGCGACGGCATTGGCCCGCGTGAGAAGCGCCCCACCCGCACTAATTTTTGGGCCAACGACCGGCCGCTTTGGAAAGCGCCCGACGGCCCGCAAAAATACGAGCCCAACACGTTTGGCACCGCCGAATTCATGCGCTTCTGCCAGTTGTGCGGCGCGGAGCCCTACCTCGCCGCCAACCTGCGCGGCCTCACCCCGGCCGATTACGACGGGTGGGTGGAATATTGCAACTCGCCCGCCGGCTCCGCCACGCTGGCCGAAATCCGCGCCGGCGATGGCAGCGTGGAACCTTACAACGTAACCCGCTGGGGCATCGGAAACGAGTCCTGGGGCTGCGGCGGTGACTTTCGCCCTGAAGAATACGCGGTTGAGTTCCGCCGCTGGATTTCCTGGGTGCCCACGTATGGACTGAAGATGCGCTATATCGCCTCCGGCCCCGGCATGTCCAGGGAAGACGCGGGTGAGGAATGGACGCGCGGACTTTTCCAGGAACTCATCGCCAAAGACCGCAGGTTCCTCAACCGCATTTACGGCTTGTCCCTCCACTATTATTGCTGGACGGCGGGCAAGGGCGACGCGCTCGACTTCACCAACGACGATTGGTACCAGCTCTTGTGGCAGTCCGACTTGATGGATTCGCTGCTCGCCAAGCAGTGGGTGGTGGCGGGAGAGTTTGACCCTCTGCACAAAGTGAAATTGGTGGTGGATGAGTGGGGCGCCTGGCACCGCGGTAAACCCATCGACCCGCGCTATCTATTCAGTTACGTCCCCACCATGCGCGACGCGCTGGTGACCGGAATCACCCTTGACATTTTCAACCGCCACGCCGAGAAACTGGCCATGTGCAACTGCGCGCAACTGGTCAATTGCATTCACTCGCCTTTTATCGCGCTGGAAGAGCATTTTGCCGCCACGCCCATTTTCCACGTGATGGACATGTACAAGGCGCACCAGCGCGGGCAGTCGCTGCGCGTGGTGACCGATGCTCCGCCAATTTCCTATGGCGCCAACAAATCTTTCTGGGGATTGGCGGGGTCGGCTTCGCGGCACGAAAAGAAACTCGTGGTGACGGTGGTGAACCCGCACGTGAGCGAAGCGCGCACCGCCGAGGTTTCGCTGCGCGGCGCGTCGGCCCGCTCGGCCCGCGTCACCGTGCTGGCCGAAACGGATATTCATGCTCACAACGATTTCGATCACCCGCACGCCGTCGAACCCAGGGAGGAGCCTGCCAACTTTTCCGGGTCTTCCTTCACCTGGACGTTCAAGCCGGCGTCAGTGACCAAGCTGGAGATTGAGTTGGCGTAAACCGGCAAGCGCCCGCAGGAGTGGCCTGGGAGCGCGGCCATCTTGGTCGTACGTTCTTATCAATCTGCGGGCGAGCCCCCTTACAATGACTGGGACCCCCGGCCCGCGCTGCCAGGATTATCGCAGCAGCACTTGCTCAAAGAATGACAAGGCGCGCGGGTCGTTGGACTGGCCAAGCCAGAACATCGCCTGCTTGCGTACTTCGCGGCTGCGGTTGGTGCGCGCCACCTGGATCAGCAGCGGCACGCCTTGTTGGTGGGGAAGCTGGGAGAGCGCGAAGACGGCGCGCTTCTTCACTTCGGTTTCCGGATCGTTGTCGATGGCTTCGGTAATTGTTTGAGTTGCGCGTTTTCCCGCTTTTTGGGCCAGCCAGAACAATGCTTGGCCGCGCACTTTGGCGGCCGGGTCATGTTTGGCGATGTCAATCAAGGTGGCGATGGCTTCCGGCTCATGGCTGACGTTCAGTCCAAAGATGGCGTGCTCGCGAAAGCGGTCGTCAGAATCATTTTTAAGGAGCCGCCGCAGGGTTTCAAACCCGTGGCGCCCGCGCGCTTCGCCCATCCAGAAGGCCACATTCTGGCGCAGGTGCTCCGAATTTGAGGGAACAATGAAACCATCGAGGGCGCGGTCCGCCGATGGATCAGCCGTGAGGGCGATGGCTGCGAGCGCGCCCGAACTTAAGTTTCTTTCCTCGCGGCCTTCGTCTTCCGTATTGCGCACGAAGCTCGAAAGCAAGGCCACGTTCTCGGCGGGCTTCACGTCGGTCAGCCAGATGAAAGGCAACCCGCCCGCGTTAAGCTCGCAGTCCTCGGAGAAAGTGCGAATTTTGCCCACCTTTCTCTCCGACACTCGCAGAAGGATCCAAAGATTGGCCGGGCCCTCGAGGTCGGTCCCCGACGAGTCATTGGAATTCATATTAAATCCGTGATCGCCTTCGAGCGCGCAACCTCCGCGCACCGCGCCCTTTCGTCCCACATTGCAGCAACACATGGTGCGATCACCCGGGACGATGGGCACGGCGTAGCCAATCCATGCGGGCCCTTCCTGGTTCTGAGCGATTGATCGCACCTGGCTCTCGAGCCCCGAGGCGGCCGAGCGCGTGGATATTTTGGCATTCGTCACCCGGGGTTGGTCAGCGGCGCGAGTCGCGACCGCATACGTCAAGGCAAGTCCTAAAAGTAAGTTCAGCTTTTTCGCGGATCTCATGGCACACCTTCTTATTTACTCAAAATTTCCATCATGTACTCGGTCGCCTTGGGAGAACCGGTGAGGGAAAGCTTTTGCACCGCCTCCCGCTTGAGTGAAGGGTCTTTTTCTTTGCGCGCGATCTCAATCAGGCCATCGACGTTGCCAGAGATGAACAGGGAATTCAGAATGTTGCGCTTCACTTCCGGGTCCTTCTCGGTGGTGTAAAGCGAGGTGAGCGCGCCTCCGGTTTTCCCAGCTCCCATCAGGCCCAGGCTCTTGATGGCTGCGGCGCGAAGAGTGGGATCTTTTTCGTTGCGCGCCACTTCCATCAGTTTGTCGGAATTGCCGGTGAGAAACATGGACTGCAAAATCTGCCGCTTCACTTCCACGGTAGGTTCGGCCTGGTAAAGCTGCCAGAGTTCGGAGTTCGCACCCGTCAGCGCGAGCTGCTGAATAGCTTCACGGCGCAGGTCAGGCGACTTCTCGGATTTGGCGGCGGCAAAGAGGCGGTCGCGGTCGCCCCCGATCATAAAGCTGTGCAGGATGGCGCGCTTCACTTGCGCGTCGTTTGAGGATGCGTAAATGTCCGCCAGCGTTTGCCGGCTTTCCTTGCCGCCGAACAGCCCCAGATAATTCAGCGCCCTCATCTGCAGCTCAGGGTTGGAATCGCCGTGGGCGATTTTGGCCACCACTTCCCGCGCCTTCGGTTTGCCGCTTTGGCTCAGAACAAAAAGCGCCCGCTCCTTCAGTTTGAGCGATTGGTTGCCCTGCAGGAATTTCTCCAGCAAAGGGACCGCGCGGTCGGGATCGGAATTCATGATGCCGTTAAGCGCCATCAGCTTCAGGTCATCGTCTGCCTGGGATTCCGGTGAGACGGCCTGGCCGGATTGCTGCTTCATCTCCAGTTCCAACTGCCGCGCCTCGTCCAACCAGCGGCTTTTGGGATAGCCCCTTTCTAAACCCCTCAAGGTTAGCAACGCGTCGGAAGGCATGGCGTTTTTGTATTGCGCATACGCCTTCCAGTAGAGAGCGCCTTCGGCCGTGCTGCCTCCCTGCTGGCTGACCAGGTTGAACACCGCGATGGCCTGTTGGTACTTGGCATCGTCCAACAACTCGGTCCCATGATCGTAAAGGTCCTGGGCTCGATCCAGTTTCGCCTGCGCCTGGTCCTTGGCTTCCTGTTCGCGGTCGCTCCTTTCTTCTGCGCGCTCGCGGGCTTCCTGCGTCCGGTCCTGTGCTTCGTCGTCGCTGGCTACCTGAGTCTCGGAAGTCCCGCCGGCAAGTGCAGAGCCCTCACTCGGAGCTTGCGCCGCAAGAGCGCGCGCGAACGCGCGGGGTGATGTCACCCACGCGGCGACCAGCGCCACCGCTAGAATCAACATTGCTTTCTGAAAAGTCTTCATGGTTTTCTCCCTGTTATGTCTTTCCCGAGGGTGGGAGGGTCTGGGCGGATTTCTCCCGCTCCTCAACCTGCGTTCCCACCACCCGGATTTTGAAGAGTATTCCCTTCGCTTCAATCCGGTGCCGGATCGAGTCCAATTGCGCCGAGGAGATCTCGGAAGGGCTGTTGGCCACTTCAATCAAAACTCGTTCCAAATCATCCAGCACGCTCGCCATGCCAAGGTCCCCGTCGCGCGCCGCGGTTTGGCGGTAGAGGCGATTGGCTTCCACTAGGTCGCGCGCCGTCCGCCGCTCGGGGGCAATGTCCACGGGCCCTTTGCCGTCCGCATTCACCAATTCCACCAAAATCATCTGCGAGCGCTCCAGGTGATTGCCCACGGCCAGCAGCAAAATCCGCTCGCGCGCCTGGGCGGAAATAGGCGCGGGCTCCGGCGCTTGCCGGATTTGCCAGTAGCGTCCGGCCAGGAACGCACCCACAATCAGCGCCGCCAGTCCTCCAGCCACCACCCACTGCCGTGGTGCAAAGAACCCTGACCAGATTGATCCCGGCCGCTCCATCAGGCGCGGGCGAAGGCGCAGCCAGACTTGCTCGCCATAATCGGGCGGCCGCGCAGGAACGGGCGCTTCACCAAAGAGGGCCAGCTCGCGTTCCAGGTCATCCAGGCGCGAGCGGCAAACTTCGCAGCCTGCCAGGTGCTGCTCCATCAGGTTGAGGTCGTGCGCCTCATCGGCTTCCTGGTAATGAAACAGGATCAATTGTTCTTCGCTCAAGTGATTCATCTCTTTTAACTCACCACGGGCTCGAGCGCCCGTCGAAGTTTTTGTACGGCTCGAAAAATATTGTTTTTGGCCGCGTTAGCACGCAGCCCCATGGCGCGGCCCACTTCTTCTATGGACATGCCTTCGTAGTGCCGAAGCACAAACGCCGCTTTCTCTTTTTCGGTCAGCTCGTTCAAGGTGGCTTCCACTCTTCTCCGTACCTCCGCGGAGAGCACCAGCCGTTCCGTCGATGGGTCTGTGGAAGGCAAGGCCAACATTGGGTCAGGCAATTCCGGGTTGGGCGCCAACTGGCGTTCATCTTGCTGCCGCCGCTTGCGCGATTGGTCGAGCGAGCAATTCACCGCAATGCGGTAAAGCCAGGTGCTGAAACTCGAGCGCGATTCAAACTTGTTCAGCCGCCGGTAGGCGCGCAGGAATGTTTCCTGAACCACATCTTCCGCGTCTTGTTCGTTGCCCGTCATACGATAAGCCAGCCGGAAGAGATTTTGACTGTGGCGCTCGACCACCACGCGAAACGCGTCCCGGTCGCCAGCGAGGACCTGCGCCACCACGGCTGCGTCGTTCTCTTCCATCCGATTCATTAGACCTGGATTGTCCCCCGGCGGTTAGGGCAAGAGAAAACAATTTTGAGGATGACTGGCGGAACCCGGTGTTTGGGGCAAGTAGTCAGTGGGGGATGTCGCCTCGGCGGATCAGGGCGCCAACACAGCTTAATCTCGGTTCATCACTCGAATTAAGCATGCGAAACCAATTCCGCCCAAGGTCACAATCAGCAAAACCGCGCCATACAATGGTTCCACAACGATGATTCCAATCAACCTGAACATAGCCAACCGCCCAAAACTCCACCAATAGCTTAGCTCCACGATTCGTCCCGGGCGCGGGTCGCGCCGCGCAAGCCGTTGGAGCGCGTCATCCAGGTCGATTAATTGGGCGGGGCATTGGGCGCGGCCATTAGCGCGTCATCCAGGCTGATGCATACCCGGGATCCGGCGCTCTTCTGTGCAGGTACTGGCGGGCATGCTCGATTAAAATGCAGCGCATCAATGCCGCGGCTACGCCGAAAAAGTGAGCCCGGTTTTGCCAGTTCACTTCTTTCTGTTGCGTCAGCCGCACGTATGCCTGATGCACCAGCGACGTGGCTTGCAAAGTGTGATCGGGCCGCTCCTGTTTCATGTAATGGCCCGCGGGACGGCGAAGCTCACTGTAAACCAGCGGAACCAGGCGCGCCTCCGCGTCTCGGTTTCCACCGCGCAACTCCGCCAGCAACCGCGTAATTTCGTCGGGTGTATTTTCCAATTTCCGCCCTCACTTGTCATTTGGCTGATTACACTTGCCGCAATTCTACCTCAACCAACTTTCGTTGGCTGGAAATCCGATGCCATACCCATTGAATTATCAGCCCCGAAACCTTTGGGACGGTCCATTCGCCTTTGCTCAGGTCGAAAGGCAACTTCCGGATTAGGAAAAGTGTTGAACCATGTAGGGCAAGTACGGGATGGGAGTTCGTAGCGGCAAACGACGGCTGGCTGCCTCCCCTTGAGCAGTGCGGATTCCCAAAACCAAATTCCGGATAAGGTTTCCAGGACATCGAATCCCAGACGTGTGGGCCATATCCGTCAAGAAAGGCTTGGAAGATGAATGTTTTCACTCGGTCTCGCACCCTTTGGCCAGGGGAAATCGAGATTGCCCGATTCAAAACCTGCTGCCATTGAGCGAAAGACACCACAAGAGCGGATCCAATCACCTTGAATGGATTTTCCAGCCTTTAAAATATATAAGAGGGTCAGATATAACGGCACGATTTCTAGCATCGGCAGGGTCGTTCGTGGGCTATAATGGCGGAAATAACAAAGATAAACGCAAAAAAACCACTATGAGCGAAGGGGCCGGAAACGTAACCTCTTTATTTTCAGGGTATAGCTGGGAATTTTTATGGATGAAAGCCCTTGACAAGCCCTTTGATTCATGAGACAAGTTGGTCTCTGTTCCCATATAGTTAGAGGGTTCGTTTAGAGGAGATCGAAGTTTTGGCATCTCATCGTCCTCTTATGACTGGTCGAGTTATCGCCGGAGTGCTCCTCTCCTTGGTCTTGCCGGGCCTTGATTTCCGCTCGAACCCCGCTGCCTATAGTAATTCCTCCGGTTTCTCCGAACCGCTCCAAGCGGGGACGAAGGGAACGATCATAGGCACAGTCCCAGTTTCCGGCATCGCCATCCAAACAACCAACCCGGCGGAAACAGACATAGACATCGCGACCTCAAGCACCATTTCTTACAAAACGTTGGAGCTGCAAGGCCCGCACCGGCTGGTGGTGGATCTGCAAGGGACAATAAAAGCCACCCCTAAAAGTACATACCCAGCCCAATCGTCATATTTGTCCCGAGTGCGCGTAAGCCAGTTCCAGAGTGGAAACCCCTCAGTGGTGCGGATCGTAGCGGACCTGGCTGGCGATCCGGCTTTTACCGTTTCCCCTACTCCCTCGGGCATCCGCATTACCCTAAAGCCGCGAAGCGCGGGTGCGCCACCCGTCACCCCGCCAACGCAGCAGCCCGTTGCGCCGCAAGTCCAGGTGGCGCCACCACAAGCCCAGACTATGGCGCCGCCACCGGCCCAGAACATGCCACCGCCACCCAGCGCCTTCTATGTGAAGCTGCCATTTAATTCATTGAGCCAAAATTTGAAGGTGCTGGACGCTCTCGGTCTGAGATTCGTGATGTCCTTCAATTACAAGAAGGGAGGTGCGGGTGAGGCAGCTTGGAAGGCCAAAGGGGCGCCGGGGGTCGAGGCCAGCCGGCAGTTTATAAAACCAATCGCTCCAGGGTCTTATCAGACGGTTGAGCTCGCGATTGCACCGTCACCACAAGGCGGCTTTGAGCTTGCGGTTTACTGTGAGCAGGTGGAGCAAAATGTACAAAGGCCAAATCCGGATTTCAATGCCATCCAACAACTGGTCAATGAGCAGGTAACTCAGATGGCTCAGGCGCCGCCTCCTACGGATCCAAAGGATTTAGCCTACCAAATCTACTACCTCAGCTATGTCGTAGCCGACCACGCCCTTGCGCTGCTGAAGACCATGGGTTATACGACCGTGGAATACACCGCGCAGCCTGGAGAGAGCAGTTTCCAGAGCATTTATAACAAAGTTCAGCTCGGCACCAATCCCCCGATTATCATCAAACTGATCGATTCCTCCAAGACAAGCTTGATGGACAACCCTCCCTCAACGGGCGCGCCCGGCCAACCACAGATGCCACAACCGCAAATGATGCCCCAGCAGGCTGGCACGGCCGGTACCACTGCGGGTGTCCCTGCCATCGGAGGGACCTACCTTCACTCCATGACTTCCGGCGAGCCCCAGGAGCGGCTGTTGATTCTTTATAACAAGAACGACCCTGAGTCCCTGCAAACGTTGCTCAACTTGTTGCAGGGAACGATTGACGTACCTTCGAGAGAAATCCTGATCGACGCCCTCGTGATCGAGTTGAATAGCAATAAAACGAGGGCTTTGGGCATTACTTATAACAGCCAGCAGAATCAGTACGGTCTCACTTCGGTGGGGACTGATGCTACAACCGGCGCGGCTTTGCCCTTTGTGGTTTCCTTCGACAAGAACCTTCCCAAGGCAGCCACTTTCCAGGCCCAACTGAATGCCCTGCTGCAAAACAATGAAGCAGAGATACTGTCCAACCCCTCGGTGCTGGTTCTGGATGACCGCCAAGCGCGAATACAAATTGGGCAACAACAGCCGGTGATCAAACAGGTCTCCACCACGGCCGGCATCATTTCCTCGGTGGATTATTTCCCCATCGGCATCGTCCTGAACATGAGGCCACGAATCAGCGAAGATGGCGGCGACGTCACCATGCAGACGGAGACCATTGTGAGCGCCATCGACGCCACAGCCACCAAAGCGCTCGGGTCCAACGCCTTTCTTTCCCCTGTGGTCGATAACCGCGAAGTGCAATCCATTGTTCGCGTGGCGGACAACACGCCCTTCATTATTGGCGGACTGATTTCCACCAACAACTCAACCCAGACCACCGGTATTCCATTCCTCTCTGAAATCCCTGTGTTTGGGTCTTTATTTCGAAATACCACCACCACCAAGATAAAGCAAGAGGTCATTATCGTCATCACGCCTCACGTGATTCCACCTGAAGACAAATATTTCAGCTATGTCCTTCCCAAGGATTCCAACCAGTTTGACCGCGGATTCGGGGTCAATTATGACCTCTTCCGAAACGCATACCGAATTCGCGGAAGCGATATTTACGACCTGAGTTTCGTCAACGACAGCAATGTTTATAAGGACTTGCGGAATCGTGTGACCGCAGCCGCTGATACGGACCCCAAACTAAAGACTGAGTCTCCTTTCGAATCGCTCCTGAACGGCGGCATCCCTGGTGAGGACATCTATGTCCGCCGCATGCTTTGGGAAATCATTAATGAGACGCATTACAGTCGCTACGTTGACCCCAATAAGATCATCTTCTACAAGAGCGACCCCGCCGCTCCGGGGGGCTTCAAGCTAACTTTCTTGGAAGATGAGTTAAAGCTGCGCGGCAACAAGGAGGAGAAAGATCTCGCTATATCATTTGAGGCGCAGCCGCACGGCACCGAGGAACGTCCGTTCGTACCGCCGAAGGGTGATCTAAGCTTCCCGGATCTAACCCATGAAAACTATCTGCAAACATTAATCAATGATAACGACCGCAATCCCGATGGCACGCCAAAAGATTGGACGGTCCTCCTAACCAGGAATAATGCCGGTGTTTATGCGAAGGCCGGCAACAAAGTACCCCCGCTCGAATTCCTTCAAGGCGTGCTGGTTTTGAAGCGGTTGCTTGAGTTAAACAAAAACCTACCGCTCACCATCAAAGACTTCCACATTGGACGTCAAATCATCTTCCCCAGCCAAGATGAATTGCAAAAGGGTTATCAACTCATCGACCGGGAGACGGCCAAGCTCTTCTACGAGGCTTGGAATTACTACCCCGCCTTTGAGCAGGAATTCAATCGCGAGACTCGCCAGATCAATTCAATGCTCGACAAGGCTGAGAATCATCAGCCATAATGAGCGCCTACGGGAAGCTGGGTCGGTGTTTCACGGGCCTCCCAGCCGAATTGTAATTTAAACATTCGCCGAGATGTCGGGGCGGAAACCGGATGAAAATTCCGAGCATGGGCTTGCGGTGTGCTCCCCCGTCTTTGGTAACCCGGCAAAGTGGCACAGGTGATACCTTCTCTCGAGCCTCAGGAGCGCATTCCATTTCTCTGTACTGCTGTTGCTTCGGCGTGCGCCGCCGCCGGAGCCCTCACCGCGCGCGCCGCGGCTGACACCCTTTTCCTCAGCCACTACGGCTCCAATTACCTTCCGGTGATGTATGTGGGCACCAGTTTCCTGGTGGGCACCGTGGCCTACTGCTTCGGGCGATATGTGTCCAGCGTTTCGATAAGTCGATTGTTGGTTGCATCCTGCGGCTTTCTGGGCCTGATGGCCGTCTTCTTGCGACTGGCCATGCTGTTTTCCCCGTGGAAGGGTTTTCGCGTTATCGCATACTTTTGGGGTGACCTGACCGTAAACGGGGCCATGCTCCTTTTCTGGAGCTTTTTCAGCCAGGTTTTCACATTTCACCGCGCCAAGAAACTGCTGGGGTGGGTAGGAGCGGGCGGGACGCTGGCCTGCATTGGCGCGGGATTCCTTATCAAGCCCTTTGCCGAGCGATTTGGAACGTCCAACCTCCTCCTGATTGTGGCCGCCCTGATGGCAGGGATGGCGCTTTCGGTAATCTTCTGGACCCTGAAAATCGGAACACCATTCGAAGAATCTTCCCCATCCGCCAAGATTGTGGTCAATCATCCTGACCTGGCTTATTACTTACGTTTGCTTAAAGGCGCCAGTGTGCGCTCACTCGCTCTCCAGGCAATGGTGGGTACCATGGTGGTCATCCTGGTTGATTTCCAGTTCAAAGCGCTCGCGACCACCCACTTCCATAACCAGGATCTGGCAGCTTTTTTTGGCGAATTTTACGCCATCGCCAATATTCTCGTATTGCTGATTCAACTCTTTGCCTTGCACCTGTTCCTTCAGGGCAAGGGGCTTTTGACCTCGCTTTGCATACTGCCGGCCGGCATGCTTCTGGGAGGCTCGGCAACAATTCTTACCTCTGCTTTCGCAGCCGTGGTCGTCACAAAACTGGTTGCGCAAACTACGCTCTTCACCATTGACAGCGGCGCGTTCCAAATTCTTTATCTCGGCATCAAGAAACAAACGCGAAATCAGGTCAGGGCGCTGGTGGACGGGATCTGTAGGCCTGCGGCCATCGGATTTACCGGGGCGGTACTCGTTCTGATTTCGAATACCGCGCGTGTTTATTATCTTTCCATCCCCGGGGCTCTTTTGTGCGTGATTTGGTTCATTCTGGCGCGCCGGAATTACTCGTTTTATCTTTCCGGCCTGGTCGAATCCCTAAGCGCAAGGTTGCTGGATATCTCCGAAGGCCCGCACGAGCTGAACGACAAGGCGGTGGAAGAATACACCCGGCGAACATTGCCCATGGCCAAACTGGAAGAACTCCCATACCTCCTGAATGTGGTCCAGCAACTTGACCATGTGGACTGGTCGGCGGAGATTCGAAGTTTGCTCCAGCGACCCGAGCCTGAGGTTAAAATCGCCGCCCTCGATTACCTCACCCACTGGGGGAAAGCCGGCGATCTCAATGAGATTGTTCCCTTGGCGCGCCATCCTATGGCGGAGGTCCGCCGGGCCGCGGTCCGGGCGGCGGGCCTGGGCGGCGAGAAAGTAATGGAGCCCATCCGGGAGTCGCTTGAGGATTCAGACCCGGGAGTGCGCGCGGAGGCGGCGTCCGCTTTGATCGACATGGGTAATTTTGGCGGGCTGCTTCAAGGCGTGGTGGCGGTCAAGAACATGCTCGAATCCTCGGACAAATCATATCGCGTCGCCGTGGCCAGCCCCGTCAGCCGCCTGCGCGTGCACGGGCGGACCGAGTCGCTGTTGCGCCTCCTCGATGACCCGGAAGTGGAGGTTCGTCTCGCTGCATTGCGAGCCTGTGCCAACACTCCAGAAGCCGGCTTGGTGCCCAAAGTGATTCCGCACCTTTGGAATAGCAGGACGGGCGGCGCCGCCGCCGACGCATTAATTGCGCTCGGACCACTTACCGCCGATTACCTGGCCACTTACACGGACACGGCGGAATTGGCGGGTCTCTTTGGGCGGTCGATCTCCATGTCCGCGATCCTGGCCAAGATTGGAAGCTTGAAATCATTGGAAGTGCTCAGAAGGGTACTGGATTTTTCCGGCCCTAATTCAACCTCGGCCATGGTGCAGGCCTATTGCCGCATCGTGCAGCGCCAGCCCGCGTTTGACCCTTATGCGGAGCACTGGGAATCGATTCTGCGTTGTCAGATTGACGCGGCAAAAAAAAGGAAAACTCTGATTGCCAGGACGTCTTCTCTGCCCGGGAACGCCTTCTTGCTCGGAGTACTCCGGGAGGAGTTTGCCGTTCACGTGGGCAACGTCTTTGCGCTCTTGGGCGTGCTTGCCGCCTCGGTGAAAATGGAAGCGGTCCGTTTGCGATTACAGGACAAAGATGAAGAGCAACGCTCCCGCGCTCAGGAAGTGCTGGAAAATGTCCTCCCTGAAAAATGGAAGGATGAAGTCGTGGAAATGACCGACGCCAAATTGCCTGCCGCGACGGAAGCCGGCACAGCTGAGCTTCTCCGCGAGGTCATCGAATCGAAAAATTCCGAGCAAGTGCTTCTGGGTGCCGTCTATGCCTCGGCCTTCAACCCCTCCCAGGATACGCTCTCGCTCATTCAACAACTTTTGTCTCATCCCAGCGCGGTGGTGAGGGAAACGGCCCTTTTCGCCCTCTCAAAAATCGAAGGGCCGGGCGAAATTTCGCGCCAAAGCAAGCAATTGCTGGCCGATCCCAGCGATGCAGTCCGCAGCCTGGCGCAATCCATCCTGGCAGAATCGCCCAACTGCAGGACCAAGGAGGAACCCGTATGATCGTGGTGGAAAAGATGCTTTTTCTCCGTTACGTCCCCCTTTTTTCAACCATGGCGACAAGCGAGCTGACCCACGTGGCCTCGATGGCGCGCGAGGTAACTTTTCCCGCCGGGCAGCGGATTATTCAACAAGGGGACCACGGCGACCATATGTACATCATTGTGGATGGCGACGTTTTGATTCAGCGCGGCGACACGCCTCTAAAAACGCTGGGGCCCAGGGATTTCTTCGGTGAGATGAGTATCATTGATGGTGAAGTGCGGTCCGCTTCCGCCATCGCCCAAACCGATTGCCATTTGCTCCGCATTGATAAGGACGATTTCCAGGAACTTCTCGCCACTTACAACTCGGCCGCCGTCTCGATCGCCCGCGCTCTCAACCAACGCCTTCGCGAGGTGCTGCCCGCCCTGGAAAAAGCCCAGGTGGGAGAGCACATTGACTTGGGCCTGGGCGAGGAAGCCACCCCGCCCCCAGGATGATTTTGTTCAGGCTTTCACGCGATATGGGTTTAGATAGATATACCCGTGCTATGGACAACGGCCCGGCGCATGGTGTAATGATTCGAAGGGGGAAGACCTGAGCAGCATCAGGCCGCGGGATAGTTTGGCGATGCTGGGCGAGATCGTGGTGCGGGCGGTGCGTCCAGGCGAAGAGCGCCGTTACCAGGACCTGATGCGCCAGCATCACCACCTGGGTTCTCGGCCCAAGAACGGCGAAACACTCTGGTACAGGGCCATCGAGAATCCGTCAGCTGACGGACCACTACATTCTCGATTGGAACCATGATGAAGACCGCAGCCGCACCGGCCACGGCCCGGAAAACATCACCCGCCTTCGCCGCTTCGCCATCGGCGTGGTCAAGTCCCAAAGGCCAGGGAGCGTGGCGCAAAGGATGCGTCAACGGGCGCGAGGTCTTGGACTCTCGGCGCATGACCGCCAACTCCTGCTCCCGGCGCGCGCACCCGTCATGATCTTCCTCCGACCGAGCGTGCGGCCTCACCACGGCTGGGCCTGGGCAAGGGCCGCAGCGCCAGCGCTTTGGGGCCGGGGCCCTCCCGGCCGCCCTACGCCAGGACCCCGCGCAAAATAAGAGACGGAAAAAACGAGCAGTCTCCCACCCCCCCAAGCTCCTCTGTTGTAGCCGCGGCAGAGCACGGAACCTGCCTTCAATGAGAACAAATTTGCCGTATTTTCGCCCCGTCTTCGCTTTCATTGCCCTTTGCATTATGCTAGACTGAGAGTTCTCCACTAATCGCCTCGATACTCTTCTGGGGTAATTCCATGAAGCGTTATGGTGAGCATCGTTTTCCAGGGAAGCTTTTTGTGGTTGAGGGAATCGACGGCTCTGGAAAATCGACGCAATTGATGTTGCTCCACCAATGGCTTCAAGCCGAGGGGTACGGCACGGTCTTCAGCGAGTGGAACTCTTCTCCTCTGGTGCGCGACACCACCAAGCGTGGCAAGAAGAAGCACACGCTCACCCCGGCCACGTTCAGCCTGATTCATGCCACCGATTTTGCCGACCGGATGGAGCACAACATTATTCCACTTCTCAAGGCCGGAGCGGTGGTTTTGTGTGACCGATACATTTATACCGCTTTTGCCCGCGACGTGGCGCGTGGCATGGATCCCAAGTGGGTGCGCGAACTTTACAGCTTCGCCGTCAAGCCGACGGTGGCCTTCTATTTCCGCGTCCCGCTCGAAGTGGCCATCAAGCGCATTCATGACGGCCGCAACGGCTTCAAGTTTTACGAGGCCGGGATGGACCTGGGGTTGTCGGAAAATTCGGACGAAAGTTTTCGCCTGTTTCAGGCTCGCATCATCGAGGAGTACGAAAAGATCGTTCCCGAGCATGAAGTGACCGTCATCGATGCCACGCTGCCCATTGAAGAGCAGCAGACGCTGATGCGGCAACTGGTGAAAGCCAAACTGGCACAAGCCAAACGATTGAGGGTGGCGCCGTGAAGGAAACTTATGAAGTCTTGCTGCCGGAGATGAACCTGGCGGACTTGACAGGCAAACTGATCGTCATTGAAGGGACGGACGGTGTGGGCCGGTCCACCCAGATTAATTTAATCAAACCCTGGCTGGAGCAGCAGGGGCGCGCTGTGCTGGACACCGGCATCACGCGCTCGGAACTCGCCGGTAAAGGCATCAAGCAGGCCAAGGCGGGGCACACTCTGGGCAAGATTACGCTCAGCCTTTTTTATGCCACAGACTTCGCCGACCGCCTGGAACACCAAATTATTCCTGCGCTCCGCGCCGGTTTCGTCGTGCTCACCGACCGATATATTTATTCCCTCATGGCGCGTGCCTTGGTGCGGGCCATCGATTCGGCTTGGATCCGCAACGTTTACAGTTTTGCCCTGAAGCCTGATGCCGTTTTTTATCTGCGCATCGGAGTGGAGGAATTGATTCCGCGGGTGGTCTTCTTGCGCGGATTCGATTATTGGGAGTCAGGGATGGACCTTCACCCCAGCGAGGATATGTACGAGAGTTTCCGCAAGTACCAGACATCGCTACTGGCACAGTTTGACGTGCTGGCGGAAGAGTACAATTTTGACGTGATCGATGCCTCGGCGAATGTCAGGACCGTCTTTGAATCCTTGCGCGCGGGAATCTCCCGCGTCTTAAGCGGCGAATCCCACGAACCTTTATTCGGTTCGGCGCGGGCGAAATCCCCGGAGGATTTGCGGAAAATTGCTGAGGCGACGGAATTTCCCTCCACCAAGGAATCGCGCGGAAGCGCTGAAAAAGACGCCAGCGAGGGTGGCGAGGCCAAGCCCGCGGTTCATGCCTTGGCCAGCGCCGCTGAGGGCGATTCCAGCAGGTAAGCCACCCATTCTTTCAGCCGGCGCAACTCCGATGAGTCCCGCGTGATCAGCAGATATTTCTCCTCAAGTATCTTTTTGGCGGCCCGGTTGTGCACGATGAGCTTCTCCACGCCCATGGCGAGAGGCAATTGATCGCGCAGAAATTCGGGCCGGGCCACCATCTCAATCATCACTTGTTCCAGTACTTCCAGGTCATGCCATTCGCCCAGATGGCCTTGAAGGCGGCGAAGCCACACCAGCCGTTCATCGCTGCCGGGAAACCCCAACTCGCGGATCACTTCGACGAGGTATCGAATCCGCTTGGTGGCGATGCGCGCCCCGTGCACCACGCAAGCGCGGGGGTCGCTCATAGACAGTTCGATCTGATTTTCAAATGTCTGAGTCACCCGCTCCACGGTCCCGCCCAGGCGCTCATAGAACTCCTCCCGGGTAGGCCCTGGAATGGCGGCATCGAGAAGATGATGCGGAGCGCTGTGTCGTTTGTTTCCGTTCACGGTAAGGTGGCCCTTGAGGTGAACGTAGAACGCTGCCATTTTCATTTTACTGATCTTTCGCAGAGCCTTCTCAAAATTCTTGGAGCGGCGCAGGTGCAGATAGCTCTCAACGGCCGCCCAGACTTCACGGCGCGCGGCCCGTTTGCGGGCTAGCCGGGCGCTTACGCTTTTCAGCAAGACATCGCAGTTTCTCACCTCTGAAAGGGAACGGCGGCAGCGCCGGACCACGCGCCTCAGCTTGCGAATCTCACCGCCCGCGGGTGGCGGGTAGAGCAGGTCCAAGACCTGCTGAAGACGCCGGCTGGCTACGCGCATGTCATGGATGGCGTTGGGATCTTCACCGCGCAATACTTTCGGCTCCAGAGACATGAAGCGCTCGAGGTGGCGCACCGCGAGCTTGCGAACTTTCGTCCATTCCACGTCGGACGCCGCGCCGTGGTCTTTCTTCTCCAGCAATGCCTTCCCCTCCGGCGGCGGAGAGGTTTCAATCAGGTCGGGGCCGGCTATGGTATTTTCTTTTGCCTGTTGCATGATTGACGTTTCGCAACCAGCGGCGGCCGCAAGTCCTTTCCGAAGGCAAGAGAGGAAACTTCGCCACGCGATTGCATCCGATCGGCCGCTTTGATTTGAAGTCATAGTCTACCCCCAGTCCCGTGCAAGTACAAGTTGCCCAAACACGAAGACAAAATCTGGGGCATAATCCGGGGGCCGTGGTGGAACCCAGAGACCCACGATGATTTCACTGGCTCGAAAATTAAAGACGTTCGACTACTTTGCGCTTGCATTCGGAACCATGGTGGGCACAGGGTGGCTGATCGTCATGGACGATTGGCTGAGCCGGGGCGGCCCGCTGGGCGCCATCTTGGGGTTTGCCATAGGCGGCGCGGTGCTTGTGCCCATTGGATACGTATATGGCCGGTTGGTGATGGCCATGCCGGACGCGGCCAGCGAGATTGCCTATGCGCACAAGGCCTTCAACCCGGAGATTAGCTTCGCCATAGGGTGGATGATGATTCTGGCCTATCTTCCCGTTTGTCCGTGGGAATCGGTGGCGGTGGGCAAAATTTTGTCTTATGTTTTCCCCGGGCTCAATTCAGTTCCGCTCTATAGCGTGGCAGAGAAGCCCGTTTACCTTCCCCACCTGATCGTCGGCCTGCTTCTAGCCGGCCTGATTACTTACTTGAATTTCCGCGGCATCCGCGAAAGCGCCACACTCCAAAACTGGATGACGACGGGGCTGTTTGTCTTGTTTGCCGTGTTCGTCCTGTGCGGGCTGGCGCGTGGGTCCGTCCACAACTTCGTTCCGGAGTTCAGCCATGCGGGCCGCTACGGGGGGCTTGTCTCGATTGTTCTGGTGATCCAGGTCGTGCCCTTTTTTATGACGGGATTTGAATCCGTCACCAAATGCGCAGAAGAATCGAGTCTTGAATTTCGCGCCCGAGGTTTCTTTCGTGCCATCATCATGGCCTTGGTCGTCGGCATTGTGTTTTACACTTTCGTAATCGGAGTAGTGGCTTACGTCTCTCCCTGGACTTCCCTTGTTCATGAGAATTTCGCCACCGCCGTAGCTTTTGAGCGCGCCTATGGAAGT
The DNA here is from genome assembly GCA_035946625.1 of Terriglobia bacterium. Taxonomy (GTDB): domain Bacteria; phylum Acidobacteriota; class Terriglobia; order UBA7540; family UBA7540; genus DASYXZ01. The sequence continues at coordinate 42,121 of DASYZE010000032.1, read as the reverse complement.
CCGTGGATCGTGGACCTTATCCTTCTCGCGGCCCTGCTATCGCTGGTGAAAATATTCAACGGAAATTTCATTGCCGCCACCCGGCTTCTCTTTGCGCTCGGCCGGCGCGGCTTGGTGGACGAGCGCCTGGGCCGCATCCACCCGACCAACCGGACGCCCTCTATCGCCGTGATTTCCATCGGCCTCCTTACCTTCGCCACCATTTTCCTGGGGGAAGCGATCCTGATTCCGGTTACCGAAGTCGGATCTCTGGCCTCCGCCGTGGGCTGGCTGGCCACTTGCGCGTCCTATTACCGCATGAAACCCCCGCCGGGCGAGCGAGCGATCGCCCTCGCCGGCGCCGCGGTGGGCGGAACGCTGGTGCTGATGAAAATTTTGCCGGGCGTTCCCGGGCATTTTACCGTTTATGAATACGGCGCGCTTTTGTTGTGGATTGCCCTGGGGCTCGCGCTCAAGCGAGGCGGAACAAAAGGGGCCGCACTCAACCAAGGTTCCTGAGAAGCAAACTTGCAGTTGCGCTCATTTCTGGTCAAGTTTGCGCATCACGCGCGGAGTCAGCCACCAGACGAGTTGGCCGGGGGAACGGGGAGGGAATTCGTCAAAGTCAATGCGGCAGCATCCGCCTTTCTTGAAAGCCAGATGGGCGTTGCGTCCCGCGCCGATCAGTCTCCCGGCTAGTTCAGCCAGGTCAGGCTCATGGCCGACCACCAGTACGCGTTTTCGATGCGGATGCCTGGCGAGGAAAGCGAATAGCGCTTCGGGCGAACCGCCCGGCCGCAGAGCGTCCGTGATATCCATGGGAATTTTGGAATCGAGCGAGTCGGAAACGATGCCTGCGGTTTCAACCGCCCGCACCAGCGGACTGGAAACTATCCACTCCAATTCCAAGCCCAGCCGGAGGAGTCCGCGCGCAATCTCCTGCGTTTTCTTTTTGCCTTCGGGGGTCAGCGGGCGTTTCGCGTCATCGGTGATTCCGGCGGCCGTTCGCGGCGATGCCAGACCATGACGCATGATGTAAAATTCGTATCCCCCCAGGGCAGTGGACCCGCCGCGGGCTGCCTCGATCGGTGACATGAGCTTTCTCCAGGAAACTCTTATCTCGTCTTGCGCGGAGGTCCGGCCGCATCTCAGGTCCGGCGCGATTTCGCGGCCGTGGCCCAAAGGGCTTCGAATTCTTCGGCGAATTCATGCACCTGATGATGCTCGCGAAGCACCAGAAGGTCCTCAAAGTTCTGCTCCTCAGATTCGAGCGTCCAGTTGTAACTGCCCGCCAAAGCCACGCGGCGGTCAAGAACGGCAAATTTGTGGTGCATTTTGGCCCAGCGGCCGCGGCGGCCGGACATCAGGCGGTAGGGAATATTGAATTTCCCCAAAAGCTCCCTGGTCGCTGCGGTGATTTCATATTTCCCGCTGTCCAGGATCACGCGCACTCGAACGCCGCGTTGCGCAGCGTCGTGCAAAGCGCGCGCCAGGCTCGGGTGGCTCAGACGGTAGAGCGCGGCGTCGGCGGAAATCCTGGTCGCCTTGATCAAACGCTCGATGACTTTGGCCACTGAAGTCGACCTGGTGAAAAACGCCTGCGTCGCGTCGGGTTTATTCATCCGCGCTGATTGTAATGTGAATGTCGCGGTCGATTCAAGCGGCGGATTTGCGGCGGCGCCGGAGCACATAAAAACTGCGCCCGTCGCCCCCCGGGCAGGGAGGGACAAAATCTTCGGCGCGGTAGCCCAGCCCAAAATAGTGCTGGAAAATCCTCCGTGTCTCCAGCCGCCAACGGCGTGCCAGGCTGAGCGCATGGGATCGCATCAAATCGGTTCGCGCGGGAACTTCCACCAGCAGGGCGGGCTGGCGCAAGCCCAGCGAGATGTGGCGGTTTTCCGGAAAGCCGGATGCGTTCATCCGCGTTTCATTGATTCGCGGAGCCTTCAGCATTGCAGCCAAATTCTGCCGGTGGCCTTGCATGCGGCGTTCCACCGCCGAGGTCCGAATGCGCCAGTTCACCACAAACCGGTCGCTCTCCAGTCCTTGTTCGATGGCGCTGGCGAAACGGCCGTAACAGTTGGGCACGAAGTCCTCCGCGCGCCCGCCCAGCCGCGCGATGTTCAGCGCGGCGTTGCGGCTTTGCAAGGGGTCGTATGTCCAGCAAATGGAGGTGACGCCGGCGGCCAGCGCGGACTTGCGATGGGCCTGCTTCATGCGGAAGCCCAGGCCCAGGTCACGGTACTTGGGTTCCACCGCCATCAAGTGCGACCAGTGAATTAATTTCCCATGGCGCCGGGCGAGAAATGCGTAGATGAATCCGACTACCTTGCCGCTGATGATAGAGCCCAGAACCGCGCCGCCGTATTTCTGTGTCACACTCATCAATTCGGCTGAGACTCCCACGCTCCCCCAAACGATTTTCTGGATTCGCTCGCAGTCATGAAATTCCCGGTGTGTTTTTAGCGGCCTGATCTGGAGGTGGCGCACGCGGGCTCCCGCTACCGGTCTTCCTTTAACGTTTGGAGAAGTTCGTAGCGGTGCGGTTTGGGCTGGGCGGTGGCGTGCTGCCGTTGGACTATTTCCGCTTCCAATTTATCCAAAGTTTCCAGGCCCGATTCGAGGTCGGGGAGGGGATCAGCTTGAAACGGAACCTGCAGGTTGTGCCAGCGCGCAGAGTGAAGGTCGTTGTGTTCCACCGTCAGTTCGTGAACCGCCTGAGCCTGTTTCAGCATGGGGGTTGCCAGGAGGGCGAGATTGACACCGGCGGAAAAATCACCGCTCGAAAACGTGCCGACGTCATCACCGTCGATTTTCAACGCATAGCGTCCGGGCGCAAGTCCCGTGACACGGAGTTCTTCCTGATCGAGCGCCTGGATCAAATCGGACGAGCGGACCACCAGCGCGGTTTCCCTGTTTTCAAAATTGATGGGTAAAGGGAGTGCATTGTCGAGCTGCGTCCACGACAAACCGGTTCCCGTCTGCAAATCGGACACGGCGGTGTTCTCCGCGTGTAATACGCGCTTGCCCGGCGCATCGATTTCAACCTCAGTCACCACCGCGGGAGCGTTCCACGCTTTCAGCAACGCTTCCGCCATCACCCAATGTCCCGACGGTCCGGGATGTACCCGGTCGGGGATGATTCGTTGGGAAAGTTCCGCGTCCAATAATTTGGCTTTTTCCAGCATGGCGACCACGGGGTCATTCAAATCCGCAACGGTGAGCCCATCATCTTTGCTGAGACCCACCACGAACTGCGAGTAGCGTTTCATCACTGCGTTGTAACCGCCCTCGAAATTGGGCGCCCGGGTTACGTCGTCAAAAGGCGAAGGCTCAATCGCGGTGATGCGCACACCGGGGAGCGTGCTCTTGACTTCGTCCACGATGTGGCGATAGCCGGTGGAATAGGTTCGAAACAGGCCGGCATCGTAGGGTCTGTAGCCTCCGTCGTTCATCCCCAGCATGATCGTCATCACTGAAGGCTTGTAGGCAATGACGTCCCGCTTCAGGCGGAGTTCAATGTCGCCACCGCCACCGCCGGTCACCCGGTCGCCCCCCCAGCCCGAATGAACGAATGAAACTTTCAGGCGTGGAAACCTGGTGACCACATAGCTCTCGGTAAAGGCGGTGTAAAGCCGCTGCGCGGTAATGCTGTCTCCGTAAAATACCACGCGGTCGCCGTCCTTCAAATAAAACGGCCTCTGGGCCGCGCAGGCAGAAGCCTGCATTAAAACAAGCAGGGATAGATAGGCGATTCGCTTTGGCATCTTCATCAGCAAGGGTCTCCGTTGGATTGCAATTCTTTCGGGCGCAAGAATAATGCCCTGAGCAGCTTAATCATATGGTTCGCCGGAAAAGGTACATCTTTTCGTCCTTGATGTAAACTTCCCTCGCCGGCCATGCGGTCGAGGTTGGCGGCCCCGATAGATTCTGTCATCCTACCCCGCGTTTGAAAGAATCAAACTAGCCAAATGGAATCCACAAAATCGCGGCGGAATAAATGTTGAAACATTCAGGCCGGAGCGCGGCCTTCAGATCGCTCATCTTCACTGGAGCGCTCTTGCAGAGCTTGGGCGCGCAGGCGTCTTCCGCCGCCTTGCTGGCCTGGCATTTCGATCAGGGCATCTCCAATCATTGGGGAGGAGAATACAACGTTTATTCGCGCCAGCCATCTTCGGCGCGCACTTATCTTGATGCCAGCGTTCACAAGCCGGAATCGGCCCACTCGCTGCGAGTCGCCGTGCATCGCGAGAGCGCGGGATTCTGCGGCGTTTGGCTGGAATTCTATCCGGCCGCCCGCCTGCCCCGGCGGTATCTTGACGCCCGCCCATACCGCTTTCTCAGTTTTTGGATCAAGGGGCGCGTGGCGGGCGGGAGTTTTGACGCGACGCTGGAGGATGACTCTGCCCAACAGCGCCCGGATAAGAATTCCGCCGCGTCCATCAGCGTTCGGGTGCGGAGCGAGGCGCGGAACGAGTGGCAGGAAGTGGTGATCCCGCTGGAAGATTTCCGCGAGCTTAATGTTCGGCGGCTGGCGCGGCTTATCCTGAATTTCACCGCCCCGGGCGACTCACTTTTTTACATTGATGATGTGGCTTTCAAGGCCGGAAAATCCACCGCCCTAACCGCGCCGAAATCTTCCGCCTTGTTTCAAGGAGAAGCACCGCGCAAGCCTGCCACGGCGATGTGGGTGTGGAATGCCCATGAACTTTGGACGGAAGGAGGCGGTTCCGAACGCCTCTTCCAGTTCTGCGCCAAGACAGGCGTGAACCGTATTTTCCTCGCCCTCGATTTGGAAACCACGCCGGCGCCCTCCGGCCCGCGCTTTCAGCTTCGGCATCCAGACGATTACCGGAAATTTCTGGAGCGAGCGCACCAACAGGGCTGGCAGGTGGAAGCGCTCGTCGGAACTCCGCAGTGGGCGGCCAGGGAAAGCCATGCTGACGCCCTGGCGGCCGTGGATACCGTTTTAAATTTCAATCGCTCCGCGCCGCAAAGCGACCGCCTTGACGGTGTTCATTTTGATGTCGAGCCTTACACCCTCGTGGGCTATGCCGATACGGAATTCGCCAATCGTTTGTTGGAGGATTTCCTGCGCATGATCTCCCTATGCGCCCAGCGCGTTCACACAGAGCCCGGACTGCGCTTCACCTGCGACGTGCCCGCCTATTTTTATCCCGACCCCGCGCCCGGGCTTCAAGCCTTGGTGGTTAAGTTTAAGGGCCGGCGCGCGACCGTGGGCGAGCATCTCACGGATCTGCTCGACTCGGTAACCCTGATGGATTACCACAATCAAGCGGATGGAGCGGGGGGCGTGATCGCCGCGGCGTTGCCGGCCCTTCGATATGCTGCGTCAAAGGGAAAAACAATTCTGGTCGGCTTGGAAACTTCCTCTGAATCTGAGAGCACGGTCTATTTCATTTGCGGACTCCCCAGGGAGGAATTTCGCCAGCGTCTCGATGCCAGTGGTCTGGGCGCTCAACTCTCGGCGGGTGGTTACCGCTTGGCCTCTTTTTTCGATGACATCAACATTCACGTGGGCCTGGTTGCACCTGCAAATCTGACGGGTTGCGCGCGCGAGGCGTTCGATCAGGCCCTGGTCCGGCTGGCGCGGCAATTCGACACCGCCTCAGACCATGCTCGCTTTTCCGGCGGCGACATTCTTGAAGAAGCGCGCGGCGCGCTGGCGAGCGATCCCGAGTGGCAAGGATTTGAGACTTTCCAATTGATCGATCCGGAGACCGGGCGCTCCATCAAAGGTTTTCGCTCCATGCACCGGATGGCCCCCCTCACCACGTTTCATGGGTTGGGCCGCGAAGTGTTTGAAGAAGAAACGCGCTCCTTGCGCGAGTGGCTCAGCCCTTATCCGAGTTTCGGCGGCCTTGCCATTCATCACTACGAGAGCTACCGGGAATTGATGGAAGGGAAGTAATGGGTTCGGGCGGCGATGGGAACTAAAGTTTAAGAAAATTCGCCAGCAATTGTTTTCCCGCATTCGTCAAAATGGATTCCGGGTGGAATTGGACGCCTTCCACTTTGGCTTCCTGATGGCGCAGTCCCATAATGAGCCCGTTGGGGGACGTAGCGGTGACTTCGAGGCACGCCGGCAGGCTGGATCGCTCCACGATCAATGAATGGTAGCGCGTGGCCGGGAATGGATTGGGCAAGCCGGAAAATATGGTTTTGTTGTCGTGAGAAATCGAGCTGGTTTTGCCGTGCATGATTTCCGGCGCGCGGATCACTTTGCCGCCAAAAGCCTGGCCAATCGCCTGGTGGCCAAGACAAACCCCAAGAATCGGCAGTCGGCCGGAAAATTTCTGAATCACTTCCACGCAGATGCCGGCCTCCGTCGGAGTCTTCGGTCCCGGAGATATGACAATGCGTCCCGGAGACATTTGTTCGATTTCTTTGACCGTCGTTTGATCGTTGCGGCGCACTTCCACCTCCGCGCCCAGCTCGCCCAGATATTGAACCAGGTTGTAGGTAAAGGAGTCGTAGTTGTCGATCACCAGAACCATGCTTGACCGGGCAATTCTCCGCTCTCCACACGGGCCACTGAATTAAGACGATTTTCCGAACCAAAAGCGTTCCCGTGCGCCGATTTGTGTGGCCATACATTATACGACTTACCGGGCCGGTTCGGCGCCGGTCTGATGCCCACAATTTTCTATGCCGCTGGGCCGGCCATATCTTGAAGAGGCTTGACCGCAAGGCTCTGTCTTCTTAAGCGAACACCGGTTCAGACGCCTCCTGCCAAGCATCAAAACCCGAAAAACTCTTACCTAGGAATGTCAGGACAGGGTGACATTTTTTGTCACCAACCCGTTCCGGCTTGGCGTATTAATTTAGGCAAAACCATGATGTTTCTATAAGCCTAATATTTTCAATTGGTTGCGCAAACGAGCTTCAACCCTGTAAAAACAATGTTTTGGCACTATCCTTGCTCATACTAGCTTGGGGATACTTAAATGAGGTTCCTAGCTAAAATTTCGGTGATGGATGTAATGATGCTGATTGCAGTCCTGTTGATCTTGTCTGCGATTATTCTGCCTCGGTTCTCCCGATAGAGTGGCGGCCCAGGATTTCGCCCTTCAGGATCACTAATCCCAAATTTCTTTTCAGCGCCCCATGATTTCGAAAGTGTGGGTTTCCGCCACTTCACCCTCAATCATGTCCCGACTCGCGGAATGCATCCATCACTTCAATACGGGGATGCCGGGCGTCTCAGCGGGTCCATCCAGGCATTGTGGTAACATCGAGCGCTCCGGGAGCGTCGCGCGGAATGACTCTTCCGCAGAAATCGTGTACATTGGTCACGGGCGGAGGTGGGAGATGCACAACGAATTTACTGCTGTCTTTGAGCGGGACGGCAATTGGTATATCGGATATTACCCCGAGATTCCGGGTGCCAATGGACAGGGCCACACAATGGAAGAGTGCCGGCAAAGCCTGGCCGGCGCGATTGCATTGATTCTCGAAGATCGCAGGGAAGATGCACTGAAGGGAATTCCAAACGACGCGGTTAAAGAAGTTGTTGTGGTGTCATGAAGCGCGAGTCTCGGCTGAGACAATTGCGGCGATACGGTTGCTATCTCAAACGAGAAGGCGCAGCACACTCTTTGTGGTGCAATTCGAAGACCGGATAGGTTGAAGATGTTCCGCGGCACACCGAGATTGTCAGTCAACTGGCCGGGAAGATTTGTCGAGGACTATCCGTTCCAGAGATTTGAATAGAATACTCTGACCCAAAATATTTAATGGTGATGGCACCTCCCCTAAACGTACATCCATTAACTCTGGAAGGACAACACGTTCGCCTTGAGCCGCTTTCACTTGCACATTACGCGGGGCTGAGTGAAGTTGGCCTCGTGGAAGAACTGTGGCGGTGGATTCCGCAGCCCGTCCGTACCCTGGAAGAGATGCGCGAGTACATTGCCGGCGCGCTGCGTTTGCAAGCGGAAGGGAGCGCGCTGCCCTTTGCCACCGTCGAACGGGCCACGGGCAAAATAATCGGCAGCACACGCTACATGAACATTGACCGGACCAACCGCCACATGGAGATTGGTTCAACCTGGCTGGCCCCGGCCTGGCAGCGCACCGCCGCCAATACTGAGGCGAAATTCCTGATGCTCCGCCACGCCTTTGAAACGCTCGGCTGCCTGCGGGTCGAGCTAAAGACGGACTCTCTCAATGAAAAGTCGCGCGCTGCCATCCTGCGCATTGGCGCCAAAGAAGAAGGCACTTTCCGCAATCACATGGTGACATCGACGGGCCGCATTCGGCACACCGTCTATTTCAGCATCATCGATTCGGAATGGCCAGCGGTGAAAGCGGCTCTCGAAGTGAAGCTGCTTCGACATAGCGGGTAGTGCAACGGGCAGTACCTTAACTTCTAACAGTTCCGCGCCATAATGGATGAGCTGCGCCCTTATTTGGAACTACCCTTGCGGGCGCGAGGAGTCCTTGCGACGCCGCAGGGCCGATCAGCCTTCGGCCCGAGAACCATCGAGTTTGCGACATAGGGCCGCCGCCGTTAAGATAAGGCTGGCTTAGGAAATCAGAAAAATGAGAAAAGAGATCATTCTTTAAACCGTTCTTATTGCATGTTTCGGCTATGCAAGCTTCCCGCCCAGCCCGTCTGCGCCTGTCAGTAAGGTAGATCTTCTTCATTTTTTGGCCGGGCGCATCTCGAACGAACACGTAGCCAAATTAATTCTGCAGCGGGGCCTCACTTTCGCACCCGCGAAAAGCTATGTTCAGGATCTGAAAATCCTTGGGTATAGCGATGCAGTTCTTGAAGGAATACGCACAGCGAGTGTTGTTCCGTCTCCTACTGAGGCCCCGAACTCAGTCTCGAAGGAAGCAGAGGTCCTGGAGCACCTTAGGCGTTGAATTCAGCTAGGAAGCGAAAAACGGTTCTCCAAGGTTGAGAATGAGTTTCGAGACGCGGTCCAAATCGGTCCTGATAATCCTCTACTGCACTTTGACCTAGCCACAAGGAATGCCAGTTAATCGAAGGGCCAGCCAAGTTGGTTGAGAGTGCTACGATGGCGGTACGCCAGTGGCGCTGGAGGCCTGTCCTTCTGAACGGGAAGCCGGTCGAGGTTGTCAGCGAGGTTGACATAAACTTTTCTCTTTCTCAGTAAGTCGGTTACGCAGGGTTTCGCATTTCACAGACCCTTCGGTTAATCGGCAGAATCCCATCCGTCTATCGCCCAGCAGCCATACCGGGTTGATGGAAATGTGGGACCGCCCGCTCCCGCGCCTCAGCAGGTTCTATGCCCTTATGTGAATTTCTAGCTTTCCAAAGAAGAGGGAATCTACTGTCATGCACCCTGTGGCGAGCGCTTTTCAAATTGCGGATTCAATGTATGAGATGAAGGCTCGCGTTTTGCGAACGCAAAAACGATAACTTTTCTACTCTGCTACGAATAGCCCTCGCCCCCTTGGGGGAGAGGGTGGGTCGCCCCGGCGACACGGGTGAGGGGGTTAGCGCTCGCCAGTAAACACATTGGGGAGAGGAAAGATTCGACCCAAGACCTTTTCCATAAAAATCTTCGGGGCCTCCAACACCATGCCATTCGGAAACCGCGCCACGGTGTAGCCTCTTTGCATTAGATACTCGTCGCCGGTCTGATCCCTGAGCGCCTGACTAGGCTGCGAATGAATGCTGCCGTCGAGCTCGATCACCAAGCGTCGCTCTGCGCAGCAGAAATCGACCACATAATTTCCGATGAAGTGCTGGCGCCGGAATTTAAAACCTTTAAGGCGCAGCTTTCGCAAAAGAAACCAAGCCCGGGTTTCCGCCTCGGTCGCTGATTGACGTAAGGCTCGACCACGTTCGACTCGCTTTGGGCTGCGGTTGCGATGGCTGGCGGGGATTAGTTGGGTAGACTGTTTCTTTTTGTGCAATCGGCACCCCCTCACCTGGCCCCCCATCGCGGGTCCACCCTCTCCCCCAAGGGGGCGAGGGTTATTATTCTCTTCTCGGTCAGTCCCGATACTATAAAGGTTTTCGAATCACAAACCCTTCTCCGCCATTTCAAACGCTTTAAGCATGGCGCGGGCTTTGTTCATGGACTCCTGGTATTCGCGGGCGGGAACCGAGTCGGCGACGATGCCGGCGCCGGCCTGAAGGTAAGCAAAATGGTCGCGAACCAGAACGGTGCGGATGACGATGCATGAATTGAGGTAGCCGGAGAAGTCGAGATAGAGGATAGCGCCGCCGTAGAGGCCGCGGCGCGTGGGCTCGAGTTCGTCGATGATTTCCATGGCCCGGACTTTAGGCGCGCCGCTCAGCGTTCCGGCGGGGAAGCAGGCGGCGAGCGCGGCATAACTATCCGCGTCGGGCCGGAGTTTTCCTTCCAGGCTTGAAACCAAATGCATCACGTGGGAATAGCGCTCCACGAACATCACCTCGCGGGGATGAACGGTGGAGAATTCGCAGACGCGGCCAATGTCATTGCGTCCGAGGTCCACCAGCATGATATGCTCGGCGCGTTCCTTCTCGTTGGCGCGAAGCTCTTGTTCGTTCTTCATGTCTTCCTCTTCCGTCCTGCCCCGTGGCGCCGTACCCGCAATGGGACGATACTCCACCTGGCGCCCCGAAACCTTCACCAGCATTTCCGGCGATGAGCCCAGCACGGTGGAGGGGCCCATGCGCAGGTAATACATGTAAGGTGACGGATTGACCACGCGCAAGGCGCGATAAATTTCAAACGAAGGCACGCGCACCGGCACCTTCAATCGCATGGAGAGAACCACCTGGAAAACGTCGCCGGCGCGGATGTATTCCTTGCCGCGCTCTACCATGGCCTGGTATTCCTCCGGCTGCATGTTGGGCCGGGCGCGCAATCCGCCACGCGGCCGCTTGAATCGCGGCAAACGGAGGGGGTGCTGGAGCTGCCGCTCCAACCGCCCGAGATGGCGGACGGCCGCGTCATATTTCGTCTTCAGGCTTCCGGGGCCTTCTTCGGTGAGCACGTTGGCAATCAGGAAGAGACGGTGCTGGACGTGATCGAAGGCGACGAGGCTGGAAAAATACATGAAGGCGGCGTCATCCAGCTCCACATCGGGCGGAACGCGCGCGGGCAGGCGCTCCAACATGCGCACCGTTTCGTACGACAGGTACCCGACGGCGCCGGCGGTGAAAGGAGGCAATCCGGGCACGGGCACCGATCGATATCGCGCGCCCGTTTGGCGCAGATAATCAAAAATATTTCCCTCTTCGCGGGTCCGCGTGGAGCCGCGCTCCAAAGTGATTTGACGGCCGCGGCAGGAAACCACTTGATAAGGATCAACTCCAAAAAAAGTGTAGCGCCCCACGTGTTCTCCGCCTTCCACGCTTTCCAGAAGAAAGCTGTAGGGATGGGCGGCGGAAGCGCGCGCCGACGTGGGCGCAAGTTTCAAGTAGGCGGATACCGGGCTCAGCAAATCGGCCACAATGGTGCGATACACCGGCACAACGTTGCCGCGTTGCGCGAGGCGCTTGAACTCAGCGAAATTGGGCTGGCATGAACTCATGGCAGGAGCGGCTATTTTGATATCGACCTGCGATTTCCCTTTAAATCAGCTATTACCCTGATCATATTTCTTCCCATCGTCAATCGAAAAACATCAATCGTCAATGGTTCACGCAGTTGAATGGCCGAGGGCCTGGCGGACCGCCTGCTCCATGAGCGCGCGCGGCGCGGATTTTCCCGTCCAGATCTCGAATTGCCGCGCTCCCTGCGCCACCAACATTTCAAGCCCGGAAATGGTGGTCAATCCGCGGCTGCGAGCCTCGGCCAGCAGGCGCGTCTCGAGCGGGTGATAAACCATGTCAAAGACCACGCGCACGCGCAAGCGCGACAAATCAAAAGGCAGTGCATCCAGGTGTGGAACCATCCCCACCGGGGTGGCGTTGACCAGCGCATCCACATCAAGCTCCTCCACGTTGCCCCAGGGAATTACCTGGGCGGAGATGGCGCGCGCCAACCTTTTTGCCGCGGACTCACGCCTGGCCGAGAGCAGAACTTCGGCGCCTTCCGCACGCAACGCATAGGCGGCGGCGCGACCCGCGCCGCCCGCGCCCAATACCAGAATTCGGCTTCCCGCCAGCCGCAGGCGTTTGGTGAGCACTTCAATTACCGCCGCCGCGTCCGTATTCCATCCCATCCACTTTCCGCGCTGGACAGCCACGGTGTTGCAGGCTCCGATCCTCGCGGCGAGGGGATCCAGCCAGTCCAGGTTGCGAATGATGGTGCGCTTGAAGGGCATGGTCACACTGAAACCAAGGAATCCCAGTTCGCGCGCGAAGGCCAGAAAATCGCTTAAGCGTTCGGTCTCACAGGGAAGATAGACCGCGTTCACGTGTTTGGCCTGGAAAGCCGCGTTCTGCATGGCGGGTGAAAGGGACATAGACGCGCGCGTGCCCACCACGCCGTAGATTTGCGTTCGATGGCCGAGATTTTCCACGCGATAGGTGGAGCGCATCACTTCCGCCGGAAGCTGGCCGGGCGCCACGCTCAAATGGTCACCCGCCGAGGCATAGGTGAAATAGCTCCCCCAGGACAAGGCCAGCAAGCGCGAAGGTATGCCCGAGGCGCCCAGCGCCAGCGCCACCAGTTTCGGGCTGCGACCGCGATGGGCGTTGAGAAGTCGGGAAATTTTCAGATTGTCGCGCAGTTCCCGCGCGTGCCCGGCGATTTTAATCACCCGCGCCGGCAGCCGCGCCAGCCGCCGGTAGATGAAGCCCGGCGCCGGGGTCTTGCGGTAATTGTGGTAAGAGACAATCACTTTAGCGGGGAGGAGTTGGTGGAGCAGGGCGGCCCCGTGATGTCCCAGTGATTCAATTTCAACGTCAACCCACGGACATCCCGCGCGCACCGCGGCGCACAGCATCGCCGCTTGCTCTTCGACCGATCCGGCGAACAGTCCGCCTGCCTCCACCCGCCGGCAGGTGGCGATGGTTTGCGGAGAATGAAGCCGTATCAACATCTGGTGCAACTGGGCTTCAAAGTCGCTGGTATCTTTGAGATGGTCCAGCCTTAGTTCATAACCCACCGGAGACCCGCTCACGCGCACCGCCAGCGTCTCCATCGCACTGAGAGTGGGGGCAGCAAGGGTCACGAAGATGCGCGGCACAGCGGCCTTGGCCAAGAGAACTCCTTACCGGTAAACTGTTTTACAATCAAATGATTGAATGTAAAGCTTTTGATATTCCAAAGGCAAGGAATTTGAGACAGGTTATGGCCCCCGTGGATCCACGGGCGTTCGGTCGCGTTGTTTTGACCGGATGGATTCAAAGTTTATTGAAGTATCGCGCCGCAGGCTCCAAGCTTGATGCTAACATAGGCCGTTGCCTGGCATTCTGAAATGATGAATGCCGAATCATGATTGGTGGACAAAAACTCAAGCGAGAAGTTTTCGAAAAAGGAAGTTCATCGTTCATCGTTTGTTTACATTACTCCGCGCTTACCACAAGCCTCTGGACGCTGGCCTTGAGATGAAACGAGAATTCCCCAAGTTCCCACTGGTGGGTGTGGGCGGCGTGGTTATCCATCGGGAGCGGGTTCTGCTGATTCGCCGCAAGCATGAGCCGCTCAAGGGGGAATGGTCCCTTCCCGGCGGACTGGTGGAGCTTGGGGAAGAGTTGCACCAGGCTGTCTGCCGCGAACTGAAAGAGGAAACCGGCTTGGAAGTGGAGCCGCTGGAGATTATGGCGGTGTTTGACCGCATCATGCGCGTGCCGCGCAACCCGACTCGTGTTCGCTATCACTTTGTGATTGTCGATTACGCCTGCCGATGGAAATGCGGGCGGATTTTCCCCTCTTCCGATGTGATGGACGCGCGCTGGGTGCGGCCTGAAAACCTTCGGCAATATAACCTGACCCCGCTGGCCTCGGCGGTGATCAGCGAGGCATTCAAATATTTTGAAAGGGAAAGAAAGCCACGCCGGCTCGCGCAACGTCCCTTTTCCCTTTTGGAAAAGACAAAAGGCTTGTGAGTGTTAAGTGATTTTCTCCTGTCCATCCGCGGCAGGAGTTTCCGGAGGGTAACTGATGCGCTTGCCTTCCACGCGCGCGAAGGGCGTAATTTGGTGCGAACGGCGAAAGGTCCGAGTGATGATGTGCTCCACTGGAATGCCGCGCACGGCCAGCGCGTCCGCGATCAGCGAGCGGTGGCAGCGCCACGGGACAGCCTCCGCGCACATCAAAGCTACCTGCCTGGCCGCGGCCAGCTTCATCAGCTTTCCCAGGTTAACGGTGAATTCCTTGGTCTGCATGTAATCGGCAAATCCCCGGAAAGTTGAATTCCTCCATCCGGCATTGGGCGAGTCGCGGCGCGGTCGGCGCAGCCCTCCCAGCCCTGGCACGTGGCGATAAAGAATTTTGGCGGCGCGCAAATCGTCAGGCAGAGAATCCAGGTTGAACTGGGGATTGTGCCGCGAGCGCGGAATCGTGCGCACATCGATGACTTGTTGGACGCCGTGCGCGCGAAGCATTTGAACGAAGGTCTCGAGCGGCCGGTTCGAATGGCCGATGGTCATAACAACCAGCGTTTGCTCCGCGGATGGTTTCGCCATACAACGCTGTGGGATCACGCCAAATGAAAACCCCTGGTTCCACCACCGGATGGAGCCAGGGGCTTAAGGGTGCTGATGGGATTGGCTTGTCCCGCCGGTCGGGACCCAGGCGCCGAACGCGCCTTAAAACCACGCCCTTCTTCCGAAAGAAAGGCACCCATTGAGAAACAGCGCTAGCGAACGCCTAAGCCTCAGCACCCTCGCTAGGTTTACTTCCGATTGACATGGATCACCTCCTTTCTAGCGTTGCCGCGATATTAAAATTCGCGGTAGCCTGAGTCAAGGAAATTCGGGAAATTATGGGGAATATTTTCCAGTAGTTAAGCGTTTCAAGACGGTGGGTGGATCGCGCCAATTGTGAAAACGAGCGGGAGGCAATAATTGGCGCCTAACTTCGGCCCAATAGTTTCGTATCCGGCCAACCGTATTTGCCGATTAACGGAACGAACTGGCACTGGTCAAGTTTTCGAGTGGCGAATTCATATCCGTGTTTGAAAACCAGGCGCAGTTCCTGATGATCGAGTTCACCCACGGGAATCACCAGCCTGCCTCCCTCGGCAAGCTGATCGAGGAGGGGTTGCGGGACTTTGGGTGGGGATGCTGCTGTCACTACGATGACCTGATAGGGAGCGGCCAACGTGTACCCTTCCGTGCCGTCGCCGGTCATGATTTGAATTCCTTCAAAGCCCAGGCGGTCGAGCCGCCGGCGAGTGGCTTCGGCAAGGTCCGGATTCCGCTCCACCGCAAAGACTTTTGCCCCCAACCAGGACATGATGGCGGCCTGATATCCGCAGCCCGCGCCCACTTCCAAAACTTGATCGCCCGTTTGAACGCGCGCGGCTTCCGTCATCACGGCTACCATGTAAGGTTGAGAAATTGTTTCCGACTGACCGATGGGCAACGGCCGGTCATCGTAAGCCCGGCGCACCAGGCCGGGGGCAACAAATTCGTGACGCGGGACGACGAACATCGCCTCCAGCACGCGAGGGTCGCGGATGCCGCGCCGCCGGAGCTGGTTTTCAATCATCGCCCGACGCTCCGATTCATAAGGGAGGGTTTCATTCATGCTTTCTTAAATCATCGCTCGCAGAGGCGGCAGTGTCCAGCGGGTTTCCTTTATAATTGGGATTGTTTATTGACGGGAGAATTAGAGAAAAGCACTACAATGGAAACTGGAAAATCGCATGGAAAAACTTCATGCAAGTTTCCGTTTTCTAATCATCAGTTTCAGTTCAGATTGACTACGGATGTAGAAGAATGAATCACGACAAATATTCCCGCCAGGTCCTATTCCAGCCCATCGGTGCCGCAGGGCAGCAGAAGTTGCGCGCCGCAAAGGCGGTGATCGTGGGATGCGGGGCGCTGGGCACCGCGCAAGCCAGCGCGCTGGCGCGCGCCGGAGTGGGCGCCCTGCGGATTATAGACCGCGATTTTGTTGAGGAGAGCAACCTTCAGCGCCAGATCCTTTTTGATGAATCCGACGCGCGCGACAATCTGCCCAAGGCCGTGGCCGCGCAGCGCAAGCTGAAGGCAATCAATTCAGACGTGGAAGTTGAAGCCGTGGTTGCGGACCTGGACTGCCGCAACATTGAAAATATGGTTCGAGGATCCAATGTGATTCTGGACGGCACGGACAATTTTGAAACTCGGTATTTGTTGAATGACGCGGCGGTTAAAATGGACGTGCCCTGGATCTATGGCGCCGTGGTGGGCAGCTATGCCACCACGCTGACGATTCTTCCCGGCCGCACAGCGTGCCTCGCCTGCTTGTTTCCGGGAGCGCCCCACGGCGTTCACGACACTTGTGATACGGTGGGCGTGATTGCCCCCGCCGTGGCCTGGGCAGCGGCCGTCCAGGTGACAGAGGCGATGAAAATCATGATGGGACGCGAGGCGGACCTGCACGGGTCTCTGCTCTCCTATGACATTTGGGGAAACCGGTTCCAAAGACTTCAGCCCAATGTCGATCCCAATTGCCGGGCGTGCGGCGCCAGGGATTTTATCCACTTACGAGACGGAAACTCCACGCCCACGATTCTGTGCGGCCGGGACTCCGTTCAAATTCGTCAGATGGAATTCCGAGACCTCGACCTCACCGCGCTCAAGATTCGTCTGGAAAAATTCGGCGAGGTTCGCGGCAATGAGTTCCTGCTAAAGTTCGCCCTAAATCCCTACGAATTGACCATTTTCCCCGATGGCCGCGCCATCATTCGCGGCACTCAGGACCCCGCCATGGCGCGCAGCCTTTACGCCAAGTACATCGGCGCCTGAAGATTGCCGATTTTCGATTGCCGATTGCTTGAAAACTGAAAATCGAAACCCCAAATTAGAAATTCCTGGGCTGCGGTCGGCCGAGCTGATTCGAATTTCCACCGTCGAATCCCGGGTTTATTTAGCTGTCAATCAGAAGCGGACAATGGAGTGTCCGTTTTCGGGAAGGCACGTTCCACAAACGGACATTGCCACACACTTAAACCGTTTCAAGAAACCGAGTTCCTACCCCTTTTTCAATTACTTACATGTGAGATGATCATGGCAACCCGCTTGCCTCGGTTTTCTGGGTGCTGTAGTTCGTATTTGTGGGAAAGTGTGGCCAATAATGTCAAGCTTGATCATGGATTTCAGATACGGCGTTCGCACGTTGGCCAAAAGTCCCGGTTTCACCTCCCTCGCCGTGCTGACGCTGGCTCTTGGCATTGGCGCCAACACTTCGATATTCAGTGTGGTTAACGCCGTGCTGCTCCGCCCTTTGCCCTTCCGTGATTCCGGCCGGCTGATGGTGCTGAGCGAAACCAACGAGCGACAGCCCCACGTCTCCGTTTCTTATCCAAACTACTTCGACTGGCGGCAACAAAATCATGTCTTTGAGGACATGGCATCTTTCCAGCCCAGGGATTTCAATCTGGCCGGGGTCAGCGAACCGGAAAATATTGGCGGCGCCGCGGTTTCTTCCAGCCTCCTCCGCACCCTGGGCATTAAGCCGCTCCTGGGCCGCGATTTTATTCCTGAGGAAGATAAAAAGGGCGCCGAGCCCGTGGTGATGTTGAGCCACGGCTTATGGCAAAGGCGCTTTGGCGGGGAAGCGAGCGCCGTGGGCAAGACGCTGACCCTCGACGGAAAGCCATTCACGATTATCGGCGTGCTGCCTCCCCAGTTCATGCTTTATGAAGAAGCCCAGGTTTACACGCCCATCGGCGTGTGGATGGACGCGGACATGATGGAGCGCGGCGCTCACAACGATACGAGTGTTGTGGCTCGCCTCAAGCCCGGCGTAGCGCTGCCCCAGGCGCAGGCGGATATGGACACCATCGCACGCCAACTCGAGCAACAATATCCCACCACCAATAAAGGTTATCGCGTCGAGATGATTTCCCTCCGCGACAAGTTTGTCGGCGATAGCGGGCCGCCCATTCTGGTTCTTTTTGCGGCGGTGGGATTAGTGCTTCTCATTGCCTGCGTGAACGTTGCCAACTTGCTTTTGGCGCGCGGGACGGCGCGATCCAGGGAGATTGCCATCCGGTCGGCGCTGGGTGCCAGCCGCGTGCGCGTGGTCCGCCAGTTGCTCACCGAGGGCTTGACGCTCGCGCTGATGAGCGGCGCCTTCGGTTTGCTCCTGGGCGCCTGGGGGATCGCCGGACTCGTCGCTCTGATTCCTGAGTCCTTTATAATGGGCCCGCCCATTGTGGTCGATCGCCGGGTGCTTGCATTCACTGCCGCTCTTTCTTTGTTCACCGTGATCATTTCCTGCCTGGTGCCCGCGCTTCAGGCGTCCAAGCCCGACCTGAACGAAACCCTGAAAGAGAGTGGAAGGACCTCCAGCGGCGGTATCCACCGCCTTCAGTTGCGGAATCTGCTCGCCGTTTCTGAGATCGCGCTCGCGCTACTGCTGTTAATTGGCGCCGGACTGATGATGAAGAGTTTCGCGCGCCTGCTCGCTGTGGATCCGGGCTTCAACCCCGAAAGCGTACTGACCATGAGCTTGAGTTTGCGCGGCCCCCAATACGAAAAGCCAGAGCAGATAACTGCCTTTTGCCAGCAGGCGTTGCAGCGCGTTCGCGCATTGCCCGATGTTAGATACTCGGCACTCGGCACCGAGCTTCCACTTACGGACAACCATTCTCGCAATGACATTACTATTGAGGGCCAACCCATTCCGGAGATCGACAAGTTTCCCCACCCGGACTTCCATGTGGTGAGCCCGGATTATTTTAAAGCGATGGGCATTCCGCTGATGCGCGGCCGCGATTTCACGGAGGCGGATAACCCGCAATCTCCAGGCGTGGTTTTGATCAGCCAATCACTGGCGCGCCGGTTCTGGCCCATGGGTGACGCTGTCGGCAAAACGATTTTGATAGGACACCCCGCATCCAAGAATCCCTCACTCACCATAGTGGGCATTGTGGGCGATACCAAACAATATGGATTAGCCGCCGCCACACCATGGGAGGTGTACCTTTCCTACCTTCAGCATCCCACGGGCAATTTCCGGGTGGTGGTGCGGACCGTCGCGAATCCAGAAAACCTGACCGCCATCGTCAAAAGTGAGATTCGCGCCGTGGACCGGGACGTTCCTTTCAGCGAGGTGGAGACCATGCGGAATCTGGTTTCCGATTCGGTGGGATCCCAGCGGATGACCATGCTTCTGCTCGGGCTGTTTGCCGCCCTGGCCATGGTGCTGGCCGCCGTGGGCATTTACGGAGTCATTTCCTATTCCGTCGGACAGCGCACCCACGAGATTGGCATTCGCATGGCGCTCGGAGCCGAGCGGAGGGACGTGCTTTGGTTTGTGATGGACAGAGGTTTCACTCTGACCGCATTCGGCGTGAGCACGGGATTGGTTGGAGCGCTGGCCTTGACCCGCTTTCTGTCGAGTTTACTTTACGGCGTCAGCGCCACCGATTCGTTTATTTTTGGCGGCGTCTCGATGCTTTTAACCGTTGTGGCGCTGCTGGCGAGCTACATTCCAGCCCGTCGAGCGACGAAAGTCGACCCGATGGTGGCGCTGAGGTATGAATGAACGAATTATGAATGCTGAATTATGAATTACGAAAAAGCAAATTGGGTTTCACATGTTCTGCCTCCATTCAGCATTCATAATTCAACATTTCGCCCAAAACACTGAGGACTGACAAATGACAACACTCTTTCGAGACCTGCGCTATGGCATTCGCATGTTGGCCAAGAGTCCCGGCTTCACCGCCGTCGCCGTGCTGACGCTCGCTCTCGGCATTGGGGCAAATTCGACCATTTTCACCACCATCAATGCCATGCTTCTGCGGCCATTTGCCATCCAAGACCTTGACCGAACGGTTTTCGTATGGGAGTCGATACCCAGGCAGGACGAATATCACCTGGGCGTGGCGCCCGCGAACTTTCGTGACTGGAAAGCCCAGGCCAAGGGTTTTGAACTGCTCGCCGCCGGCCGCAACTGGGACGTGAACTTGACCGGCACTGGCATTGCCGAGCGCGTGGAGGCTTATCAGGTCACTCCCGATTTTTTCCGGTTGGTTGGACTACCCGCACTTTTCGGGCGGGCGATTGGCGCGGATGATTTTCAATCCGGGCGCGCTTCGGTCATTGTCCTCAGCTACGGCTTTTGGAAGGCGCACTTGGGGGGCGATCCCGGCATGGTGGGAAAGAATGTCCTGCTAAATGGAGAGAAGTACACCGTGGTTGGGATCATGCCCCGCGATTGCGATTTTCCCGTGGGCACTGAGGCATGGGCTCCGCTCGATCTGAGCGGTGCCGGAGTGGCGGATCGGACCAATCACTACCTCCAGGTGATTGGACGCTTGAAACCAGGTGTCCCTCCCGCACAGGCACAGGCCGACTTGGAAGCGATCTCAAGTCGATTGGCGCGTGACTACCCGGCTACCAACTCCGGTCATGGAACAAAGATTGTCGGAGTGGTGGAGGACCTTACAGGGGGCTCCCGACAGTTTGTCTCTGTCCTCATGGGCGCCGCCGGTTTTGTGCTGCTCCTCGCGTGCGCCAACGTGGCGAATCTGATGCTCGCCCGCGCCACGGCGCGCGAAAAGGAGATCGCCGTGCGGAGGGCGCTCGGCGCCACGCGCTGGCAGATTGCCCGCCAGTTGTTGGTGGAGAGCCTTTGTCTCGCCCTGCTGGGCGGAGTCGCAGGATTATTACTCGCGGCCTGGGGCCTGGACTTGTTGCGCACCACTATTCCCCCTTTTATCGTTCAGCACATTGCCGGCTTGAAACACCTGGAGGTTGACTCGCACGTATTGATCTTCACCCTGGTGGTGGCGCTGCTTACTGGAATCATCGCCGGGCTCGCGCCCGCGCTGCAAATTTCGCACCCGGATTTGAGTGAAGCTTTGAAGGAAGGCGCGCGGGGCGGAACTTCCAGCCCCGCCCGGCGCCGCCTCCGAGCGGGGTTGGTGGTTACGGAGATCGCGCTCGCCCTGGTTTTGCTGGTGGGTGCCGGAATCATGGTGGAAGGGTTTGGCAACCTGATGAACACCGATCAAGGATTCGATCGCACTCACGTGCTGGCGTTCCGTGTGGCGTTGCCCGAGACGAAGTACCGCGAGAAGGATCGCATCAGGAGTTTTTATCATCAGGCGATTGAGAAGCTACAGCGCCTGCCCGGGGTCGAATCAGCGGCCGCGATTACCAGCGTGCCTTCCAGCTGGAGTTGGAACAGTTCCGAATACACCGCCGAAAGCCAGCCTCCCGCTGACCCGGGCGAAATGCGAGTGGCGGCCACTCAGTCAGTTTCTCCTGAACTCTTCCGCGTCCTTCGCCTGCCATTGCTGAAGGGCCGGGCAATAACTGCCGAGGATGGGCAGGAAGCGCCACCGGTTGTCGTCGTCAGCCAGCAGTTGGCTCGCCGGATCTGGGGCGGGCAGGATCCCATCGGCAAGCGGCTGAAGATGGGGCGGCCGGAAAGCAAGGAGCCCTGGCGCACCGTGGTGGGCGTGGTGGGGGACATTAAGCAATCGCCCATGGACCGTAACCCGCATCCGACTGCCTATTTCTCAGTTGACCAACTGCCGCAAGCATCTTCCGGGATCGTCGTGCGCACCTTGGGCAACCCGCTGGCTCTGGCGGCCTCTGTACGTGCCGTGGTGAAGAGTGTCGATCCTCAACTCCCCGCCTACGATGTTCGGTCGATCGAGCAAATGGTTTCAGACAATATCAGCGGAGTTCAATCTTCGGCAAACATGATGATGGTCTTTGGCATGGTGGCGCTGGTGCTGGCGGCGGCGGGGATTTTTGCGTTAATGGCCTATACCGTCGTCCAGCGCACCCACGAAATTGGCGTACGCATGACGCTCGGCGCGCAACGCGCGGACGTACTAAGGCTCGTTGTGGGTTACTCGATAAAGCTCGCCATGATGGGACTTGCCATCGGTGTTCCTGTTGCGTGGGCTATTACCCGCGCGATGACCAGATTTCTGTTTGGGCTCGTGCGTTTGGATAACCTGATTTTGATCGGATTCACAGTCTTGCTCGCCGGCGTAGCCGTGCTGGCGGCCTACGTTCCGGCGCGGCGGGCGTCGAAAGTGGACCCGATGGTCGCACTGAGATACGAGTAAAGGTTGAAGTGAAGAAAGGTTAAAGGATAGAGGTTAGAGCAGGGAAAGGTTAAAAGGTAAAGATTAAAAGGTAAGAACTCGAACTCGCCAGCTACTCTTTTCCTTCTTTCATCCTTTAAACTTTACCCTTTAACCTTTTTACACTCCGAAGGAGGACGAGATGGGAAGCCTACTCCAAGACCTAAAATATTCCGCCCGTATGCTGGCCAAGAATCCCGCCTTCACCCTGGTGGCGGTCATCACGCTGGCGCTGGGCATTGGCGCGAACACGGCCATATTCAGCGTGGTCAACGCCGTTTTGCTTCGCCCGCTGCCATACAAGAATTCGGACCGGCTCGTCACTTTTTGGGGATCGAACCCACAGCTTGGTTTTTCCGGCCCCGCATCGGTATGCGACCCCGATTACTCCGAGTGGCGCACCCAGACCCGGTCGTTTGATGAGATGGCGGGGTTTCGTGAGGCGACGGCGAACCTGACCGGGGTGGGAGAACCGGCGCGGCTCACGGGCTGGGAAGTAACCCGTTCATTCTTCCCTTTGCTTGGAGTAACGCCCGTGGCCGGACGGCTTTTCTCGCCCGGCGAGGAAACTCCGGGGCACGACCATGTCCTGTTGATCAGCGATGCGCTTTCTCTGAGCCGCTTTGGTTCGGAGTCGGCCGCGCTGGGGAAAACCGTCAAAATGGACGGTGAATTCTACACCGTTGCCGGTGTCATGCCGGCCGGCTTCGCTTTTCCGAGCCGTGCGGATTTCTGGAAGCCTGTGGATCTCGCTCCGGACTGCCACAACTCTTCCTTGCGGATCATTGCGCGATTGAAACCCGGCGCCACGATGAAGGACGCGCAGAAGGCAATGACTTTGGTTGCCCATCGCCTGGATGAAGCGGGCCACAAGAATCGATATGGAGTGTGGAATCTTTCTCCGGTCCGATTGGTCGACGAGATGGCGGGAAGTATCCGCCCCTCGTTGCTTATTCTTCTGGCCGCAGTCGGGATTGTGATGCTGATCGCCTGTGCCAACGTGGCCAATCTGTTGCTGGCGCGCGCCGCCACCCGGCAAAGGGAGATGGCCATTCGTGGCGCCCTCGGTGCCGGCAGAAATCGGGTGATTCGCCAGATGCTCACTGAGAGTGTGCTGCTTTCTTTCATCGGCGGCGGGCTCGGTTTGTTGCTGGCCACTTGGGGGCGCGACGCCTTGGTTTCACTGATCCCCAAAAATCTTGCCCCGCCCGGATTTATAGGGCAGGTGGCAGCCGTTAACATTGATGTCCGCGTGCTAGTCTTTACTTCGGCACTTGTGCTTTTCACCGGAATTATTTTCGGGCTGGCGCCGGCACTTCAGGCTTCCAAACCCAACTTGAATGACGCACTTAAGGAGGGCAGGCGCACTTCCACGGCCAGCTTCGCCAGCCGGGGAATACGAAGCGTCCTGGTGGTGAGCGAGATCGCCATGGCCCTGGTGCTTTTGATCGGCGCGGGCGTATTGATGCGGAGCTTTATCAAACTGATGAATGTCGACCCGGGCTTTGATCCCCAAAACGTGCTGACCATGAACGTGGAGTTGCCCGATTCACGCTACACCGACGCAACCCAGATGATCGCGTTTGAACAAAATGCTTTGGAGCGCCTCTCGAAGATTCCGGGAGTTCATCACGCCGGCGCGGTGTTTGGCCTGCCGCTCGGGGACATGCTCATTCGCGGGGATATATCCATTGAGGGTCAGCCCGCTCCGCCTCCCGATGTCACGCCCAGCAAGAGCGTGGTGAGCGACGACTATTTCCGCGCCGCCGGGATGCACCTTTTGAAAGGCCGCTACTTTAATGTTCACGACACTCAGACCTCGGCCCACGTGGCCATCATCAACGAGACGATGGCGCGCCGCTTCTGGCCCAATCGGGATCCTATCGGCCAGCGCATCAAGCCGGGATTTTCCCATGACCAGTGGTGCTCAATTGTGGGTGTGGTCGGCGACGTGAAACAATCCAGTTTTGCTGAAAAACCTTCCACCGCCCTTTATTTGCCTTACGCGCAGGCGCCCGGCGCTTTTCTAATGCAGGACATTTCTTTTGTGTTGCGCTCGGACGCCGAGCCTTTGAAGGTGGCTGACCAGGCGAGGCAGGCCATTAATGCCGTCGATCCGGACCTGCCCGTTTTCGATGTAGCCACCATGCAGGAACTTGTCTTCCAGTCTATGGCCGAGCCGCGGTTTAATACGGTGCTGCTGGGGATTTTCGCCGCCCTGGCATTTGTTCTGGCCACAGTTGGAATTTATGGCGTGATGTCCTACACCGTCACTCAACGCACCCACGAAATTGGCGTGCGCTTGGCGCTCGGCGCCGAGCACGGCGACGTTCTCACGCTGGTGGTCGGGCAGGGCATGATGCTCACCCTCATCGGCGAGGCGATGGGTCTCGCCGCGGCTTTCGGCCTCACTCGTTTTCTTGCCGACTTTCTTTTCGGCGTTCAACCCACCGATCCGATGACTTTCATCGGCGTCTCGCTGTTGCTCTCCGCCGTGGCGCTGGCGGCAACATATATTCCCGCCCGCCGGGCAATGAGAGTGAGCCCCATGGTGGCGCTTCGGTACGAGTAAGACGGAAGGATGAATTATGAATGATAAACTATGAATTAAAGAACAGTAAAATACGATTCACAGTCTCCGGATTTTTCAGACTTCATCATTCATAATTTTTTACTCCCGTTTTCCAATCGTCTTCTCCATCTTTCAATTCTTTTCCGCCTCCATGATAAACTCTGCCCTCTTCAAAATGCATTTGAGGAAAAGGAGTTTTTCCATGCGTCATCACCGTCTTTCCCTGGTGCTTTGGTCTGCTTGCGTTCTATTCATTTCGATATCGGGCCGCGCCCAGGAAAAAGGCGCGGGTCTGCTTCAAGGTGAACTTCATTCCAAACTGGATGCGGAACTCAATCGTGCCGCTGGACAACTGCACGGCGTGATGGGCTACGCCATCAAGGATCTCACTACGGGCGAGTCTTTTTATCGCAACGCCAGAGTGGTTTTCCCCACCGCCAGCTCCATCAAACTGACCATACTGCTTGAGCTGATGCGTCAGGACCAGGAAGGCAAATTGTCGCTCGACGAAAAGCACACGGTCCGGCACAGCGAACTTCCGATGGGCGATACTGATCCCATTCTGCACATGCTCGGCGACGGCACCGTCACCATGACTCTGCGCGACGTAGCCATCTTCATGGTGGTTCTGAGCGACAATGGCGCCACCAACATCCTGATCGATCGGGTAGGCATGGCCAACGTCAATGCGGAAATCGCCCGCCTGGGCTTGACGGAGACCAAACTGCGGCGGCATATGATTGACATCGAGGCGGCGCGGCAAGGCAATGAAAATGTGTCTACGCCCGGCGAGCTTTCCGCGCTGCTGGAAATAGTACACAGCGGAAAAGTGCTGGACGCCGCGCACACCAAGGAATATTTCGACCTCATCGGCTTGCCCAAAGACAGCATGTTTAACCAGGCGCTGCCCGCGACCATCCGCATCGAGGATAAGCCCGGCGAGCTTGACGCCGTGCGCTGCGATGCGGGCATCATCGAGATTCCCGGCCATCCCTTCGTAATGACGGTGATGACCACTTATCTCGCGAGCAACGACGAGGGCGAGCAAGCCATCAAGAAGGTGGCCCGCCTCGCCTATGGATATTTCGACCAATTGAGCCGCTCAAGCGTTTATGGTCGGTTCATTTCAGAAAAATAGGTTTATCGAACTCCTTTTCTGTCGCGAAGTGTACATCGAAAAATGCCGAGGGAAGGCTGAAATGGAAAAATCCGATCTTCCGCCCATTAACATTCAAGCTCACGCGCGCTTCATGAAGCTGGTCTTTTTCGTCATGGTGCTTTCCGTCGGGGTTTACGCCGGGGCCCTGCTGGTTATCAGCCGGAGCGCGGAACATTTATCAGATGGGATGAAGGTGGGCTTTGAATTCTGTGCTCTCGCGTCAGCACTCGTGGTTTTTTTTGTGCGCTTTGTCAAAATTGCCCGCGTGCTGGTCCCCGAAACGCTCATTCCAGCCGCTGAACGTCTGGGTAAACTTCGCTCGTACTTCATCGTATGTTGTGTCTTCTCCGAAACCGTCGCGCTTTACGGTTTTGTGCTCGGTTTCATGGGCGCGAGCCTGGTCGATGTCGCGCCCTTTTTTGTGGGTTCGCTTGTCCTTTATGCTCTCTGCTATCCCCGGCTGCCTTCAGACCTTGACGACAGGCAGCAGTAGGTAGCGGCGATCCGTCCAACAGATCCAACCCACACTCTTCCGACGACATGCCTATTCCCTCAGAAGTCCCCGGCCCCTTGGTTGGAATAGACAATCCCCAAAGATATTTATTTGACTTTTAAGAATATACTAACCGTTATATCCTTGCCCTAGTCTAACTATGTGAGTAGGAAGGCGCCCATTGAACCGAGACGAGATTCCACCGGGAACGGTATATTTGTTGATCCTCAAGACCCTCGCGCGCGGGGGCGATAGGCACGGATACGAGACTGCCAATTTCATCATGGAGCTGAGCTCGGAGCGCCGCGACGTGATGCGGTTGGTGGTGGGGCAGGGGATGGTCCTGGCCCTGGCCGGCGCGGCAGTGGGATTGCTGGGAGCACTTGGTCGCACCCGTCTGATGGCCAGTCTGCTTTATGGTGTTGAGCCTTACGGTCCAGCTACCTTTTTGGCGGTCACCATCGTCTTATGTTTAGTGGCGCTGGCGGCCAGCTACGTTCCGGCCCGCCGCGCCACGAAGATTGTTCCGATGGTGGCGCTGAGACATGATTAAAGAAGGATTAAAAGGGGAAAGGTGAAGGCTGAAGGTTAAAGGGTAAAGGTTAAAAAAAACAAAGGCGCAGTTTTCGTCTTCATTTATCCTTTAACCTTTAACCTTTAACCTTTCTTCTCTCGTCCAAGGAAGTGCAAATGCAAACATTCCTGCAGGATCTTCGTTACGCGTTCCGAACCTTGTCGAAAAGTCCCGGCTTCACGATTTTTGCCATTCTGATCGTCGGGCTTGGCATTGGCGCTAGCGCCACCGTGTTCAGCGTTGTGAATGCGCTTCTCCTTCGTCCCCTTCCATTCAACAATCCCGGCCGCCTGGTTTGGATTGAGAATGGTGGTAAGGAAGGCGACCTATCCGGCCTGACGGTGCAGGTGGGGCACTTTCTTGATTATCGCGAGCAAAACAAATCCTTTGAAGATCTCGCGGCCTATTTCGCCTTTTACGGTGTGGGTGACAACAAACTTACCGGAGTCGGCGAGCCTGAGCGCCTGAGCGGCGTTCCCGTCTCCCAGAATTTCTTCCAGCTTCTTGGCATTCAGCCGCAACTGGGCCGGCTCTTTACAGATGACGAGTGCAAATGGAATGGGCCAAAGGCGGTACTGCTGAGTTACGGTTTCTGGAAAAGGCGCTTTGCCGCGGATTCCGGCATCATTGGCCGAAGCATCACGTTGAATGATGTGCCTCACACCGTTGTGGGGGTTCTTCCCGCATCATTCGATTTCGCCAACATATTCGCTCCCGGCAGCCACTTCGATCTCTACTTTCCTTTTCCGCTTTCGCCGGAAACCAACCGCTGGGGCAACACGCTGGCGATCGTAGGCCGCTTGAAACCCGGAGCAACGGTCCGGAGCGCCCAGGCGGAGGCGGATATACTCGGCCCGCAAATTCGGAACCAACATCCTGAGCGCAACGGATTTCGGCCTCGATTGAGTTTGCTCAAAGACCATGTGAGCGCCCGTCTTCGCCCCGCTTTGATTGTCCTCGCCTGCGCGGTGGGGGTGGTGATGCTGATCGTCTGCGCCAATCTTTCCAACCTCTTGCTGGCCCGCACCGCGGCGCGTCAAAAGGAAATGGCCATCCGCGCCGCTCTGGGTGCGGGTAAATGGCGATTGATCCGCCAAATGCTTACGGAGAGTGTTCTCCTTTCCTCCTGCGGGGCCGTGCTTGGGATAATTCTCGCCTTCGCGGGGACCCGTGTGTTGGCGCACTTGAACGCCATCAGCATTCCTCTCCTGGCCAGCGTCCATGTGGATGCTCGAGCCCTCACCTTCACTGGGTTGATCGCGTTGCTAACCGGGCTTTTTTTCGGCCTGGCGCCCGCGCTTCATGTGCCCGGCGCCGCCATCAACGATTCTTTGAAGGACACCCATCGCGGTTCGAGCGGAGGCAAGAAGCACGCCTGGATTCGTGGCGTGCTTGTGGTTTCGGAAATCGCTTTCGCCAGCGTGCTCCTGGTGGGCGCGGGGCTGCTGATTCGAAGCTTTCTAAAAGTTCTGGATGTGGACCTCGGATTCCAACCGGAAAGAGCTGGATCGCTGCGCGTCGATCCCAGCTCACAGTATTCCACCCAGGCGCTGCGCAACGCTTATTTCAACGAGGTGCTTCGCCGCGTCAGGACAGCGCCCGGAATAGAAGGTGCGGGATTGTCGGACGATTTGCCGCTGGGCGTGAATCGAAGCTGGGACGCTGGCGCCAAAGGGCAAGCGTACGCAAAAGGCCAGTATCCCGAAGCCTTTCCCAGAATGGTGAGCGATGGTTACCTTGGCGCCATGGGAATTCCCTTAAAGGCCGGCCGCGATTTTACGGAAGCGGACAATCTTGCTGGCCCGCCCGTCATCATCGTCAATGAGACACTGGCCAAAAGGCTTTGGCCCGGCCAGAATCCAATTGGCCAGACCATTGTGAATGATTGCGCGCCCGAGCGGCAGGTCGTGGGCGTGGTCGGCGATGTCAGGCATATCGCGCTCGAACAGAGTTCAGGCAGCGAGATGTACATTCCGATTCTCCAGTGTGGGGACAACATGGCCATCAACCTGGTGGTTCGTTCCACACTGCCACCCGCCGCCATGGCTTCGGCGGTTCGCGACGCGCTCAAGCCGCTGGACCCAAATCTGCCCGCCAATGAATTTCGACCCTTGCAGACCTTGGTGGACAAGGCCGTCTCGCCGCGCCGCTTCATTCTGATCCTGCTGTCGGGATTTTCCGCGTTCGCCTTGATTCTCGCCTCGCTTGGAATCTACGCCGTGGTTTCTTATTCCGTCAGCCAGCGCACCCAGGAATTTGGAATCCGCATGGCACTGGGCGCCCAGCCCCGCGACGTGCTTCGGCTGGTGTTGGGCCGTGGATTAATGCTAGCCCTCACCGGCGCCGGAGCCGGCCTGATAGGCGCCCTCGCCCTCACGCGCCTGATGGCCAGCATGCTTTATGGCGTTCAGCCCGATGATTTTGCAACCTTTATGGTAGTCTTGCTCGTATTAGGGTGTGTGGCCCTCGCGGCCAACTATATCCCGGCTTACCGTGCCACTAAGATTGATCCCATGGTGGCGCTGAGATACGAATAAAGAAAGGGTAAAGGCTGAAAGTTAAAGGATAAAGGGTAAAGGTTAAGAAAACCAAAGGTGCAGTTTTCGTCTTCATTTATCCTTTACCCTTTCACCTTCTTACCTGTGGAGAGCCCAGTGACAATCTTGGTCAAGGACCTTCGTTACGCCCTCCGCGGACTTTTCAAGAGTCCCGGTTTTACGGTCGTCGCCGTGATTGCGATTGCGCTGGGCATAGGCGCGAACACGGTCATCTTCAGCGTGATCAATGCCGTGCTGCTTCGGTCCCTACCGTTTCCTGCTCCGGACAGACTGATCGATGTTTGGGAGTCTGACTCAAAGCGGAATCTTAGCCACATTCCGCTTTCGTTCACCAAGTTCACCGACTTGGTTGACCAAAGCCGGGTTTTTGACAGCCTTGGAGCTTACACCTGGAGCACCTTTGACCTTTCTGGAAGGCAGGAGCCCGAACAGGTTTATGGCCTGGAGGTTTCACAGGGATTCTTTCCGACTTTCGGGATTCGCCCATTGCTCGGGCGATGGTTCCTCCCTGAAGAGGACCAGAGCGGGGGAAGCGAAGTGGCTGTAATCTCGTATCGTTTATGGGAGCGCCGGTTCGGCTCCGACCCCAAAATCGTTGGTAAAAACTTCGGGCTTGACGGGCGCAGCACGACGGTGGTGGGGGTCATGCCTCCGAGCTTTCATTTTCCTGACGAATCCAACGACGTCTGGGTGCCCCGCGTTTTCGAGCACAAAATTCTTACTCAGCTTCAAATCAGGCACGGGGCCAGCTACCTCGGCCTGATTGCCCGCCTGAAACCGGGCGCGAGCCTCGCGCAGGCGAGTGCAGAAATAAATACCATCAATGCCCGCTACCGCCTGCAAAATCCCGGCAATGTGGATGCGCTCGCGGATCTCGATCCCTTCCCTCTGCTCGAGGATACGGTGAGCAACATCCGTCCTACCCTGCTGGCTCTGATGAGTGCAGTCGGTTTTGTGCTGCTGATCGCGTGCGCAAACGTAGCCAACTTGCTGCTGGCCCGCGGAGCATCGCGACAAAAAGAAGTGAGTCTGCGCTTGGCGCTGGGCGCTTCCAGGACGCGGCTCATCCGCCAATTCCTCACCGAAAGTGTGTTGCTGGCTTCAGCGGGGGGCGTTCTGGGGTTGTTAATTGCGGTGGTGGGGTTGAAGCTGCTGAGCTTGGCCAACCTCGAAAATATCCCCCGCGCCAGTCAAATCGCGATTGACGGCTGGACGCTTGCCTTTACGCTTGGCCTTACGCTTTTGACCGGAATTGCTTTTGGAATAGTCCCTGCACTTCGAGCCTCCGGCACATCTTTAATCGACTCCCTCAAAGAAGGCGGCCGAGAATCGTCCGAAAGCCTGCGGCGGAATCGATTCCGCAGCGTCCTAGTGGTGGGAGAAATTGCCGTTGCGCTCGTGCTGCTGGCGGGCGCGGGCTTGCTGCTTCGAAGTTTCATTCGCCTGGTCGGGGTGAATCCCGGATTCAATGCGCATCGCCTGCTCACCCTGCACATCGCGTTGCCGACGGCCCAGTATCCGCAGCCCGAACAGCAGCAGAGATTCTTTGAGGATCTCGTGCGGCGCGCCCGGAGTTTGCCTGGCGTTCAATCCGCGGCGGTCTCCAGTTATCTGCCGCTCGGCGGTGGGGACATCTTTTATTTTTTCCACCCGGAAGACCAGCCTGACCTCGGTCCAGGGAAAAACCCCACTGCGTTGCTCGGCGCCATTCACCCCGATTACTTCCGCACCCTGGGTATTCCGCTTCTGCGAGGGCGCGCATTCGCCGAAACGGACACTGATACGGCCGCGCCGGTGATGATTGTTGACCAGTCCATGGCGAAACACTACTGGCCCAACCAGGATCCGGTCGGGCAGCGCGTCATATATTCCCGCGAGAACATCACCGCTGAAGTAGTGGGCGTAGTGGGCAGCGTAAAATATTCCGGCCTGAATTCCGGTTCGGCAAGCGAAATGTACGTTCCCTACACGCAGCGGCCGTGGCCCAGCATGACCCTCGAGGTGCGGGCGGCCTCCGATCCGTCAATGCTTGCGGGCGCGGTCCGCGAGCAAATTCAGGCTTTGGACAAAAACCAGCCCGTTTCATCCCTACGGACGATGGACGAAGTAGTGGCCGGCTCGGTAGCCCAGGCGCGACTCACCATGTTCCTGCTCGGGATTTTTGCCGCCGCCGCGCTGGCACTGGCCGCCTTGGGCATTTATGGCGTGATGTCTTACTCGGTGGCGCGCCGCACGCACGAGATTGGCATTCGTATGGCGCTCGGAGCCGAAACCACGGACGTATTGCGGCTGGTGGTGGGCCAGGGCATGACGCTCGCTCTCATCGGCCTTGCTGTCGGACTTGGCGGTGCCTTCGCCCTCACTCGTTTCCTGGCCAGCCTGCTCTTTGACGTTCGTCCCACGGACGCCGCCACCCTCGCGGCCGTCTCCGTCGGCCTACTCGCCGTGGCGCTCGCCGCCAACTACATTCCGGCGCGCCGCGCCACAAAGATCGACCCGTTGGCCGCGCTGAGACACGAATAAAGAAAGGGTAAAGGTTAAAAAAAACAAAGGCGCAGTTTTCGTCTTCATTTATCCTTTAACTTTTAACCTTTACCCTTTACCCTTTTGAAGGAGACCTATCTCTTCCTCTAGATTTATGATCCCGGGTATCTTGCCTGGAGGTCAACTTTCAGGAGGCGTTTCCGGGCGTGGAAATGTATGATGGTTCAAGGCCTATCACGCGATAACGGGCATGAGCGCGCAAATAACGAGAAGGCTATTTCGATGGTTGGGCATTTGGCCATTCATGTTGGTGGCGGCGGCCCGCGCTTTTTCCCAAACTTCGCCACCGGCCAAGGACCAGGCTCCAGCCCTGTTGCGCGCCACCACCCACCTGGTGCAAGTCAACGTGATTGCCCTGGATCACAGAGGACGCCCGGTGGCGGACCTGAAGGCATCTGACTTAATCCTTACCGATGACGGCGTGCCGCAAAAAATCAGCGTCTTTTCTCTGGAGAAGAGCAAGCCGGCCGCCGGGCAATTATCGCCGCTTGCAGCCAACGTGTTCTCCAACCGGTGGCAGGATCACCCCGGAGCTCCAACCAATGTTACCTTGATCTTGCTGGATGCCATCAACACCACGTTTGAGGATCAAGCTTTTGCGCGCAACCAGCTGCAAAAGTTTCTGAAGCTGGTGCAGCCGAACGATCGCGTGGCCATTTACGTGCTGGGCCGGAATCTGCGTATGCTGCATAACTTTAGCAATGATGCTGCTTCCCTATTACGCAGTCTCACCGCCTACCAGGGAGAAATTCCCACTGAATATAAACCTCCCGACCCCATGGTCACCAGCGCGATTTACGACAGCTCAGGCGGACGGCAGCCGGCAGGCGCCACAGCGGAGCCGGGACCAAACACCAGACGGGAAATGGCCAACGAGGGCTTGGAAGGGGAATACGATTTTCTGGTTCTTGAGCGCGTTGAAAAAACAATCGCATCACTGGAAGCTATCTCCAATTATCTTGCCCGCTTGCCGGGTCGCAAAAACCTGGTTTGGATTTCGGGCGGGTTTCCCTTTACCCTCGGAATCGACGCGGTGCGCGTGCGACCTGGCCAGCCCATTCAAACCCCGGATATCCTTTGGGACCAAATCGAACGCGGCGCCCGTGCTTTGAACAATGCCAATCTGGCGATTTATCCCATCAATGCCCGCGGTTTGGAAGGGGATCCGACCTACTCAGCGGCACGCAGGGTGATTGACCTCTCCAGCCGCAGTATCGCCATCGGAGAAGATGAGATCAACACCATGCAGGACCTGGCCGATCGCACCGGGGGCCGCGCCTTCTATAACACCAACGGAATTTCCTATGCCATTCAGCGGGCGGTAAACGACTCACGAGTGAGCTATGCCCTGGCTTACTATCCCACCCACGGAAAATGGGACGGTAAATTTCATAAAATCAGATTGAAGACGACGCGCGCCGGGATCCATCTACGTTACCGACTGGGTTATTTCGCCTTGCCCGAGCCAACGCCGACGGGTGCCGACTTGAAAGCTGATTTTGAAGCTGCTGTTCTCAGTCCGCTTGACGCGACTGGGCTCACCCTGACGGCTACGGTTTCTCCCGCACAAGGCTCCTTAAGCATCAACCTGAAAGTCGATCCCAGCGGAATCACCCTAAAGCACCAGGGCGACCGGTGGCTGGGAAGCCTCGAATTCGCTTCGGAACAGATGACCTCTGACAGCCAGGAATTGAAATACCAGCCTTCCCATTTGGTGATCGATTTGGATCAAAAGGCCTATGGCCGGATCAAGCGGGAGGGAGTCTCGCTCACTATCGTGGCCAAGGTTCGTCCCGGTACGGACCGAATTCGCTTGGTGGTCCGAGACGTACCCTCCGGGGCCATCGGTTCGCTAGCCATCCCCTTGCAGCAGCCCGCCGCGCCTCCCGGCACTTAAGCGGGCTTCAAGGTCTCTTGCCCCTTTTCCCACGCCGTGAGCATTCCGCGATCACGGCGGCGGAACGCGACTGCCGCCAGCGTTGAAGCAATCCCATGATGGCCGCCGTTTGCGCGGGGTAAGGCTTGCGCAAGAGTTTGCCGATGAGGGGCGATGGCGCATCGTCAACGCAGTGCAACGGCGGGTACGACGCAAGAATTCTCTGTCCCAGCTCCGAAGTGTAGGTGCGTAAATATGTTGGGATGTCAGGAGGCACGGGCACAGTCTTCTCCTTTCAGTTCTTGTGAACGCCTCTATATGGGTAGTGCTCGTTTAAGAGGCTGTTTATTGGGGGTTTTCAGTAATTGATGAACTCGGGTGTCAGAACCGGGATAAAAGGGAGCCAACTTCATCAGTCGCAGGGGAACCGGGTTTTGAGAGCCTCATCGGCGGGGAGGCGGTAAAAACTCTACAGAAGTTTCTACTTGCGAACCGAATTCGATTTGATTCAGCTTTCTGGCAGCGCGATTCGGTCTCCTATGGCTGCCCATGGACGCCCACGCTGCAAAGTCATCATTCATGCCTTAATGCCACCATGGGGTCTACCTTGGTCGCGCGGCGCGCAGGAATGTAACTCGCCAGCAACACGACGGCGGTCAGAATCACCGAAACGCCGATGAACGTCGGCGGGTCGGTCGGCGTAATCTCAAACAGCAGACTCCGCAAGAAGCGCGTTAACGCCAAGGCGCCGCTTATGCCTGCGGTAATCCCGATTCCTGCAAGCAGCATTCCTTCGCGGAGCACCATGCGCAGAATGTCGCCCCGCTTCGCGCCCAGCGCGATGCGGACGCCAATCTCATGCGTGCGCTGGACTGCGGAATAAGAGACCACGCCATAGACCCCGATGACCGCCAAGAGAAACCCCAGGGCGCCAAAGGACGCCAGCAGAACCGTCTGGAACTTCGGTTCTGCCGCGGAATCGGCGATAATCTGGTCCAACGTCTCAATGTGGGTGATTGCCGCGTCTGCATCCACGAAGCGAACGACGCGCTCGATTGCATGGACGATCACCATTGGATTTGTCGAGGTCCGCACGATGATTTCCCCCCAGTTGTCCCCGAAGAAGAAAGGCGTGTAATACGCCGGGCCGGGAGTGGACTCGTGCACAGCACGATCTCGGACGTCGTTTACCACGCCGACGATCTCCATCCACCGGTGATGGCCCTTTTCGTCTTCAGCAATGCTGAACCGCTTCCTCAGCGGATTCCCAGGTATATATTTCCTGGCGAAACCTTCACTGACAATGGCCACGTCAGAATGATTTAAGTCTGCAAGCACAAAATCGCGCCCCTTCAGTAGACGGATTCCCAGTGCGGCAAAGAAGCCCGGGGTGACCGAGCGGCCCTCGATGGCCCCCGAGGTGAGCTGATTGCCCTGCTGTCCTTCAACGTACAGTCCCATGCCTGAGGGCGCACCGGGATATCGTACGCTTGTCGTCACCACGCCTCCCTGAAGCGGCCCCATGCCAGCGCACGCCGCTCGCTGAACCCCCGCGAGCGAGCGGATCCCATCGAGAATGTCCTCGTTTGCCAACGCGCATCCTGCCGCCGGAGTGATCTGCTTCTGCAGTTGGTTGGCCTGCGCGGTGGATCTTGGCCGGACGGCTGATTCCTTAGGGTTCCTCGTCGGAAAAGAGAGGCCATTGCAAGCCAAATCAGAGAGTTGCACGTGCATTGTCAGGACGTGATCGGCGCGGACCCCGGTGTTCACACTCATGAGCTTATAGAAACTGCGGGCCATGAGTGCTCCGCCCGTCACAACAATTACTGCGAGGGCCACCTCGAGAATCACGAGCGCGCTTCGGAACCGATGCGACTGCCTCATCTCGGCTCCTGCAAAAGCACCGACAAGGCCTCCTTCCAGCGTGCCGCCCACCCGCCGGGACGATGCGTGCATGGCCGGTGCCAGGCCCACCAAAACAGCTGCAAGGAGCGTAATCCCCATAGTGAACCACAACACGTTGCCATCGAGCCGGATGTGATCCACCCGCGGAGTGTACGGCGGAGCGATAACCTGCAGCAGGCGAATTCCCCACGCGGAAAAGAACAGACCGAGCGTGCCCCCCGACACCGCCAGCAGCAGGCTTTCCGACAAAAGCTGCCGGACGATTCGCAGCCGGCTCGCCCCGAGCGCTTTGCGAATCGCCAACTCCCTCTGCCGCGTCCAGGAGCGGGCCACCAGGAGTGATGCCACGTTGACGCAAGCCATGAGCAGGATAAATCCCACGGCGCCCAGGAGAATTAATAAGGCGAGCCGCACCCCTGGGTCGGTCCGGCCGCTGACGCCGGCTGTTACAATCCTGCCGTAGCCTCTCAGTGCTTTCGGATATTGGTTCGGATATTCTGCCGCCAGGCGCGCAGAAATGGCTTCCAGTTGGGCCTTGGCTTGGCTGAGCGTTACACCCTTTTTGAGCCGCGCCACAAAGCTGCTGGTCGGGCCCAGATTCATTGAATCGGGTGGCGAGTACACAAAGGGCATCCACAGGCCGGAGTTGCCACCCCCCCAGGTGACGCCGAGGTCGAATCCCTTAGGCATGACGCCGATGACAGTGAACGGCTTGTGATCCACTGAGACGCTGCGCCCCACGATGTGAGGATCGTCGCCAAACTCGTCCATCCAGAGACGGTAGCTTATGACGGCGACGAGGGCGTTGCCAGGCTGCGTGTCTCCCGGAAGGATCGGTCTGCCGAGCAAAGGTTTTACACCGAGCAGAGGAAAGAAATCGTCGGACACGTAGCTGTTGGCTGTGCGGACGGGCACGGCGCCACCCAGAACGAGGCAGCTATGTTTTTGGTAAATGGCCATGCGCTCGAAAGCAGTGCTCTGCTTCTGTATCGCTTGAATCTCGGGTATGGGAAGCAAATCCGCGGTTACTAGCCTCGATGACCGCGCGTAGATAAGCGGTTCGAGCCAAATACCATTCACTGCGCTGAAAATTGCCGTATTCGCGCCGATGCCGAGGGCCAGCGTGAGCACCGCGACGGCCGTGAAGCCCGGGTTGCGCCCAAGTTGGCGCAAGCCATAACGAAGATCTTGCAGCAACGCCTCAAGCGAATTCCATCCCCACATTTCCCTGCTCCTCTCTTGCGCCAAGGTCACGTTCCCGAACCGGCGCAAGGCTGCATAGTGAGCTTCCTCGGGTGTCATGCCGGACTCGAGATTCTCTTGTTCTTCCATGCGCAGATGCGAGCGAATCTCGTCGTCCAAGTCAGCCGTGCGCCGACCGCGGGTGAAGAGGTTGCCCAGCTTCGCGAATTGTCGTTTCCAGCTCATCTTAAGTTCTCAGTCTTCAGTTATCAGTTTTCAGTCCCCACGCAGTTCCATTGCCGCCCGACTGGCTACTGACGACTGACCACTGACAACTTCATTCCTCGGCGGGCCGCAGAACGCCGGTGACCGCCCGCACAAAGCGCTCCCAACGCGAGGTCTCGGCCACCAATTGCTTTCGCCCCGCCGCGGTCAGACGGTAGTATTTGGCCCGCTGTTTGTTTTTGGAAACGCCCCATTGGGCGGTAATCCAACCTTCCTGCTGCAGGCGCTGGAGTGCGGGATAAAGCGACCCGTGTTCCACCTTGAGCGTCTCTTCCGACAGGCGCTCAATGGACTTGGCAATGCCATGCCCGTGAGTGGGTCCCCAGCGCAAGGTGCGCAGAATCAGCATGTCGAGCGAGCCATAAACAAGTTCGATTCGGTCTCTGGATTGCCGCTTGCCCATAAGGCAGGTAATCTACCATATGAGCTGGTAGATTGTCTACTAAATACGACAGTGGGTAGTGTCTCAGTTTGGTCTTTTTGTAGCGGCGGTCTATGACCGCCGTCTTTGGTTTCTTTACAATTACGGCGCTCGTAGAGCGCCGCTACAGCAGACTGAGACACTACCCGACAGTGGGTGGTGGTGTCATTTGCAATCGGATTCCTTTCCGAACGCAAGTCATTCCCGTGAAGTCGGCGAATCCACCTTCCCGCTTTGGCGGGAATGACTGTACCTGGGAGCGCCTGTGTCGGGCAAATGACACCACGACCGGCTGAGCGTATTCTCTTGAGACTTCACTTTTCCATCGTCCACAAATGCTGCTATCCTGCCCAGGATGAGGTAACAGAAAATGCCTGATATGAATCGTCGAGAATATATTCAAGGAATGTTCGCGGCCTTGGCCGCCGCCGCTGACCCGCAGCGCGCCACAAATGCATTGGCCACGCCCACGCCCCCGGTTGCGAATTCGGGCATCCAGCTTGCCGAACTCTTTGGGCCCACTGTGGACAGCAAGGCCAGGCTGGCGCGTCAATTGGGCGTCAACCACGCGATTGTGGGAGTCAGTGGAGCGTTGAGCAAGGTCCCGCGTGATAGTTATGTGGCGACTCTGGATAAAATTAAATCTGACTATAAGGCCGCGGGCATGACCATTGCCGGCGTGGAGAGCCACCCTGTCCCGGCGGAAAAAATCAAGCTCGGACTTCCCGGCCGCGACGAAGAAATCGAAAACTACGTCGCCGCCCTCCACGCCCTGAGCCTGGTTGGAATTCCGATGGTCTGCTACAACTTCATGGCCGGTCTCGGCTGGTATCGCACCCGCACCGATGTTCCCGAGCGAGGTGGCGCGCTGGTGAGCGAGTTTGATAACCAGGTCGCCGCGCAACAAGGCCTGACGCAGTGGGGCGAAGTCAGCGAAGAGAAAATTTGGAGCAACATAGAGTATTTCCTGAAGGCCATTATCCCTGTTGCGGAGAAGGCCGGAGTGAAGATGGCCTTGCATCCCGATGACCCTCCCATTTCACCGTTGCGCGGGATCGGGCGCATCCTGACCAGCGCCCGGAACTTCGAGCGGGTGATGGACATCGTCCCCAGCCCCGTCAATGGAGTCACTTTCTGCCAGGCGAACTTCAAGCTGATGGGCGAGGACATTGCCGCTCTCGCCCACCGCTGGTGCACGCAAGGGAAGATCTTCTTCGTTCATTTTCGTGACGTGCGGGGCACGCGCGAGCACTTCGTAGAAACGTTCCATGACAATGGGCCCACCGACATGGTGCAAATGCTGAGGATTTACGGCGAGAGTGGATTTGACGGACCCATGCGGCCAGACCACGCGCCCACCATGGAAGGCGAGTCCAATGCCCAGCCGGGCTATGCCATGGTGGGAAAAGTTTTTGCCTTCGGTTACATGAAGGGCATCATGAAAGCGTCACAAATTCCTTACCAATGAGATTGCGCGATCGCCTCCGCAGCGAAACTGCCGCCGGCGAGTTCGGCGGTCAGCCACCGATTAGCTGATCCCGCACCGGGGGAAACATGCAAAAACGGCGCTACTCTGGAATTGCAATTCATCTTGGCTGCCTCATCCTGATCTTGTTCCCGGCAGTCCGGTTGCAAAGCCAATCCCCGGCGGGCGAAAAGGGCGCGGCCAAGCATCAGGCCTACGTAATTCCTTTTTCGCATTTGGACCTGTTCTGGGCGGGCACAGAGGAGGAATGCCTGGCGCGAGGTAACCGCATCATTGCCCGCGCCCTGGAAATTGCCCGCGCGCACCCTGAGTTTCGCTTCCTCATCGAGTCCGACAATTTTCTGGCCAATTATGTTGAGAGCCACAAGGGTTCCTCGGAGTTGGAAGAATTGAAGCGGCTGGTGAAGGAAGGCCGCATCGCTATTGCGCCCAACTCGGCCAACATCTTCCTGAACATGCCGGACGGTGAAGTCCTCACCCGCAATATTCTCTATGGCAAGCAATATGCGCGCGACGTGTTTGGAGTGAATCCGCTGGTCATGCACCCCACGGACATCCCTGGTTTCCCCTGGCAATACCCGCAGATCCTGGAAGAAACCGGCACGCCGTTTATGGTCGAGTCCCGCATGGGGCCGGAGGACAAATCGCTTTTCAATTGGCTAAGCCCCGAGGGCTCGAAGGAACTGGTTTGGAGTGTCCGGGGATATGGATTGGGAGCGCAACTGCAACTCCACGGTGATTTGACCGACGAGAAAATCGAAGCCCTCAAAAAAGAACTCAACCGCCGATACGGCCTCACGCCTTGGCCGGTCTACATTCACTGGGGAATCGATCTGTGGGCGCCAACGGAAAAACTGGTGGAGAACATCGATAAATTGAACCGCGTTCTTCCGGACTGGCACTTTACCTTTGCCACGCCGCAGGAGTATTACAACGTGGTGGCCAAGACGCCCGATCTCCCGAAACTCTCCGGAGAGATACCCATGGGCTGGCCGCACGTGGTGGATGGCATCCTCCAATTGTGGCAATTATCCACTCCGGCCACCAACGCGCTTACCACGGCCGAGGAATTCTCCACTATTAATTATGCTCTGGGCTATGCGGAATATCCGCAGCGGGAATTCGCGGTCCTGTGGAAAAAGCTGATCGAGTCCATGGATCACAATCACGACGGGCAGGGCGGCGAAATCGGCGATAACCGCAAGATGGAGTATTCGCAACTGGCCATCATCCGGGGCGGAGAAATATTGCGGGATATGCTGCGCAATATCGCCGAGCGGGTCCAAAACCCCATTCCCAAGAGCTTTCCCTTGGTGGTTTTTAGTGGGCTTGGATTCCAGAGAAGCGACCTGGTGAAGGCCCACATGACTCTCTATGGTGATGTGATTCCCGCCCGCATCAAGGAATACCGAAAGGGTCTGCGTCTGGTGGATGAGAATGGGGAACCCGTTCCTTTTTACCTCGAACAGACCAGTGACAATATTTCGCGCGCTCTTGATTTGATTTTCCTTGCCCGCGACGTGCCGTCCCTGGGCTACAAAACCTACTACCTTACGCCGGCGGAGCAGGCGGCATCGCTCCCCGCTGCTTCCCGGGTTACTTTGGACCGCGATCGCGATTTAAAAGATCCTCGACGCCCGCTGGGTGTTGATGTCATGGAAAATGATTTCTACCGGGTCGCCGTGGACAAAGCGACCGGCGGGGTCGCCATTTTCGACAAGCAATTGAATCGCGATGTGGTCCGGGACATGCAAATTGCCGGCGCAGAAGAGCGAGGCACCAATAATGTCCAGGCGGAGTTAAATACCGGCCGCACCATTCCCACCACCATTGTGGGAACCGCGCTTGAAGAAAACAACACTGTGCGAACGGTGCTCAAGATCTCCGGCTGGATGGCTGACATCCCCATTACCCAGCGCCTGATTCTTTATCAAGGTTTGAAGAGGTTGGATATCGAAAACAGCCTGGATTGGAAGGAGCCGCGGATGATCAGGATCGAGCAACTGTTTCCGGTGCAGCAATCCAATCCGCAAATGTTTTACGGCGTTCCCTTTGGCGCCCAATCCGTGAATGAAATTGTGCCGGGGGCCGGACCCCGGCTCAGCACGACAACGAATCTGGTCGATGAAATCGATCAGAAATCCTGGGAGCAATACCGGATGATTCAGGGATGGACTTTCGCCGGCAATTCGGAATGGGGCGTAACGGTGGCCGCCGATCACCAGCTTGTCAGGCTTGAAAATGGCATGATTCACGCCAACATGATCCGCGGCCAGCGCTATACCTCGGTGAAGATTGTCCGCGGGGACGAAGTGGCCTCCATGCATTTTCCCCCCCGGGGTCATTATGTCTTCAAATATTCGCTCTCCTCGGGACCCGGAGGCTGGCAGGCGGCCCGGTCCTATCAAGCCGGGCTGGGCATCAATAGCCCGCTCATTCCTGTTGAAGTGGTCGACGAAATTTCCACCAAATCTCTTCCACCCACTCATTCCTTTTGTTCGGTTCAAGGGGATAACCTGGTGATCAGCGCGTTGAAGAAATCGGAGTCGGAGGGCGCCGTCATCCTGCGACTCTACGAAATTCAGGGCACGAAGGCGGAAACTCCCATAACTTTTCTCGGCAAGCCCAGAATCTTTCGCGAAACCAATTTGCTGGAACAAGAATTGGGCCCTGCGGACCAAAAAGTTTTGCGCGTAAATCCTTATCAAATTAAGACCGTCAAGCTCCAACTCCCAAAATGACCCGGCGCAAACGGCCGTCGTAGCCGTTGAGAGCCGCCAATCCCCGCGGCAAAACACGATTGTCAAGGCAAAGTAAGAAGATCCTGTTCTTAGCAAAGTAAGTAGTTCCTGTGGGCGCTAACCGAAGGAGCCCGTAGGGCGACTGAGGTTAGCGCCCACTGCGCGCGTCAGGGGGCGCTTCCTCCTGCTTTTCCCGCTCC
>DASYZE010000031.1:0-14180 GCA_035946625.1 Terriglobia bacterium | reverse complement strand
CCTCGGCGAGGAACACTAGGCAGCCCCTGGATGAAAGACTTCCATCTCCGTCAGAGTCCCCCGCTATGGAAAATTATGAGGCAGGAACAGGGAGCGGGAAAAGCAGGAGGAAGCGCCCCCTGACGCGCGCAGTGGGCGCTACCCTCAGTCGCCCTACGGGCTCCTTCGGTTAGCGCCCACAGGAACGACTTACTTTGCTAAGAACCGGATCTTCTTACTTTGCCTTGACAACCGTTTGTCGAGTTGTTCTTTTGCCGCCCCCTAAAAACGGCACGGAGCCTGCGATCCTCACAGGCTCCGTAGCCGTTCTCCGTCCAGGTGATTATAAGAGAATTACTGGCCGCCTTGGGTGGCGTTGGAAGCCGTTTCGTTGGCGCCCTTGGGTGTGCTGATGTATCCCTTGATTTGGTTCTGCGAGACCGAATTGACCACCAGCTCGTAAAAGTTCTTTGAATCCTTGACAGCAAAAAAGATGGGCTCGTTGATGGTCCGGTTTTTCTTTTGAATCGTCATATCGTCAGCCACCAGGTTCACATTAAACCGGTGCCACTTCACGTTGGCCTTTTTCAGGACCAATCCCACCCCCGCCACCGTCTGCTGTTTGTTGCGAGGCAGGGTGAACTCGAAATAATCGCGCTCGCCCATCTTTCGCAGTTGCACCAGGTCATCGTGGTTGCGGGCAATCAGTGTTCCGAATTCACTCCGCGCCATTCCCAGGTCGGTCTTGGTGTCACTCACCGCCTTCTTGGTTTGCTCCAAGTCGGTTTTGGTGGCCGAAACGTCTTCGGTCAGCGCGCCCACCTGTTGCTGGTCAGCCTTGGTGGCAATCTCCTGCTTCAACTCGTTGGCCTGGTCCTCCTGTTGTTTCTGGAGTTTGGTCACCAGAGCACGGGCGTGCTGCAGTTGCTTTCCCGTCGATCCCATGCGTTCGGCGGTGTGGTCCAGATCCGTTTTCAAGGCCTCCAGCGCCTGCGCACTTGAATTCTCCACTGCCGCCACTTTGGTGGAGAGCAGGTCTTCCATGTCCGCCCGATCCTTGGCTTGCGCGGCGGTCACGGCGTCGTGTACGGAGTCAGTTTGTTTAATCGAGTAAACTTCGCCCACCACCAATCCCGCCATGATCAAAAATATGACCATGAAAATGCTGGTGTGGTTTGGTGCTTCCGGTGGATAAGTGCTATGCGTTCCTTCCGTCTTAACTTCGTCGATGGCCATTGTTGCTTCTCCTTTTCTTCCCTAAGTCTTTCCTGGCGGAGTCGCTTTTGACTACCTGCGCTCAACCTTGGCCGGGCTAATGCAAGGGAAGTACCAGATTGGTTTATCCATAAACAATTGAAACGGATGGAGATACAGTGAGGCTGGTCGCCGCAAGGCCGCCGCTGCGCGCATTTCTTACCCTGGCAATGTAAAAAGGGTGGTGAAACCGGCGCTTGACATTCTGCGCCCGGGAACCCATCCAGTGGCCGGAGAATTCCAGGAACTCGTCTCTACAGGCCTTTGGGCCTTTGCGCCTCAGCGCCTTGGCGAGAGAATGTTTTCCTTCAGTTAAATCAACCCCGCCAGCACTTCAGGCCTTATCCGGTTCTTTTGGGGGAGTCTGGTTGAAGCTTTCGAGCGCCGCCGCTTCGTCCAAACGCAAATCGAGCAAGCGATCAAAGTTGGCCACGTGAAACAGGTAGGATACTTCCTTCGACACGCCGGCCAGCTTGAACTGGCCGCCCGCCCTTTGGATTCTGGAATACGCGCCCACCACCTCACCCAGGCCCGAGCTGTCAATGTAAGTAACCTGCGACATGTTCACCAGCACCTGATTGCTCCCGCCCTCCACCGCCTGTTTAATCCGCTTGCCCAATTCTTTGCAGGACTCGCCCAGGGTCACGCGTCCCGCCACGTCGATAATGGCCACTGGCCCGGCAAAGCGCACTCCCGCGCTGACCGCCACGTTGGCCTGTTTCCGCGCTTTCACCCAGCCTTCTTTATTCACCTGCGGGGCACGTCCCAGGGCCAGCGATTCGGCCGGAACGTTTTGCGTAATGGTGGAACCCGCCCCCACATAAGCCCCCTTGCCCACATTCACCGGAGCCACCAGCATGGTGCCGCTGCCGATAAAACTTCCGTCGTCGATGACGGTGTGATTTTTTTTCTCCCCGTCGTAATTGCAGGTCACCGTGCCCGCGCCGATGTTTACTTTCTCGCCCAGCGTCGCGTCCCCCAGATAGGTCAGGTGCCACGCCTTGCTCCCCCGGCCCACGCGCGATTTTTTAACTTCCACAAAATTCCCAATGCGCGCCTCCGGCTCGATCACGGCGCCGTCGCGCAGGTGGGCGAAGGGTCCCAGAATCACGTCCGCGCCGATTTCGCTGCCGCTGATCACGCAGTTGGGCCGCACCATCACCCGGTCGCCCAGCACC
The DNA here is from genome assembly GCA_035946625.1 of Terriglobia bacterium. GTDB lineage: Bacteria > Acidobacteriota > Terriglobia > UBA7540 > UBA7540 > DASYXZ01. The sequence goes on along the minus strand of DASYZE010000031.1, from coordinate 11,769 downwards.
GAATCGGTGATGGTCGAATGGAGCCGCACCGTGCACGCGCTCCCCACCCGCGTCGTGCCCAGCAGGCTCACGCCCGGCTCAATCACGGTATCGCGCCCCACCGTCACGTCTTCATCAATATACGTCGCGTCCGGATCGACCACCGTTACGCCCTCGCCCGCCAGAGCTTCCGCCTTGCGCCGGCGCAGGATGCGCTCCATCCCGGCCAACTCCACCCGGTCGTTCACCCCCAGCACTTCGCGCGCGTCAGCCGCTTCAAATGCCATCACGCGTTGCCCGTGCCGGTTGAAAATCTCCATCAAGTCGGTGAGCAGAAATTCCTTTTGCGCGTTGTGGTCGGAAAGTTCATCCAGGTGCTTCAGCAGCAGCGCGCGGGAAAAACAGATGATGCCCGAATTAATTTCCTGGATTTTTTGTTGCGCCGGCGTGGCCACTTTTTCCTCCACAATGGCGCGCACGCGGTTGCTCTTGGCCGCCCCGGCGCGAATCACCCGCCCGTAGCCGTGCGGATTCTCCACCCGCGTGCTCAGCACCGTGGCCGCCGCCCCGGACTTTACGTGAGCTGCCACCAGTTCCCGCAATGTGCCCGGCCGCAGCAAAGGCGCGTCCCCCACCAGCACCAGCAAGTGCGCGCTGGGGCACGCCTCAATCACCTTGCGCGACACTATCAGCGCGTGCCCGGTGCCCCGCTGCTCGGTTTGCTCGATAAAGTGGAGGTTCTCGCGCATAAACGTTTTGCGCACCGTTTCCGCTTCGTGCCCAATCACCATGTAAACCCGCAGAGGCTCAATCGCCGCCGCCGTGCGCAAAATATATTCCCCCAGCAGCCGCCCGGCCAGCTTGTGCAGCATCTTCGAGTGCTCGGACTTGAAGCGCGTCGCCTTGCCCGCCGCCAAAATCATGACCGAGAATCCATCTTCCACCTTCTGCCCTTGCTTAGCCATTAGCCGCCCTCATTACTTTCAATTGAAGCGCCGGCCGGAACCTATCCCGATGGAATCGTATGGCCGGTGTTCCCCCGCCCTGTCATCCAGAGTCCGCCAGCCGACGGACGAAGGGATCTCGCCCCGTCCACCCGGCTCCGCGCTGCTTATTTTCGCCGTTCAATCTATATCGAATGCCGCCGCATGGCAAGGGGTTGCATTTGAAATCAGGAATTTTGAACCTGGAATTTTGAATCAGGAATTTTGAATCTGGAATTGAAATCCTGAAGGTCTTAGCCCTGTCTACAGTCTACTGTTTTGACCTACCGCTTCCCGCCTGCGGTCGAGTGCAGCCGGAGTTTGAAGTTGTATTTGAAATCAGGAATTTTGAATCAGAAATTTTGACTCTGGAATTTTGAATCTGGAATTGAAATCCTGAAGGTCTTAGCCCTGTCTACAGTCTACTGTTTTGGTCTACCGCTTCCCGCCTGCGGTCGAGTGCAGCCGGAGGCGGCGGGCAACCGATAGGACGGATAGGACGTTCACCAGGCGGGCCGGGCCGCGGGATCCAAAAGATACCGCCGCGATGCCAGTCGGTCGAGAAGTCCGGCCAGGTCAAACAAATACCAATCCAGACCCGCCCCCCGCGCATCCCAAACCGCCTGGGTAATGTAATCGTAGTACTGATCCCCGCCCCCTCTTTCATTCTGATCCGCGCCGTGCCTGTCATCCTGATCCCGCGAAGCGGGAGAAGGATCTCGCTCTGTCCCCACTCTGTCATCCCGATTCCGCTCTGTCCCCCCTCTGTCATTCTGATCCGCGCCGTGCCTGTCATCCTGATCCCGCGAAGCGGGAGAAGGATCTCGCTCTGTCCCCGCTCTGTCATCCCGATCCCGCTCTGTCCCCACTCTGTCATCCCAATCCCGCTCTGTCCCCACTCTGTCATCCCAATTCCGTCCTTTCCCCACTCTGTCATCCCGATTCCGTTCTGTCCCCGCTCTGTCATCCCGATTCCGCTCTGCCCCCGCTCTGTCATCCCAATTCCGCTCTGCCCCCGCTCTGTCATCCCGAGGTCGCCCGGCGGCAGAGAGCCTGCCCTGAGCCCCGCTCTGTCATCCCAATTCCGTCCTGTCCCCACTCTGTCATCCCGATTCCGTTCTGTCCCCACTCTGTCATCCCAATTCCGCTCTGCCCCCACTCTGTCATCCCGATTCCGCGAAGCGGGAGAGGGATCTCGCTCTGTGCTGTGGACATGTTCAAAGGCAAATGTCTCCGCCAGCCTCAGCGGAGGAAAAAACGTGGGCGCCACGGACGTGGCCTTGCCCTCGTGGACTACCGGCCAGTTCCAGTTCGGACACGCTGCAATCACGTGGCTCTTAAAAAAGAAATGCTACTGGCCGTGGAGATCGTAGCTTGATATAAGGAGCGGCGGCAGCGCCGTGTTGACCTGCGTTTCTCCGAAAAATCTGTCGAGCGTTTCTTCCAGCGCCTGTGGCGAAGACTTGGGCCGCATAAGTTCTTTCAGAAACGTGAACCAACTCTTCTTGAAGATCGCCGGGCCGTTCTTCACCTAGAGGTTCTGGAGGTCGTCGGGCGTGTAGGGTTCTGGTGGTCCGCTGTCGTTTTTCTTGCACCGTGTCCCGATTCCCAGCGCAATAATCCCGCCCGTCGATGTCCCCGCGCTAAGGTCAAAAACCTCGTACAGTTTCTTCCCCAACCGCTTTTGCAATTCACCCAGGATAATCGCCGCAATAATCCCGCGAATCCCGCCGCCTATCGAGAGAACCTTAATGCCCGGCATCTGAACGCCCTCCTTCTTTTTTTCGCCATCCATCAAAAAGCATCACGAAAGCTGATGCATGCGCCGATGACCTATCTGTGGTAACCTGCCGGTCAGGTGCGCCACGGGAAAAAATGAAACCAAGCCCTTCCATTATCCCGCTTCCGGAGCGCTTCACAGAATATCTGCAGGACTACTGCGAGCAGGCTGCGGGTGCGATCAAGGCCAATAAGCACCACGATCAGCGCCGCGCGCTCTTCATGGATTATCTTCGCAAGGCCTTTGAAGTTCAGGTGGAAGAAGTTGACCTGGAGCACAAGGTCAAAGCCGCTTCGGCGCGCGGACGCATCGACGCTTTCTATCGATTTGTCATTTTTGAATTCAAGACGGATCTGGAACGTGAGCGGCCGGATGCGCTCACCGAGCTTGCCAAATACTTTCAATCGCAGCAAAACCCGGCTGACTATATTGCGGCGGTCACAGACGGCCTCGATTTTGAAGTTTTCGACTACGATCCAAAAACCCGAGGTCCGCAACTTATCCGCTCCTTCAGGCTTGAAACGGAGGCACCCTTAGCTGCGTACGAGCAACTGGACGAATTGCTCTCGGCGGGACGCAAAATTCAACCGGTTTCAGGTGAGGTCGTGGTCCGCTTTGGGCCTGTAAGCATCGTTTTCAATCGAAGTCGACAGATGCTGCGGGCCGCCTACGAGTCGGTAAAGAACCTTTCGAGCGTCAAGGTAAAATTTCGGGAGTGGAACGCGCTCTTGGCTAAGGTCTACGGCACTTCGCCTGACGACGAAGATCTATTTATCCGGCACACGTACTTAACCATGGTCTCACGTGCGGTTGTTACCCTTGCCCTTTTTCGCGAAAGACAGCACGGAACAGCGCTTTACCGGGGTCTGATAAATGGCGACTTTTTTCGCGATAAGAGCATTCGGAACCTCGCGGAACCCGACTTTTTTTCATGGGGCCTCAACACTGAGACAGAACCTGCTTTTTTTGAATTCTTTGCCAACCTCTTTCGGCGCCTGGGTGAATTTGAATGGTCCAAGGTTGACGAAGATTTGCTTAAGGTGCTTTACCAGGAGTTGGTTGAATCCGGCGACCGCCAACAACTCGGCGAATTCTACACCCCGGACTGGCTTGCCGAGCTTACCTTGGATGACATTGGCTACCGACGGGGAACGCTCCTCGATCCCGCGTGCGGCTCCGGCACGTTCCTTTTCTGCGCCATTCGTAGGCTCCGCGCGTCGGGCCTGAAAGGAAATCAGTTGGTTAAAACCGCTCTTGAGTCTGTCACCGGCATCGACGTTCACCCCGTCGCAGCTTTGATGGCGAAAGCCAATATTCTGCTTGCCTTGGCGGCGGAGCTTCCCAAATATCCCGAGGACGTTTACCTTCGGGTTTACCTCGCCGATACTTTGATGACTGGAGAAGACGCCAAAAAAAGGGCTCTGGAGGTCAAGGCCAGTGAGAGCGAAGTCTTTTACATTCCACTGGAGAGCCTTGAAAAAGGGAGAGACCTCGACACCTTGATAGATAAGTTGGCGCAGCTCGCCAAACGCGGCGCGGCATCCAAAGAATCGCAAGTGCTAGCCGAGCAGGGATTTGCGAAAAGTCTCAGCGAATACTCGTCAGGCGAGATATTCCTATGGCGCGAAAATTTCAAGCTAATGATGGGGCTGGTAGAGAGCAAACGCGACACCGTCTGGGCCTTTATTCTGAAAAACGCTTACCGGCCTGCCTACTTACGCCGCCAAAAGGTGGATGTGATTGTTGCCAATCCGCCCTGGCTTTCCCTCCGCGACGTGCAAGATCCAGCTTACAAAACAAAGATTAAAGAACTCGCTTTCCGCTACAACCTTCTGGAAAGGACGGACCGAAAGCTATTTACGCAACTCGATACCTCCACTGTTTTCTTTGCGCACTGCGAGCATGAGTTCCTGTGTGAGGGTGGTAGCATGGCTTTTGTCATGCCAAGATCGGTAATTCTTCCCGCCAAGCAACACTTGGCCTTTCAGAAGGGTGGATTTACCAAGATCAATGATTTTGGCGAAGTCAGCGGGCTATTCAGGGTTCCCACCTGCGTGATCATCCGTAAACCTCGTGTTCTTACGGTGGAAATCCCCCTTACAGAGTGGAACGGAGACTTGCCCCGCGGCCGGCGGAATCTCTCCTGGCATAATGCCAAGGGGATGCTAAAGTCGCGGAAGGCCAAGTGGTCATTTCTCTCACCACCAACTGTGCGGTCACCATATTTCCCACTTGTGGTCCAGGGCGCCACGCTGGTTCCTCGCTCCCTTTGGTTTGTCGAACCCCCGGGAGATCGCCCGCTGGTTGTGAAGATTCCCTTCCTGCGCACCTCCAAAGCCGCCAGCGCGGGAGCAAAGAAGCCGTGGAGACTCAAATTCGAGATAGAGGGCCGGGTTGAGAAAGAATTTCTCTTTGGAACAGCATTGTCCGAAGACTTGTTGCCGTTTGCGATCCGGCGCCTGCGCCTGGTTGTCCTCCCTGCCGCCGCCAGGGAAGGACGGTTCGCAATGCTGGAGCGCGACGATATTCTTGCAGAGGGCGCGGTCGGCACGTCAGACTGGGTGGAAAAGGCTGAGACGATTTGGAGTGAGAGGAAAAAGGAGGGTCAGCCAAGCCTGATTGAGTACCTTAACTACGACCAGAAAATTACGAACCAAAACCCTCAAGCGAACTTCATCGTGCTTTACAACAAGTCAGGGACGAATTTGGCGGCGGCGCACCTCACGCCATCGCAATATAAGCAGATCGGCGATCTCCCAATTCGGGGTTTTGTTGCGGACCACGTCACTTATCGCTATTACGCCGACTCCGAAGAGCACGCTCTCTATTTGGTTGGTGTGCTGAACAGCGCCCTCGTAAATGAAGCCATAAAACCATTTCAGTCTCAGGGCCTTCAGGGGGAACGCGACATTCATCGGCGGCCCTTCGAAGTTTGTCCGATTCCAATCTTCGACCCCAAGCGGAAATTGCACCGGCAAATTGCTGCGGTTGCGCGCGAGGCCGCGCGAAAGATGGTCAAGTGGAGCTCTAAGATCGAGGGCAAGGCAGCACGGGCGCGTGAGGCCGGGAGAAAGGTGGTCCAAGCTGAACTCGACCAGCTTGACCCGTTGGTAGCTGAACTGCTAAATGGGCACGAGCTTGTCGCGCAGATCAAGCAAAATAACGCCAACGCTCAAATGTCACTTCCCAAGACTTAAGCGCGAACGGCAGCCCAAAACGCTTTTTCATTTTCGGCCCGCCGAAAGGATTCGAGTTTTACTGGCTTGCCTTCGGGGTCCTGCCCTATCTGGACAAAGTCCCGATAATTCGTCACCAGAAGCTGGCGGTTTTTGCGCCAGTACCGTACCGCTTGTTCACCATCGGCGCTGACCCATGCGTCGTCACCGGTTGATTTGATTTCGATGACGCCCCGAGCCGGGTTTTGTCCGGGCGGCGGCCCCCCCTCTGGAGACTTTTGGAATTGGTCAGGAGTGAACAAGCCGCCTTCAGGTAGTCCAGCGCCCCGATTGGCCAAAGTCAAAACGCATCGGACCATGGGCTTAAGCGTCTTTCCCCCCTCGCTAAACCATCGTGAGAGTGCCGGATAGTAAGAGGTCTCTTTGACCGCGGCGCCGGTCGAGCCGACGTCAAGCAACTCGCGAAGGTAGTTTTCAAGCGGGGCCATCTACACCAGATAGTTTCCATGGCTGAAACGCGAGGGCAAGGTGAGGGTGTACTCGCGCGGTTGGTTCAATTAACGGTTTGTAAAAAGGGTTCCCATCCCTGTCATTCCGATCCCGCAGACGCGGGAGAGGAATCTCGCTCTGAACATAAAGGACACGCGAGATTCCTCATCGTCTTTGGCTCTTCGGTATTGACATCCGAGGTGCACCTTTCAACAAACTATTAACGGGGCGCGGAGTTCCGTCGTTTGAGGCTCCCCGGCTTGTCTTCCCATTATTCGGGCGGGTAAGAGAAAGTACCCCAAACCCTCTGAGAAACGGAAGTCGGCGGTGCCGGCTCATTTGCCGGACGCACCTGGGGTAGGAAGCGCCGACAGTGGGAGGCCTGTTCTTGACTGCAACACGTGATCGACCCCCCAGAAACTGGTCATACGCATCGCAAACACCACCACCTCACCCTGTGGCACATATTGCGAGGACTTAAGCTCCTCCTTTCGGTATTCTTTAAGCTGACATTCTGAGATTGTCTCCTTGCAATAACGAATAACCAGGTAGTAACTCTCGTGAGCCTTGCCGTAGTGATGTGGAGGAATGCCGTAACGGCGCACGAGGGCCGCGCCCCCAACGGAGGCGGCTATTCCCATGCTAGTAATGCCCAAGCCGAGCTTCCAAGTGTCGTTTACTCCCTTTGATATGCTGAGCACCGAAGTCGCCCCACTGACCGCCGTGCCGATGATAGCGGTCTGGCCGGTTGTAAGGAACGGATCCTTTGGTATGTAACCGAAGGCAAGCGAACTGATTTGGTTGTATCGTAGCGGCCAGGACAACCAGCAGGGCTCACCGGTTTTGTCGCGCACGCGGACGTATGCCTTTAGCTGTTTGGGGTCGGTAACATCCAGCAAGACGTGGGCTGGGAAAATAAGGTGATTGACGTCGCCGGGGGTCCTATCAGGCCAACACTTTTCCGGTACCTTCGAAAGGTCTGGCGCGATGTCTTCTTTGAAGCCATTGAGGGGCAACGTGCCCTCAACGTACGTCCCGCGAGAGGTCTGGAAACACTGAGGATAGGGAAGCTTCTGTGCGACGGCTGGGAACCCGAACACCAATAGAGCGAATGGCAAGAGAACGAAGGGTTTTTTCATAGTCACCCCCAAATCTGGATCAGTAAAAACGGAGAGAGAAAAGTTTCCCCAATATTCGATTGGCTGAAGAGCGCCTAATATTTACTCAGCAACGAAAGTTTGCCTTACGGCTTCTGGCGTTACAGTTAGTCCTTTGGCGTCGCTGCGCCCATTCCGCCCGGCATCGTCGGGATTGCCTCGTAATTGAGACTTACCTCGCCTTGTGCGAAAGAGCCCGCCAGCGAAAGTTTTTGCTTTCCCTTTTCCCCGGTAGGGCGCTTCGGAACGAACAAAAATTTCTGAAGTGACCCTCCGTTTGGTCCAAGCTGCTCAGTGCTCCCAAAGCTTTGAGCGGTTATGTTTTGTAGTTGCTCCGCAGACATGTCCTTGAAAACAGTTGTCATCGCTTGAGTAAATCCACCACCCCAAATGCTGACCCCCTGCGTGAAACCCCGGCCGAAGAATGGTTCAACCGCACTCCCTAAAGTGGCCACCGCTTGAAGAAAGTTGAAGAACACAGCCCGTCTGCCGGTCAGTTTCCTATCAGTCGAGTACACGCTGGTTACATGCTCTAGTGAAAATGGAACAATATCCACCAAGCGTGAGTCCACTTTTACAGAGAACTTGATTCCTGCGAGAGGTATAACCACGGGCAAAGAACATTCATTGACCATGGAAAGCTGGAAAATATCAAAGTTCTCGGCAACGCCGTTTCCATACTTGTTCTTAGCTTGATTCTCCGTGACGATGTTATAGGTGGACTTGATGTCTGTCTCGGGTGTGCAAGTGGCTCTCGCGACCATTATCGCTTGCGGCGCCCCCGTGGAATGAGAGAGGACTACCTCTTCCAAGATGTAGTTCTTGGGAACCGAGAATTTTGCGTCAATTAGGGCGGCTGAGGAATCAAGAGTAGTTACCTCCCCCGTGTTCGTTGCTGGGAACACCAGGATCCTTGGAACGTCGGGGGTGGTCAAATTCGTGCCGCTGATCTCGATAATCAAAGTTTGTTGGGCATCACTTGAAGGGGTAGGACTGAAGACGGTCACCTTGGGCGCTGTCTGGGACCACAGGCAAACTGGCCACGCCAGCATACAAGTGATCATTACAAGGTAGGGACAAACCTTCGCTAACTGACCTGAGCACCGCTGCGAAATAGCCATTTCCCCTCCTGCTCGAGAATGGCCCGAACGTGGGCAAGTCCGATTCTTTCACAAAGTCAGTGGCATACAGTTAATGGGTGTGGAATGCCAATGAATGGCCGAATCTTTGTCTCCCGCCGACGCGCCCAGCTGTAAGAGATCGTCCTAAGCCGCCTGAATCCGTACGTCATCCGTGCGACGCGCGGGCCGGAAGATCCTATTTTCAAGATGCCCATGCTTGCCCGCTCCCCTTCGCAAGGGGAAGACCAGATGCCATCCGCCCCTGGCGAGCCCCCAATCGGTTCGCTGCCGAGGCGTTTCTCCCGCCGTCGTACCGCTGCTCCACCCGACCGGCCTCGCCTGCCTCACTCGGCTTTCTATCTGACTAACGCGGAAACTCCGCGCAAAAGGGGACACACGATTACGGTTTCCAACCGGGACGACAAATGCCAGCAAGCGGACTCCTTCCCGACATGATCAAGATCTGCCTCGGATTGATCGGGAACGGGAGCACATTTCTGCCCCGGCATTAGCCGAAGAGCGCGTGCGCGTCGAACTGCGCTCCTTGCTGATTCTCTGTGCCGATATCCGTGGCTAAATTATGGCTGGATGTAATGAAGGCGGGATACTACCCACACAATTATCCATTGTCAAGCACTAAATTGGCGTAGCTGCAATTAACTCGGTTTGGGAAACGGCGCTTGAATCCAAGTCCGCGCGTTCGGGCGCCACTCGAGCTTGCCAGAGAAGAGTTCAACGTCAGAGCCGCAATTGCTGAGCAAATACTACATATGTAGTTGATACCCTCAAACCGCCCGTCCAGGCCCAATGCGTCACAAGAGTAACAAGAGTCACAAGAGAAACACCTGCTCTCATCTTCATAAAACCAAGCAACTTACAATGTTACTTTTTGGTCAAAAATATTCCTGGGAGCGCTTTTTGCCCATTTTTGCCCCATCAATGTTGGGAGGCGAGGTCGAGCAAGAATTGGGCCAGGCGCGGAGAATTATGGCGGGCTACCCGATGCTCATCCAGCAAGTCGGCGCACAGCGGTTCCACGCCCAGGGCGCGGATTTCGTGCAGGTCAATCACCACCGGTTCTGCCTCCTGCACCAGGTAGCGCTTGCGCATGGCCGGCGAAATGGGCTGGGTGTTCAACACCACTCGGTCAAACAGGATTCCGCCCGCGTGCTCATTGAGCGCGCGCACGTGATCCGCCGCCGTGTAGCGCCGCGTTTCGCCGGGCTGGGTCATCAGATTCGCAACGTAAACTTTTAAAGCTTTGGAGCGCATGATGTGTTCGGGGATTCCGCGCACCAGCAAGTTGGGGATCAGCGAAGTGTACAGCGAGCCCGGCCCCAGAGTGATCAGGTCGGCTTCTTCCAGCGCCGCCAGTGTTTCCGGCAGGGGACGGCAGCGGCTTGGAACAATTTGCAGCCGACGTATGGGCACCCGCGTTTGGGTGATGTCCCGTTCGCCGGCCAAAGTGCGCCCGTCCTGCAGGCGGGCCATCAGCCGGACGTCGGAAAGTGTGGAGGGGAAAATCTCACCCCGGATGGCCAGCACTTCACTTGAGACGCGTACGGCCTTGGCAAAATCGTGAGTAAGTTCGGTGAGGGCGGCGAGAAACAGATTGCCGAAGCTGTGGCCCGAAAGGCCGCGCCCGTTGGTAAACCGGTAGTTAAAAAGGCGGGTAAAGAGCTTCTCATCTTCGGCCAGCGCCACCATACAATTTCGAATGTCGCCGGGAGGAAGAATCTGGAACTCACGCCGCAATCGGCCGGAACTGCCGCCTTCGTCGGTGACGGTCACTACCGCGGTGAGGCGTGAGATGTTAGGCTTATTCCGGGCGCGGCTCGAAGGCTGAGCCACATGATGCTTGAGTCCTCTCAAAAGGGCGGATAGACCCGTTCCTCCGCCGATGCTGACCACTTTCATAGGACAGTTTCACCCCCGACATCATATCCTATGCTGGCCGGGGCCGCAGGAGAACAGTCAGGAATTGCGCCCGTCCCCTGGGGAAATGAGGCGTTGGAAGCGAGGATCGGATGCGAGAGATTGGAAGTCATCGTCGTAACGCGCCTGGAAGCGGTTCCCCGAACGCAGAGCAATGGCTACCTTAAGACGTTCAAACGCGATTTCGATGTTGCCTTGAAGCGCATGAGCCGCAGCGAGGGCGTATTGGATGTGTTCCCGGTCTGGATCTGCCTTGTCCGCTTTATTCAAAAAATCGATGGCTTGTACAAGATCGCGGGCGTTCAGCTTCGCCACTCCCAAATCGTAATAGTCTGAAACGGTCTTGGGCGCCGGACCCGACCGTCCCAGTTTCTGTCCGCACAGAACCAGATGGACCCGCGCTCTTTCCGCCAATTCGCGCGCAGCGCTGACAGCAACTTTCTCAAAAAGTTCCTGAGCCTTCTTATAATCTTGCTTCTGGAAGTATTTTGCTGCGGCGCTGAAGAATTTAAGCGCCGCCTTGAACTGCGGATCGCTGCGGTCCATCTCCGTGCTGCCTGGTGCTACTATGGCGCGCGCCTGGCTCGCAGGCGCGACTCGTCGCGGCACCGCTTTCGACCGAGCGCGGCTGCGAGCACGAAGTCGCCCGGCGCCATTTCCGTTGGCGGCAGCCGCGCGAGTGCGCCGGGCCCGACTCCTCCGAGAAGAAACTGGCATTGGTCCCTCCTGCAGCTAAATCTGTAATTTGCAGTGACTTAGAGCTAGATCATGGCTGGATGGCCACTTCGTCTTGAATCCTGCAAAGCCGTATTATAGCAGGTCTTATGAGACTAGTCAAATCGTGTTTTGCCGCTGTCGCAGCAAAGTGAAAAGATCCTATTGCAGCAAAGTAAGAAGTTCCTGTTGGAAACCGGCAAAATGTCGGGATGAACAAAGAACAGGAGCTGTGGATGAGCCAAAGAGATCGGGATCGATTGAAGGTATTGCATGAAACGGAAAAGGGGCATGTGACCCAGAAGCAGGCGGGGGCTCAATTGAAGTTGAGTGAGCGCTGGGTGCGGGAGTTGGTGGGTCGGCTGAGGAAGGAAGGTGATGGAGGGATCCTGCACCGGTTGCGGGGGCGAGTGTCGAAGCGGAAACTCAGCGAGG
>DASYZE010000030.1:0-72062 GCA_035946625.1 Terriglobia bacterium | reverse complement strand
GTATTACAACGGGACCACCAGCAAGGCCGGACTCGCCAACATCCGGGGAGTGAAGGAAAATGCCACCCAGGGAGATTACGCCTCCGCCATGGTCTTTGATACGCGCGCCAACGGAGGGAATCAGACCGAGAGGATGCGAATTACTTCGGCGGGCAACCTGGGCATCGGCACTTCCACGCCCGCAGCCAAGCTGGAAGTGAATGGCACGTCGCAGTTCGATGGCAACATCACCATAACTGGGACGAACAGCATTAGCGGCTATGGCGGCACATTTTCCGGCGCGGGCGGAGGCGTGGTGGGGCAAGACACCAACGTTGGCGGCGTCGGACTGATTGGATCCGCGCCGGCAACAACCGGACCGGGCGTCGGTGTTGAAGGCGTCAGTAAGGGTGACAATGCCGCTGCCGTCCTTGCCAAAGCAATCTCTCTGACGGGTCTTACCAATGGGGTACACGCAATCTCCAAGAGTTCCGGCGGGCTTGGCGTTTTTGCCGAAGCCACCTCACTTATGGGCGTAACGTATGGAGTACAGGGAAATTCTTCCAGTCCAAACGGCACAGGCGTTTTCGGCGTCGCCCTGGCTAACAGCGGTCCCGCCACCGGCGTCCAGGGACAAACCGCAAGCGCATCCGGCAATGGTATTTATGGAGTGAATACCGCACTCACGGGCGGAAATGGAATTTACGGCTACTCTGCCGCCACCAGCGGCACGGCCAACGGTGTTTACGGTGTGGGCATCGGAACCACCAGTAACGGACTCTCAGGGAATGCGACCTCCGGTTCAGGTTTCGCCAACGGGGTATATGCCCAAACGGCAAGCCCGAATGGAAACGGAGTCTACGGCGTTGATAACGCTTCCACCGGTGGGACCGGGGTGACTGGCGTCACGAACGCCACCAGTGGTGGCAACGGGGTTTACGGACAGTCCTCAAACTCCACCAGCAACGGTGTCTACGGATTGAACAATGGCACCGGCTCAGGCGGCACCGGCGTGACCGGCCAGGCCAACGCCTCGGGCGGCACGGGAACCTCGGGCATCTCAACCGCAGCCAGCGGCTTCGCCACCGGATTGTACGGCCAGGCGGCCAACGTCAATGCAACCGCCGAATTACTGAACAACACGGCCAGCGGCAACATCATCATCGGCCAGGCGGCGGGCGTCAACAAGTTCCGTGTGGATGGCACCGGCAAGGGTTTCTTCGATGGAGGCACCCAATCGAGTGGCGCCGACTTTGCCGAGTCGATGGCGGTGCGTGGCGGGCGCTCGCTCTATGAGCCCGGCGACCTTTTAGTAATCGACCCCACTGGTCACCGTCGTTTAGCCATTTCTCGCACCCCGTATTCCTCTCATGTGGCGGGCATCTTCTCCACCAAGCCCGGCGTACTCGCCACTCCTCACAATATGGACGATGGGCAGATCAAAGACGAAGTCCCGTTGGCTATCGTCGGCATCGTGCCCTGCAAAGTGACGACCCAGAATGGACCGATTCAGGTGGGCGACCTGCTGGTCAGTTCCTCCCTTCCCGGCTACGCCATGAAGGGAACCAAGCGTGCACGGATGTTGGGCGCCGTAGTGGGGAAGGCCCTCGAGCCGCTGCCTAATGGGAGAGGGGTGATTCAGGTCCTGGTCACTCTACAATAGTTCGCGTAGCGGGAACCTCAATTGTGGGAGGTTCCCAGCTCTCCAGGAAATTTGAATTTCGAGGCACCGCTAACGCACCGGCTGCGCGCGACTGGCGGGCTACTTTCAATTAACGCAGAGTCCCGATCAGATCGGAGCTTTCCCGTTGTTGGCTTCAAAACCACCGAGAGGCCGCAGAGTCCCGATCAGATGGGCGCTCTGCGGCTCAGTACCCCAACACTTCCGGAGAGACGCTCCGCCAGTTGATGTGCGCAAGATTCGCGTCCTGCCCGTGGGTGTTGGTGTATCTATGCACAAAAGACGGAAACGAACTGAAATCACCGTAGAGACGGAGGAGACCTTCGTCCTTCGAAGTTCGGCGCAGGTTACCAAAGGTTGGTGTCCGGAGTGCGCCCTCGAGGTGTCGATGGCCATGCCGGAAGTCGCTTCCACGATCCTCAATGTTCTGCCTTCCAGCATTACGAAAGGGATCAAGGCCGGGCAGGTCCACTCACCCGAAACGCCGGACGGCCGCCGGATGGTGTGCCTGAAATCACTTTTGCAGTGGACGGCTTCCTCGAACGAAGACAAAGCGCGAGCATGAGGAAAACCGCTGGGCGATCCGGATGGCGACGCAGAATCCGCGATGCCGCAGATCTCCCAAATGAGGGTTGGGATAATTTGCGCCAATCAGTGCAATCTGCAGGGTCTCACCGAAGCCGTCATTCCCGTAACATTTAGCCCCCAGAACTTGGCTCCCAGTCCCTGTTTTCCAACCCCCGTCTACCGTTTAGAGTCTGCTGTCTAATTTTCCCGCCCCACCTACCGTTTCATTGCCAAATCTTGAATCCGTAATTTGATATCTGCCCGTGAAGGATCGAGCATAGGCGTTGGCACATTTTTGCTTTGCATGGTCGCCACGCTCGCCAAGGTGAGCAGACTGATCCTCTCATTTGGCGCATTTTGCATGTAGAATGGCGTGTTCTGCATAACAGGTCGGCCGGGCGAGCATCTATATTGAGTATATGAAAAACGCTAAAGCTTACTCTGCTGCGAGTGCGACCTCGCCGCTGGCCTCTACAACGATTGCCCGGCGCGACCCTACCGAACACGACGTACAGATCGAAATTCTGTACTGCGGCATTTGCCACTCCGATCTCCACCAAGTCCGCAACGAGTGGAGCGGCGTGATGCCCACCGTCTACCCCTGCGTTCCCGGCCACGAAATCGTTGGCCGCATCACCCAGGTCGGCTTGGCGGTGGGAAAGTTTAAGCCCGGCGACTTCGCGGCAGTCGGCTGCATGGTGGATTCGGACGGAACCTGCCCCGAGTGCCAGGCGGGCCTGGAGCAGTTCTGTCCGAATTTCACCTTGACGTACAACTTCCCCGACCAGCATCTGGGAGGCGTTACCTATGGCGGCTATTCTGACAGCATCGTGGTGGACCAGAGGTTTGTGCTGCGCGTCCCCTCGAACCTCAACCTCGCCGGAGCCGCTCCTTTGCTTTGCGCCGGCATCACAACCTACTCGCCCATGCGTCACTGGGGCGTGACCAAAGGCAAAAATGTCGGGGTGGTAGGTCTTGGCGGACTTGGCCACATGGCCGTGAAGTTTGCCCATGCGCTCGGAGCCCACGTTGTTGTCTTTACGACTTCGCCGAACAAAAAGGAAGACGCGCGCCGCCTGGGAGCGGATGAGGTGGTGATCTCGCGTAGCGCTGACGAGATGCAAAAGCACTCGGGAAGTCTTGACTTCATCCTCGACGCGGTTGCCGCCGACCACGACATCAGTGCATACATCAATCTTTTGCGCCGTGATGGCAACATCACCCTTGTCGGCGCGCCGACCCAGCCTCTCGCCGTTTCCGCGTTCGGCCTGATCATGGGCCGCCGCAGCCTCTCCGGATCGCCCATCGGCGGTATCGCCGAAACCCAGGAGATGCTCAACTTCTGCGGGCAGAACAACATCACCGCTGATGTTGAGGTTATCCCCATCCAGAAGGTCAACCAAGCTTATGAGAGACTGCTCAAGTCCGATGTGAAGTATCGCTTCTCCATTGACATGGCTTCTCTCAATTCGGAGTAACCCGATGAATAAACATTTTCGCGTCTCTGGCAGCACCTTTCTAAAGCTCGAAGAATTGGGCGTCCGTGCCTCGGCAGTTCTGCGCCGAGCCGGACTTCCCCAGGGATTCATTGATCAACCCCGCGTACTCCTCACCACGGAGGAACTCTTTGCCCTCTGGCGCGCCGTCGGCGAAGTCAGCACCAACCCGGCGATTGGCATCCTGCTCGGCACGGAAACGAAGACCGAACGGTTCACCCCGGTCAGTCTTGCCGCTTTGTCCGCAGAGAACTTCGGTTCCGCGGTGGAGCATATGGCGCGCTACAAACGGCTCACCTGCCCGGAAGAGATCCTGCAGGAAAAGGACGACGAAGAGTGGTGCATCCAGTTCCGCTGGCTACTTGCGGACAAAGTCGAGCCTCCGGTGCTGATCGAATGTGCCTTCGCCTGGGTGCTCTCCATTGCTCGCCACGGCACGGGTACGCGCCTCTCGCCGCTGCGCGTGGAGTTCTTACAGCCTCGGCCGCACGCGAAAACCATTGAGCGCCACTTTGGCTGTCCCGTGGTCTGCGGAGGCTCCCGCAATGCCATCGTGTTTCGCGCCGCCGACGCTCGGAAACCGTTCGTGACCCGTAATGCCGAGCTTCTGGCGATGCTTGCGCCCCAGTTTGACGAAGAACTGAAGCAGGAGAACGAAGACGAGAATTTCGCCGAGCGCGTTCGCGGAACGATCCAACAAAAACTCACCGGTCGGCGGCCCACCATCGAGGATATCGCCGACGCCCTGCACGTCAGTTGCCGCACTCTGCAACGGCGCTTGCAAGATTCAGGGTCCAGCTTCCAGCGTGTTCTGGAAGAAGCTCGCCACCACCTGGCCCGCTACTATCTGAACAACTCCGTCCTCGAGTTGAATGAAGCTGCCTACTTGCTCGGATATGAGGATGCAAACTCTTTCGTTCGCGCTTTCCGCACTTGGGAAGGAGTTCCACCCGCGCGCTGGCGCGAGATGCAGCGTGCAATCGCAATGTCGTGACCGAACGTCCATTTTTATTTGAAGGCACATCAATGACTGCAGAATCGGTTGTAGCGCCGGGCTTTAGCCCGGCAAGTGCCGCCCTAAAGGGCGGCGCTACTTGCAAAAGGAGGATTTATGCAAAAACGTAAACTGGGAAAAAGCAATCTGGAAGTCTCGACGCTCGGGCTCGGCTGCATGGGCATGAGCTTTTCCTACGGCCCACCCAAAGACAAGCAGGAGATGACCTCTGTTCTTCGCGCCGCCGTGGAACGAGGCATCACATTCTTTGACACCGCCGAAGTCTACGGTCCTTTCACAAACGAAGAACTCGTGGGCGAAGCCCTCGCTCCTTTCCGCGGAAAATTGGTCATCGCCACCAAGTTCGGGTTTGATCTGAGTGGCAGAGATAATCGGCCGGGAGCGGCCGGTCTGAATAGCCGCCCCGAGCACATCAAGCAGGCCGTGGAAGGCTCGCTCAAGCGGCTGAAGGCGGAGAAGATTGACCTGCTCTACCAGCACCGCGTTGATCCGAACGTGCCGATCGAAGACGTGGCTGGCGCGGTGAAGGAATTGATTCAGGCCGGCAAGGTCATGCACTTCGGAATGAGCGAGGCAGGCGTAAAGACGATTCGTCGCGCCCACGCGGTTCAGCCGGTCACCGCGCTCCAGAGCGAGTACTCGCTGTGGTGGCGCAAACCCGAAGCCGAGGTGATCCCGACGCTTGAGGAGCTTGGCATCGGGCTTGTGCCGTATAGCCCGCTGGGCAAGGGCTTCCTGACGGGCAAGATTGGCGAAAACGCGAAATTCGACAGCACCGACTTCCGCAGCACTCTCCCTCGCTTTACGCCCGAGGCACTGAGGGCGAATCAGGCTCTGATCGATTTGCTGGGCAGCATCGCGGAACGCAAGCACGCGACACCGGCTCAAATCGCGCTGGCCTGGCTGCTGGCCCAAAAGCCGTGGATCGTTCCGATCCCAGGCACGACAAAATTGAATCGCCTGGAAGAGAACATCGGAGCAGCGGCCATCGAACTCACGCCCGACGACCTCCGCGACATCGATAACGCCGCCTCAAAGATCACCGTGGAAGGAGCTCGCTACCCGGAAAGGCTCGAGCGGATGACAGGGCTATGAGTGGCAAGCGATTACCGGAACGGGGTAGAAGGCTATTCTACCCACGCCAACAATGTCCTGCGCTCTGTGATGTCCAGATCACAATCGCGCCCGGATGGCAGCATATATGCTATCATAGACTTTGCGCCGAGCTGTGATAGACACGAACGTTCTTACCGGGGCGTTGCTCAATCGCGCGGGGCACAACCGCGAGGTGATCCGTGCCTGCCTGGAAGGCACGTGGATGCCGCTGATCGGGCAGGCGCTGTTTTTGGAGTACGAGGACGTGCTCGGCCGCAAGCATCTGTTTCGCTCGTGCCCACTCTCGCAGAGGGAACGACAGGAGTTCTTTGCGGCCTTCCTCCACGTCTGCGAGTGGGTGGAAATCTACTTTTCCTGGCGGCCTAACCTGCCGGATGAAGGGGGTAATCGCGTCGTGGAACTGGCCGTCGCCGGAGGCGCCGAAGTGATCGTGAGCAACAATGGGCGCGATTTTCGCCGCGCCCAACTTCGATTTCCCGGCTTGCGCATTGTCTCACCACACGAATTCCTGAAGGAGCTTGCATGAGCACGCTCACCATCCGCTTACCTGAAATGAAACACGCACGCCTGCGCCGCTTGGCCCATAGCCGGAGGGTCAGCATGAACAAACTGATCGACGAGCTGGCGACTGTGGCCCTCGCCCAACACGATGCCGAGTTGAGGTTTCACGCTCTCGCCGCCAAAGGTTCTGCCGCAAGAGGACTCGCCCTCTTGAAAAAGCTCGACCGAAACCTCCGCCGGCGATGACGCCCAGTCTGGTAGCCGCGACAAGTTCTTTTCGTCGTGGGCTCTTCCTCGGATAGCCAAAAGCCTACGGCATCCGAGCGGTGCCGGGCTACCTGCTGGAGAGTTGCACGGGAGCAGTGCTAGGTGCGGCAGCGTTCGAACTTACATCCGACGACCTCCGCGACATCGATGGCGCCGCCTCAAAGATCACCGTGGAAGGAGCACGCTATCCGGAAAGGCTCGAGCCGATGACGGGTCTGTGAACGGCAAGCAGTTAACCAAACGGGGCAGAGCGGCTACCGGCTAATGGACGCAAGATGGGCTTGCGCGCAGCCATGAATGTGATACAATTGTGTATATACGATGGTTTTCGCCTGGAATGAGAACAAGAATCGCATCAACCGGCGAAAGCACGGGGTTGCGTTTGAGACGGCGGCCAGGGTTTTCCAAGACCCCCGAGCCGTCTCTTACGTGGAGCGGGTTGTAGAGGGACAGGAGCGATGGCATTCGATTGGCAGCGCAGGAGGCATCACGCTCCTGTTGGTCGTGCATACCGTTAAGGAGGGAAATGAAGAGGAAGAAATCCGTATCATCTCGGCGCGAAAAGCGGGTCCCCGCGAGCGAGCTCTTTATCACTCCCATGCGTGATAGCGAGCAGGCCGAACTCGAGACTCTGGCCGGAAATCGCGATTCTGAGATTGACTATTCGGACGTTGCGGCGATGAGGTCGGTCCCGGGAAGACTTTATGTGGGTCGATTCTATCGGCCGCTCAAGCAGCACATCAGTCTGCGGGTCGATGCCGACATACTGGCGCGGCTTCGGGGATGCGGGAAAGGTTACCAGACCCGGATTAACACCTTGCTGCGCCATGCCGTGGACAGCACGGTTCCGAGCGCGATTCGAATCCGAATGACTGAGATTGGGGTGTGGCCAAAGAGAGGTGTGCGACATGAACGTTGGCGGTGACGCTTCGCTATCAACTATACTCCTGCCGGGCACGCCACAAGACCGAGGCGAGTGGGCGGAGCGCAGGACGGAGGAGCTTTTGGCAGAGCCATTCGTCCGCGAATTTGTGTTCCGCAGCCTGAGGACGGTTGACGGAGCGACCCCTCATGAGACGGGCGATTTCCTAATTCTCCATCGCGGATCCGGAATTCTCGTGGAGCAGAAATGTCAAGACGACCCGACGCGACGGACAACCGCGAAGGCAGAGTTATGGGCGCGGAAGAAAGCGAAAGAAGGCTGGAGGCAGATGCGTCGAGCCTTGGCACGCCCCAAGGACCGACCAGTTTGGTGTGATCACGAGCGACGAGGACGTGTTGAGTTTCCGGACGGACTGCCGATAGTTCGTCATGGCATCGTGGCTGTTGAAGTGTTTCAGGAAGTAGATCTTGAACCCGACGCAGAAAAGCTTCCCTTAGAATACGCCGGAATACCCATCACATATCTGTCGGTGAACGACTTTCTTAACCTGGCAGCTAACCTCAGGACGATACCAGAGCTAGCGGAGTATCTTGCGGCGAGACGGTCGTTGTCCCATGCCGACCTGCGCCTCATCGGGGATGAGAAAACCCTCTTCCATTTTTATTTGCTCAGCGGCGGATCATTTGCAGGCTGTGTGGGCCGGGCGGATGCGCGCATTGCGATTGCCAGCCAACAGGACCGAGTGCGCGAAGTGCTTGAGTGGAAGGCGGAGGCCGACCGTCACTCGTTCCTGCTGGAGTATGTGGCCGACAAATTCGCTGCCCACCACCCTAGGTTCACAGTCGCACTGCCACAGGGGATAAAGAAGGGCACCTATGACCCTGCCAAGTTGGAGCATGACACCCTCGAAATTCAAGAAGAGCTTGCTGACCTCCGGCTGAGGGAACGCTCAGAGTTAGGTCGCGCGTTCGACGGAGCGATTCGGGGGCTTTCAGATGAAAAAGAAGGCTTTAAGTATATGGCCGCTCGTCTCGACTCCAAGCCTGAATTAGTCTACGTATTCGGGGCGTCGAAAAACGTGGACTCTAAGGAAGTTCAGTTAAGAATCATGACTCTCGTGCGCGGGGCCATGGCCTACTACGAAAAGCGCAGGTGTCTCCTCTTACTTGATCGCGACGGGCGCAGCGTCATAGCATCTTTGTCGAGACCTGAGATTACTCCGACTTTGGCCGATTTTGACGTAGGACAGCGCCTTTTCGGCCACCTAAGAGTTACCAGCACACCGATGGAACTCGCGCCGGAACACCATGTTTAGCTGGCCTCCGCTGGTCGTTCAGCCGGTAGCGCCGACTTCACGGTTTTCGAAGTCTGCGGTTCTTGATTTGGAAACCGCCGAAAAGCCACAGAGTTTCTGGGAAGCGAAACTCAGCTTACCCTTGTTTGCAAAGTCAGGCTGGACATTTCCTGGCATTTGGGCTACAATGTGGCTCAATAGGAGGTTAACGCCATGAGTGCCAATTCCGTGGTTCGCGCCCGCATCGATGAACGGACCAAGAGGGAAGCCGCTGCGGCGCTGAAGAAAATCGGTCTAACCGTGTCCGATGCCTTTCGGCTGCTGCTGGTGCGCGTCGCGGCGCAAAAGGCCCTGCCGTTCGAGCCGCTCAATCCCAACGCCGAAACCGTAGCCGCGATGAAAGCCGCGCGTCGGGGCGAGCTCGTCAAGGTCGGTAAGCCGCATAAACTGCTGCGGAGCCTGAATGCGGGAAGTTAAGTACACCACCCGATTTAAGCGCGACTACAGGCGAGAAAAATCCGGTCGGCACAGCAAGAAGCTGGACGCGCTATTGATGGAAGTGGTGAACTTGCTCGCCTCCGACATGCCGCTGCCCCACCGGAATTTCGATCACCCGCTGTCCGGGGAATGGAACGATCACCGCGACTGCCACGTGAAGCCGGATCTTGTTCTGATTTACCGCAAGCCGGATGACGAGAGCCTCGAACTTGTGCGCCTTGGCTCCCATAGCGAGCTTTGCCTATGAAACACGGCGCTCTATTTTATAATGTGCTTGACATTACCTCTATACTTGGTTTAGAATTAGACGCTGAGGTTGGAGGTGTGAAATGTCCGCATTATCCAGAACCAAGGTGAAGGTCGCCGACGAGGTCTGGATTGCCACCGCTTTGCTGCATCGCGAGCGTCCAAGCGAACCCGATTTCGCCATAGAAGAAATTGTTGATCGAGCAGCGAGGGAACAAATCGCCGGACCCATTCGTCCGGGAGTATACGTTCATGTTGTCCAGCACTGCGTAGCCAATCGCCCACCCAATCCGGGGCGTTACAGAATGCTCTTTGAGACAGCGGGCGGCCGGCGACGACTCTTCCGCCCCGGCGACGCGTACCACCCGGCACGCGAAGGCGCCAAGACCACCCCCAATGCGGAGGATGTCCCGAACGGTTACGCTGGCCTCCTGGCATGGTACCGTGACTGGTGCACGGCCGCAGCCAGGTCTGCTCCGGAGGCGGACCCGCTGCTGGGATTGCTCGGCTCGGGGAAACATCTGTGGGCGGGCGAGCATGCCGATGAGTACGTCAGTCGCTTGCGCAAAGGTTGGGAATGAGCCGGGTCTTTTGGGATACCAACCTGTTTATCTACTTGTTTGAAAACTACGGAAGCCTCGGGCGGCGCGTAAAAGAACTAAGGCGGGCCATGTTGGATCGAGGCGATCAACTGATCACTTCCACGTTTACACTGGGCGAAGTTCTGGCAAAACCAGTTGAGGCAGGAGACAACGAGTTGATTGAAAAGTACGAAAGCGCCATCACCGCGGCCGCGGTGATGCTCCCCTTCGACGTGAGGGCGGCAAGAATCTACGCGAAACTTCGAGGCGACCGATCTTTGCGCGCTCCCGACGCAATCCAGTTGGCATGCGCCGCAGCCGCAGGAGTGGATCTCTTCATCACCAACGACGCGCGACTTCACGCCAGGCACGTTGATGGTATCCAGTTCATAGTGTCTCTAGACCGGGTGCCGTTTTGAGAGATTTACGAGATTTACGAGTGCCGCCCGCACGTGACGCTGCCAGGCGAAGTGTGGTATACAACTATGATGAGAGGGCAAGAATATGGCAGCACTCGATTGGTCACAATGCCCTGCTGTAGAAAGCATCCCCGGCAAGCGTAGCGGCGCGTGGGTATTCCGGGAGACGCGGACGCCGGTTTCAGTTGTCTTTGACAATCTGGAAGCCGGAGCTTCGATCGACGAGATTATGGAGTGGTTTCATTTGTCTCACGAACAGGTGGTTGCCGTGATTGAATTTGCGGCGCGAAGCCTTGATGTGCTACCGGCCCAGCCCACCACTATGGTCGATGTTCATCCTCTTTGATAACGGTGTTCCCGCGCCGCTCCGCCATGCGCTTGCCGGTCATGTGGTGGTTGAAGCCATCGAACGCGGCTGGGACCGGCTGCTCAACGGCGAACTGATAGCGGCTGCTGAGGCGGCTGGTTTCGAGATGTTGCTGACGACTGACAAAAATATCCGTTACCAGCAAAACCTGAAAGACCGGAAAATCGCGTTCGTGGTGATCGGCAATCAGCAATGGCCTGTTTTGCGCCGCCACGTTGAAAGAGTTGTCGTCGCTGTGAATGCGGCCACACCGGGCAGTTATACCGAAGTGGAAATTCCGTTCAAATAAATCCCCGTCCCAATCTCCGTGTCGGAGCCGCCGATGACCTCCGCGACATCGATAGCGCCGCCTCAAAGATCACCGCGGAAGGCGCTCGCTACCCGGAAAGGCTCGAGCGAATGACACGTCTGTGAGGGGCGAGCGGCCAACGGAACGGGGTAGAAGGCTATTCTACCCGCGCCAACAATATCCTGGGCGCTGTGATGTCCAGATCACGATATCATCCGGATGGCAGCATATATGCTATCATAAACTTTGCGCCGAGCTGTGATAGACACGAACATTCTTACCGGGGCGTTGCTCAATCGCGCGGGGCACAACCGCGCGGTGATTCGTGCCTGCCTGGAACGCAAGTGGAGACCGCTCATCGGGCAGGCGCTGTTTTTGGAGTACGAGGACGTGCTCGGCCGCAGGCATCTGTTCCGTTCGTGCCCACTCTCGCAGGGCGAACGACAGGAATTCTTTGCAGCTTTCCTCAGCGTCTGCGAGTGGGTGGAAATCTACTTTTCCTGGCGGCCCAATCTGCCGGACGAGGGGGAGAATCACATCGTGGAACTGGCCGTTGCCGGAGGCGCCGAAGTGATCGTGACCAACAATGGGCGCGATTTTCGCCGCGCCCAACTTCGATTTCCCGGCTTGCGCACTGTCTCACCACACGAATTCCTTAAGGAGCTTGCATGAGCACGCTCACCATCCGCCTACCTGAAATGAAACACGCACGCCTGCGCCGCCTGGCCCATAGCCGTAAGGTCAGCATGAACAAGCTGATCGACGAGTTGGCAACCGTGGCCCTCGCCCAACACGATGCCGAGCTAAGGTTTCTCGCCCTCGCCACCAAAGGGTCTGCCGCAAGAGGACTCGCCCTGCTGAAAAAGCTCGACCGAAACCTCCGCCGCCGGCGATGACGCCCAGGCTGGTAGCCGCGACAAGTTCTTTTTGTCGTGGGCTCTTCCTCGGATAGCCAAAAGCCTACGGCATGCGAGCGGTGCCGGGCTACCTGCTCGAGAGTTGCACGTGAGCATTACCAGGTGCGGCAGCGTTCGAACTTACATCCGCGCGACATCGATGGCGCTGCCTCAAAAATTACTGTGCAAGGCGCTCGGTATCCGGAAAGGCTCGAGCGAATGACGGGTTTGTGAGTGACAAGCGGGCAACGAAACGAGGTAGAGCCGTATGAGAATTGGCATTTTGGGCTCGGGATTGATGGGCGGAAAGCTCGGAACGATTTTCGCGCGGGCCTACGCGAAGTGGGATAATATCCCGCCTACGGAAATGGTTCAGCAAATGATGCAGTTCGTTCCACAGTAATCACGCAGGGAGTGTCGCCATGCGAGACTCGCAAGGGAGGACGGGCCCGCCCAGCCGCGGGCGCTACAACGCTGCCCGCTTTGCTGCTCTTGCGGCATTCGTTATCTTGCCGCTGATGACTAAAGCGCAGACAGTGTTAACCGACGCGCAAGCTGAGAAGATGGCAGAAACTCTGCTCGGGAAGAAGCCCGATCACGTGGACATGTACTTCTCGCAAAAGGAGAACTTGGAGTACTTCGCATTCACCGCTTCGACGCCAGGCAAATGGGACGAGGCGACGAAGACTCAAACTCCACCGCAGGAGGAGATTTGGATTTACGAGCGTGCTCGCGGCTCGGATGAAAAGCGGCTGGTTTGGAAAGAGCATCAACTATGGCCACACATCGATTCGGGAGCCACGGACAGATACGATCCTCTGGCCGGATTCGTTGAAGTGTCCGGCCAAACTTCCCCCTGCCTTCGACTCAAGGCTTACTCCGGCGGGATGCACGCCGGGACTACCAGACTCGGGCTGTATTGCGTAGCTGAGCGAAGCCTGTTCTGGGTGGACTTCTTTTCTTACTTTGACCCAGGTACGCAGACCGGGGTACAAAAAGTGCAGGTAAGTGACGAGAATGCCGCTCAGCCACAGATAAGACGTTTCCTGCTTTCGTGGGGCCACCACCTCGCGCTTGATGTTCCCCCGAGCTCTCCCAGCATCGACGCAGTGGGCCGTCTCCAGCAGCTATGGATTGACGCAAATGGGCGAAAGGCCTGCTCCTACGAACAGACCCCTCCGTACCGGTGGAAGATATGGAAGACCGACCGGATAGATAGGCTGACGCCCTACCCGACGCGGACGCTGCTGAAAGATCCCTTGATTGTGCTGGACGACGGCCGGTACCAGTGGCTTTCATATCCGGGAGCGGACGCTATGGCAAGTCTCGGGACCGCATTGGCGGGCGTCGGGCGCTACGACAAACAACTTCGCCGGTACGAGTTGGTTTACGTTCCAGATTCTAGCTTCGATTACTCGAAATCGTTGGTACTGATCGGGGATTGGCTCTACATTCAGGACTGCGGCGAACGCTGGGCGGTCCGATTTAATACTGTCAATCATCGCCTTCAACGTGGGGATTTTGATGGCACAGTGGGGACACTGACAACGGGGATCTACCCCGAAGCCAGACCATCGCAAGCGGCACGCGGACAAGCCACCATGCTGCTCGTAGGGCATGAGTTTTGGACCACGGCGCAAGACAAAGCGTTCCGGCCGGGCCGTTTTCCGCCTTCCATCGAGTCCGCGAGCCGCTTGGAGTTCGCCCTATTAAAGGGTCAAGGCTGGACCTGTACCGAGGGTACGTATGGCTATGGTTGCAACAGCGGCGCCGGATTAATTGACATGGTAACGTCCAAACAAGATGGCAACCAAACTTTAGAAGTCGTCGTAACGGGGACCGCTGACCAAACTGAGCAGGCTGCCGCGGCCCTATTCGAAGTCGCGTTGCTTCTTGTGGGCCGACCTGAATGGAATGAAGCCGTCAAACCCGGAATGGCAAAACTACTTACGATTCGGCCGGAACTCCCTTCAGCCAGGGCATTCCACTTTTCAGTCTGCATCACTATGACAAAGGCCTCTACCTTGATCTCGCTGTCATGAACAGGGATGTCATCGAGATGATTGCGAAGACGATGGCATTTGAAGCAGACACTCCGTGGCAGAACCAAAGCCTCCCCGATGTCAAATATTGGGTGTTGTCCATACACCCTCGGCTCAAACACGACCGCTAAAGCGGCGCGCCGAGTATCGTGGTAAATGCTCATAAAATGTGGGCAGCAGGAAAATGCTCATCAGCACTAAGATCAGAAGACTAAAACGGGAGTTGCGCCAAAGACGAGTACGACAGGGAGAACCGATATGACCTGCGTTAAACCCGAGAATCAGGAATTTGAGTACGTGAAGGTACTTCCGTACGTCGGCTGTAATTACACCCGGGCCAATTGCTGGGGGGTGACGATGCTTGTCCTTGGAGAGTCGCACTATATGGAGGAGGGCGAGCCGGGGCAATTACTGGATCCTCTGTTCACGCGAGATGTAGTCGGTGAAGTACTCGAAGGGGTGAAAAAACCCGCGTTCAATTTCTTCACCAAGGTAGCAGGATTGTTTTATGGAGGACGCCGACCAACCGAAAATGAACGGTGTGAGTTTTGGCGAAGTGTGGCTTTCTACAGTTTCGTCCAGGTGTGTGTCGGCAATGCTCCCAGGCAGCGGCCTACGAGCGAGATGTGGCACCATGCCCGACAGCCTTTTAAAGAAACACTGCGAATCCTTCGGCCAGAATTCGTCTTGGTGCTTGGCGGTGATCTTGCAGAGCATCTGAAGAGAATGGCTGAGAGTGAGACCAATGTTCGTTTGGGCGACAAGTACATGCCTGCATGGCTTTATGTCCATGCAAGAGGGAATGCCTTTGCATTCCGCATAAACCACCCTTCGTCGAGAGGCTGGAGCTACAGGGATTGGGAACCTTGGACACAGGCGGCTGTAAAGCAAGCCAAGATTCAAGCCTACGATTATGGTGCTGGGTAGAGCATTCACCGGTATCGTTCCTTCGCGGATGGCGCATACATCGATTTTTATGTATGCAATAAACTAAATTAGTTATATTAGTACATGACAGCCCATGACAGTTAACGCCGTTCGCTGAACCCAACATCACAAGCCGCATACATCGCAAAAACACGATATATGCGACCCGCGAATTACGAAACGGGGTGTTCCTTTGTCGGACGCACCAAACCAACGCTTGCTTGAGGCTCTGCTGGACGCCTGGGACCGGAACAACACCATCTTGCTCAACCTGCTCCGCACCCTCCCTGAAGGCGGGCTGGAGGCCAGGGCGATCCCGGGCAGCCCGTCCGTCGCGGAGATGTTCACACACATCCACTATGTACGACTGGTGTTCGTCTTCGAGGACGCCCCCGAGTTCGGCACAACCGTGCCCGAGAACGAGTGGCTGGCGGAGCGTGACCCTGCTCGCATCGCGCAGATGCTGAACGACAGCGCCAAGGCGGTGCGGGA
This sequence comes from Terriglobia bacterium, assembly GCA_035946625.1. Taxonomy (GTDB): domain Bacteria; phylum Acidobacteriota; class Terriglobia; order UBA7540; family UBA7540; genus DASYXZ01. The sequence goes on along the minus strand of DASYZE010000030.1, from coordinate 56,506 downwards.
CGCGGTAAAGAGCAGGGTGGAGGCAGGCCGGGACATGAACCTTCACTACGACCACCCGATCCTCCTGCTCCAGCACATGATCTGGCACGAGGGCTATCATCACGGCCAGATGAAGCTGGCTCTCAAGGTGTCGGGCCACCCACTGAACAATAAGGAAGCCGGCCCGATCACGTGGGGCGTCTGGATGCGCAAGAAGTGAACGGTCTTTGGACGTACCCAACCGCACAAAGACCGCCTCGCCTTGAGTGCGTGGATCTGGCGTACGGGTTCGAGCGGATCGGAAAATAGAAGATCAAGTTCAACAGCGCGGCTCACGCCGCAACCAAGGTGACGTTCTCTGTGGCCTCGATGCATTAAAGATTCCAACACAGAGACCACTGAGCCGCTCAGTGACCTCTGTGTTAACTCTTGGCTGGCCGCAGAGGGCACGGCGCCGCTGCCAAGGGCACGACAATCCGGCTCGCCGTAGAGGACGAACAAATCTTCGCAGCAGGAGAAGAACCTGACTGCGAGTGTTACAGAAGGAGTTCAGAAAATGGAAATCAAGAGAGTTGGCTCGCAAGTTTCTGCGAAGGGTCCGTCAGACTGGTTCACAGGCACCGTGCGAATCGATCCACTTTTTCAGGCGCCCGAACCGGCGCTGGTTCAATGCGCCAGCGTAACCTTCGAACCGGGCGCGCGAACTGCCTGGCACACTCATCCGCTCGGCCAAACTCTGATCGTCACTTCCGGTTGCGGCCGGGCACAACGCTGGGGCGGCCCGATCGAGGAAATTCGGCCGGGCGACGTGGTCTGGATTCCGCCGGGTGAGAAGCATTGGCACGGCGCCACGCCGACCACGGCGATGACCCACATGGCCATTCAGGAAAAGCTCGACGGGAAGGCTGTGGAGTGGATGGAAAAGGTCAGTGACGAGCAATACCAAGGTTGAATGGGCCGTCAAAATTTAGAAGGAAGCACTCCCAAGAAAACTCTGGTTTATCTCCGTCGGAAGCGCCATCATGATGGCATCGCGGATCGCCCGATTGCGCGCAGAAACCTGGTCCTGGATTAGACCCCGCATCCCTGCCGCGCAAAAGCGGAGGAAGACGAGGTGTCGACACGACGGCACTCGCGGGATGGGAAAACTTCCAGGTCATCGTTGGGGCGACTGCCAGCGCCTCCCCCGGCCATTCAAGCAGGGCAATCTTCCGCTTGCCTTGAGGAATCCCTGCTTGGTATTTCAGATTGATTACAGCGCGGTTGACTATTGGAAAGCGTACGCCAGATTGTCAAAGTGAAGGCCTTCCCCGTTTTTCACATCAAAGGAAATCATTGAACTCGGATCGTGCCATCCCGTGCGAATGCGGCGAAGTTTGCCCGGCTCAATGGTAAACGACATCTCACGAGCTTGCGGAGAATGTAACGTGAGCGTGGCGGGAAGTGATCCTGTATTGCAAACGTCAATGCCCAGAAAAACGCGGGGCGAATAGAAGCGGAATTCGGCGTGATTTGATTCTGGATTGGCAAAGGTCAGATTAAAGGTGCCAAACCTGCCTTGAGGCGTTGCCACCCGCCATTCTTTCGTTCCCCAATCGATAACACCCGAGGGATACTCGCCATTTAGCAACGTTCCCGCCGGTTCGTGCGGGTCGTCGAAGGTGATATAAAGCGGCGGGAGGTTTCCTTGGTGGCCTTGAATATCGACGTCTCTCGAAGCCTGGTGGTGAATTCGCATGACTCTCGTCGAATCATCAAATGTGTATCCTTCTTGCGCGGTATCTGCGCGGCGCGCGAGCGCGCGTCCGCCGCTCATCACCGAATCGGGCGCAAAGTCCAGGCGCAGAACGTCGGAGGAGTCGGCGTCGAAAGTTGAGTAGGTAACCGAACCCTTCCCGTAGGCAATGCGAGTGACGGGAGAGCTCGAACCCAGCAAATGGGACTCATCGGCCGGCGCCCATTCCGGAACCGCCCAGAACGCGTCCATCAGTCGCCTGGGGCCATCGGCATATTGGTCGGTGAACCACCACTGGGGGCCAAAGGGCGTGTGGGCGCCCCCGGACAGCCCCTGAAAATAAGTGACCCAATTATAGGAACGGTAAGCTTCCTCTTTGTACGCCGCATCACCGGTTCGCATAAAGTAGAGCGCCTCCACCGCCGCCAGGCGCGACGTGTGGCTGTCACAACACTGGTTGGGTTCGTTGCAGCAGAACTGAACGCCGTTACCCTGCTCGGTAGTCACGGTGGCGCCGTGAACGATATACTTCGGCCACTTGGGTGTTGTCTTCACCCACTCGATCAGCTTGCGCGCGTGCTCGCGCCACTCCGGGTCCAATTCAGGGTGGAGGAGCACGTAACGCGCGTATTCCAGAGGAATCACCTGATTCATGTTCCCCATGCTGGGCGCGACGTCTTCAAAATAACCAACCCAGACGTTGTTGCGCAGGGGATATGCTTGCAGCCAGTCCCACGCACCCTGCCGCACGCGACGGTAAAGCTTCACATCTCCCCATCCGAGCCGGATCAGTTCGTCGAAAAGCATGATGGGCTCCACCACGTTGGCGGAATACGGTCCCATGTGTTCGCCTTGCACCCGGCCATCGCGCGCGTAGCAGCGCACCGGCCAGGGTGAATTTTTCTCATCGCCTTGTTTATAATTTTTCGCCAGCGCGTCAGCGCATCGCAGGGCGGCAAAAAGGTATTTGGTATTGCCCGTCATTTCGTAAAGGCGCAGGTAGGCGTAGCCATCCTCGCCCACAATCGGCGGTTCCACGTAGTCCTCGCCGTGAACGCTCCACCCGGTGTAGCGCCGCGCTCCGGGATTGGCGGAGGCGTAGGGCACCTGAGCCCACACATAGCCCTCGGGCGTCAAACCGTTCTCCAGTTCGTAGTCCACGAAATTTTCCAGAAATTGCAAGGTGCGCGGATCGCCCGTGTAGGGATAAAGCCTTTCCACAAATCCTTCCAACATGGCTCGCAAATAGGCGGTGGAATTGGCCCAATGCCGGTCGGGAAATAATTCGTAGGTGGTGCGGTCAAAATCGAAGCAACAATAATAGTAGGGCAGCCGCTGGCGATTGAATTGGTCCCAGAGGATAGTCCACTGAGTGAGAAAGTGGGATGAGTAGGAAAAACCCGTGCTGTCCGGCATCGGCCACGGGAGCAATTTGCCACTCGCGTCAAGTTCCACCGGCCGACCCGCAATGGCGGGCGCATCGACACGGGAAACCACTGGAAACTGTTTCTGGGCCCGGGCGCTGACAGAAGTAAACGTCCATGCCACCATTCCGCCCAGAATAACTGCCAAGAGGATGGCTCGCATCTGACCCCGCCATGACTGTGAGTGGGAAAACATAAGAAGGGAAAAAGAATATCACAAGCTCACGCCAAGGTTACAAGGTTGATGAGAAGACGGAAGACGTGCGGGTCAGGGAAAACATGCAAACCGCGCCCGTGAACTCTGCTTTTCACATTGAAGAATGGATTGTCATACTGCCCATCCCGGTCATCCACTTATCTCTCCGCTCGTACCCTTGTAAGGTGTGTCCCCACCCCGACGGGAGCGCGGGAGTCTCGCCTGCAAGCGGTTGACAAGGAAAGAGCGGGCGGGGCGCGCGCGCTGGCAGCAAACCAAATCCGGAGACAACCCCTTGGTAATATGCGTTGCTACTCAACCGCGCTTTTCGTTATCATGAAAACTCTTTTTTATGGGCTCAAATAACAACTCTTCGAATTTGGTGTCGGTCGCGAACGTGCACAAGAATTACGGCGACGTGCAGGCGCTGCGCGGGGTCAACTTTGAAATCAAAAAAGGTGAAGTATTTGGTTTGCTCGGGCCGAATGGCGCGGGCAAGACCACGACCATCGAAATCCTGGTGGGTTTGCGGCAACCGGACCAGGGCTCGGTTCGCGTCTGCGGCCTCGACCCATCACGGGAGAGCGACGAATTGAAGCAGCGCATCGGGGCGGCGTTGCAGTCCACCGTGCTTCCCGACAAAATGAGCGTTGAGGAAGCCTTGTGGCTCTTTGCCAGCTTTTACAAACGACGAGTGTCTACGGAATCGCTTCTGGAGAGTTTTGGACTGACGGAAAAGCGCCAAGCCCATTTCGATAAAATCTCGGGCGGGCAGAAGCAGCGTCTGGCTCTGGCCCTCGCCCTGGTGAATGATCCCGAATTAGTGTTGCTCGACGAACCCACGGTAGGCCTGGATGCCATGCTGCGGCGCGATATCTATGCCCTTATCGAGCGTTTTCGCAATGAGGGCCGCACCGTGCTCCTCACCACGCATTATATCGAGGAGGCGGAAAGGCTCTGCGACCATGTGGCCATCATTGACCATGGACAGGTGGTGGCTATAGGAACACCTCGCGAGTTGGTGAGCCATTCGGGCAAGGGGACGCGCCTCGAAGTACGATTGGCCAATCCGGTACAGGTAGAGAAATTGAAAATGCTGGATGCAGTCCTCGATTGCCGCGAATCGGATGGCATCTATATGTTGCACGCCCAACCCGCCACCCAGGCCATTGTGGGGCTGATCCATTTTCTTGAATCGGAAGACAACGCATTGCTCGATTTGCACATTGCCCAACCCAGCTTGGAAGACGTGTTCGTGGAAATGACGGGGCGCAAAATCAACGCTGAATGATCAACGATGAGCGATGACTCGGGGAAAATGATGAACGACGAAAAATGAATGATGAATGAAGAAAAGACAAAAACCATCACAATTAATAAACAGCATGACCTCAAAGGGCGCACGAAGGCCTTCGCCATTGGAATCGTCCGCCTTTACTCAGCGCTTCCTAAGACGAAGGAGGCGCAGATTGTAGGAAACAATTGCTTCGGAGCGGGACGTCCGTGGGAGCGCATTATCGTGAAGCCATTTGTGCCAGGTCCAGCGCGGAGTTCATAAGCAAGATTCAATGTGGTCTGCAGGAGTTGGAGGAAACTGTGTACGGGATCGAACTTCTGGAAGGGGCGGATGTTGTTGACCATGAATGACTGGCTGAACTGCTTGAAGAAGCGGAGGAATTAACCTCCATTTTTGTGGCGTCCGCTAAGACAGCGAAAAGGAATTCATGAAACGGGTTGGAAGCAATCTGAGTTTTATTTTCAATCATTATTCATTATTCGCCATTCATCGTTGCTTCGCCCTGGCCCGGATATGAATGTAATACGACTTGCCATCATGACCATCCGTTTGGTGATGCGCACCAAGGTTGCGCTGTTTTTCACCTTCTTGTTTCCCTGCATTTTTCTCTTTATCTATGCGGGCATTTTCGCCCATGGCAATCCCAATGCGGTCGCTTACATGTTTGGCCAGGTGTTGACCCTGAATATTTTGGGCGCGGGTTTCTTTGGCCTCGGATTGCAGGCCGTGATGCAGCGCGAGCGCGGCACGTTGCGCCGCTACCGCCTTGCCCCAGTCAGTTCTCTCACCATTGTGGCCAGTAATCTGCTGGCAAACTATTTAATCCAGATTCCCGTGGTCGGACTGCTTCTGGTCTGCGCCATGGGCGTCTTCCACATGCCGTTCAAATTCAGTTTTATCCCCATGATTTTTTTCCTTTTGACGATCGGTATTTTTGCTTTTGCGGGATACGGGCTGACTCTCGCCAGCGTTTCCAACACCATGCAGGAGGTGCAGGTTTACAACAATCTGGCGTGGTTTGCGCTGGTCTTCCTTTCCGGAATTTCCATCCCCTTGCCCGCCCTTCCTCATTGGATTCAAACCGTGGCGACATTTTTGCCCGCCACCTACCTGGTATCGATGTTTCAGGCGGTGATGTCCCAGTCGGAGCCGATCACCGCCCACATTCCCGAACTCATGACGCTGGTCGTTTCAGGGTCGGCGGGCTTGTTCATTGCGTGGAAGCTATTTCGTTGGGAGAAGGAAGAGAGGATTGCTGCTTCCAACAAAATATGGGCGCTGGCGTTGCTCGTCCCGATTATATTGATGGGGGCGTGGATGAATATCTACGCCAATCCCTCCGCATCCTGGCAAAAATCGTATTCGATGATGCTCAAACAAATGAGCGCGGCCATGGCGTCATCCAGCGCCGCGCCGGAAAAACCGTTGGAGGATTTTGAGGGCGCGGCGGCCGCTCAGGACATTTCGAAGATATGGAAGGCCTCGGTGGACGACGCAAATCAACCGGCGCGGGTCTCCCTAATCTCCCCCGGGGCCAACGGAACACAACACGCTTTGAGGGTTCATGGCGGCGTGTCCGGACTCGGCCGGAATCATCACACCGAGGAAGCAAGTGGCAGCCTGGTACTTCCGGCGACAATGAAAAACTACAATGGAATTGAATTTTGGATTCGCAGCGACGGCACGCGGGACTATCGATTCACGCTGGCGGAGGAAGGGGGAAAACAGGAGACGACTCCTGAAGTCACTTTAACACCATCCTCGAAATGGGAATCCGTAAGGATTCCCGCGCCACCCTCAGAGCCTCAGCCTTCACACTTGCTTCTCTTCATCACACCCTTGGGCCCAGCCGGCAATTTCTCGGTCGATATCGACGAGATAAAAATTTACTGAGCCGGCCCACTCCTGTTCATGTTCGATTAGCGGGATTAAGATTCTTTATCCTCGTATTGCTGCTTCAGCATGCTGACCACGCCGGGGTCGGCCAGGGTTGTGGTGTCGCCGAGGACGCGGCCCTCCGCGATATCGCGCAAAAGCCGGCGCATGATTTTGGCGCTGCGCGTCTTGGGCAGCTCGGAGGAGAAAAAAATATCGTCCGGACGAGCAATGGAGCCAATCTTGGTGGCCACGTGCTTGCGAAGTTCTTCCTTTAACGCCTCGTTCGCCTGCACGCCCTCTTTAAGAGTTACAAAGGCGGAAATGCCCTGCCCTTTGATGTCGTGCGTCTTGCCAATCACAGCCGCTTCAGCCACGGCGAAGTGATCCACCAGGGCGCTCTCCACCTCGTAAGTGGAAATGCGATGGCCGGCCACGTTCATCACATCGTCCACACGGCCCAACAGCCAGAAGTATCCATCCTCATCGATCTTGGCGCCGTCGCCGGTGAGATATTTGCCCGGATAGCGTGACCAATACTGCTTAACGTAACGATCGGGATCACCATAGATGGTGCGAAACATGGCGGGCCAGGGTTTGGTGAGCACCAGATAACCGCCTCCGCCCGGACCTACTCTCTCGCCCTTCTCATCCACAACTTCGGCTTCGACCCCGGGAAAAGGCCGCGTGGCCGAGCCGGGCTTGGTGGCCGTCAATCCGGGCAGAGGAGTAATCAGGCACATGCCGGTTTCCGTTTGCCACCATGTATCAACAATGGGGCAGCGGCCATTGCCGATATTTTGGTTGTACCAAATCCAGGCCTCAGGATTGATGGGCTCACCCACGGTCCCAAGCACTCGCAGCGAAGAGAGGTCGTATTTCGCCGGCCATTCATTCCCCCACCGCATGAATGTGCGTATAGCGGTAGGCGCGGTGTAAATGATATTCACGCCGTACTTGGCCACAATCGACCAGAAGCGGCCGCGGTCGGGAAAATCCGGCGTACCCTCGTACATCAGCGTCGTCGTTCCATTGGCGAGCGGCCCGTAAACAATATAAGAATGGCCCGTCACCCAGCCGATATCAGCCGTACACCAATAAACGTCGTTTTCCTTCACATCAAAAATATAACGATGGGTGGTGGCAACGCCCACCAGATATCCCGCCGTGGTATGCACAATGCCCTTCGGTTTGCCCGTGGTCCCGCTGGTATAAAGGATGTAGAGCATGTCCTCGGCATCCATGGGCTCGGCTTCGCACTTGTCGGAGGCGGCGGCCATCACCTCGTGCCACCAGAGGTCGCGGCCGGATTGCATGGCGGCACTTGCGGCTTTGCCCACGCGCGCGAGCACGATAACCTTCTCGATGGTGGGCGTCTCTTTTATTGCTTCGTCCACATTGGCCTTCAAGGGCACCACGTTGCCGCGCCGCCAGGCGCCGTCGGCGGTGACCAGGACTTTGGCCCGAGCGTCATTGATGCGCTCGCGCAGGGACTCCACCGAGAATCCGCCAAATACCACGCTGTGCGGCGCACCGATTTTCGCACAGGCCAGCATTGCAATGGGCAGCTCGGGCGTCATGCCCATGTAAAGAGCCACCCGGTCGCCTTTTTTCACGCCCAACGATTTCAGGACATTGGCAAATTTGTTGACCTCGCGCTGGAGCATTCCGAAAGTAATAACGCGCGAATCGCCGGGCTCGCCCTCCCAAATGATGGCGGCTTTGTTGCGGCGGTGAGATGCCGCGTGCCGATCCACGCAGTTGTGAGTCAAGTTCAGTTTGGCGTCTACAAACCATTTGGCCCAGGGAACATTCCAGTCAAGAACTTTGGTCCATCGCGTAAACCAATCGAGATGCTCGGCCTCTTGGGCCCAAAAGCCCTCACAATCTTGCAAGGCCCGCGCGTAAAGCGCCGGGTCGGCGGCATTGGCCTGGCGGCGGAATTCTTCCGGAGGCGGGAATGATCGCTTTTCGGACAAGAGCGCGTCAAAGTTGGCCGACGGAACAGTGGAGTGATCACTCATGATGAGAAGACCTCGCATGCGGATAAAATGATGAATGCTGAATAATATAATGATAAATGGCGGAAAAGTCGAAAGCGGGGCCGAACGCTGAAAATAGGGATCGCCGTTTGGCTAAGTTTCATGAATTTCTCTTCGCGCTTTGGGATTCTTCGCTCGTTCGGCCTTGGATTATTCTTCATTCATCATTCATTATTCATCATTTCTTAAGATAGGCTTCGTCGAGCAGCTCGACCACGTGCATTACGCGGCGCTGCCTGCCCTTCTGAGCCGACTGCGCCACCCCGGCGCGCAACTGGAGCAGGCATCCGGGATTGGCGGTCAGAATGAGTTCGGCGCCGGTGGCATCGACCTGGCGCATTTTCCCTTGCAATAATTTCTCCGCCATTTCGTTATGGGCAACGTTGTAAATTCCGGCGCCGCCGCAGCAAACTTCGGCTTCCTTGAGTTCCATCAGATCAAGACCGGGTACGGCCGCCAGCAACTTTCTGGGCGCGCTCTTCACCCGCTGGGCGTGCAGCAGGTGGCACGGGTCCTGGTAAGTCGCGCGCGCTTTCATTACCGCAAAATCACAATTGAAGTCAATGGCGGCGAGAAACTCGGTGACGTCTTTAAACTTTGCGGAAAACCTTCGCGCCGGTTCCAGGAATTCCCGCTCCTCTTCTTCGAAAAGCAGGGGGTACTCTTTCAAGACCGAGCCGCATCCGGCCGCGTTGGTGATGATGGCGTCAAAACCCCCGCCGTTTTTGTCTGCATCGGTAAGAAAGGTTTGAATATTCTGCCGAGCCAGTTTTCGCGCCCAATCTCGTATGCCGGCGTGAACGTGGAGGGCGCCGCAGCAGCTCTGATCTTTGGGGATGACCACCTCACAACCGTTGCGCGCCAGCACGCGCACGGTGGCGTCATTCAGGCGGGCAAAAGACAAATTGGCAATGCACCCGGCAAAAAACGCCACTCGATACTTGCGCGGCCCGACGGCGGGAACAACTGTTCCCAGGCGTCCGGTAAAGAACGGCCTTTCCATTCGGGGTGAAAGCCGCGCCACGCGGGCCCATGGCGCGGGAAACAGTTTAAGGACGCCGGACGCCATGACTGCTCCTTCCATTCCCGAGCGCTGATACATCCGGAGAAACTTTCCTGCCCGTTGGAGCCGATGGCGATAGGGCAGAAGCCGATAAAAGAAGAAGTTTCGCAATAATCGAGTACTCAGAGGCCGCCGATAATGCTGCTCGATCTGCCCGCGCGCCGCTTCCACCAGCTTGCCGTACTCCACTCCCGAAGGACAAGCGGTCTCGCAGGCGCGGCAATCCAGGCAGAGGTCGATGTGCTTCACAAAAGTTTCGCCGAGCGGAAGTCGGCCCTGCTCCACCTGAATCATCTGAAAGATTCTGCCCCGGGGCGAATCCATTTCCAGGCTCAGCTCGCGATAGGTGGGGCAGGCGTTCAGACAGAGGCCGCAGTGAATGCACTTCGAATAATCCTTCCAGCGCGGCGCTTCTCCGGCGCCGTAGCCGGATGGAGATTCTATTTTTGTAGAGGCAGCCCCAGTTTCTTGCATGCCGGATTTATTGTGCCAGATTCGCCGTCATTTTCATAACTTACTTGCCGCACGCGGATTTGCTTCGTTGGGAGAGTGGACATGGGGAGAGCGGAAATCCGGCCCGACTCATTGACTCTGCTATAATAAGCGGCTCTTGATTGGGGCCTGCCTGTCCGGGCCGCGGTGGCCCATCCCTTTGCGTTTCATTTGGAACGCCGCCAAGCTCCACAGGAATCTGGAAATTCACGCGGAGAAACTTTTTGTACCTGGAAACCCAACAAAGGGTTCGAGAGAAATTTGTGCAGGCCGTGGAGCAAGTCTTCGGAGTCAAGATAAGCGAGCCCGCTCTGGGCTTTCCTCCCAGCGTCGAGTGGGGTGAAATTTCAATTGCCGCATGTTTTGAGCTTGCCAAACAACTTCGCCAGGCGCCGCGCAAAATTGCCGAGCAACTTATTCCCCACCTCATGCCCCTGGAAGGCGTGGAGCGCGTGAGCCCGGCTGGCGCCGGCTATCTGAATTTCCACCTGGACCGGGCCCGGATGGCCACCGCGCTTTTCAAACTTCGCACTTCCCCGCCTTTACCCCGGGGTGACAGCAAAACAAAAATCCTGGTGGAGCACACCAGCATCAATCCCAACAAGGCCGCCCACATCGGGCACCTGAGGAACGCCGTCCTGGGCGATGCCTTCGTCCGCCTGCTTAAGTTCCGTGGCAACAACGTTGAGGTGCAAAATTACATTGACAACACCGGCGTCCAGGTAGCGGACGTAGTGGAGGGGTTTGTCCACCTCGAAAAGAAGTCGTTGGATGAAGTACGCAAGCTAACTGAAGCCGGCGGGACCGGCTCTGGCCGGGAGCGCTTCGATTACGTCTGCTGGGACCTCTACGCCCGCGTTTTTCAACTCTATGAGGAGAACAAGGAATCGCTTGCCTGGCGCTCGGAGGCGCTGAAGGCCATCGAAGAAGGGCACGGGGATCTGGCGCTGATGGCGGAGGCCATCTCCACCGCCATCGTGCGCCTGCATCTTGGGACCATGCTCCGCATCAATGTCCGGTATGACTTGCTGGTGCAGGAAAGTGAAATTCTCAAACTGGACTTTTGGAGGTCCGCTTTTGAATTGATGAAGCAAAAAGGCGCCGTGCGCTACGAGGAGGCCGGGAAAAACCGCGGCTGCTGGGTGATGAGCATCAACGAATCGGGGAGCGAAAGAGACGGGGACGAAACGGCGGATGAGGGCGTGAAAATTATTGTTCGCTCGAACGGCACCGTGACATACGTGGGCAAGGATATCGCCTACCATCTTTGGAAATTCGGCCTGCTTGGAAAAGACTTCGGCTACCAGAAATTTGAAAATTATCCGGACGGCCAACTGGTCTGGCGAACCGCCATCGAAGGTGGCACGGGCGCGCCACCCTTCGGGCATGCGGCACGAGCCTTCGCCGTAATTGACACCAGGCAATCGTACGTTCAGAACGTGGTCCACGCCGCCTTTCTTGCTCTGGGTTATCACGAACAAGCGCAAAACCTGCATCATTTCGCCTACGAAGTGGTGAACCTCTCGCTCAAGGCGGCGGAGGAAATGAAAATTGAGATCAGCGACGAAGACCGCCAGCGGAATTACCTTGAAGTCTCGGGGCGAAAAGGGTTGGGGGTGAAAGCGGATCACTTGATCGACTTGCTGATCGAAAAGGCAACGCAGGAGGTCCAGTCGCGTGAAATTACCCGCGATGCCGCGGAACAGAATACCTACGCGGGCATGATCGCCGTGGGCGCGCTGCGCTATTTCCTTCTTAAATTTTCACGCCGTAACATTATTGCCTTCGATTTTAAGGAGGCGCTGGCCTTCGAGGGCGAAACCGGTCCCTACTTGCAGTACAGCGTGGTGCGGGCGCGAAATATTTTCCGGAAGTATGAAGAGTCCCATCCTGATTTCACGGCGGCGCGATGGGGAGAGTCAAATTTTCCGGCGATGCTGCAGAAATACCTGGCCGAACCCGGGGGCCGCAACTTCTGGGAGTTGCTTTTGACCGCTGCGCAGTTGGAAATGGTGGTGGACCAGGCGATTGCCGCCGAGGAGCCCGCCGTCCTCGCCAAGTACGCTTTTCGAATGGCTCAGGCTTTCAACAATTTCTACCACCGCCATCACATCCTCAATGAACCCGACACCAGCCGACAGTACTTTCTTCTTTACCTGGTACAACTCTTCGAAACGACGTTGCGGCAAACTCTCGATTTGCTCGGCATCGAAGTTCCGGAACGAATGTAATCCTGCCGGCTCAGTTTGAGCTTGAAAATCTGTACAACCTTCCGATTCAGACGGGATGACCAAAGCTAGGTAAGACCGATTTGCTTCAGGAATACATTGAAGCGTGGATCTGACCGAAGAGGATCCATGCCTGGATCGACTTTCAAGAAAGTCAGGAAATAATCGCGATTCTCAAAGGCCAGACTGAGCCAATGAAACGCCTGATCCTTATCTCCCAACTGCGCATGCACCTCGGCAATAAAAAACCAGTCTTGAATTCCGTCGGGCGGGGGCTGTTCCAAGTATTGCAAAAGCCTCTGTGCCTCCCGAACTCTCTTCAAGCTGGCATACAAATGCGCGGAACCGACGCCTTCCTGACCGTTAAACAAAACCTTCACTTTTTGAAACTCCGCCAGCGCCTCAGGATACATTCGCTTCTGTTCGTAGCACTTGGCCAGATGGATGCGCGCAAAAACGAGATTGGGATTTTCCACCAGGAGCCCTTGCAATTCGGAAATCGCTTCGTCATAGCGGCGCGCATAAAAGAGCAAGCGGCCGATATTGGCCCGGATTACGAGGGAGCGGGGAGCAAACTCTTGAGCCAACCGGACCTCCCGAATCGCTTCGTGGTGGCGCGCCAAACAGGAGAGAAACTCCGCGTAGTGCAAATGCGTGGTAGGATCGCTGGGATCGAGTTCGAGCGCGCGTCTGAACTCCGCTTCGGCGCCAGCCCAGTCCCAATCAAAGTGAAATTTCACGTAAGCAAGCGCCCCATGCGCGTAAGCGAGCGTGTGATCGAGCTCGAGAGCTTTCAGAGCGGCCGACTTGGCCAGGGGAGACGCTTCTCGCGTGGGTAGCCCCCCATAGTTGGCGAGTAGAGTGTAGGAATCGGAAAGTCCGGCATACGCGGAAGGGTAAAGCCGGTCGAGTGCGATGGCTTTTTGAAAGTACTCAAGCCCTCTCAAAAGCGCTTCCTGCCTTTGCTTGCCCAGTTCATTTCGGCCCCGAAGATACGCGTCGTACGCTTCCGGGACCACGGTCCTCTGTACGTCGAAAGATTCGCGCTCGGCCGGCGTGAGATTCGCCCGCACTTGAGCTGCAATCTCCAGCGCGATGGAGTCCTGAATCTCCAGAATCTCTCCGAAGTCGCACTCATAACTTTGCGCCCAGAGATGCGTGTCCGTGCGGGCATCGATCAATTGGGCGGTAATGCGAACGCGCTGGCCCGAACGCACCACCGAACCTTCCACCACCGCATCCACTTTTAACTCCCTCGCAATTTGCGGCAATAGGTCGCGGGAATCGCGATATTGCCTCGTCGTGGTGGCGGAAATCACTTTGAGCGAGGCGATCCGGGCGACGTTGGTGGTGAGCTCATCGGTTAGGCCATCGGCAAAATAGTCCTGATCCGGATTTCCGGACAGGTTTCGCAATTGCAAGATGGCAATCGATCGGATGGGAGCTCGGGTCATGCCAAACAAACGCGAGCGTAATCCCCCAATATTGAGCTCCAACAACGTGGCCGAAAAGGCAGTAAGGCAAAGTACCGAGACTCCGAGGGCAAGAAGGCCTCGGAAATGTTTACTTTTCGGCGCGACGGCTTCGGTTCTCCTTGGCGCTTCAGGTGATCCGTCCTGAATGGACAAGGGAGGCTGGGCTTCCACCATCATTTCCACCGGGGCAACAAAGCGGTATCCACGGCGCGGAACCGTCTCGATAAATTGGGGCGCGTCCGGGTCATCTCCCAGCACCCTCCGGATTTCCCTGATGCAGAAGTTCAGCCCGTGTTCGAAATCAACCACGGTTCCATCGGCCCAGATCTCTTTTTGAAGCTCCTCTCGGGTCACAAGCTGGCGCGGGCGGCTGGAAAGCAAGGTGAGCACTTTGAAGGGCTGAGGGGCAAGCTTAATCGGCAACCCTGCTTTGCGCAGCAATTGGTTGTCAGAGTCTATTTCGAAGGCCCTGAACCGGATGAACGCGGTCGCCGATGGACTCCTGTTCACACCACTCCCCGTCAAGGTTTCGTTGAATTCTGACTATCATACAACAAATCACCTTGAAAAAACCAGAGAGTTGCGTCGGAACCGTCCCTATGTCAATGAATAAGGAAAGGTTGGCCGCTCATCCAAAGCTCACCAAAAGCTTACCGTTTCTGCCTTGACGGGTTTGGCCCGCTCTCATTATGGTTCCGACCAGTTCGAACCCAATCGGGGAAATAGCGCTTAAGAAGAGAGGGAACTCAATGAGCCGTCTTAAAACATCGATGCTGGTACTTGCTGCGATTTTGCCGTTGGTAATTGAAGTGGACGCTCAGACTTTGCGGCCTTCCACTCCTAGGGGTGATGACGCTTCTATTTCAAATGCCAATTCACGTGAGCGGGGCTTGCCCGCAACAACTTCCAGCGTTTCCGCAAGCGCTCAAACTGTCGTTCCTCGGCTGATGAAGTTCGGCGGCGTAGTGCGTGATGCCGCCGGGAAGCCTTTGAGCGGGACGGTCGACGTCACTTTCTCTCTCTACAGCACCGAAGCAGGCGGCAGCCCGCTCTGGTTTGAAACTCAGAGCGTGCAGGCCGACGAGCTTGGCCGGTACACCGCTCTGCTCGGCGCCCTGCACACCGACGGACTCCCCATCGACTTGTTCACTTCCGGCGAGGCGCATTGGCTCGGCATCCAGGTGGGATCGGAGACCGAGCAGCAGCCGCGCGTGCTGCTGGTGAGCGTCCCCTACGCACTGAAAGCAGGCGATGCGGAGACTCTAGGCGGCAAGCCCGCCTCCGCCTACATGCTCTCCGACACGCAGAGTGGCACGGCCTCTGCCACGGCTACTTCGGCGGTCACCACCAACACGGCGCAGACCGGGTCGAGCGGCAAAACTCGGAAAAGCCAGTCCACCAGCAAATCACCGGTGACGGCGTGCAGTAGCGTGACCAGTGATGGCACCGCTGCCACCAATTCCATCGCGCTGTTCACCACCGCGTGCAACCTCGAGAGCGCGAACCTGGTCCAATTCAACGGCAACCTGGGTTTCGGGACGACCACGCCGCAGGCCCGGCTCCACATCTTTGGGCCCACGTCATCGGACTCAGACGCCCGCTTCAATTTCATTTTAGGGGACAGTACCTCTGCCACGGCAGGCACTGGCGGCGGAATACTTTTCTCCGGGTATTACAACGGGACCACCAACAAGGCGGGCTTTGCCAACATCCGGGGGATCAAAGAGAACAGCATTCAGGGCAATTACGCCACCGCCATGGTCTTTGACACGCGCGCCAACGGCGGCAACCAGACCGAGCGGATGCGAATTACTTCGGCAGGCAACGTGGGCATCGGAACCACCACACCCGCCGCTACGCTGGACGTAAATGGCACTGTGAACGGGACAAGCGCCGCGAGCAACGGAGTGGTTGGGACCACGAATGGAGCCGGCGCCGGCGTCCTTGGCGTGGGCAATGATGTTTCGAGCGTAGGCGTGATGGGCCAGGTGACAGACCCCAACGGTATCGCAGGTGTGTTCAGCAGCGCGGGAGGGGAAGTTTTGGAAGGTAAGAACGGCAGCTTTCATGTCTTCGGAGTGGATGGGTCAGGAAGGATCGACGGCTCGGGAGCTACGTTGAGCGGCACTTTAGTCGCCACGGGAGCTACGTTTAACGGACCGATAACAGGGGCTACCTTTACCGGAGCAGTGCATGTGGGGACAGGGAACAATTTCTTTCGCGCCGATGGACCTTCGTTGGGGACCACCAATCCGGTGCTCGCATCGTGGGGAGGTTCGGGTGATTTTGCGATTGATGCCATTGGAACAATCGGAGGTCGCTTTGTGGTGAAAGACTCTGGCAACGTGGGTATTGGAATTGCCGCGCCCGCCACCAAGCTCGAAGTGAATGGCACAACTCAAGTCGATGCTGACTTGCAAGTGAACAATCCCAATCTACCTTTCGGCTTGAACGCAACAGCTTCGAATTATGCTGTCACTGGTACCGCCGGAGTCTATGGAGTCCACGGCGCAACCAATAACTCCAGCGGATTCATGATCGGCGTTTACGGCGAGACGGCGAGCTCTGGGGGAGTCGGGGTGGAAGGAAACACAACCGGCAACGGGGGCACTGCGGGCATTTTCAGTGTCAGTGGTTCCAGTGGGACGATTCTTCTCGGGATGGCGCCGGGGGGCTTCCACGTGTTTCGAGTGGACACCACGGGCAAGGTCTTCGCTGACGGCGGCTACGCTTCCTCGGGCGCTGACTTTGCCGAGTCGGTGGCGGTGCATGGCAACCGATTGGGCTACGAGCCCGGAGACGTCCTGGTCATCGACCCGCAATCCGACCGGCGGTTGAAGCGATCGGTTCGCGCCTACTCGACGCTGGTCGCCGGGATTTATTCGACGAAACCGGGCATGCTTGCCACGCCTCACAGCGTCGCAGAGCCCGCCGCGGAGTTGGAGAAAGAAGTGCCAATGGCCATCGTGGGTATCGTGCCCTGCAAAGTTAGTGCGGAGAACGGGCCGGTGGCCCGGGGCGACTTGCTGGTGACGTCCAGCACCCCTGGCTACGCGATGAAAGGGACAGACCGGCGGCGGATGTTAGGCGCGGTGGTGGGCAAAGCTCTTGAACCACTGCCCAAAGGAAAAGGGACCATTCAGGTTTTGGTCACTCTTCAGTGACCACGGACGAGGATAGACGAACCTCGTTTAATTAGACAAATTGGTGAGCAGGTGCACCAAGGTTGGAATGCCGTGCCCGGTGGGACCTTTGGCGCGATAGGGTTTCTCCTCATTTGACCAACGGGTTCCCGCGATGTCCAGGTGAACCCAGGGCGTGTCGCCGGCAAACTCGCCCACAAACATGGCGGCAGTAATCGCTCCGCCGTAGCGCCCGCCGGTGTTGGCGATATCAGCGATTGCACTCTTGTATTGCTCTCGATAGTCTTCGTCCACCGGAAGTTGCCACATTTTTTCTCCAACCGCTTTGGCGCTGGCCAGGACGCGGTCCACCCAATCCTGATTGTAGCCAAACACGCCGGTGGTGATGTTGCCGAGGGCAATCATTACCGCGCCCGTGAGTGTGGCCGCGTCGATCAGGACCGTCGCGCCAAGTTGCCTGGCGTAAGTGAGAGCATCCGCAAGCACCAGACGGCCTTCGGCATCCGTATTCAGGATTTCAATCGTCTTTCCCGACATGGACGTGATCACGTCTCCGGGCTTGTAGGCATTACCGCCCGGCATGTTTTCTGTGGCGGGCACCAGCGCCATCACGCGAACCCGTGGTTTGAGCTGGGCAATAGCCTGCATCACTCCCAGCATGGTCGCACCGCCGGCCATATCGGTCTTCATCTCATGCATGTCCGCCGCGGGCTTGATGGAAATACCTCCGGTATCGAACGTGATGCCCTTCCCCACCAGGCCGATCACGGGCGCCTCCGGCGCCCCAGGATGCGCATAGCGCACCACGATGAGCTTTGGCGGTTCGTCGCTTCCCCGCGCCACGCCCCAAAAGGCGCCCATCTTCAGGTCTTGAATTTCCTGCGTGCCCAGCACTCTACAATCGAGCCCGAATTTCGCCGCCATCTCCTGGGCGCGCTCCGCGAGCTTGGTGGGCGTCAACGTGTTGGAAGGCTCGTTCACCAAGTCGCGCGTAAATGTTTGGGCTTCCGCGATGATGCGGCCACGCTCAAGCGCGGCGCGCGCTACGTCATCGACGGTCCCATCGGCCACCAGGTCAAGCCGGTCAATTCGACGATCACCGTCCCGCTCCGTCCGCAGGGTGTCGGCGTCGTAATCGGCCACGATCGCGCCTTCGACAATGCTTTGGACCTCTTCCGCCTTGGGCTCACGCCGGCCAAGCAGCCACGCGACTTCGTGCACCCCGCGTGCCCGGAGGTGGCGAACCGCCGCGCCGCTTAAGCGCCGGAGCTGGGCGTTATTGAAATTTTCTTTCTTTCCAGCACCCACGACCAAAAGCTTGTTGGCCTTGGTGCCCACGGGCCGGTGGACGAGGGTGAATTCGAAAAGCTTGCCCGTCAACTCGCCCGAGACCCGCAATTCTTCGAGCAGCGTGCGCGCGCCTTCAGGGAGTTGCTCCACCGTGCCGCTGGCGGCGGGATTACCTTCAAATCCAAAAGCTACAAGAACTGAGCATTTAAGGTCCGCAATTGGTTCACTCCTGAATTCGATTTTCAAGGCGTCTCCTTGGGAACATCAGGATTTGGAAATTAGGATTTCGGCGTTCGTGACTATGCCTGGGCCACCGGCCCCTCGCGTCCAACCATCCCCAACTTTCATCACCAGCACCTAGTACCTGCTTCGATGCTCACGCATTTCTATTTCGGTTTCGCGGTCGATGGTCCGCCGGCGTTCGGTTTCCCGTTTATCGAAAACGTTTTTGCCCTTGGCCAGGGCAATTTCACACTTGATCAAATTCTTCTTCAGGTAGAGTCGGGTCGGTATGAGCGTCAAACCCTTCTCCTGAGTGCGCCCTTTGAGTTTGTTGATTTGCTCGCGCCGAAGAAGCAGGCGGCGGTCACGCAAGGGGTCGGGGTTCAAGTAACTGCCCGCTGAATATCCGCTGATATGACAATCCACCAGCCACGCTTCATTCCCCCGCACAAGGGCGTATCCGTCTTTGAGCGTAACCTTCCCTTCTCGAATGGACTTCACTTCGGTCCCGGTCAATTCGATTCCCGCCTCAAATTTTTCCAGCAAGTGATAGTAATGCCCCGCCTGCCGGTTAAGGGCAAAATTCTTGACTGCGGTTTTTGAAGTTCGCGCACTCATGCGAAATAGTAAGGATGGTCCGCCGCCCCAAAACCTTTGATTTTAGCACAGTGCCACCGCCTGCGGGCATCGCAGAGAAGGCGAATGAACCAGAGTTAGATCCGTGGCAAGCGGAAGGGAAGGAAAACATGTTGTCCAATGGAAGCAATCGCGGTATAGTACCAGTGCGGGGTGGAGCAGTCTGGTAGCTCGTTGGGCTCATAACCCAAAGGTCGCTGGTTCAAATCCAGCCCCCGCAACCAAACCCTCCGGATAAGTGATTGCAGCTCTACAACGAAGAGAGATCTCACGACTGGTCACCATTCCTTCTGTGCAAGAGATTGGTACCAATTGGTACCAAACAGCCGGGAGCCAGCATCACAATAAGCATTCTCCCGCAGCATAAATTACTGAAAAAGCTAAACCCACCTGAGCCAGTACGACTTTTCACGATATTTGTTTGGGCACAAAACCCAAAGAGCCTAAAGGGCGCTTTCACATTCAAAACACACGTGTCACTGAAATGGTACCAAGAAACCCAACAAGCTACGGTTGAAGGGGAAGCTCAACATTCGTTCTTAATTCAAACCTGCCGATGTAAAGGACGAAGGTCAAGACCAAGCTGGCATTTCTTGCATCGTTCGTGTGCTTAACGGAGGGGCGCGGGGAGAGAGGATTCCCTGCTTTTGTTAGCGAAATCCAACGCGTAAGAGGGGTTGGAAGGTGTGCCCGTAATCGAGAAGGGAACCACGGTAACGGACTTCCCTTTCAGGAACGGAGTGACTGCCTTCAATACCAGCGCTTTGAATCCCGACGAGGTATCGGACAACTTTCCATTGGTGTACAAAATTCCATGGAGGTCAACTTTTTGGTCAAGCAAGTTGTAGGTGCCGTGAAGCTGCGCGCGAGTGCCCGGAGCGCTGAAAGAAATGTTGGACAGAGTTGCGACCCCATTCTTCACCGAGACCTTTCCACTAAGCTGCGAGATCACCGTTTCCGGGTCCTCGGCTTGCAGCTTCTTATTCTCGCCACGCGAACTCTCGGTTAATGCATTCACCGGGTGCTGAGTGTCGGGGTCCGTGAAGCGTCCACTGTCAATGCCAAAACCACCTGCGAGGTCCAGCTTCGTCAAGAATTCCGGAGTCCCCGGGGGCAATTGAATTCTTGCGCGCAGACTGATAATGCCAGTCATCGACGGACGTTTCTCGTCCGTAACGAGGGACAACAAATCCTCAATGCGGCCTCCATCCACGGCGAAATCAATCCGAGCTGTTTTTCCGTGCTGGCCGGAGTGCCCGACTATGCTTCCATTCGACGTCAGAGTGGTTCGCTGAAAGTGCGAGACCACGCTCTGGAGATAGGTGTCACCATTTGTTCCATCCACAACCGCTTGGAATTTCGAAATCAAGTGAACACTATGGCTGCTTCCGGATACGCGGAAGTCGGGCACCTCGGCTTCGCCGTCCGCATCGATATGGCTGAGGCTGCCACTAAAGGTGCCTTGGGACGATAGTGTCCCAGAAAGTCCCTCAAACACGCCCAGATCCACGTGCTTGTAAGTGTAGGAACCACTCACCGAGGTACTGCCCGGGTTATCTTCGTTCCAGGGGCCGATCTCACCATCTGACCGAATTTCCCCTGGCGGCTCAGTATTCAACACCTCTGCATGGTAGCGGATGGACCGGTTCTCGCCGACCTGGTCCAATGTCAACCGGTGAACCGGCAGCTTGAAGGCTTCTTTGTCCGGCAGCCGGGGCATAAACTCCAACAGCGCGTCTTCTGTAGTGATCTCACCAATCGTGACCGAAGCGCCCGAGGTGCTGGTTGTTAGCGGCAGCACACTATGTGGCTGGCCGCTCGGTCCCGGTGGCGGTATCAAAACGTGCAATCCCTTTACCTGGACCTCATCCACGCGCTTGTGAATCCGGAACAGGCCATTGTAACTTCCCCGAATGATCAGCGTCTCGACCGTGATCAACGGTGGCAGGTCTTGGCGATGATGGTGCATGAAACTGACCCCTTCAGCCACGCACCCTGGTGGAAAGTAGGTCAAGCGGAAGCTGCGGATTTGGACGGGTCGGGCGAATCGGTCCTGCAGCGCTTTGGTGACAGCCTCTTGCGTAAACGGCCAGTTCCAGGCCAACACGATCAGCACGATGCCTGCGATGGCAATGAGCGCCGCTCCAGCGATCATCCACCATCCAACCGCCCATCCTTGTCCCGGCGTGGCGGCCTCTCCCGCGCCGCTGGGTGCAGAAATGGCGAAACATTCCCCAGTCACTTGTTTAACCCTCCGAATATATGTATACGGGATTCCCATAATTAACTTTCTGGCAGCCGATTACATACACTCGACCACCTCTGAATCGAAGGCCCGGTAGAGTTTTCAGTGCTGGGAGCCTCCACGGACCACGTGCATCCCGACTCAGGGGATCCCCATCGCCGGCCCATACATTTGGATCGCCGACGGGCAGGGGCTTTGTTCCATGAAGAAGCTGCCAACTTCCGGATCCGAGCCCCTCGACAGCCGACCGGGCATGTCATATAGGACCTCAGGCGAACGTCGACGGCGCGGCCCGCTTCGAAGGGACTATTTCTGCAGCATCGCTCCGCTCGCCACTGGGCGCAAGTGAGTTCCGATCACATCTCCGGAAACCACCAATTCCACTCGACGATTCTGCTGCCGGCCTTCGGCCGTATCATTGGTGGCCACGGGCTGGCTTTCGCCAAATCCACGGGCCTCCACAGATGCGGCATTAATTCCCTGCTCGATCAGGTAATCGCGAACTGCGTTGGCACGGTTTTCTGACAGGGTCATGTTGGAATCTTCCGTTCCGACGCTGTCCGTATTGCCATCCACTTCCAGGTTCAAGCTGGGATAGGCCAGGATGATGCCCGAAACCTTGGCCAGCTTTTCGCGAGCCCCGGGTCTGAGGGTGTACTTCCCGGTGTCAAAGAGGACATCGGATATGTTGACGATGAGGCCTCTCGCGCTGTCGCGGGTTTCCAGGATCAGGTTCAGCTGTGCCGACAGTTTGTTGCGCAATTCCTGCTTCTCCTGCTCGGATTGCTCGGCGGCGAGTTTGCGCGCCTGCTCGCTCTGCTCCAGGGCAGCCATACGTGATTTTTCCGCATCCGTCGCGGCTGCGGTGATGGCGGCATCCGATGCAGCCTGCTTCTCCGCTAATTCGTGTTTTGACTTGGCGGCATCTTCGGCTGCTTCCGCAACTGCCTTATCTTTCTGCCGGTTTGCCTCTTCGGCTTCCGCCTTCGATCGGGCCTCTGCGTCCGATGATGCCTGGCGTTCGTTGGCTTCGCGGTCCTCTCGCATCTTCTTGACCGCAATCTCGCGTGCGTCTTCGGCCGTTTGGACTGCCTCGCGTGCGACTGCGATCAGCTGCCTTCTTGGGACGTTCCTTCTGGTGGCATATTCGTCCGTTGTGCTCATCAACTGGACAGCGTGCTGATAACTGTCGCCTGCGTACTGCTCGGCACCCTCGGATTGAGCGATGCGAAGCGCGTTACGCGCTTCGAAGAATTCCAGCGGCAACCTGGCATTCAGGACCACTGGGTCAAACTTGTAGCCGGTGGGAATGTAGCCGCCTCGCTCCATCAGCTCGTACTTGGCATTCACTGCCTCGGACGTTCCTTTGGTATCGCTGCGAACAACATTTTCGAGCACCACCAGGTTGCTGGGCTGGCGTACGGCATAATAGGGCTCCGCGGTAACGATCATCGCGAAAGCCTGAAGGTCCGTGGTCACCTCCAGCTTGCTGCGGCTGTTCTCGCCCCTCAAAATCTCGCCCAGATTCAAGGCCCGGCCTTCCGGAGAGATGGCCCACAGGACGTAAGTCAGGTATTCGTTGCCGAAAGTGGTGGGTCTTTGTAAGCCGCCAAATTCCACTCCAATTTCCATGGACCCGCGCTTGCTTTCCACCTTGGCTTCTCCGCTCGCGGATGGCATCAGGTCCGTGCCTGCGAAATCCAACTTGGTCGACCCGCTGCGATGCCTGTAGTTCACTGCCTGCACGTCGCGGCTGATCACGTTGACGCGGAAATTGTGAGTTCGCTCCGCGGGCTCAACGGTGGTCGTTTGGGGGTTGGTTTGAGCCGTTGCTGTCAAGCTCAACCCAATTGCGAATGCTAACAAGATTCCTATTTTCATTAGTTCTCCTAGTGGCAGGTGCTGCCGTATTTCGTTAAAATCTTCGATTAGCCAGAAAATGAACAGTTAAATGCAGGTCCGCGTTCCCTCTCAAGAGTTGTTTGTTCTATGGCGCGGAAATTGGATTACGGGACTTCCCGGACTTGAACCAGCCAATTCTCCAAGACCACTCTCGCCAACCCGTCAGGGCGCCAAACGTTTTTGCGTAGCTTTCTGCCGCGTTCTCCTCATGATCCCAAAGGCTTAATGAGAGCGCTTTGTTTCCACCCGGCAGGATGAGGGCAAAGAGGCCTCGAAAACTCTTTTCCCTTCGAAGCGTCGGGACAAGTTCGTGCTCAATGGAATTGGTAAGCTTTCCCTCACAACCGGGTTTCACTTTGATGAAAGCTGCTCGCCCAAACATCTCGCTCCTTACAATGGTTTCCGCTTTCCACACGATTCCTTCTGGAAAGGTGAGGCACACTTCTTATACCTCCGAAGTAGTTGGCATGTCAGTTCTGTACTGCTCACCCGTGTGGTCAGAATTGCTCATGCCAGTCAAAGCGGCTGAACGCCCCGCACACAACTCAGCAACCTCTGGCGGCATTGGCGCTAGCGATAGGGATCGACAACTCGTCGCGAGCAGCCCTCTTCCTCAATCGAAGTGTGCTATCTTGAACATGGTGATGTGCAATAATGAACAGACACTTCGTAATCCCCATTTATAAGATCTCCGCAAAGCATAGAAGGAGGGCAACAATAAGGGGCCGTTGTTTTGCGCTCTAAGTCCATGACCGGCCCGCACCTTTAGAATCGTTGAAATCCGCACTGAAAGATTTGTCAGTAGAAACTTACATGGTTGGAAGCTGTGAGGAGGCCAAGCGCCTGATTCCCTAAGTGCAGGCGCGGCTGCCAAAATGAGCGAAGACAATCCGGAGGTGGAGAATGCCGAAAGTTGTCTTGGTTAACCCTTCGATGACCACGGCGGGATACAGCATCATCACCCCTCGATGGCTGTTTGTCATCGGGCAGGCGACCCCGACAGAACTGGTAGGTGATCCTGTCCTGATTGACGAAGCCATCCAAGAATTCGATCCGAGTGTAATCCGTAGGGGCGACATCGTGGGCATCGGCATTACTACGGGTAACTGCCTTGCAGGCTATAAAATCCTGAAAAACGCCAAGGCTCAGGGAGCTACGGTAATCATGGGCGGCATTCACTCGACCATTTTTCCCGATGAGGCACTCGAAATGGGCGCCGACGCAGTCGTGACCGGCAATGGAGATACTATTTGGAGGCAAGTCGTGAAGGATGCCCTGAATGGCACTCTCCAGAGAAGATATGTGGGGGGCACGGTTCCGGGCGATGCCTTGCTGAAGGCGCGATGGGACCTTCTCGACCCTAGACAGTACCTCTTTGCCACAGTTCAGACCGTAGCGGGATGCCCGGAGAACTGCAGCTTCTGTTCCGTGTGGGTCACGGACGGCCGTCAGCCGCGACAGCGTCTGGGTGACAAAATAATCGAAGAAGTCAACCAATTGTACGACTTGGGTTTTCGCTATGTCATCTTTGCCGATGATAATTTCAATCCCGCAACCTTGGGCCGCATCGCCCGCGAGCCAAGCGCACAGAAGAGAAAGCAGCTCGAGCAAATCCGCGACGAACGATTGAGATTCTTCGATGAGTATCATCGATCTGTCCCGTCCAACCTATACGCCTTCACTCAGATGACCACTGAGGTTACCAGTGACGAAGAGTACCTCTCGGCGATGCACCACAAGATGCGGATTAGGGCGGCGCTGGTCGGTATCGAGTCGTTTTCAGAGGAAGGGTTAAAGAGCGCCAACAAGCAGTGGAATCCGGCCGGACAAAAAATGGTCGAGACGATCCAGAGGATTCAGAAGGCTGGAATCATCGTCCTGAGTTCGATTATCTGTGGCCTGCAATCTGATACCGTTCAGACGATTCGAACGATGAGGAAATTTGCGCAAGAGTCGGGCACCTTGTTTGCACAATTCACTGTCTATAATCCCTATCCCGGCACGAAAGACTTTTATGAATTGATGAACGACAGGGAGAACTCCGGAAAACCGGACTTCGTTCCCAAGCACAAGATTGAGGTTCTTCACGATCAGTATTGGTTGAAGCCTCTCAGACCCGTCGACATCATTAAGCACCCTCAGATCAGTGGGAAAGACTTATTCATAGAGAACAAAAAGTGCTGGAAGACCTTCTATTCACTGCGGGCAAGTCTCCGGCGGGTAAAACAGGGGGCCGCCAGACGATGGCCTTTGGCTGCCAAGCTGGCATACCCGTTGGCGTGTGTTGCGTTTAAGCGTGTTTATGCGGGTGCCTATGGAATGGCCGCCGACAGCGTCCGAAGGAAACCCGTAGGGACGGTTTCCCGACTCATGATGAAAATAGGCATCGCGACCATCAACCGCATTTCCCGAAAACAGTCAAATAACATTATAGTTCAGCCATCCTGAAGCGCGCGGCGACGAATCATACGTTCTCCCCACTCCCGATCCAGAGCCCATTGAGCTAGTAGGAGGGAATGTCATCCAGACTTTAACTTTCCAGTTAAACGAGATGAGCAGTTTTGAACACTCTGACGTTCCGTTTTGAACTGACGTGCCCAGCCCCCTCAAGCTATAAAGTTCAATGCATCCGGAATTGACGCCCAGTGTCAGAGGAGAACGGAAGTATGCCGCTTAGTGCTGCTTGTCATGTTTTGCTTGTGCAAGACGAGCCTGGTATTCGAAACCTTCTTTCAAGTCATCTGGAGGAAGCGGGCTGCGAACCGGAAGAAGCCAGGGGCCGTTTCAATAGACACGGTGCTCCAGAAGTCAAACCCAACATCTGGTTCCAGAAGGGTGCGGCACGATTCCCCGAACTCCGAGAGGCAGTCCTCGATTGGACTCGACAATCGCCCAATCCCTCAAATGCGTTGCAGCCCATCACCATGCCTGTTCGAATGCAGCCGGACGGGGCCGATCACTTCGTTATTGTCCTGATACCCGAGTTGGGCGGCCTTCAAACGCTTGAAATCCTCAGGCAAGTTCGCCCCAGCCTCAAAGTCAGTATGCTCGCACGCACCACTGACTTCCAGGAAGTTGCACGGGCCATGCGGTCCCGATGTGCCGGCGACCCAACAGAATCATTTCAGCTAAGCGATTTGGAACCGGCCCTACAGCACTCCCCGAGCGTGCAGGTTACTCCCCCCGGAGCTGCGGACCCGGAGCAGGAAATCGAAGAACTGGGCGATGGCCTCTGCTTCATAGCGGCCAGTGCTGCTATGAGGAAGATCCGTGACCAAGTCGATCAGATTGCCTGCGTGAATGTGCCGGTGCTGCTGCTGGGGGAGAGCGGGACGGGAAAGGAAATCGTCGCGCGGTTGATCCACCAACTTTCTTCGCGGGCTTCCCGTACTTTCCTGAAGGTGAATTGTGCCGCCCTTCCTGCCGATCTTTTGGAAAGCGAATTATTTGGGTACGAAGTTGGAGCATTTACGGGGGCCACTCGACCGAAACCAGGCAAATTCGAAATCTGCGACAAAGGAACGATTTTGCTGGATGAGATTGGAGAATTGCCTGCCTCTTTGCAGGCAAAGCTATTGCACGTGCTCCAGGACCAGGAGTTCCAGCGTTTGGGCGGCCGCACCACGATTCGAGTGGATGTGCGGATTTTGGCGGCCACCAATGTGAACATTGCGGAGGCGATCGCAGCCAAGAAGCTCAGGGAAGATTTATATTACCGGCTGAACGCCTTCACCTTGAATTTGCCGCCATTGCGGGAGCGCCGCGAGGAAATCCCTCTCCTACTTACACAATTCATGGTCCGGTACGCGCGTCAATTCGCTCGAACACCCCTTCCCCTTTCTACGGGTCTTGTGGATGCGTGCATCCGGTATTCCTGGCCGGGAAACCTTCGGGAGTTGGAGAATTTTGTCAAACGTTACCTGATACTTGGTGATGAGTCACTCGTGCGGTCGGAGTTGAAGTCACGATCGCAGGAAATGGAAGGGGCATCCGAATCTGCCAGGATATCTGGCGGTACTCCTGCGGGCGGCTTAAAGTCCCTGGTTCGCGGCCTCAAGGAGAAAGCTGAAGTCAACGCAATCAGCCGGGCGCTGGAAGAGGCAAACTGGGACCGGAAGCATGCTGCGCAACGCTTGGGTATCAGCTATAAGACTTTGTCCTATAAGGTCAACCAATACGGTATTTAATGAGCATTCGTCCTATGAACCCATCTTCCCCGATTGAAGTTCCTGCATGATACTCTCCCGACAGATGAACTGCAGAATGTGGGCGCAGGGCGCATGGATGAATCAAAGCCGGAGGAGTAGATTGAATAATCAGCAGCGCGACGTGGAGAAGGCGCGTTATTGGTAGAGGACAATTGGGGAAGCGGCGCGGGATTTCGCCGATGCGAGTTCTTTGTAGGCACATACCGCTCCGCGCCCCGAAAAAAGTTTCTACGCGATGGCGCGTATCCTGATAAAATCCCTCGCTCTATTCCTAGAAAAGCAGTCTGCGGTGAAGGGACCGAGTTGCACTCTTGAGGTAGGGCGACCCGCGAGGCGGGGTGATGACGCCACCACTGCCAACCTCGCGTAGATCGCCCTGGACAAGGATGAAGCCAATGGCACAAAAGAAGAAAGCCAGCCAGCCGCCTTCCAAAACACACCTGAAAGTGGCCACCGGCATCCAGGGTCTGGACGAAATCACGTTGGGAGGATTGCCCCGCGGGCGTCCCACTCTCATCAGTGGAGGCGCCGGTTCCGGAAAGACAATGTTCGGACTGGAGTTCCTGGTTCGGGGCGCCACACAATACAACGAACCCGGCGTGTTCATGTCCTTCGAGGAATCGATCCCAGACCTGATCAAGAATGCTGCTTCGCTGGGTTTCGACCTTGCCCGACTGGCTGCGGATAAGAAGCTGTTTCTGGACTACGTGCTGATCACCCGGAGCGAGATTTCGGAAAGCGGCGAGTATGATCTCGATGGCCTCTTTATTCGAATTGCCGACGCGGTCCAGAGGGTCGGGGCGCGGCGAGTCGTCCTAGACACCATCGAATCACTCTTCAGCGAGTTGCCCAATCTGGGTATCCTGCGCGCCGAAATCCGCCGCCTGTTCGACTGGCTCAAGGAAAAAGGATTGACCACGGTCATTACTGCCGAGCGGGACCGGCCCGACAGGCTCACCCGGCACGGCATCGAGGAGTTCGTCTCCGATTGCGTGATCGTGCTGGACCATCGTACCCGGGAGGAAATCTCGACCCGGCGTCTGCGCATCGTCAAGTACCGGGGTTCCACCCATGGCACGAACGAGTATCCGTTCCTGATCGATGAACAAGGCATCTCAGTCCTGCCGATCTCCTCACTGGGTCTGGACCACGCTGCGCCCGCCGAACGAATCTCCAGCGGCATTGCCCGGTTAGATGGCATGCTGGGTGGCAGGGGCTTTTATCGGGGGAGCAGCATTTTGATATCCGGCACCTCGGGAACTGGCAAAACCAGTGTCGTGGCGCACTTGGTGGATGCGGCCTGCCGCCGCGGCGAGCGCTGCTTGTTTTTCGCTTTCGAGGAATCGCCCCGGCAGATCGTCCGCAACATGCGTTCGATCGGCATCGACCTCCAGCCCTGGATCCGCAAAGGCCTGCTGCTTTTCCAAGCGGCGCGTCCGACTTACGGGGGGATTGAAGAACACCTGTTAGTGACCCACAAACGCATCTCCAGCTTCCAGCCCAACGTCGTCGTGGTGGACCCGGTTACCAATCTGATCATGGTTAGCACCCCGAACGAAGTGCGATCCATGCTTACGCGGCTGGTCGATTTTCTGAAAACCCAGGGAATTACCTCGATTTTCACCAGTTTGACGGCAGGAGGCGGCCCCCTGGAAGCCAGCGAGGCGGACGTCTCCTCTCTCATGGACACCTGGCTGGTGCTGGAAAGCATTGCGATCGGGGGGGAGCGGAACCGAGCGCTTTACGTGCTGAAATCGCGAGGCATGGACCATTCCAACCAGATTCGCGAATTCCTGCTCACTGACCATGGCCTCCGATTGCTGGATGTTTACCTTGGACCTGAGGGCGTACTGACCGGTTCCGCCCGCTTGTCGCAGGAAGAGCACGAGACAGCAGCGGGCACGTCCCGCCGACAAGCACTGGAGAGCCGCCGGCGTGAACTGGAGCGCGAGCGCCGAACCTTTGACGCCCGCATGGCCACGCTCCGGGCGGAGCATGAAGCGGAGGAGGAAAGAATTCAACGGACCATCTCCGAATCGGAATCCGTCGGCAAGGAACTGTTGCAGGCCCGTGGGCAGATGGTACGCAGCCGGAAAGCAGACTCTTCAGCTTACAAAAAGGAAGGGGGCGCGAAAGCCACGCGTAAACACTAAATGTCGGCAACCAAGAAGACCATTCGGGCGCGACCGGGCCAACCGGCCACCCGAAAACCACAGATTTGGAACCTGCGGCTCTACGTAGCGGGCCAGACTCCCAAGTCGATTCGTGCCTTCGCCAACCTCAAGGTGCTGTGTGAAGAGCACTTGAAGGGCCGCTATCGGATCGAAGTGATCGACCTGATGGAGAATCCGCAACTGGCGCGGGGCGACCAGATTGTAGCAGTTCCGACCCTGATAAGAAAACTGCCGGAGCCAATCCGAAAGATTATTGGAGACCTTTCCGACAGCGTCCGGGTATTGGTCGGCCTCGATGTGCGAAAGCAAGACTGACCCAGTTCAGGAAGGCCCACATGAAGAAGCTCCCAAAAAAGAGCAGCCCGGCAGGAAAGCACAAACGCGGATGGGCGGGGAAAGCGGAACAGGCTGGCTCCCATTCTCCCCAGGAAAGGTACATCCTGCGTTTGTACGTAAGCGGATCCACGTTGAAATCGTCGCGCGCCGTAGAAAATATTAAGCGCATTTGTGAGCAGCACTTGAAGAATCGGTATGACCTGGAAGTCATTGACATTTACCAGCAGGCGAAGTTGGCCAGAGACCAGCAGATTGTAGCGGCGCCCACGCTCATTAAGCGGCTCCCACTGCCGCTGCGAAAGCTCATTGGGGATATGTCGAACCAGGAACAAGTACTCTTCGGACTGGACCTGAAGGTGCGGGAGTAATCACAAGGGGAAGGAGGAAAGCGGTTGACTAAGCGAAAGAAGAACCGCTCCCCGCAAAAATCGCCGGCCCTGTCGCGTCGTGAATTGGTAGAACGCCTGAGCGAAGCCGAGGAAACCCTCCGCGCCATTCGTTCCGGTGAAGTGGATGCCATCGTCGTGAACGGCCCCGGCGGGGAGAAGGTGTTCACGCTACAGGGGGCCGATCATACCTACCGTGTTTTCGTGGAGAGGATGAACGAAGGCGCCGCGGTTCTCAGTGCCGACCACACCGTCCTGCACTGCAACCGTTGTTTTGCCCGGTTCCTGGGAGCGGGGCTCCAAAGCGTCATCGGTTCCTCCATGCAGAACCTAGTTTTGCCCGACGACCATGCCCGGCTGAATGCCTTACTCCGGCTCGCGGCCCAAAAGAGCTGCCGGGGCGAGATCCGCTTGCAATCGCGAAAGGGCCCCCCTTTGCCGGTCCATCTCTCCTTGAATCCTCTCCGCCTGGATGGGACGCGGGCTGTCTGCTTGATTGCTTCGGACTTGTCCGAGACGATGCGCGCGGAGCAGGAGTTGCGTGCTACCAGCGAGCAGTTGCGAAGTCTTGCGGCGCACCTGCTGACCGTGCGAGAGGAGGAACGGACAAGTATCTCCCGCGAAGTCCATGATGAGCTGGGCCAGTCGCTCACGGCGGTGAAATTGGATCTTGCTTGGCTTGCGAGGCGGCTGCCCCGGGAAAACGGCGAGATGCTCGAAAGAATCCGCTCCACGCGGCAGTTAGCCGAGAGCTTGATCCGGGATGTGCGCAGAATTTCGACCGAGCTAAGGCCTGGTATTTTGGATATGGGTTTGGCGGCCGCCGTGGAATGGCAGGTCCAGGAATTTCAGGCCCGAACCGGCATTCAGTGCATGGTCCGGCTGCTCACCCGGGAAGTGTTTGCGCCCGAGGTTTCGACCGCCCTGTTTCGTATTCTTCAGGAGAGTTTGACCAACATCGCGCGCCATGCCAAGGCCACGCGGGTCGAGGTGGTCAAACAGAAGCAAGGGAACCGGGTGGTCCTGTGGATCCGCGATAACGGACAGGGTTTTGATCAGGCGGACTCTTCCCATTCCAAATCTCTGGGTCTGCTGGGTATGCGGGAACGCGCTGCCATTCTGGGCGGCCAAGTCAAGATTTCCAGTGCTCCGGGAAGAGGGACTACTGTCGCCGCCTGGATTCCCTTTCCATCGCCGGAGGCAGCCAGGGCCAAGGCATGACACGAGTTCTCATCGTCGACGACCACGCTGTTGTACGTCGTGGTTTGAGGGCGCTGCTTACCGATGAGCTCCCCGGGGCCGAATTTGGAGAAGCATCTCACGCCCAGCAGGCGCTGAAGGAGCTTGGGAAACAAAAGTGGGATGTCGCGCTGCTCGACATCACCCTGCCGGGAAAAAGCGGCTTGGATCTTCTCAAGGAATTAAAGGCCGCACGTCCCCGGCTTCCGGTCCTGGTCCTGAGTGCTCACCCGGAGGACCAATTTGCTCTTCGTGCCCTTAAGGCGGGCGCAGAAGGCTACCTGACGAAGGACAGCGCTCCCGAGGAACTGGTAAAAGCCATCCGCAAAGTCCTGGCCGGAGGGCGATATGTAAGTCCCACACTGGCCGAAAAGCTGGCCTCGAACGTGAGAAAAGACTTCACGCGCCTCCCGCATGAGACGCTCTCCGACCGCGAGTATGAAGTCATGTGCCTGATCGCCTCGGGAAAGACCGTTACGGAGATCGCCGGAGAACTGTCACTCAGCGCAAAAACGATCAGCACCTATCGCACCCGGGTCTTGGAAAAGCTGGGCGTTAAAAATAGTGCGGCAATCGTCCAGTACGCGGTCCGAAACGGTCTGGTGATTTGAGAAATTGCCCAAGGTGGGCCGACCGTCAAGGCTGCAACCTCTTTTCCCACCTTAAGCATTCCTGTAAGACAAACACCGACGACCTTTCTCCCCCAAAGACCTACAAAAGAATCAGCCTGCGGCTGATGGACGCTATCGGCGTCATGAGTTACTCTGAAAGCTCCATGGTGAGAAAAACCATTTCGCTGGCTTCAACCGGAGGTGATTATGGGAAGTAATGTTGTGGTGGCTCCTAGGAGGAGTTCCCCTGTCGATCATCGGAAGATGGTTATCACAGCGGACAAGAAACGCCAATTTGCCATTTGGGAATCCACCCTCGCGGGAATCGCCGGCGGGAATACTGTTCCGGCATACGCCGCAAGCCGCGATAT
The DNA here is from genome assembly GCA_035946625.1 of Terriglobia bacterium. Lineage (GTDB taxonomy): Bacteria > Acidobacteriota > Terriglobia > UBA7540 > UBA7540 > DASYXZ01. The sequence goes on along the minus strand of DASYZE010000030.1, from coordinate 23,937 downwards.
CTTCACCAAGCAGACGGAGAGTGTTATGACGAGCAAACAAATTCCTGTCATTGGTGCCCCAATTAGCATGAAGGGGAGTGCGGTTATGCCGCGTAACAAAAACACATCTAAGGAGATGATTGCCGAAAAGAAAAAACCGCCGGCCGATTGGGAAGAGCTCATTTCCGATTTTGATGACGGGACCAAGCATATTGAGTACGGGGCGAATCGCACCATCTTCTCTCAGGGAAATCCCGCGGATTCCTTGTTCTATATCCGAAAAGGCAAAGTGAAAGTCTCAGTGACTTCCGCCCAGGGGAAAGAAGCGATTGTTGCGCTCATCACCGATGGTGATTTTTTCGGCGAGGGATGCCTGGCCGGACAGCTTTTACGCATTTCATCCGCCTTCACACTGACCGATTGCTCTTTGGCTAAGATTGATAAGGCACTGATGGCTCGCATGCTGCATGAACGGCACGGCGTCTCGGAGTTGTTTGTCACTCATCTGCTCTCGCGCAACACCCGTTTCGAAGGAGATTTGGTGGACCAACTTTTCAACTCCAGCGAGAAGCGCCTGGCTCGCATCCTCTTGTTGCTCGCTCATTTCGGCAAGGAAAGCAAATCTGAATCTGTACACCCCAGGATCAACCAGGAAGACCTGGCCCAGATGGTGGGCACCACCCGGTCTCGGGTCAGCCACTTCATGAATAAGTTCAGGACGCTGGGATTTGTCGATTATTCCGACAACGGCGGATTGACGGTGAATAGCGGCCTCCTGGGCGTCGTCTTGAAAGACTAGGGCCGGCTTCAAACCTCCGCTAATTCCTTCCACCCCATGTATTTCCTTGCTCGCTTGACTGCGGCGAGCAATATTGACCACCCGTATGAGCAATGTTGAACTGACATCCGGAGTCGCTGGGCCTACCATCATTGTCTGCGGATAGTGTTTCCTATCAACGGGAAACAGGTAAGCAGGAGCGCCAATCGCCCTTGTGACGTACCGCTCCCCGTTGGCAAGTAGATAGAGGTGATTATGGCAGATGGTAAAAGCAAGCCAAAAGTTGTTGCTGAAATCAAAAAGAAACAATCCATCGATTGGGAAGCGCTTATCGCCGCTTTTAACGGTGGGACCCAATATGCTGAGTACGGAGCGAACCGCACCATCTTCTCTCAGGGAAATCCCGCGGACTCTTTATTCTTTTTGCGAAAGGGTAAAGTGAAAATCTCGGTGACCTCCGCTCAGGGGAAGGAGGCGATTGTTTCGATTCTGCATGCCGGCGAATTCTTCGGGGAGGGTTGTCTGGCCGGACAACTGCTACGCATCTCATCGGCGAGCACCTTGGCTGATTGCTCCATGGCAAAAATTGATAAGGCGCTGATGTTGCGGATGCTTCACGAACGGCACGGCGTCTCCGAGTTGTTCACTACTCATTTGCTCTCGCGCAACATCCGGTTCGAAGGTGATCTGGTGGACCAGCTTTTCAACTCCAGCGAGAAGCGCCTGGCTCGAACTTTGTTATTGCTGGCTCGCTTTGGCAAGGAAAGCAAATCCGAACCAATACACCCCAGGATCAATCAGGAAGACCTCGCCCAAATGGTGGGTACAACGCGGTCGCGGATCAGCCACTTCATGAACAAGTTCAGGACGCTGGGCTTCGTCGATTATTCCGATAACGGCGGATTGTCCGTAAATAGCGGCCTCCTCAGCGTCGTCCTGAACGACTAGTTTACGTGCAACATCTCCAAGCTAATCCCGTGCCCGCTTAGCGCGGTCAGACTCTCTCATTGGCTAAAAACAGGTGGAAGACACTGCTCCGTTTTTAGAGACTCCACGTGAAGAATTGCCTGTCAAGTTTTAATCGAACGCTTTGTTTGCACCAAACCTGGGTCCCGGGCAAAAACCTTGGTAATCAGATGAGCACAAATCGACGGCATGAGCCAATTGTCCGGACTTGGACCTGGCGCCTCGTTCGACTCGCTTTGTTGGCCTTACTGCTTTGCCAGGTGCGGGGCTATGCGCAATCGGGACCGCAGCCGCCCTGCGGAAAGGAAACGGTTCCGCCCTATCCTGGCCTGGATGATTCAGCCACTGTCAAGTCATGGAGCAAGCCTGATTTCGGCCTCGACTGGAGGCCGCCCGCGTGCACCGGGTGGGCAGCGGTGGGTTTTACAACGTTGGTCACTACAAGCGCGCGATTTCGAAATGCCTCGGAAGCCGAGGGCTTGCTTCGCCACATCGGGGCAATTTCAGAACTGGCGGGCATGCGCTATTGGTCGACCTCTCAAAAGCAATGGCAAACACTCATTGTGGACGCCTACGCTCTGACCGGCCCCCAGTCTGGCCAACGCCGTGGAGACTTCTCGCCCGATGAGATGAAGGAAGGCCAGGTCCTCTACTATGAACAGGTCGATAACCGTACTGGCAAAGAGGTCTACCGCATGATCATTGCCGGAGTCTCGGCGGACCGGCTAGTCATTGATGTGGAGAATGTCAGCGCGATTCACTATCTCTTTATAACTCTCCTCCCTCCCGGTGAGATGCAGTCGATCTGTTTTCTGGACAGAGAATCGGAAAACATTTGGCGATTCTACAGCCTTGTGCGTACAGGAAAGAACGCGAGCCGGCTGGTCACGGGCAACGAATCTTCCGCGGTCAACCGGGCCGCCGCCTTCTATCGCTACGTGGTCGGAATTCCCACCGACCAGGAACCGCCCGTAGCGCGATGAAGCCGAGAGTTCGTATGCCTGGTGGCCATGCTCACAGACTGGTGCCGGTTCGTCAGAACTTTTGAAAATGGCTTCTGCAGCATAACCTGCTCTCCGCTGTGCTCCGAAATCAGCGAAAAGCCCGAGGAGAACCAAAATGGCGATTAGTAAACTGCTTGTCGTTGTCGACAATTCGCTCGCATCACTACGAGCTGTGGCTTACGTGGCTCAAATGTTAGGAGGACGCCGGGGCTTTCGGGTATGCCTGGCGCATACCCTGCCCTTGCCCCCGGGCGGAATGAGAGAGTCCGGGGCCGCTGATGCTACCCAGAAGGAAGATCGGCTTGAAGCTCGTCTGCGCGCCAGCCGGCATCTCTGGGTGGCGGCAGCAAAGAGAAAGCTGTCAGCGTCTTTGGAACATGCCTATGCAGATTTGCGCCGGGCTGGATTTGCGAGAGGAGAAATCGAAGTTCAATTCTGCTATCCCAGCGACAGAAGAAATGCACCCATAGAAATCCTAAAGTTGGCGCGAGAGCGCGGGTGTCACACAATTGTCGTTGGGCGACGTTCGCTCTCCTGGCTTCGTGAACATCTCCAAAACAATCCAGCTGATGAACTTGTCCGCCTGGGGAAAGGTTTCACGACCTGGGTCGTTGAATAAGTCGGTCTTGCCATTCCTGGGACAAACGAGGGGTGGACGAAGGTGGCAGGTACCACACCATCGCACTCATGCCCCTGGCATTTTTGGAAAAAGATCTCGTCGAAAGCGAAACCTGGCCCTACCCCACACAGCGAGGAAATGCCTTTATCCCGCGTGCGTCTCACCGTTTAACCGGAGCGAGCAATTCTGACCACACGTGTGAGCCGCAATGGACAGACTCCTAAACTCCAGCAAGGTATAAGTGGTGTGCCTCTAACTTCCAGCCAGGAGTCGTCCGAAAAAGGATGTTAGGGGGGAGGATCAACATGCTTTGGACGGTTTTCGTCGTCCTGATAATTCTGTGGTTGCTGGGCTTTTCGCTAAACGTTGGCGGAGGCCTGATCCACACATTGCTCGTGGTTGCCGTGATTGTATTGATTTGGAACTTGCTCACCGGTCGAAGATCATCAGCGTGAGCGCCTGAACAAGCCAAATGGGTTCGGGATGCAAAAATCGACGGCTTGCTCTGAGTGCGCCGGACCTCGCCGTCGAATTGGGGTGAGCAATTTTGACCACATGTGTGAGCCGTATTGGGCAGACGCGCGAATCACTCTCCTTTAGTGTTGGTCATTGGGGATAGCTCATCTAGGTTCATAAGGGGAACATTATGCCCAACCCTTCAGCCAGTTGCGTTTTGCTCGTGGACGACGAGCCCGCCATTCGGGACGTTCTATCCATGGAGTTGAGAAATGCGGGCTTCGAAGCACAAGAGGCGCGGGACGGAATCGACGCCCTGGTAAAGCTTCGCAATTCGCACCCTCATGTCATTATTTCTGATCTTCAGATGCCCCGAATGTCAGGAGTCGAGTTTATTACGGTGGTGCGCAGGCGCTTCCCTCAAATCCCGGTAATCGTCTTCTCGGGATCAACTCCACACGAATTTCCGCCGGAATTCAGGCCCGATGGCTGGTTTGCAAAGGGTTCGCTTAAGCTCCCCGATCTATTGCATGCAGTCCGAACCCTGGCTGAGAAAACGCCTGAACACCCTAACTCCCGGCAAGTAATCAGTACCCCTGTTCGGACACTCCGGAACGGCGCGGCCTATATCGTCCTGACTTGCACAGACTGTCTGCGTGAATTCCAATTGGAGAGTTCTCCCGAGATTAAGTCGATTGAGCGGACAGCCACGTGTCTTCATTGTGAGGCTCGCATCCCATATTTGGCTGAGAGCTCAGATCCCGAGTAGGGCGCCTCGCTCCAGGTTCGAGAGAGGCTGGCATGGAGAAAGCGCCCCTGTTACGAAATTGGAGCCTTTGGAGACAAACATGAAAGACAATCAAATTCCCATCCGCAAATCCCGGGATTTCTTTAAGAATGTCGGCGCTCAAAAGACGACTCGAGAATACCGAAACCAACAGGACATCTATTTGCAGGGGGACACCGCGGATTCGATGTTCAACATCCAGCAAGGCAATGTAAGGCTCACGGTTGAAGGCAAACGAGGGAAGAAAGCTGTCGTCGCCATTTTGGGGCGAGGTGACTCCTTCGGAGAGGGCTGTCTGGTGAAGCAATCACGGCGGTGGTCCACGGCGACGACAATTCAGCCGTCCATCATTGTCCGCCTGAAAAGAGAAACCTTGGTTCGCTTCATCCGTCAAGACCCAGCTTTTGCTGAACGCTTTATCTCATTTCTGGTTTCTCGTGTGGGTCGAATCCAGGAAGATTTGGTGGGTTTACTCTTCAATTCAAGCGAAAAGCGTCTAGCCCGTGTCCTTTTGTCGTTGGATCACTTTGGCAAGGAAGGGGAGCTCGAGTCAGTGATTCCCCACATCAATCAACAGACCCTCGCGGAAATGATCGGTACCACACGATCCCGGGTCAGTCATTTCATGAACAGGTTCAGGAAGCTCGGCCTTGTCGAGTACAACGGAAGCGGGTTAACGATCCACGGCGGCCTCCTCAGTGCGGCCTTGCAGGACTAGGGGCGTCGAACCCCTGGTCATTTACACTCGCCCCACACTGAAGCTTTCCCCGTCATCTGTTACGATGAGCAATATTGACCTAACCGGCGAGCCGCAATGAACAGACATCCCAGCGCCAACACAGTATAACCCTTGTGTCCCGCGTTCGGCCCAGGATCGGGCGGGATGCGGACGGAAGCATGGCCAAGAGATTATTTCCGATCCTGATTTTCAGGCTCCACGCGGCCTCTCAACTTGGGTGGTATCCCGTGCAGCGATTGGATTTTCGAGGAGGTGCGTCGTGAAAATTAGCTTTTTGAACCGGATGGTGTTGGCGATCGCTATCAGCGCGGTGTGGTTGGCGGGAATAAGCAAACCGACCAACGCCCAGGAACAACCGCAACCAGACCAGAAGCAGCAAGAAAAGCAAAAGAACAATCAGCCGCAGCAAGATAAGAAACCACAAGGGCAACAAAAGGGACAAGGCCAGACCCAACAGCAGCAGAACCAGAACAGAGGACAGCAACAACGTGCCCAGGCGCAACAGCAGCAGGTCCAGAACAGAGGACATCAACAGCGCATCCAGGCGCAACAGCAGCAGGTCCAGAACAGAGGACATCAACAGCGCATCCAGGCGCAACAGCAGCAGGACCAGAATAGGCAGCAGCAACAGCGCGTCCAGGCGCAACAGCAGCAGGACCAGAACAGAGGACAGCAACAGCGTGTCCAGGCGCAACAGCAGCAGGACCAGAATAGGCAGCAGCAACAGCGCGTTCAGGCGCAACAACAGCAGGACCAGAATAGGCAGCAGCAACAGCGCGTTCAGGCGCAACAACAGCAGGATCTGAATAATCAGAGGGCTCAACAGCAACAAAAGCAAGATCAGAATAAGCAGCAGGCCCAACGCGTCCAACAGCAAAACCAGCAAGCTCAACAGCAACAGGTTGCGCAGCAAAGACAATGGCAGCGGGACCAGAATTGGCAACAGCAAGTCCAGCAACGGCAACAAGCCCAAAACCAACAACAGGAGCGTCTCTCACAACAACGCCAACAGCAGCTTATTGGGGAGCAGCAGCAGCGTCTGACTCAGTACCGCCAGGACTTAGACCAACGGCAGCGTGTGGGAGAGCAGCACACAGCGGAACTTCAGCAGCAGGGGCGCATGGCGCAGTACCGCTATCAGCAACAATACTGGGACCATGAACGTCAGGAGGACACACACCTGCGGTATGATCGCCACGATTACAACAACGATCCATACTTCTACACCGCATCGAACTATCGTTACAACCGTGGCGGGCAGTACTACGAGACAAATCAATACGGCGCCAATATGCTTCGGCAGGCTGTGAATTACGGGTATCAGGAAGGCTTTCTCGCCGGACAGGCAGACCGCCAGGATGGCTGGCGCTCCGACTACCAAGACTCTTACGCCTATCAGGACGCGAACTATGGTTACGACGGGTATTATGTATCCCAGGAAGACTACAACTACTACTTCCGCGAGGGCTTCCAACGCGGCTATGAAGATGGTTTCTACAGCCGATCTCAATATGGCAGCTATTCGAGCGGAAAGTACACAATTCTTGGGGCCATTTTGGGGTCAATCCTCGACATGGAGTCTCGCTAAAGACTGAGATGGTCGTTTCCACAACAAGCGCCCGGCAGCATTGACCGAAAAGAGTCAAGGCAGCCGGGCGCGATCCCTTGTAAGCTTGGACTTGCCGCAAAAATCGATCCATCAATTCGGGTGAGCGATTTTGACCACACGTGTGTGCATAACAGAACTGACGGGCGCGAGACCGCGAGGGTATAAGAGATGCACTGCGAATTGCCAGTCGGAATTCGGTGAGAGGCGTATCTGAGGGGGGCCCTATGTTCGCACGAGCGGTTTCCATCAAGGTGAAGCATGATGGTGAATCGGAACTAGCCAGGTTTTTCGAGCAGGAAGTTGTCCCGCGTTTCCAGCAGGAACCAGATTTCTTGGGGCTTCTTGCCTTCATCCTCACAGATGGAACGGAAGCGCTCTCACTAAGCCTCTGGGATTACGATAAGATCTCGGGAGGAAACTGCTCTTCGGACCTTGGCCCGTTGACGGCATTGCCGGGAGTCGTGCGGGGAACTCCGTCGGTCCAAGTCTATTGGGTGTCGCCATCCACATTGCACACCATGAAAAACATGTTGGGCCAGGAAGTAGAAGTCGAGGCGCTTCGTGACCTTGAGGTTTATCAATCCTGCGCCACGCCCTTTCCCATGGTTGCCCGCATGGTGCACGCCCAGCTAAGGATTCCCGCCAGTGTTTCATCTTATGATTTCAATGCACAGGGAAACCCGTATTTGTAACGATATGGAAGCACTTGGACGCCGTGAGAAGGAATCCAAGAACCAATTGCCTGCAAGTGGTAGTCAGGTCTTTATGCATACCTCTGCTTGCACAATCATTTACAATTAGAGTGACGGCATGCGAGTCGAACAGGATCACGAGCTCCACCTGAATAGTTCTGTGGAAAAAGAATCAAAAATTCGAAGAGTCGGGTTTCTCGGCGACTACTTGCCGCGCAAGTGCGGCATCGCCACGTTCACAACCGATCTGCTTTCAGCTGTGGCAGCAGAGCACCCCCAGTGCCAGTGCTTCGCGGTGCCGGTGAATGACATCGAAAGCGGATACAATTATCCCGACGTGGTTCGCTTCGAGGTGGAGGAGCAGGACCTGACATCCTACCAGCGCGCGGCAGACTTCATTAACATCAGCAACGTGGATATCGTGTGCCTGCAGCACGAGTACGGGATTTTCGGCGGGCCGGCCGGCAGCCACGTGCTGGCGCTGGTACGCGAACTGAAAATGCCCGTCGTGACCACGCTCCACACCGTTCTACGCGAGCCTAACACAGACCAGCGTCGCGTGATGCAGGAATTGATCGCGTGCTCGACCCGCCTGGTGGTCATGACCCAGCGAGGACAGGAGATGTTGCAGGAGATTTACCATGCGCCGTCCGCCAAGATTGATCTCATCCCGCATGGGATTCCTGACATGCCGTTTGTCGATCCGAATTATTACAAAGACCAGTTTAATGTGGAGGGCCGGGTCGTGCTGCTCACGTTCGGGCTGCTTTCGCCGAACAAGGGCATCGAGCATGTGCTCCACGCCTTGCCGCACATCCTGGCAGAGTTTCCTGACGTTGTTTATATCGTTTTGGGTGCTACCCACCCCAATGAGTTACGTGAGCGAGGCGAAGCCTGCCGTCTCAGCCTCGAAATCCTCGCCAAGAAGAACAAGATCGAGCGGAGCGTCATCTTCTACAACCGCTTCGTGGAACTCGAAGAACTGAAGGAGTTCATCGGCGCGGCGGACCTTTACATTACCCCCTATCTTAACGAAGCTCAGATCACGTCGGGGACACTCGCTTACGCGTTTGGCGCCGGGAAAGCGGTGGTCTCGACGCCCTATTGGCATGCGGCCGAATTGCTGGCGGAAGGACGCGGGGTGCTGGTGCCGTTCGGCGACGATCAAGCGATCGCACGCGAGGTGGTCGGCTTACTCAAAGACCCGGCCCGCCGGCATGCCATGCGTAAGACTGCTTACATCATGGGGCGCGAAATGGTGTGGAGCAACACGGCGCGGCTCTATATGCGCTCATTCGAATCGGCACGGCTCCAAGGGGCTGTGTTGTCACGGAAAATCTTTGCCACCAAGACGCTCGACCAGCAGCCACGGGAATTGCCGGAATTGAAGCTGGACCACCTTTCACGCATGACCGACTCCACCGGCATCTTCCAGCATGCCATCTTCTCCGTGCCGAATTTTTCCGAAGGCTACTGCACGGACGACAACGCCCGGGCATTCATTCTATCGGTGTTGCTCGACGAGCTGGAGGAGCACCCGGAGCGCGTACGGACGCTGGGCACAACTTACGCAGCCTTCCTGAATCACGCATTCGATCCCAAGACGAAACGCTTCCACAACCATATGAGTTTCGACCGGCGCTGGCTTGATGATCAGGGGTCCGAGGATTGTCACGCCCGGGCGCTCTGGGCACTGGGCCTGGGCGTGGGGCGTTCGCCGCACCGGAGTTTCCAGATCATGGCGGGACAACTCTTTGCGTTGGTGCTGCCCGTTGCGACGGAGTTCACCTCGCCACGGGCGTGGGCGTTTACCCTTATCGGCATTCACGAATATCTGCGGCGGTTTAGCGGTGACCGCGTGGTGAACCAAACCCGCGAGGCGCTCATCGCAAGATTGATGGATATTTTTGACAGGGCTTCCCACCCGGACTGGCCTTGGTTTGAAGATGAGTTGAGTTACGACAATGCCAAGCTCGCGCACGCCCTGATTCTCAGCGGACGTGCCAGCGGACAGCCAAGAGTGTTTGACCGAGGCTTGCAGACGTTGCGTTGGCTGGAGGAAGTGCAAACCGCTGAAGATGGCCATTTCCGGCCTGTGGGCAGCAACGGATTTTACCGGCGCGGCGGCACGCGCGCGAATTTCGATCAGCAACCAATTGAGGCCCAAGCCATGGTGTCGGCCTGCCTGGAAGCATACCGGGCCACGTCGGACTCTTGGTGGTACAAACAGGCCCATCGCGCCTTCGACTGGTTCCTCGGCTGGAATGATCTGGGGCTGGAAGTCTACTCTTCCAAGAACGGCGGCTGTCGTGATGCCTTGCATGTGGACCGGGTCAACGAGAACCAGGGCGCGGAATCGACGCTGGCCTTCCTGCTCTCGCTGGCGGAAATGAAGCTCATGCAGAATACCGTCACGGTGTTTAACGAACCGGCTTTGTGACCACGGCCATCCCATGAAAACCATCAACGTGAAACGCATCGATGTCACGCTGCATCCGGACCGCACGCGAGTACTGGCCCGGCCATTTCGTCCCATGGGCACGCAACGCGCTGTCAAGATCTGCGCGCGCGTCATGGCGCTCCAGGAAAGTGAAGTGCATGCGCTGCTGGAGCAAGTTCTGGCCGAATTCGAAGATCGCCACCCCAAAGTCCGCGAGTTTTTCAAACGACAGTTTGACGAGGTCCGGCCCTATTTGCTTGCGGGCCAAAGACTCTCCGAAGAACGGGAATTGTTGCTCGGAGGATATTTCACTCACGAGTTTTCACTCGAAGCCGCGGCTCTGTTCAATCCCTCCATCGTGTCACACCCAAATCAATCAGACGTTCCACCCGGGTCACTGCGCTTCATTTTGAGTCTACGGGCCACGGCCGAGGGCCATATTTCATCCATCACTTTTCGCGCCGGGATACTGGATGCCAACAACGACATCAAGATTGACGCGCCTGCCCGTTACAGCATCGAGCCCATGCAAGTGCCCAACGCGACCTTCGAGAAACGCCTGTTCGAGCGGAAGCTCCAGGAACTCCGCCTAGCAGGCGATTTCAACCGGCAGGTCCTCAACAGTTTGGGGGACACATTCACATTGAAACAACTGCGCACTAGCGTCGACGCTGCTTTGAAACAAGTACGCTCACCTGACGAGATAACTAAAAGGGCGGCCAGGGAAACCCTGATGCTGGCCCGGTCAAATTATGAAGTGCAATTTGCGGATGACACGCGTTTGTCCGAACGCGTACTGTTTCCCGCCACGCCCCCGCAGAGCAACGGGATCGAGGATGCCCGTTTTGTTCTTTTTAAGAATGAGGATGGCACCAAGACGTATTACGCCACTTATACTGCTTACGACGGCAGGATGATCCTGCCGCAGTTCATCGAAACTTCAGATTTTCTTCATTTCAAGTTCATCACGCTCAATGGCCCGGCTGTCGAAAACAAAGGCATGGCGCTTTTCCCGCGCAAGATCAACGGGCTCTACGCAATGCTGGGCCGGCAGGACGCCGAAAACATCTACGTGATGCTCTCCGACCATCTGCATTTCTGGCACACCATGCAGCTTGTCCTGGAGCCGTTATTCCCGTGGGAATTCATCCAGATGGGCAATTGCGGCTCGCCCATCGAGACCGACGCCGGCTGGCTGGTGATCAGTCATGGCGTGGGGCCCATGCGGAAATATTGCATCGGCGCTTTCCTGCTCGATCGTGACGACCCGACCAAAGTCATCGGTCGTCTGCGTGAGCCACTCATTATGCCCAACAAGGACGAGCGCGAGGGCTATGTCCCCAACGTGGTTTACTCCTGCGGCAGTCTGATCCATGGCGGACATTTGATTATTCCCTACGGGATGTCCGACTACGCCACAACGTTCGCCACGCTGCCACTCAGCGAAGTCTTGGCCGCAATGGAATAGTCCTGCGCCAGCCGGATTTCGCTCAGCGCGGTAATCATCGAATCCATCGAAGAGAGATTCTGAATCCGCCGCCAATTCCCGACCAGGACTCCACGCTATTTACCTGCTGATATAGCCGGGCTGAGCAATATTGACCTAACACGCGAGCCGCAATGAACAGACGCAAAATCTACGCAGACGTATAAAGGTTGTGCATCGAGTCCCCAACCAGGGCTTGGTTGGCAAGACGTCCCAAGGGAAAGAGCAGTATGGGGAAGGCTAGGACCCTTGAATGCATTACAGCTGTTGCAGCGGGATAACGGGGCACACGAGGCCGGAGATATTTGCTCGTGTTTTATCAATTGAACAAATCGCAAGCACCGATTTTTGTTTTAACGGGGCAGAATCGATCGCTCCAAAGCAGGACTGAGGTAATACCAATGAACAGAATGAATCGAGTGAAAATACTGGGAATGATTTTTGTCCTATCCCTCATTGCCCTGGCAGTTCCATCTGGAGCGAAGGCAGATGAGTGGAACAGAAAGACCAAGGTAACCTTCAGCGCGCCGGTTGAAGTTCCGGGCGTGGGAGCTCAAGTATTGCCTGCAGGCACCTATATATTCAAAGTTCTGGATTCGCCATCGGACCGCCACATTGTCCAGATTTTCAACGAAGCAGAAGACCATGTGTTCACCACCATCCTGGCAATTCCCAATTACCGTTTGAAGGCAACCGACAAAACCGTCATGACGTTTAGGGAGAGGGCGGAGGGACAACCGGAAGCGATCAGGGCATGGTTTTATCCCGGGCATCAATGGGGCGAGGAATTTGTTTACCCCAAGTCGAGGGCAATAGTGTTGGCGAAGGAAGTCGAAACCCCGGTTCTTGCCATGCCATTGGAAACAGAACCGACCGTGGAAGCTTTGAAAACCGTGGAGGTCGAAGCGGTTAAACCAACGGGAGAAGCAGTCCCGGTAGCCGAAGTTGTTGAACCTCCTCCGGTGCAAGAAGACGCTAAGCCCACAGCCGAGGCTCTGCCCGCAACGGCCAGCTCATTACCACTCGTTGGTTTGATTGGGCTGCTGTTTCTGGGCGCGGGTGTGGGGCTCTCTCTCATGCCGAAGCGAGCTGCTTAGTTTAATAAAGACGATCCCCGTTGGACTCCGCAAGGTAAAAGGGGGATGGTACGCGAGTATCATCTCCCATCCTCATGCGGTTGGATTAACACAGAGTTATTTTCAGGTCGATCAACGTCTCCGGCTGGGTGTGAAAATGTTTATCTTCTTTGAATGCGCCGCTTGTGTGCTCGTGGCAATCATCGTTGCAATGTTGGCGGCATTGGCCTGCGCGATCTTCATGTTGCTCAACGCGGGACGCGCTATCATGGGGCGTAAAGTGCGTCAACTCATGAAGGGTGCCTCCTGGCTGCCGGGCATTGGGTTGGCGGCGAGGACACGCGACCCCTAGCCACGGTTGGCATATCTCGTGGAGACTGTGGGTGCGTCCAGTGGGTTTTTGCACATGAGAATAGGTACAGGCGGCCGCTACCGAGCTACATGCCGAATTTTGGCCATATTATGCTTCTTGATTGTGCTACTCGGCATTGCTTGGCCGCAGAAACTCCCTGGCGTCCAGGACCCCAAAGCTGATCCCTACACCATCAAAGTCGATGTGAACATGGTTGTTTTGCACGCGACCGTGGAGAACCACAAAGGCGTCCTTGTTTCCGGACTCAGCCAAAGCGACTTCCAGGTCTACGAGGACGGCGCTCAACAGGAAATCAAGAATTTTAGCCACGAAGATATTCCGGTCACGGTGGGATTGGTTATCGACAACAGTGGGAGCATGGCTCCGAAGCGTCAAGAAGTTATTACTGCTGCCCTGGCGTTTGCCCACTCCAGCAACCCGCAGGATCAGATGTTCGTAATCAGTTTCAACGAGCACGTTCGGTTTGGCCTACCTGCGAACACCTTGTTCACGGATCAGGTGGGTCAGTTACAGATTGCCCTGTCTGGAATGGTCGCAGACGGAGAGACCGCGCTTTACGATGCTGTGGCGGCAGCGCTCGAGCACTTGAAGAAGGGGAATCGCGATAAGAAAGTCCTGATCGTGGTTAGCGATGGAGCCGACAATGCCAGCAAACACCGACTGAAGGAGGTCATGGCCACGGCTGTCCAGTCCGAAGCAATTATTTATGCGCTTGGTCTCTACGACCCGGATGACCCAGACAGGAACCCTGGGGTCCTGAAGGAGCTTGCCAGGGCCACTGGCGGCGAGGCATTCATGCCGGAATCGATAAGGGAAATAATCCCCATTTGCGAGCGCGTTGCCCGCGATATTCGCAACCAGTACACCATCGCCTATACACCCGCGAATAGAAAGCAGGACGGGGCCTATCGCGTCATTCAAGTAAAGGTCGGGGCGCCGGGTCATGGACGCTTGTTGGTCCGAACGCGGGCCGGTTACTATGCGCCTGTTAAATCTCAGGCCAATGCGGGAAGCCACCCATGAAATTCAGGAAATGGACGATGTTGCGCTCGAAGCGAACGCGAACAGTGCTCCGCGGGTGCCGATATCCCTTTTTAATCATTGGGATCATTGCGCTGGGCTACTACGGGTACGTATTGCTTGATGCGAAAGCTTACCAGGCATATGAAGCCTGGAGATTCCAACAAGCCTTAAGCAGGGTGACTCCTTCTAAGGGCAGCCGCGAAGGCTCTCACCCGTTGATTCCCGCCACAGTTCCCGCAGGCATTGGAAATGTCGGGACTGAAAGTCGGGTTGCGGCTGGTCGCGAAAGTTCCACTTTGGGGCGAATCGAGATTAGCAGCATCGGACTTTCGGTGATGATCATGGAAGGGACCAGCGGAAGAACTTTGCGGCGCGCGGTGGGGCACATCTCGGGAACGGCGCTGCCCGGCATGCCAGGCAACGTGGCGATTGCGGGCCATCGAGATACCTTTTTTCGGTCGCTGCGGAACATTCATAAGGATGATATGATAACGCTAACGACGTTGAAAGGCGTTTATCACTATCGCGTCGATTCTACAGAGTTGGTGGAACCGGATGACATGTCAGTGCTCGACAATTCGGGTGATGCCGTCCTGACCCTGGTGACATGTTACCCCTTCTATTTTGTGGGTCCGGCGCCCCAAAGGTTTATCGTGCGGGCACTCAGAATCCCAGAAAAACAGGATTCATCGCCCCTTTCTGAGCCTCCTGCGAAATTGGCCGTCACTTCAGATCCTCAATAATTCTTCCTCACGCCACAACACATTTTCTTCGCCTCATAACCTGGAATGTACAATTTTGACCACAGTGCTGTTCCCTTTTGAACAGACACGCGAAAGAACCTCAGGTAAAAAACCCTTGTCGTAACAACTCCCTTCAACCCGACAAAGGCGGAGTCGGAAATTCTTAAGAAGTTCGTTCTATGTTTTCCGGCTCCGCCCCCGCCTCCAACACCGCGTTCCCTTCCTCAGCGGCATGCTTTCCCGGACGCGGAAGGCGTTGTTGGGCTAATACCTGAAATGTACCCTGGTTTACTTGCTCCAATCCCTGCACGGGGTAACCCTAAGTGTTCAATTTTGACCAAACAGGTGAGCAGGATTGAACTGACCCGCGCCCGCTCATCGAGCAAGAATATTATCGATCCGTAATCGAGGGCAGGTGTCCATCATCCGCAGTTCGAAGGGGTGAGACGAGCAGCAGCGTGAGCCTCGAACGGAAAAGGCGGTAAAGCAAATGGGACTGATGGCATCGCCCGAGCAGCGTCCAGGGAAAACGTACGAAAGCGGGGCACTCGCATCATGGCATCACGCGCATGTCGGCGGAAATGAAGTGACCGACGAAAGTTTGATGCAGCGAATCAGGTCCAGGGACGAAACGGCTCTGGCCATTCTGTACCGTCGACACGCGGAAATGGCCTACTCCGTGGTCCGCCCTATCCTCGCAAACGAGGAAGCGGCAAGGGACATCATTCCCCACATCTTCTACCGGATATGGCTGAAAGCCTCAGATTTCAAGCCCGTGGGTGGTACTGTGCCAGGAATTCTGATCATCACGTCACGGAAATGCGCCTTCGACCAATTCCTGAGTCGTGGATTTGAGAACGGCGGATTGCTGGTGGCTGATCGCAGTCTTCCTGACTTCAACGTCGAATTGATGGCAAGGGTAACCAAAGTCGTGGGGGACCTGCCTCGCGCCGAGACTGTCCCCGTCGAGATCGGCGGCTCAATCGCTCCGAATTGGGATCAGACAGACCGTAACTCAAAACGGCTGATTGACGCCATAAGTGCCAAAATACGAGTTGCCGTGAAGGCACTTAGTGAACTGCCGCTGAGGACTCTTGACTCGCGCGACCAAGGCGAGCAAGAAAAATCATGAATCCGGTCTGGGGAGCAGTCAGGAAGGAATATTTCCAGATTCAAGGGAGGTTTCAGTATGTCAGAAAAAAACGTAGTCACCTTTGGCATCTATCCTTATTACTCAAGTGTCGAGCATGCCGTCGAGGCCTTGCAGGCCGCGGAAATTCGAAACACAAACATATCTGTGTTGTTCCCGAAAAACGCCGGGTCAATGAATTTCGCCCGTGAAGTAGCGGCGAAGCTTCCTGGAGGGTCCATGGGAGGCGCGGGAACTGGTGCGGTGGTGGACGGCACCTTGGAGTGGCTGGCGGGTTTCGGCACTTTGGCAATCCCTGGTCTGGGGCAGGTAATCGCTGCCGGGCCGATCATGGTTGCCCTCGCGGGCGTGGGAGCGGAGGGCGCGTTAGGCCGGATTGCGGCTGCGCTCATGAGTATGGAGATTCCCGAATACATTGCCAAACGCTATGAGCGCCGTGTCAAAGATGGCGGAATTCTTGCCTCCGTACATACCGTCGATTCGATTTGGACAAAGCGTGCCAGAAAGATCCTGGCGCGCACCGGCGCGCAAGATATCACGTCAACCCGGGAAGCTAGAGCCGAATACACCCGGAGCGAGGAGTCCCGAATGCAATCTGCAACTGGCGACGTCAGGGCTTAATTGACCAGGTCGCATGAGCCCCGCGGATCGGTGTCCAAGATTGTAGGAAACGGCATGGCAATTGCAAATCAAGCTGGCCGCGACAAACAGCGAGACCCCTTTTCTCTGCTGACCTGAGAACAGACAGAACCTCTCACTTCCAAATCTCCATTGAGCAGTTTTGACCTTACAGGTGAGCCGCACTGAACTGACACTACCTTCGACTGACGCTATAACTAGAGTGCCTCCAGTTTCTGGTGAGAGGCAGATTTCGGATAAATGCATTGGAGGCAACACCATGAAGTTCTTTAGATTTATCATCATAGCAGCGCTGGCTCTGCTTCTCGGAACCACTGCTTCTGTTTATGCACAAAAAGGACAGGAGCAAAAGGGCGGAGGTGGTCAGAAAGAGCAGAAGGCGCAGGGTGGAGGCAGGCAGGAGGGACGGCAGGCCCAGCATTCACAACAACTGCAGCACACCCAGCAGGCTCAACGCACCCAGCAAGCTCAGCGCACGCAACGGCAGCCGCAGCGCAGCCAGCAGGCTCAACGCACTCAACGACAGCCTCAACGTGTTGCGAACAATCGTGGCAACAACGGGTTCCATGGCAACGGAAACAATGGCCATCATTATGGTCAAATTTCTGACGCTAGTTACCGCGCTCATTTTGGCAATGCCCACCAGTTCCGCATGGGCCGCCCCAGAATGGTCAACGGATATAATCGCTTCCAATACAGCGGTTATTGGTTTGGCTACAATGAACCATGGCCCTCCGATTGGTACTACACCGACGACGTTTATGTGGAATACGTGGATAGCTCCTACTTCCTTTATAACCCAAGGCACCCGGGCATTCACATTACGCTCAGCCTTTTCTAGCAATACATTCACCACGCCTCTTAGTGGGCATTCACCAGGCGCGACCCGGTGTCTGCCCGGGGGGGGGGAATCCTTGCTTAAGAGCTGCTTCAGAATTAATCCATGCGGTCGCCAGCGCAAAATTTTGCCTTAGAAATCGAACAAAGGGGAATTCAAAAGATCTATCAGACCTGGGCCCCGTTGACTTCCGCGCATCTTATCGAGTATCCCCGGTGCGAATTGAAGTGAGCAATATTGACCTAACAGGTGAGCCAGAGTGTGCTTACAGACTTTTCCCGCTTGGATATAAAGGTTATGCGAACGAAATGCGTTTACGCGTGCGCCCACTGCACCCAGTTCTTTGCAGAGGAATCCCGAGTTTGATTGGAGAAAAGTAATGAAGACCAGATGTTTTACCACATCTTGTGTGACGGCTTTGCTCGCCTTTGCGAGCATGGCGGCTGTGGCACAGGACCGGGATGACCAGAACCGCGGCAATGGCCAGAACCGCGGACATGACCAAAGGTATGAGAATCGCGGCCAGACTAAGAAGCGCTATCGCCAGTTTAACGAGAATCAACGCCAGTACGCGCGTACTTACTACAACCAGAACCACGACCAGGAGGTTTTTAGACAGGACAACCAATGGAACGACGATTACGAACGCCGGATTCAGCCGGGCTATGTGCTCGACGATGAAATGCGACGGATGAGTCGCCCGGCGCCCTATGAGATGACGCGCGGCATGGGCCGTCCCCCTCGCGGGTACCGTTACGTCGTCATCGGGGGACACGTCGTTCTGATTGACAATGGGTATCGCGTTCACGACGCAATCCACTTTGAGATTAATGTTGGACATTAACGTGTGAGGAATTTTAGATGACCTCAACTCCAGAGTTTCCGGGGCACCGTCCTCGGATCCACGAGTTGGAGAGTCGGGGTACGAAAGTAGGTGCCGAAATAGCGGCATGGAAGAGGAGAATTGAATATGAGAACTCAATGGATTTCAAATATTCGCAACGGAGCCGGGGCGGCTACCGTCGCCGTTCTTTTCGCTGCCAACGTGTGGGCTTTCGATCGCGTGACGGTTCCCGCGGGAGCTGTAATCGAGTTGCAGACGACTTCATCACTCGATTCTGCGACCTCCCAGCAAGGCGATACCTTCTCGTCGACGGTCCGGCGGTCCATCTATGTGGATGGCAACCTGGCCATCCCACAATCCAGTTCGGTGGATGGCCGTGTAACAGAAGTCAGGCCTGCCGGCCAAGGTTCCCAGTCAGGGGCAATCGGCGTGGAATTCTTTCGTCTGGTGCTCGCTGACGGGACGTCTTATGACCTTTCGGGTGTGTTGACAACCCGGGCACCAAATGTAAATGGGCAAATCAACAGCCAGGATGGCCGAATTGCACAAAGCGGCAACACAAATCGGAGAAACGTCCTCATTGGAGGAGGCGACAGAACGGTGATCGGCACGCTCAATGCGATCCTGTCGGGTGGACAAGAAGTGCAATTGCCTTCGGGGTCCAACGTTTCGATGGAATTTGTGAGTTCGGTCACGATCGGTACCAATGAGCAGCAAAGCCAGAATTCAGGCGTAACAAACAATGCACCGGTCTACACGTCTTCGAGCATAGTGCGAAGGGCCCAAACGGCGCTGCGCGATAGGAATTTCTATAGTGGATCCATTAATGGTCAGCTTGATAGTCAGACTCGCAAGGCCCTCGCTGATTTCCAAAACCAAAACGGACAGCCAGAAACTGGCGACTTGGACCAGAAGACCGCTGCCCGTCTCGGTTTAGTGGGAAGCGGGCAGGACGCCGCATCCTCCGATCGTCAACTCGCCACCTCGATTTACCAAAAGTCGCAATCGCTTCTGAACAATTATCAGTCCAGTCTGGGAATTCGGATCAACGACATACGTGCGGGGCTGACTTCTAATAACGCCCTGATCGAAGGTGATCTGGACCTCCTGCTCCAAGCCAATAGTTTCGCCAATGCCGCGGCGTGGTATCAGCAGGCAACCGCTACCGCACGTAGCGATGGCAGTTCCGCAGTCGCCGCTCGCATCCTCCTCAGCAGCGCACAACGGGTGGATGGCAGTCTGCAAAACGCGCAGAACAAATCCCGGTTCGCACAACAGTGGCCCAGCATCCAGGCGGACTTAAACTTAGTTGGCGCAAACAACCCAAACGACAACAATCGCGGGCTCAATTCAGACAACAATTCCGTGTCGAACCCCGACAACAATTCCGCTCAGGTTTCAGGCACTGGCCATTTTCAGTGGCAGGGTTTGGTGGATGGCAGCGATAACATCACGTTGCGCGGTTCCAGCGTGAAGATGATTCATTTAACGGCATCGAATGTTCAGCAGGCCACCTATCAACTCTCAATAGCCCTTCCTTTCGATGAGGTTCAGGTTAACTTGAACAAGGTCCGTGGAAGAGGCCAAATTCGTTTGTTGGAACAGCCTACCGCCTCCAATAATTACACCGCGGTCGTTCAAGTGAACGATCAGGGCACACCGGGAAGCGCGTGGTATGAGTTTACGCTTGATTGGTAAGCCGAAAGTTTGATGCACGCAACCGCCGAGGTCCCGTGCTTGCCTCGGCGGCGCTTCGCTAGAGACGTTTGATTGTGAAGGGAAAGGAACATCCAAATGAACAGATTCACTGTGGGCCTCCTCCTTTTGATTATCGGAGCGGCTCTGCTCCTGTTCGGCGGAATTTCATATACCACTCAGAATAGAGCCAGCATGGGGCCTGTGACGGTTGAGTACCCCGAACAAAATCGCGTGCCTTTTTCCCCGATCGCGGGCGTCCTTCTGACTGTGACGGGCGGGGTTCTGATGGTTACCGCCCGCGCCTCCAGCCGACGCCAGCCTTAATTCGTAATAGAATGGCCGGCCCGGCCACGGTCAACTACTGCGGCAGAGCATGTCCTCTCCGGTGTTTGACGTCGCTCTTAATTAAGAATGGGACAATTTGCTAGGGCGAATCCGCAAGGTCGAATTTGAACGAGCAGGCTCAACCGATCCCCTTCAATCTCAATTCCCTCTTTTCAGGTTTGATGAGCAGTATTGACCACAGCAGCGGTCCTTACAAGACAGACAGGTGAATGACCCCGAGGTATAAATGATGTGCCCCGTGATGTAGGCAAAGACCTGGCAGGAAGCGGATAACGCTCTCCCGGCTTTGAGGGGACAAAGGAGTTTTACAATGAAAAGGCTTGGTTTAATTCTTCTATTAGCCACATTCTGTATCCCGGCATTTGCAGGTGAAAGTCAGCTGCAAAAGTCCACCAACATTCTCAACGAAATCATGGGGACGCCCGACAAGGGCATTCCGGAAGAGTTGTTTGAGAAAGCGGTGTGTGTGGGCGTGGTCCCTTCCCAATATAAATTCGCGCTGGGAATCGGCGGCACTTACGGACGCGGCGTGCTGGTGTGCCGCAAGGGCGGCATCGGCGAGTGGGGCGCCCCATCCATGTTTACCCTGGGCGCGGCGAGCATTGGTTTTCAGATCGGCGGCAAGGCGACCGACGTCATCTTCCTCGTGATGAACCCCGAAGGCGCGCGCAAGCTGGTTCAGGACAGCGTGAAGCTGGGTGCGGAAGCCTCCGTTGCTGCGGGACCGGTGGGACGCTCGGCGGAAGGCGCGACCGACGCTCAACTCCATGCTGAGATCCTCAGCTACTCGAGAACGCGCGGCTTGTTTGCCGGCGTGTCGCTCGATGGAGCGGTGATGAAGCAGGACAAGGACGACAACCGGAAACTCTACGGACGCGAAGTCAGCGCCAAAGAGATTCTAATCGAAGGCTCGGTGGCGACTCCGCAGTCAGCCCGAGCATTCGACCACGCATTGACCAAATACTCTCCCAAGGGTGGACACTCTTTCGACCGGGTGTAAACGACCCAAGGAATCGACGTAGCGATGTTTTACATCGACCCACTGCGCCAGGCCCAACTAATGCCTGGCGCACTAATTCTAGGTTCAACGTAGATTAAGGAAGAACGAGCATGAGAATAACCCTGACCATTGCCTTTCTCCTCTGTATCTCGCTGATGTGCGCCGGCAGTTCGTTCGCGTACTCCGTCCTGACGCACGAGGAAATCGTCGATCTGCTTTGGAAAGATGAGATCCGGCCTCTGCTGCTCAAGCGATTTCCAACGCTGACGGAAGACCAGATCACCGAGGCGCACGCCTACGCCTACGGCGGCGCCGTCATTCAGGATCTCGGCTACTACCCCTTCGGCAGCAAGCAATTCAGCGACCTGGTCCATTACGTGCGCAGCGGGGATTTCGTTCGCGAGCTGCTGCTCGAGAGCCAGGACGCTGACGAGTACGCGTTCGCCATGGGCGCCTTGGCGCACTATGCCTCAGACATAGCCGGCCACCCGGCGGTTAATCAGTCTGTGGCAATCGAATACCCAAAGCTCCGGGCGCAGTTCGGCAACTCCGTCAAATACGCGCAAGATAAGACAGCGCATATCCGAACGGAATTCGGATTCGATATGGTGCAGGTTGCCAAGAGCCGTTATGCTTCGCAACAGTATCACGATTTCATCGGTTTTCAGGTGTCCAAGTCCCTGCTGGAACGCGTCTTTCCGGTGGTTTACGGAGTGGACTTGAAAGACGTCCTTCCGCGCGAGGATCTCGCCATCGGCACCTACCGTTACTCGGTCAGCCAGATGATCCCGGAGATGACGCGGGTCGCGCTGCGCACCCATAAGAAGGACATGATGCGCGAGGATCCCACTTTCTCGAAACGAAAGTTCCTCTACCGTCTGAAGCGCTCCGACTATGAAAAGAACTGGGGAAAGGAATACACAAAACCGGGGCCCGGCGTGCGCGTGTTGTCCGTGTTCCTGCAATACATGCCGAAAGTGGGGCCATTCAAAGCCATGGCGTTCAATAACCCTACTCCGCAAACCGAGGACATGTACTTCAAAAGCATCAACACGACCGTGGATCAGTATCGGGCGTATCTCGAAGCCGTGCGGACGGATTCGCTTCAGCTTGCCAACGTTGATTTCGACACGGGAAAACCAACCAAGGCGGCGGAGTATACCCTCACCGACAACGCCTACGCCAAGTTGCTGGGCAATTTGTCAGAGAGAAAGTTCGATCATACGTCCCCGGAACTGCGCGAGAACATTCTGAACTTTTATGGGGACCTCTCGGCGCCGATCGAGACCAAGAGAGACTTCGGTGCTTGGCAGGCCGTGCAGGTGGCGCTGGGTCAATTGAAGCTGGTGAAGCCACCGTTCCCGACTGTCGCGGGTAGCTCAGCAGTCGCCCCAACTCAAGTTCGGCAACCGTAACGCAGAGGCCATGACTGAGGTTAGGGAATAATCCCGGCAGACGCAGTTCAGTCGCGGGGATCTACAGAGGAGGCAAGAAAATGCTCGTAACTGTATTAATTGTGGTGATGGTTTTGATGCTATTCGGTTCACTGCCCACTTGGAATCACAGCCGCAAATGGGGATATGCCCCCAGCGGCGGATTGGGCTTGGTGCTGACCATAGTGGTCATCTTGCTGCTCTTGGGCAAGCTTTAGATTATCAAGAGCAACATAAAAGGCATTTGCCTTCAAAAATGAGGAGGATTACATTATGGATCTAATTCATGTGGTTGGGGTTCTGATCGTGATTGGCGTTGTGCTTTGGCTGATTAATGCTTTCATCCCGATGGCACGCTCCATCAAGTCGATCCTGAATGTCGTCGTGGTGATTGGCGTTGTCTTGTGGCTCCTCAACGGTTTCGGGTTCCTGCATTCGCTCTCCCGGTACCACATGCGGACTTAGTAGTCAGGTGTAAGTGCCAGGAGACACTGAATTGCCGCAACGTGTAGTTTACGGACAAAAGAAATGCAGACCTCAAGCCTGCAGGAGCCGTGGCCTCGGCACGGCTCCTCGCAGCGGGGCGTTTCTAGTGAGGCGCCAACAATGGACAAAAGTTATATTGTCAGGGATTCCGTGTGGGTAAATTCTTAGAGAAGAGTTCGTAGTGCCTGAAATGATTTCTACTTGCACAATAAAAAGAACGAGGGGGAGGATGTCTCCCGCAGGACTGTTTTCCGCAAACATAAATCAGGATCATCGCCATTCAGAAACAAGTGTGTGGGGTTGCCCCCTGGGGTGAGACAAACAGTTAAGACACTCGTTGCCGTTCGCCGGAATTTCATTGTACTGCCCAAACGTGATAATGCAAGATGGCTGCCGGCTGGTGAAGCAGAGGCAGGCTCTGCAGGAGTGCAACCTGCCAAGGAATAGCCAGTCCGAAACTCATCCGTTCGATGAGCGAGGGCGCGGTCGGGAGCGACGGCGCCCTCATCGAAAGGATAGATTTCGTCATGCCTGAGAAAACTCATAAGGGAAGATGCCGCGCAGCGGCCTCCTTGTTGTTTTGAGCCCGCAGGCTGCGCTCGAACTCCGCGGGGGGCAGGTAGCCCAGCGCCGAGTGCAGGCGTTTTTGGTTGTAGACCTTTTCCAGGAACACGCCGATGCCCGCCTGAGCGTCGGCTAGATCGCGATACTCGGTTCGGTAGACCTCTTCGTAC